>VBAW01000139.1 GCA_005888635.1 Candidatus Bathyarchaeota archaeon | reverse complement strand
ATCATCGTGACCCACGGGCCTTGCCGCATCTTCTCGAATTGGCGAGGAAACATGGGCTGCCGTTGCGCGAACATTCGCCGGTCCAATACTTCTCGAAGTTTTACGGTCAATGGGCTGGCCAGACGCACTTTGAACAAATTAGCGCTGAGAAACTCACCATGATGATTAAGATGGAGATCGGTGACGGTGTCACGGAATTGAGCTGTCATCCAGGTTATGTAGATGCGAATCACCCCACTAGCTATCACATCGAGCGCGAAGCAGAGTTGCGCACCCTGTGCGATCCGCGTATCCGCCGCGTGCTGGTGGAACAAGCGATCAGGCTCATCAGTTATCACGATTTCGCCAAACTATGCTGAATACGCGGCCACCAGGTGGATAACGGGGCGACCAGGCGACTAGGGCAACGGATTCGTCAAACTGTAAAGCGATGACCCATCTCGTTCGTCCCCCCTATTCAGGACACCCTATGCTTATGCTGGGCGAGCCAACGTTCCCTACGCATCAAAACCGACGCTAGAGCTGGCCGCCATTAATCCGCTAATAAGAGAAGGAGCTCATAGAAGGACGAAACTTGCCGACCCAAGAATTCCCTGATCTAGAGAGACTCACTGCCGGGCTCTCAGCTGTATTTCATCACGAAGTGTCTGCCAACAGAAACGTTAGGGTATTGGATCGGAAGCCCAACCCGGAAGGGAGCACGTTTCCGACAGAAATCGTGACGTGCAGTCTTGATGGCAGAGGCAGCAGGCTACGCCTCTTTGTCAAGTACGGGACTAGAGAGTTTGACAGCCTCTACCGTCACAGAGGGGATATTTCCTACGAGGCCAAAGTCTATGGTAACATCCTCCAACCTTTACGGATTTCGACACCCACCTTCTACGGCGTGTATAGAGACGAGATAACAGGGGTTCCATGGCTTGTGATCGAATACCTTGAAGGAAGCCGAGGACACTGGTCTCGTAACCCTGAGGCGATGATCAGCGCAGCGATATGGATTGGAAAGTTTCATGCCGTCAACGAGGAACGCGTCTTAAGCCCAGGGTTGAAATTTCTCCACAGATATGACAGGAAGTACTACATGGGATGGGCACGACGTACCAATCGACTATTCAGCAATTTACAGACCCGGTTTCCCTGGCTCCCTACTGTCTGCGAAGAGTTTGGGACGCTACTCCCAATCCTACTGGAGAGGGCGGCGCTGACCGTGATCCATGGCGAATACTTCTCGCCCAATACCCTCTACCAGGATGGGATTTGTTCACCGGTGGACTGGCAGTCCGCCGCCATCGCTGCAGGCGAAATTGATCTCGCCTCACTGACCCATTCGCGGCCGAGGCGGATGGTGCAGAAGTGTGAAAGGGAGTACTGCGAGTCGCGATGGCCTAAGGGAGCCCCCGACGACTTCGAGGAGAGACTTGAGGCTGCCCGGGTCTACATGAACCTTCGCTGGCTGGGTGACCCGAGTTTGATGTCTCGCTTGTTCAGTCCACACGGGGAATTCATCCCTTCAGATAAATTCAAGAGAATGATTGAGGGACTCTATTCAGCGGGAAGAAGAACAGGACTGGTCTAGCGAATTCGGGTGGAACTTCCCAATCTCCTCAGGTTCCGGCTTACTCACGAATCCTCATTTCTCGATTCGCGGCTCGCAGAATCACCTCAATTTTCAGAAGACTTCTTGGATTCGAGCGCCGAACAAACGTCCTAGTTGTGTTTATCAAAGCGGGTTTTGGCAAGATTCTGAGCGAGACGCTGTCATGAGAAGACCGCGCATCGGATTCTTGCTACCGCACTACGGGAGCCATAGTAGGAGCTACATGCCGAGCGTAGTGCGCGCCCTCGCGGACGCCGGGGCGGAAGTCGATGTCATCCACCCTCTTGAGCGCGCGGTTGACCTGTCACAGGTCCGCGTCCAGCATGATATGTACGTTCTTAGGCAGATGAGCCGCCTTTCCCTCAGCCTGGCGGGAGCGCTGCACGAGCAGGGCGCGGTCATCGTGAATCCCTACCCCGTAACCGCGGCGCTGCGTGACAGAGTCATCAAGTCCCGAGTCCTCCAGCTCGCAGGCGTGCCAACGCCCACCACCTACGTGGCCTCGACCCCCAGCCAACTCGCTCCACTGCTC
>VBAW01000085.1 GCA_005888635.1 Candidatus Bathyarchaeota archaeon | reverse complement strand
GATAGGTAGTGATGAGGTATCCAACGACTAGGTTCGAGTAGGCTGAGAGTCGGAGGGCTTCTCCGATCCAGTCCTTGATCTCTTGCGGATTGCTGGGTTCGATGATGGGCATCTTGAGATGCTCCATCAACGCGCGACTGTCACCCGCCACCTGAGTACTGGAGGCGTGGGGATCGTCGCCGCAGACGACGACTGCTCCGCCCTTCTTTCCGCTCAAGCCGTACTTGTCGCTGTAGTTGATTATGTTGATTGGGTCTGCCGCCACGTTCAGTCCGACGCTCTTCATGACGGCTATCGCATTGACGCCAACATCCATCGCTCCGTTGAGGGCGGCTGCGCCCTGGGACTCGTCGTTGGTCATTTCGCCCCAGAGTCCAACCTCGCGGAGAATATCCGCGTTCTCCTCCAGAATCGTGAAGATTTCTGCCACTGGCGACCCAGGGTAGCCGGCCATGAGGCCGACCTGGCTTTCCAGTGCGCCTTTGACTATTAGTTCGTTACCGTTGAAGGCGTCGATACCGGACTGTTGGACAAACCGCTTGTCCGACATCAGATCACGTGGATATCCGAAGAGAATATGTCCGTCACGCTGTAGATAAGCCCGCCGTTCAATTCTATAGTTATCACAGGTCTATTCAGGTCAAACTCAATGCTTTGAAGCAGCAAAGTTCATCACTTCCTAGCTGAACAAAACGAAGTCGCTCGGATCGGTTCTCACGCCAACTCATTCCCTTTGACTCACTAAATACCCTAGTAAGGTGCCCGTCTCACGTTGGGAGAAGTAATGATTCCCTGTTGAATATCCTCCTGGATTCTTGCCCCTTCCCGTTTCTCTGGCTTCCCATATCCGCCTCCGCCGGCAGTCCTGATTTGAATCACGTCTCCCTTCTGGAAAACAAGTGTAACCTTCACTGGCACTCTCATTTTCTGAGTCCTTCCTCTCGCCGTCTTGTAGAGATTGACCTCTGTCCGTGCACCAGGTCCTCCGCCGAAGAGCCCTAGTGGCCTGTTTCTTCCTCTGTCCGCAAGAACCGTTACGATGATATTGTCGGTTAGAGCCTGGTACGATCTGATAATTCCAGTGCCTCCGCGGTGTCGCCCGGGTCCGAAGCTGTCCGGTCTCAGCTCGTAATGTCTGATGAGAAGTGGGTATGATCGTTCTATTTCTTCGATTGGTGTGTTCATTGTGTTGGTCATGTTTGCCTGGATGCCGTCTATGCCGTCCGCGTCGTTTCTTGCGCCGAGGCCTACGCCTATGGTTTCGTAGAAAGCCCAGTCTCGTCCCTTGTAGGTTCCGCCCATCATGACGTTGTTCATCGAGCCGCCCGAGTCGGCCGGGACCTTGCTGGGGATTGCTTTCGAAAATGCGCGAAAGAGAAGGTCCGCGTTCCGCTGGCTTGTCTCGACATTCCCGCCTGCGACAGGGTGGGGAAATGTCGGATTGAGGATTGTGCCCTCGGGGGCGTGTATTGTGATGGGTGCGAAGGCTCCGTGATTCGCAGGAACGTCGTCTCCTGTTAATGTCCGGGTAACGTAGTATACTCCTGAGAGGGTTACGCCGTAAACTGCATTGAGAGGATTCGAGACTTGATTATCGGTTCCCGTGTAGTCCACTTCCAAGCGTTCCTTCGAGATTGTGAGTGTGACTTGGAGTCGAATATCGTGTCCGTCAGGATCTTCTAGATAGTCCTGGGCTTGGTAGGTGCCGGAGGGTATCGTGGAAATCCTCAGCCTCATTAGTTGCTCTGTCTTTCTCAGCAACTCTGCGCATGCCTGCCGGAACAACTTGCGCCCATGCTTGCTGACAAGTTCGAGGACTCTCCTCTCGCCTGTGATGTTCGCCGCTGTCTGAGCCTTGAGATCGCCCATCCTCTCCTTTGAAGTTCGGGATTTGGAAGAGAGAGCGGTTACCGCACTGCTGACGAACCTGTTTTTCCGGGTGAGATATCTCGGGTCTATTACGACGCCTTCCTCGAAGAGGCTCTTAGCGTCTATTGAGATGCTGCCCGGGACTTTTCCGCCAACATCTGCGTGATGAGCCTTGTTGGTTGTGTAGGCGACGAGTCTGTTAGAGGAGTAGATTGGTCGGATGACGGTTACGTCGTTGAGATGTGTCCCAGCTAGGTATGGGTTGTTCACCATTAGCATCGAGAATTCTTCTAGATCGATGCCTTCTCGATCGCAATACTCGAGGGTCTTGGCAAGTCCCCATGGTAGTGAGCCGAGATGTACGGGGATGTGTTCTGCTTGCGCTAGGAGTCGAGCTTCATCGTCGAAGATGGCGGCTGAGTGGTCCATTCGTTCCCGGATATTTGGCGAATAGGCGGAGTTCCGAAGGGCGATCCCCATCTCTTCGCTGGCATAGACTAGAGAGTTGCGAATGATCTCAACCGCCGTCGAGTCCAGGGGCATCAGCTAACGCCGCTGGCCGGGGCTTGAAGCCGCCATTATTCAGGTTGCGATTCGCAGCGAATTCTGAAAGAAAGTAGAGAGAACAGGGCGACTTTTTCTGGGCAGCCACACAGCCAAAGGCATCGGACGCATTCTGGGTCTCAGGGGAGTTTCGACAGATCCAGCTCTTCCAGTGCTGGTCAATCAAGATCGGACTCGTAACCTTCAACCCATTCTAAACCCTCCAACCCCATTCTGTTTCCGGGGTTTTTGTTTGGCCTTACTACGATAAGTTTTCTTGAACGGTGTGTTCAAAACAGTTGGGTTATCCTTAGGGCATTAGTGTAAGTGGTAGGATGCGTGACCCTTTGGTAGGTGGAGAGTCTCGAAGAAGATAGTTGTCATACTATTGATTGCAGCCGCTGTGCTACTTCCCACCGTTGCCATTCTTCATGCAACTGAAACTTCCAACACCGCTACCACGAGTCATGATAGTGATCAGCATGAGCAGAACCATCAAGATCAGGAGCATGATGATAATGAAACCTCGGATGACAATTCATTAGATCACGTTGAACTAGATGACGCTAACGAGAACGCTGCGGATACAGACTAGACATACCGCATCGTTCGAATTCGGGCTGGAATGTCCGTTTTTCTTTTTCTAATCTTTCACGGATGTGTGGAGAGTTAGGTCAAGGTTTTGGTAGGGGTCGATTTTCCACTTCCAATTCTTTCCGATTACCGTGGTAGAGTCGTATTCTTCGATAATGCAAGGCCCTCCGCTGCGTACGCCCGGGAATAATTTTTCTCGGTCGTAGACTGGGACCTTCTGCCAGCTTCCTAGAAGCGACATTTTCCTCGATGAGGCCGGAGCGGGTGGCTTTCCGGATTTGAGTTGGCTCTTCGCGAGTTTAGCTTTGGGTATGGGAATGATTGCTCGAATCCGGGCGTTTACTGCTTCAACTGCATCTTTTGATGAGTATCCGTAAAGATTCTTGTGCTCTCGACCCAACAATCGTTCTAGGTTAGCGTTCTCCTCATAGGGCAGGGTTATCTCGTAGGCTTGACCCTGGTATCGCAGGTCAACCTGTTCTACTGTCTGATAGCCTGTGAACCCTTCTTCTTTCAGTGATTTTCTTGCTTGTTCTCTGAGATGTCTGAAAGTTGGCTCGACGTTGATTGGTGATTGTCCGATTACGGGTTGAATGAATTTTCTGGACACTTCTGCGGTGAGCAGGCCGAACGCCGAAAACAGACCAGGGTGCATGGGTATGATTATTCTCTTGACCTCGAGTTCTTCTGCTAAATCGCAGGCGTGTAAAGGTCCAGCGCCTCCGAACGCGATTAGAGAGTACTCCCTTGGGTCTCGGCCGCGTTCGACGCTTACGAGTCTGAGTGCTTTGCTCATATTGCTGTTGACTATTCGGAGAATCCTATCTGCAGTCTCCACGATCGAGGTTCCGAGCCTACGGCTTAGCTTTCCCACGGCTCTGACCGCAAGATCATCGCGGAGCTTGAGCTGTCCGCCCAATAGTTTGGATGGGTTGATTCTTCCTGCAATGATGTTCGCGTCTGTTACCGTTGCTTGTGTGCCGCCATTGCCGTATGCTGCAGGTCCCGGGTCGGCTCCCGCGCTCTCGGGTCCCACCCTGAGGTTCCCGATCTCATCTATCCACGCTATCGTTCCGCCTCCGGCGCTTACCTCTGCGAGGTCGATGAAGGGTTGTCTTACGGGGTAGCCGCTGCCCTTGATTGATCTTCCGTGATAGATTCTTCCAGCGGCTTCGAACTCGTAAGCTAGGTCGGGCCTGCCGCTGATGATCGTGCCGGCCTTGGCCGTTGTCCCACCCATGTCGAACGTAATGGCCCTTGTTAGTCTGAGATGTTTTGCGAGATTTCTTGATGATAGGACTCCTGCTGCGGGGCCGGATTCTATTATCGAGATTGGATGTTTGGCGGCTTGGGCAGTGGTGCTGGCTGTTCCGTCAGAGTTCATGACATAGACCGGAGATCCTATACCGATCTGTTCAAGCCTTCTCTTTAGTCGCTGCAGGTATTGCGATACTGAGGGCGCGAGTGAGGCGTTGACGACAGTTGTGCTGGTCCTCTCATATTCCTTGTATTGAGGGTCGATTCTGCTCGACAGGTCGATATGTCCTTTGAAGCCTGAATGTCTCAGAATTTTTTCAGCTTTTATCTCGTCTGCCGGATTGACGTAGGAGTTGAGAAATGAGATCGCGACTGATTCTATTCCTCTTTCAATGATTGTTTTAGAAACCGTTAGCAGATCTTCTTCCACTAGCGATGCCAGACTGGATCCGTTGACAAGTCTTCTTCCCCTGACAGTGAAACGGTTTCTTCTCGTGACAAGCTGCCTTGGTCTCTTTGTGTTGAGGTTGTAGATCTCGGGTCTTCGCTGGCGTCCGATCTCTAAGACGTCTCTGAACCCCTCGTTCGTAATGAGAGCGGTTTCTGCCAGCCCAGTCTGCGTGAGAAGGTTGTTGGTCGCAATGGTCGTTGCATGAGAAATCAGCGCAAATTGTCCCGTTCTATTCTGATACCGCTCTAGCGCTTCAAGGATTGCCGATTCTGGATGTTTGGGATTCGTCGGGACTTTGAGAACCTCAAGGCTCTTCCTCGACTCTCCATCAAAGATCACAACGTCTGTGAATGTCCCGCCGACATCGGTTCCCACAAACAACATTAGAGCGATGCCTCACAGTTCAAAGTCGCAAACCATATCCTGCGGTTCTTCAGGGCCGTTTAGCCCGAGGGGACTACGATCTTTCATTGACGCCCTTCACCCAGGCTCTCAACTGTCTGGTACAATTAAGAAAATGAGTCGGCTCATTGGCTAGGTAGGTCATAGGTTCCCACAGAGGAGTGTCGAGCTCATTGAGCAAGTCGGGAGAGACTGATAGGAAATTGGGAACGGACATGGTCGCTGATCTTGACAGTCTGGGATTATGAGCATCCGGGTCCGACTGAGAAGAAGTTTCGCGACCTCCTCCCAGCGTTAGACTAGCTCGACATCTCGTATCTGGCGGAGCTTCTGACACAGATTGCGAAAGATACGTCCAAAGACGTAGGCGACGACCAGCCATCGTCGACGGCCACGATAAGACGTAATCCGCCCAGATTCTTGGTTGCCATTGAGTTCCACACCTAAGACGCCGCAGTGGACCATTTCATAGATGTACAGAAAACTGGGTGGCCTGGAGGACCTAACGAGAAAGATCTGAAGTTGATAGTGATCAGTGGTCAAGGAGACCAAGGCCGAATTGAGGGACTGGAGTTTGGTGTAGGCCAGCTCAACCTGATGCGTCAGGCTCTAGCTAAGCTTCAGTAATATAACGCGGGCCATGTCTGCCTTTTAATGGCATGTTGGCTTTAGCGAACCTTGACTTCGTGTGTTTTTGCTATGAAAGCGTTCTTCTTGTGCGTGCCATCGCAGAAAGGTATGAGGGTGGAGCCGCCGCATCGGCACCAAGCCTGAACAACCTTCCCCTCGACTATTACCAGATTGGGACCATTCTCGGTCGACCTTATCACAACATCAGACATACTAACGCTATCACCTCTATTCCAATATTGTCACGTTAGCTTCTCAACCCGTGTTAGGATTATGATCTGCTCTCCGTGTACTAGATTGTTCTCGTAGAACTTACCAAGCACGCGAAGAATTGCGCCTACCACGAGGTCTTCTGCGCCTCCCATGACCAGACGGCTCGCTAGAGTCCATTCAACCTCGATTCGTTGCGATGTTCCTCTGAGGACCCTAGAAGCTCCCGTCATATCAGGCTCGACGAATATCCCGCCCAGGATGTGTTCTCTCGGTAGATCCGTGACTGATAGAAACAGGTCTACGTCAGTATTCGGCGCGAGGGTCTCCAGCTGTTTCAGAGTAGACACTTCGACGAATGTCCGCTTTGGAGGCGCCTGAGGTGGGGTTGTGCTCTGTTTCTCTGAATCGATCACCTGTGGCAGAGTTGTTGCTGCTGCAGGGGACTCGCCTAGTGTTAGGGGTCTGTCCTGATCGTACCTTAGACCAAATTGTAAGGCTGTTTGTGCTTTGGCCAGTTCTTCGCCTAGGTAGCCAGCGTGGCTGAGCTGAGTAATTAGGCCATCACGGAGAAGACCTAGCAGCATGGAAGTTGCTCCTCTTCCACGCATCTCATGAGCAGGCGTGTGATCAGGCAGATAGTGCCGCAAGATGATCTCCTTCTGATCGGGATCGATGCTGATCACGAAATATCCCTTCGGGTCGTATATCAGCGGCTCACGCTGACCCCCCGGCCGAATATTGGTGAAGGTCTCTCCAGCGGCTATTCTTGATGTTGTGGCCTTGTCCGTTTTGAATGGTCCCGGGTCACGAGCAGAGAGACTCTTGACACGCTCCTCGAGAGCTTGAAGATCCTCTTCGCCAGTCCAATCGAGGACCTCAACCTGCTTACGGAACTGGTCAACTAGGTCGGGAGCAATTGTTGGTAGAACCGGGTCGTAGCCCGCCGCACCGATGATCCGCTTTGCATCGTCAACTCCATTCTCGGCGAGCGCTACCAAAGACTGCCCCGGTTGGAAGAGAGCCGACTCTTTTCCACAGATGAGAAGGAAACGGATGGATGGGTTTGTTGTCACATTGAGTATGATTCTCGTAATTCCAAGATTGGCTGTATAGACCATGCCTGCGATGGCGACTCCAGGAAGGCCTGCGAGTGGGTCCATCAACCGTTCAGATGTGAGGGCACAGACGGCGACGGGAGCCTTTGGATCTCCGACCTTGTAGGTGCCCGCGACCACAGGCCACGATGAACCCGTCGAGCTCATGTCTTACGGAAATGCGCAGTCAATATAAGAACGGGAAAGATACCAAGAGTATACTAGGTGCAAGAAATGGGGTTCCCAGAAGATACGAAACAAACGCAGAGGATCTCACGAGGGTCGAAACAGTGCCCGGTCGGAATAGATCTGGCAACCCTGGGAAGAAAATGGACTGTTCATATTCTTGAAAGCATAGGAGTCCTACACATCGACCGTTTCAATCAGATTCTCCGCAGTCTCCCAGGTTTGACGCCGCGCGTCCTCATCATGAGGCTGAACGAGCTTGAGGAGAGCGGTCTCATCACACCCATCATTATTCAAGAAAGTCCGAAGCTTGTAGGCTGGACCCTCACCGAGAAGGGGCAAGACACGCTTCCTATACTCGAAGGCTACTTTTCATTCACGAAAAATGGCATCCAAACGCGACCTTGAAGAATCACCGCACAGATTCGCTGAAACGGCAGAGTCTTCTCGAACTAGTCGAAGAACGGAAACAAGAAATGGTTGGCTAGAAATCTAGGACTGGAAACTCTCAACCGATGGTGATAGGGCTTCACCGTTTCTGCTTCTGGACCCTTACCTAGGGTCAGAGCTGGATCTCTTTGAGTTCTTTTGCGAGTTGGTTGACTGTAGTAATTCGTGCGAACCGCCGTCGTAGGGCGTACTCTGTGCGTTCACGTATTGCGTCGACTCCGAGTTCTTCGCCCGGCTTGTCCCAGTTTGGGATTGGAAAAGTCATTGTTGCTTCGGTCACAAAGTCTACCGCGTAGCCTAGGTCGGCCGCGATCCTCGCGGTTGTCTCGCAGCACTGTTCCATCTGTATGCCTGCGATGCTGACGCGTCTCACGCCCTTCTCGATCAGATACGGTTGCAGTGTGGTGCTTGTGAAACAGTTTCGTGTGTTCTTCACCATCACCGGCTCGTCTGCTCGCGGTTTGAGAAAGTCCATCAGCTTGAAAGATGGGCTGTCTCTTGCAAACCCTTCATCCTTGTCGGTATGCAAGAAGAAAATGACCGGCAAATGCGCGGCTCGGTAGGCTTCGATCAGCGCGGCTACATTCTTTTCAAAAGCAGGGTTGCTACGTCGCTCCCAGCGAGGGCCAACCTTGAACGAGTCTTGTGCATCAATCACCAATAACGCTGACTGGGAAACAGGGACCTTGTTAGAGTCCAGCATGGTCTCTTCATCAAGGCATCTTCAGTTCAACATTACGGTTAGGACTCTCAGTCTCTCTTGTCATAGGTCCCGCATTTTTGCCACCTTGCTACTTCTAGTGGCAGTCCCCCTTGGAAGAAGGTACAGCTTCACTCCTGAGAGAGTCGCTCTTATTCCGGGGAGTCCTCTGGTTCAACGTCAGCCATGAATTTAGCTAAAACCCTTCAACCTAAATATTCGACCAGCAAAATATGAGATGAAGAAAATAATGTTGGAGACGCTCCGAGAGAAAATCGGCACTATCCTAGCCGTCATGGGTCTGGGTTTGTTCTTTGCTAGCATGGGAATCGTGTTTGTTCCGATTCTCGCGTCATTGTTCGTGGTCATGTTGATGCTTGACGGAGGGCTGATGTTTCTTGCCCTCGGGGCGGTGGTTGTCGCAGAAGTGCGAGAACGTTTTGACCTCTAGCGGTTTGCAACCCTCTAACTCTGATACGCCAAGCGATTTCCATATCCGCAACATTTTGCGTAAATAGGAAAATCTGATATCAGAGAGAGGCATGCTTCGCAACATCTTGAAACCGGTGCGGATAGTTGCGAATCTTGTAGGAATGATGCTGTTCGTACAAGTGATACTCGGGGGCAGCGCTACGATCTTGGGCTTCCCAGTCATATATCACCTGATCTTTGGAGTCCTGTCTTTCGCCGTACTCATAGTCGCAACTGTTCTAGCTGCGAGAGAATATGGTTCCAAGTCAACCCTGTTTAGGGTAGGAATCGCGTCTATAGTAGACTTCGTCGTTCAGGGCGTTCTTGGATTAGGCGCTCTATCTCTTGGATCAGATACCCTTGTAGTAGTTCATCTCACGAATGGGTTCCTGCTTGCTGTCTTTGTCACATATCTGATCAGTTTCGCTGACAGCGCCGACAAGGCATCGACAGCGCTCCATCCACAGCCCTCAACCGTATCTCCGGGAGCTATTCGAGCTCTTTCCCAGAGTCAGTAGGACTCAGTCTTCTTCGATTTACCCTCGCTCCGATTTTTCAGCGTTTGCTTTCTAGGTTGGCCCACCATGCTCGAAAGTTTTCCACTGTCGCTTCTGGCGAAACATGTTCCTCCTACTCGTCGTCAGTCTCCTCGTCTGGTTCATCATCGTCGTCTTCCTCTTCGTCCTCTCTACCGTTAGCTTCGTCATCCTCTGAACTCATTCTTGACACCATCTCTCCATTTCTCATCCAGGAAGGGTGTCCTCTGGCTCTGTATCGGATGAGCTCTTCAATCCCTTCTGCCACTCGTTGGCCCTTACAACCGGTCTGTTGAGGTAGACTTCATCCTCTCGAGAGAGTTGTTCGTCATGTTCCACTTTTCCTTTGATCTTCTGAAGCTTAGACTCTTCTTCTTCAAGCGGGATTTTCGAGTCTTCTATGATCCTGATTAGCATGTGGGGTCGAATCCCTTCCGACATTCTCCTGCTCTTCTGCATCCCTGGCTTCTCCCGAGACCCAGCCATCTATGACACTAATTCTTAGCCCTTCAATGCTCGAAGAGCGTTCAGCGTAATCCATGGGTTAGAGCGTCCTACTTCGCCGAGGCTCGCGTAGATCGCTGGAGTCTCCGCAACACTTCCACCTTTAGTGTAGACGTCAGCTGGATCAAGCTTCTCGTCCCTGACCTGGCCCCACTTGCCTGTTGCCGGGTCTTTCACAAAGTTCCGTCTCAGAGCTCGAACATACGACGCCTCCAAAGGCCACGTTCCATCGGCCAGCCTCTTCGACAATAACAACTCTCGTGCATTAGTCATTCTCTCATCCCTAGCATATCCCAGTTTGGATAAGACCCTCAACCCATGTAGAATATCGTAGAAGTAGAACATTGGAAAATGGAGCTGGGTCCACTCCGGCTTGATCACCTTCCCGGTCTTGTCGCTCTTGTACAATCGATGGATCAGTATGAACTCCGCCGCCCGCTCAACCGCTTCCCGTCCACCCTTCGGCCACTTTTGCCGGTCAAGTGCTGAGAAGGCCCACAAGGGCTCGATTGTCGACATGAAAGAACTATGATGAACGGGTTCTCCGTCCCTCCCCTTCTCTGTCTCACAGTTCCACCCGCCATCCTGCAGTTGGTACTTGACCAGCCAGTCAAACATCTCATGAACTCGCGGATCATCACCATATCCATACACAACCAACGTTCGCGCTAGGTTACCGGTCACACATGGTTCCCAGACACTACGCCATCCTCGCAAGTCATCATCCGCGTACTTGGGCGAAGGCCACGACCGATCCTGTTCGTTCATGATCTTCATGAAATATTCGCAGCCCTTTCTGATCGAAGGATGCGATCCCGGGACCCCGATTTCTCCTAGCAGCATCAGTGGCCAAACCGTGGCGGTCCACTTCGGCCAATAGACGTCCTCTCCGGAACCCCAATACCCGTCTGAATGCTGTTCCTTCAGATACTCTGCTACCGGGGTCCAGGACGCGATCCGTTCCCGAGCCTGAACCACTTCATCTTCTTCGTCAGGCTCGCCAAGAAGATCCTTGAGGGTCCAGTATCGAACGGCGGGGTTCTTGCTATCCAACAACCATTCAACAGCCTTGTCCTCCTTTGCAACTTCAACCGTTGAAGCCAACAAGCAAACCTCAGATAGGTAGCAATCCGTGCGACCGGTTGATTAAATGTGACTCTCCTGCCTGTAGCCCTAAGTAATTGAGAGTGAAGCGGATTGAAGGCAGCTCGCATAAGGAGATGTGACTGGGCCAGCCTCAGCAACAATCCACTAATGATTCAATACCACGACAAAGAATGGGGAGTCCCAGTGCACGATGACAGGAGACTGTTCGAGTTTCTCACGTTGGAAGGTGCACAAGCAGGACTCACCTGGCAAACAGTTCTAAACAAGCGCGAAAACTACCGCAAAGCATTCCATGGTTTTGACCCTACGAGAATTGCCCGTTACAACAATAGAGACGTCCAACGTCTGCTTGGCGATGCCGGCATCATACGTAACCGTCTCAAGATCGAAGCGACAATTACGAACGCAAAACAGTTCCTAACAACAAGGAAAGAATTCGGTTCTTTCAATAGATACATCTGGGGATTTGTCGGCGGCAAACCAATCAGACACAAGTTCGGCTCGCTTAGCCAGATTCCTGCTACAACCAAAGAGTCGGACGCGTTGAGCAAGGAGCTGCGTGGGAGAGGTTTCAGGTTCGTCGGTCCGACTATCTGTTACGCGTTCATGCAGGCGGTAGGAATGGTAAATGACCACACCACGAAATGCTTCAGGTACGCCAATGTCTAGCAATAGGAAGGATCGTCGGGCTGGCCTAGAAAACGTGTTGGCTCCCTGAGAGTCCCAAGGAAAACGCCTTGAAAACAGCCTCAGGGTCAATTTCAATGACAAAATCTACGGGACGACAGCGAGACGCGAAAGGGGTTCTTGACGAGACTCTGTCAATACACAGCTAGCAATCACTCATCCGAAAAAAATAGGTATGCGTACTAGTCTCGCGACGCAGAAACCAGTTTTCCAGATTCCCTTCTTCTCTCTACTGACTGCATCCTTGTCCCGAGATCTTATCTCCCCTTTTCCTGCTAACTATTTTTTTCTGTTATCTTTTTCTCCCCCCCGGGGGCATGGCCGAACAAAAAAAACTCCTTCACACTTTGTGGGTGGCGTGTCGGCCGTAACCCACCTTCTGTTCCGAGCAGCATCTGTCTAATCGGGGAACCCGCGCCTCAGGCGGAGCTCATAGGCGTCTACATCCCCTTTCACAGCGCAATGGGAGCCCGTTTCATCCCGCGTCCAGCCCTCCATCCGGGACGCCCGGGAGAACATCCCATCATCGTCACACGGTACCGGGACGGGTATCGTTTCTGCGCTCCCACACAGGCTCTCGCCTGACACGTTACGTGTTACGCTTCCGCCTTGTGGGTGGA
>VBAW01000032.1 GCA_005888635.1 Candidatus Bathyarchaeota archaeon | reverse complement strand
GCGACTATCGTTGACTTTGCTTACCGACCACTACGGATCAACGTAACCACCGGAACTGAAGTGATTTGGACGAACAATGGAAACACCCAACATACTGTTACGTCTTCGCCGCAGACGAACACTACGCAAACAGGGACGCCTCTTATCAGCAGCGGACCCTTGAACCCAGGACAGAACTTCTCCTATGTCTTCTACGAACACGGGTTCTATCCGATCCAGTGCGGCTTCCATCCAACGATGAACAGTTTGGTTAATGTTACTGGTTCTGACCTCCAACGGCCCCCAGCCACGACGACACCATCAGTAGATTACACACCTTACGTCATCGGCGGAATAATTGCGGGGGCCATCGTGGTGGCATCGATCGGATTGTTCGTGAGGCGTCGGACCAAAAACTAGGTACTTCGGGATCAGCCTCGCAATAGAGCTGGCAAGTGCAAGAGAGAGTTTTCTAGAGGCCTGTCTGTTTCTCTAAGGAGGTCCGAATATTTTCAATCGTCTCCGGCGAGAGTCTGAGGGTTCTATGCTCATTCCTGCGTGAACTTCGACCAGCTTCATCACTTCATCGACTGAATGTGTGCCCTTGGCTTCGAACTCGCACTCCTTCAAGAGGAAATTCTTGCACTTGAATTTGATCATGCAGCTTTAGCCCAGGTTGGTACAAGGATGATAACTATTTGTACGATGGTCGAACCTGAACGCTCATTAAGGAGTAGTAGAAACAGCCGTCGATTTTTGAAGAGTCTTGCCGCGTCTTCGTAGCACGAGAAACGCAAGAAGCGCAGCGACTACAACGATGGCTCCAATGACGGAGTAGAATATGGCGGGGGAGAGTCCTAAGATGGTTGAAGGCGGAGCTGAAGTCGTAGGAACCACCACGGGCATGTTGGATGTGTTCGCGCTTGTGGCATGAGTCGAGTCGCCACCATAGGAGGTGGTTATGAAGTGATGACCTGTAGCGACAGGAGTGTAGGTGATTGTACAAGAAGCGATCCCGGTGGTTGTGCCTGCGGCCAGAGTACAGCTGTTGGTATTGGTGAAGGTACCTGTGCTGTTGGTTATGAAGCTCACTATTCCTGATGGAGTCGTCGGGCTAGGCGAGGTGTCCTTGACGGTTACGGTGCAAGAGGTTGAAGTGCCCATGACTGCTGGACTAGGTGAACAAGTGACCGTACTGGTAGTCGTTGCGCCGACAATGACGAGTTGACAGCTGCTCGTTCCTGGAGCGTTGCTGGAGTCGCCGCTATAGACCGCTTGGAAGCTGAAGTTTCCAGGCGAAGAGAGTATGAAAGACGGAGAGTTGGGCGCGTTGTTCGACGTAGCAACAGTAACTCTTGAGCCGACAGTCCCAGGTGTTCCGCAGTTGCCATTGGCGTACAGCGTGTAGGTGACTGCTCCACTAACGCCGGTTGCCGGATAGCCTCCCATTAGGACGGCAGTCTCGTGGACCGAGCTTCCAACCGGAACGTTCGTGGTGACGGGACCACCAGTGGTTTCAAGGATAACCGTTGTGCCGACGGTTGGACTGGCAGGTGAAACGGTCAAGGAAAAGGAATTGGTAGCTGAGCCTGTGTGGACCGTGTCTCCTGGGTAGCTTGCTCCGATGTTATGAGTTCCAGTACCTACGGATGTGGGGGTGTACGATGTGAAGCAAGCGGCTTGGTTTGTCCCGACTGAGGAGAGGGTGCACGTGGAGGGGTTGAACCCGCCTGATCCGCTTGTCGAGAAAGTGACTTGGCCAGTGGGGTTGGTTGCACCTGTCGTCGCCGTGTCCGTGACTGTCGCAGTGCACGTGGTTGGCTTGCCCACTGTGACTGGGGAAATACATGATACTGCAGTGCTCGTGGGGTTTACAGTGACGCCTTGGGTGACCCTCGCACCTAGGACATTCTCAGGGAGAGTGTTTCCCAGTGCATCCGCTACAAGAACACATACATCTGTTGGTGTGGCTACGCTACTGGGAGAGCATCCTGCTCCGTCTGCAGGGTAGAATATTGGTGTACTGGCGGTCGGGCCAACAACCTTGTATGTTATGTTGAAGGCCAGTCCAGAGCATGGAGGAGCATTACTACATTCGTTAGTCCCCGAACTCTCAACAGTGCTGGCCTCAACAACACCAGGACCATTGGCTGTTCCGGTTGTACACGTGCCAGTCTGGGCTAAACCGTTGACACAGATGTTCGTCAACGAGGGACTGGTGATCAACGGTCCCAGAGTAGCATTAGTAGGATTCAGGTAAGAGGCGTTAACAGCGACGTATATGTCGAAACCGCCCATAGGCTGAGAATTGTTGATGAAGACACCAACAGTAAAGGTCGACCCAACAGTAACCGGGCCAATAGTGGGTGCACTGTTGGAACAGTTCGTAGCTGTTGCAGGTGAAGTGATACAGACGAGTCCAGTCCCGGTGTACCCGGACGCGTGAGCGTTCAAGATCATCTGTGAAGGAAACAGCGAGACGACTAAGACAAGAGGGAGTAAGAGTATCAGACGCTTGTTCAAAGCGAGTAACTCTGCTAAGCCACTTCGCGGCTACTACGAATGCTCAGTGATACCTTTGCTTGTCCGTTAGGGGGACTATTCGTTGGACATGGGAAACGAGAGGCTTCTCGGCGAAAACAATTAGAAGTCTCCTTTATTTCCCAAGGAAACCTCGTGTCTTTACGCCGGACTGTTCGGGATGATTATGCTCGATTGCAGGACTCACGAGTCAAAGGCCTCTCTTGGGAGGATGGTGTCAGAATCACGATCCTCGTTAGGCACTCAGGTGGTTCTTTCTTAAGTACCACCAAATCGTAGTGGAAATAGGGTACTCTTGCAGCTCGCCACAACTCAGCCCGACAAGAACGTTCAACAGGTCAGAGAATACGACCTGCTCCTCGATGTTGATTTCGCGGGTCTCAAATATGGCGGCAAAGTGACAGTAGATCTTGAATCCGTCGGAGACGTATCCCTCGACGCTGTAGGCCTACAGATTAGCAGCGTAAAGTCCGGTGGTAGCAAAGTCCCGTTCAAACATTCCGGGAAAGTCCTAGTGATTCAGACTGGCAAGCACTCAGGACCCTTGGAAATAGAGTTCAATGGTAAAGTCTCCGACAACTTCACCGGGTTCTACAAGGCAGGCTATGGTGACGGGTACATTCTTAGTACTCACCTTGAAGCAGTTCAAGCTCGCAGGGTCTTCCCTTGCATGGACCACCCCGCCTACAAGGCAGTGTTCAAGGTTGGAGTTCGAACCAATGCTGATCTCTCCGTCATCTCAAACATGCCCATTGAATCCGAGACAAAACAGGGAAGTAAGAAGACTGTCACTTTCAAGAAGACGCCGAAAATGTCCACATACCTCCTCTACTTGGGCGTTGGAAAATTCGTCCAGGAGAAGAACCGGCACGGCGCGACTGAACTCTACGCGGCCTACGCGGACCGGCCGACGGGCAAGATCAATACAGAATTCTCATTCGACGCTACCCGAAAAGTCTTAGACTATTACGAGTCATACTTCGGAATCCCCTTCCAGCTACCCAAACTCCACAATGTAGCCGTCCCAGAATTTGCCTACGGGGCGATGGAGAACTGGGGAGCCATAACCTACCGAGAAATTCTCCTGCATGTAGACAAGGACACGAGCATCCGGGCGAGGAAATCCGTAGCTCATGTGATCGCCCATGAGATTGCTCACATGTGGTTTGGAGATCTGGTCACAATGAAATGGTGGGACGATCTCTGGCTGAACGAGAGCTTCGCCACTTTCATGGACTTCAAGTCCACTGACCGAGCCTATCCAGAATGGAAGGTCTGGCAAGATTTTGTCCGAACATCCACATCAGGCGCGATGGGCCGCGACGCTCTGACCAAGACCCATCCCATCATGGCGAAGGTCCATGACCCTGAAGAGATTGAGGAATTATTCGACGAGATTAGCTACGGGAAAGGTGCAAGCATTCTTCGCATGATCGAGGCCTATATTGGCTCAGAGAATTTCAAGAAGGGGGTCGCTCAGTATTTGCAGAAATTCCGCTACAGCAACGCCTCGGGTCACGATCTCTGGTCAAGCCTCGAAGAAGCATCCAGGGCGGATGTAAGCCGAATCATGGAAGGCTGGATAAGCCAAGAAGGCTTCCCGGTAATCAAAGCCTCCTTGGTCGATGGTAGACTAACGCTTGAACAGGAGAGGTTCCTTCTGACCGGCGGGACCTCCAAGCAGACCTGGCCGATCCCGGTCACAATGAGCGTTGACGGTAAGACGCAATCGTTATTGCTCGACAAGAAAAAGGCCGAAGTAAATCTCCCAACAACACCACGATCTCTCAAACTAAACGTGGACCAGACAGGATTCTACGTCGTCCAGTACAATGGAAAGGAACTGCTAGACCTTGTCTGGAAGAATGGGCTCTCTCCGCTCGACCGTTGGGGATTGATCAGCGACGCCAAAGCCTTTCTCCTGTCCGGACGGACCTCTTTCAAAGAATACATCAAACTAGTCGAGAAATATCAGAACGAAGAGGAGTATCTTCCCGCGGTCGAAGTCTCCGACCAACTCTCATTCCTATACCAGATCGCACCCTCAGAACTAGTCGAGACTTCCCGCAAATTCCATAGCGCCGGCCTCAGAATCTTCGAGAACAGGAAGGACGACAACAGCACCACCCTCAATGGCATCATCGCCGCCCGCCTCACTCTTCTAGACGATGCCTATGCAAAGAAGGCCGGTTCCAAGCTCAATGACCTGGCCAATGTAGAGCCCGACATGAAACGATCAGTTGTTATGGGATACGCTAGATCTTCAAACGATTATGATGGCCTAATCAGCAGATATACAAAAAGCACAACGGACGAAGAACGACTAAGATACTTGGAAGGCTTAGCCAGCTTCAAGAATCCTGAACTCGTAGCAAAAACGCTAGACTTTGCGTTGAGTGGCAAGGTAAAGCGGCAAGACGTCCGGAACGTGATCCTCTACGCAACAGCCAACCCAGATGCGAAAACTGCCATCTGGCAATGGTTCAAGAACAACATGGCGAAATTAGAAGCGATGTACTCTGGAACAGCCCAGTTCTCGATCATCTTGCGAGAATACTTCTCGATTGTCGGCGTCGGTCGCCTAGCTGAGGTCGAGAAATTCTTCAGCGAGCACAAAGTTACCGGAGCTGACATCGCGCTGGAAAGATTGAGAATCTACGACCAGCTCGCAAAAAGCATAACTGCAACCCCCTAGGCTCAGCTGCCCATTATAAGGTGGCTAGACTATTCTTCGGTTGTTCGCGAAACGAGGTTTGGAGCACTAATCAGCTAGCTGACAAAAATGGTGCGGGGGGTGGGATTTGAACCCACGAACCCCTACGGGACGAGGTCCTGAGCTTCGCGTTCCTCAACCATTCTTGGCAGTGTTGAGTTCTCGCGCCTTTGACCTGGCTTGGCAACCCCCGCTAGCACGGGAGAATTTTGAACTAGTCTGATAAAGCCTTCAAGCCCTATGGCTACGCAAGAAGTGTCTTCTCCTTGTCTAGATTCTTGGTCTGATGTGTCTGTATTCTTCGATCTCTTTGAGCCGTTTCTCCCAGTCTCTCATTTGTCTGTCGCGGAGGACCGTGTTGAGTATTTGGCTTGTGTTCATGTGGAGTTGGGTCCAGCGTTC
The DNA here is from genome assembly GCA_005888635.1 of Candidatus Bathyarchaeota archaeon. Classification (GTDB taxonomy): domain Archaea; phylum Thermoproteota; class Bathyarchaeia; order 40CM-2-53-6; family 40CM-2-53-6; genus 40CM-2-53-6. Next base: position 25,329 of record VBAW01000032.1, on the reverse strand, counting down.
CCGTGTCTTCAGATCCTTGTCATGGTCAAGCATGATTTTCCTAGACTCTGCCAGGCTTTCGAGTAGCTCTGTTATGATCTGGGTTCGGACCGCGTCTTCTTCTACCCGATCGTTATTCTCTGCCAATGCTAGGACATTACGCTCCCGTTCGGCTCCTCGCACTCAAGCGCGGTCCTTCGAGCCTGAGCTGCTCCCTGGCTGACCGCATCATCCTTCAGAGTGCTCCTCCATAGCCGCAACAGTCTGGAACCAGTGCTGCTGAGCAGCCGCTTCTGCCCCTGGTCGAGAGTCTTGTCCCTGGACCCTTCCTCGAGATTGTCTAGGACCGCAATGGTTAGCCTGCGAATGTTCACCAGCAACTCCTTACGACCAGACTCTCCTCCAGAATCCTCTTCCACCATTCTCTATTTCCTCTAACACACCTTTCATCGGGCGTCACGTCTCGTAGACGCGGCAAGACCCGGAAAACGCGTCAAGACCAGTCTACGAGACGCTACTTCCCAATGATTCTAAGACACTAGGACGAGAGCCGTTCCTCCCAATAAACGATGTCGTCGAAGACCCTAGCAGCATACGGAACAGCTAACCGAAGGATACGAAACCGCCCTCAGACACTGAACGTATTCCAACGTCCGAGACAGACGGAAAAATACGTTTTCCAGCAGAGAAAAAACATTCTTAACAACCCCCCAGGGGCCCATCAAATCTTCCCACAGACTCAAGAAGAACTCTGTACCGCCGACCCAGAACGGCCGCCTTTCCGCATCGGACCCGTGAGCTAAGGAAGGTGTTAGAAAAAGGGGGTTTGTGTCCCAGGTGGGTCTCCCAGAGATATTTCTATTTCAACCGTTCAAGTATTATCTCTATGGTGGAGACGTTCCGTGCATCCTGGCCATCACCGACAATCTCCGTGCCCAAGTTCACATGCTTCGACAAGCCGCCCTGGAAGAAGCGGTTATTCACCACCTCAGCCACATCAACGGCAGTGCTGATGGCTCTTCCACGAGCCTTTAGGGTCAGCTTCTTGGCACCCGTGTTATAGTGCATCATGACAGCCGTAGCATAAGCCATGATCGGCTTCTTACCGACCAGTATAGTGTCCGCTGGAATATCAGTTCTACGCACAGGGGCAGGAGCCCTCTCCGTCTTCCTTGGTTCTTCTGACAAGCAATTCACCTCCGACAGCGCGAGTACGATGTCCGGCAGACGTCCTACCACCGAAGACCCCTAAATAGCTATCTGAAACCCGAGACCCCAACACACCTCAACCAGGCAACAGAAGCTCCCGGCTCAGCCAAGCAGCACTAGACACTCGCTCATTCTCAATCTAGCCCAAACAACCCTGGGATGAATCCTCACAAAACAAGCCTTGATCCGCGACTTCAAGCAATCGTCAGATGGTAGGAACAAGACCTTCGGCATTTTTCTTCGAGACGTCTCGATACCTGAGCTCAGGCAATCCGAGATCGAAACTTCCAGATAGAAAAGATGTCTCCTGATTCTGTAATCAAATCCCAGAAAAACCCTTCGCGACTCGTTCAAATTAGCTGAACAGGCAACGAATTGTTCCTTCCTTCCTGTTCAAATTCGAACATTTATCTCCAACGGAAGCATAGGATATCCTTCTATGCCCAAATTCATGCAGTCACTCGGAGAAGACAACTACCACAGACTCCTCGCTGAGGCAAGAGCAAGAGACGTCACCGTACAAGCACTAATCCGCACCATCGTCATTCCAGACTGGCTCAAAGCAGTCCCGACGGGACAGACAAACATCCAGAACACTCTGGCACAACCCACGCGCCTCCTGTCCCGCACAGGCATACTCACGGAAGAGGCCCGTAGGCCTCTCCTAAACGCCACAATCGGGCGGGCTAGAACCTAGCCCCACTCCTTTTTTTCCTACGATACACATTTCCACTAAGAACGTAGGATTCTGAGCTTCATCTCTCAGAGATGTTACTAGCCATCTACCTTTAGTGCATCATGCCACGGGAGTCGTCCGCAACTTGGGCCGTGCCGAATCGGAGAACTGCTCCGAGAACCGCTCATACATCTTCAACTCCTCAGTCGACATCGGCTTGATCTTCTGCAATGCCTCATCAAAGTGACGTTTAGCCACCTTCAGACCCTTAGCACGCTTCTTCGCATCCTCCGGATCCTTGGCTTTCGAAATATGCTCGCGCAAAGCCAACATAACACCGGTGTTAGCTAGAGACGCAATATCCGCACCGGTATACCCGTCAGTCTTCCTCGCCAGTTCGTCCAAGTTCACATCATCTGCCAAGGGAGTCTTACGGGTATGAATCTTGAAAATCTGCTTCCTCGCCTCCAAGTCGGGAGGCGGAACAAACAACAACCGATCAAACCTTCCCGGCCTCAACAGAGCCGAGTCAATAATGTCAGGTCTGTTCGTGGCCGCGATAATGATAACGTTCCGAAGCTCCTCGAGACCATCCATCTCTGTCAAGAACTGGCTGATCACCCTCTCGGTCACGTGAGAATCACCCATGCTACTCCCGCGAGTTGGTGCAACCGAGTCAATCTCGTCAAAGAATATGATACACGGTGAGGCTTGGCGCGCCTTCCGGAAGACTTCCCGGACTGCTTTCTCAGACTCTCCCACGAACTTGTTCAACAGCTCCGGTCCCTTCACGCTGATGAAGTTAGACTCGCTCTCGTGAGCCACCGCCTTCGCCAACAACGTCTTACCTGTCCCAGGCGGACCATACAGGAGGAGGCCTTTCGGCGGAGTCGCATTCAACTGTGCAAACAAGTCTGGATACTTCAGTGGCCATTCGACCGCCTCACGCAACTCCTCTTTCACGTCCTCCAGACCACCGACCTGATCCCATGTCACGTCCGGAATCTCAACCAACACCTCGCGCATCGCTGAAGGCTCTATCTCCTTCAGGGCGTCCTGAAAATCCGCCATCTTCACAATGATCTTGTTCAAAATATCGCCCGGGATGCTCTGTGCCTCAAGGTTGATCTCGGGCAGAATCCTCCGCAGTGCCCGTATAGCCGCCTCCTTCGCCAGCGACTCGAGATCAGCTCCCACAAAGCCATGAGTCACGTCCGCGAGTTTCTTCAGATCAACATCCTCCGCCAACGGCATCCCTCGAGTGTGAATCTCCAACACCTCCAGCCGGCCATCACGATCAGGCACGCCAATCTCGATCTCCCGGTCAAACCGGCCCGGCCGACGCAACGCTGGATCAATCGCATTCGGACGGTTCGTCGCCCCAATCACCACCACCTTCCCTCGTGACTGGAGACCATCCATCAGAGACAAGAGCTGCGACGTAACACGCTTCTCCACCTCTCCAGTGACCTCTTCTCTCTTCGGTGCAATCGAATCAATCTCGTCGATGAAGATGATTGAGGGAGCATTCTCCTGCGCCTCCTTGAACACGTCACGCAGCCTCTCCTCGCTCTCACCGTAATACTTGCTCATGATCTCCGGCCCACCAATGCTCAGAAAGTTCGCGTTCGTCTCACTCGCAACCGCTCTAGCGAGCAAGGTCTTTCCTGTGCCTGGAGGTCCGTGAAGGAGGACACCTTTAGGCGCTTCAACCCCGAGTCTCTCAAACAGTTCCGGATGTCTCAACGGGAGCTCAATCATCTCCCGGACCTTCTGGATGACGGGTCGGAGCCCGCCAATGTCCTCATAGCTGATCTTGGGAATAGCGCGAATCGGTTCCTTGACCTGTTCACCGACTAGAACCTCGGTTCCCTCGGTAACGATCACAGCTTCCGCCGGAGGATTAGTGTTCGTTACAACCAGGTTGACTGTCCGTCCCATGATATTGATCGGGACGTAGTCTCCTCGCGACAGAACGCGTCCCTCTAGTAGTTGGCTAAGATACTCTTCGCCGCCAACGATCCGGAGCGGCTCTGTCGGAGCCAGTGTCAAACGCTCGGCGATCTTCGCGTCTATCTTCCGAATAGTAACCTTGTCGTCAATAGAGACTCCTGCGTTGTTCCTGAGATAGCCATCTATACGCACAATGCCCTTTCCGTAATCCTGCTCGTGAGCTGGCCAGCACAGCGCGTTCGTCTTTCTTTTTCCAATGATCTGGACGACATCGCCCGAAGTGAGCCCTAGTTCTTGGACAACCTTCGGGTCGATTCGAGCTATTCCACGGCCCACATCTCTTTGGAGAGCGTCTGCAACCCGTAGGGTCGCCGTCTTCTCTGGCAAATCTGGATCACTAGAAGGTCCGGAATTCGCCAAGCGCGCTAATAAGTTCTTAGCAAGATACTCCCGGAAAAGTCTTAAAATGGGTTGCTGCCTAGCCCAGGTCGGGTAAGTCCAACCCTCTGGATTTTTGTTACAGCTCCGACTCTAACCCATGACCGCGCATCTCGGATTATCGTGTGATTTATACACCGCCCAGCCACCTAGATGGTAGGATCGTGACGGAGAGCAGTCTGGAAATTGTCTGAGGATGTGAAACGAATGGCCGACCTTCTAAAATCAGGAGCGACTATGCTGGCTGACGTCTGTCCGGAATGCGGAAACCCCCTCTTCAGGGTCAAGGGCGACATCTTCTGCGCGAAGTGCAACAAGCCGGTCGTATATGCCCGAGCGACAGGTCCCCAAGCCAGCGTGTCTCAGAGCGTCCTATTGGAGACAGTTGAACAAACGATAGTTGGAAAGATTAGTGAGACGAACGCATTGCTGAAGCTTGAAAAGGATCCTGAGAAAATGTCGGTCTACAGCAACCTGGTCTTCGGCTGGTTGTCAATGCTCGAAAAACTTCGTAACCTAAGAGAATCCGACAGAGAATCATAGTTCCAATAGGTTCTCAGGCTTCAATAACCGACCACTCTCCAGGTCAGTCAATTCGACTATTCGCCGTCTCCGTCTCGCCAGTACAACAGCGGCGCCGGTTTGTCTAGCTAAATCCAAAAGTTCTCTCTTCCTCTCTTTGCCAAGGAAAGAGCTTCCGGCCTTACATTCGACTAGAACAGAACGGCCGTTTCGTAAGCAGACCAGATCTATTGGTTTGGACTGAGCAGCACGGACGACAAAGTATCCATTCCTTCTGAACAGATCCCTGATCCGATACTCCAACCTACGTCCGATCTCATAGTTGGACAATGCATTGAGGAAGAAATCATTCGAGTCTTAAGAACTATGAGCGAGCAGAAACTAATCCGCAGTTCTTCTCCGTAGTTCAGGCTCACGTCTATACGTGAGGAGAATGAAAATCGCGACAACAGCTGCCAATACCAGAACTCCGCTGAAAGCTATCTGGTTGACAGACACACTGACAATACTGCCGAGAATGAGGAGCCCGAGAGATAGTCCAGACGCAGCTACGGTCAACTTCGCAAGACTGAAGAGCTGGACTCGTGCCCATTCCATTAGTCGAACTCTTGCTGACGAGGAGAGATCATCGTTCTTTCCTTCCAACTGCTTGAGGCTGGAATCTAATATCAAAGCGGTTGTCGACGCTTCCATGAGAAAGATTACCAACATGAATTGGAAGAGAAGCAAAGCACTGTCCGGCTCAGACAGCCCGTAGATGTCGGCGGCAATTTTGCCCCATACAATCAGCAGCAGCAAGCCCCCAGACGCTGCCAAGATCGCGGTTCTGTTTCCAACCAACATGCCTACCGACCCGGCGATTGCAATTACTGCCATAACTAGAATCGATTGCTGCCCAAGGGCGGACGGAGGAAGGTTCAGAGTAATCCATAGAGCGAGAAAGACATAGTTGATCCTCAAAAATGGTGTGACAATGCGAGGAATGAGATCTAAGCGGCCGCCATTCGACGTGTGCTTCTCACCTTCGACATTACGAATGACAACGGGACACCGCTCGGCCAGTCAACGACAGTTGAGGATCTCTCCAGCGCAAGAAGACTAATGGATCTTTCCAGCATGATCAGTTTGAAGGCTATTTCTTCGGTCTGGTCTTGGAATGATGCGGAGGGTGTAGGCGAGGGTGACAGGACTAGCATGCTATACCCAGCGATGGTGAGTTGTTTCGCTCCTTCCCTTATTTCAGGATCCAGGAGCGGCGAGATTATCACGATTTGCGATCGAGAGGGAAGCATTCGTCGGGCCAGCAGATTCATGACGTAGCTGGTTGAAACCGATGCTCTTCCAGGCTTCGCCGCTGCCAGCAGGTAGAGTATTCTTCTCTCATGTCTCTTTCCGAAGCCTGCCGGTATAGATCCTCTTTCTCCTCCTTGGAGGACAAGTCCGACACGGTTGCCTTGTCTTAACAAAAGACGAGTCATGGACGAGGCGGCTTGGATTCCTCGCTCGAAAAGTTCGCTCTCCGTCGGTCCAAAGAAGGTAACGTCCGTATCAAGGACTATCATTACATCCGTGACTCTTTCGGCCTCGGTCTCATTAACGATGAGTTCATTGTAGCGTGCTGATGCTTTCCAGTTGATTCTCTTAGGATCGTCCCCTGGAATGTAACCGCGCATGCTGTAGAACTCTGTCCCCAGTCCCAACACTCTTGATGGGATGACTCCTGGCCACGGTCCTACATGTCGAGGACGGAGCTGAGCCCCTCTAATGCGCTCAGGTCTTGGCATTACAGCGAGAGTTTCAGGTCCAAGCTTCTTCTCAGTTAGATAGAATCCGAACGGATCTCTTACTCTGGCCAAGAGGGGGCCGATCTCATAGTTGGCTCTTGAAGGGCTAGGGAACTCGAATATGAGGCGTATCTCGACAGAGGGTCCTATTGAGGCAGATGTGTGGTTTGCCCCTTTTTCGGGAATGATTCTGTCATCGATGATTTCTTGAATCTCCACGTTTCCAAGAGTTCCGCCGGTCAGGTTTCGGAGGCGTGATTCTATTCGGATGTCTTCGTCGCCGAATGTCTCGTCAGGGATAATGTCTCGCTCGAGTTTGATGTCTATCTTCTCAGGGAGTCCCCAGACGTTGGAGAAGAAGAAGAGAGAAGCCAATCCGAGTATGAGCACTCCGATCTCCAGATCGTTCAGAAGTAGTGCAAGAATAAGCAGGGCGGCAGTCATTAGGAAGTAGAGGATAGCCTTTGGAGTGAACAAGACTCTACTCTATGACTTGACTCTGGGCACGGGAATCGTCTTGAGAATATCTTCAAGGACCTGGTTCGGGTTTGTTCCCTTAACCCAAGATTCTGCCTTCATGATTAGCCTGTGAACAAGCGCCGGGGCCGCGACCTCTTTGACGTCATCCGGGATGACATAGTCTCTGCCATGAAAGACTGCCCTCGCTCTGCTAAGCTTGAAAATCGCGAGAGACCCTCTTGGGCTAGCGCCTATCTCAATCTGGCGTTGCGCTCTAGTTGCCTGGACGATGTCAGCAATATATCCCAACACATCGTCATCTACATGGATCCCCTCAACAGTCTTTTGCAGGTCGAGAATGGTATCCGAATCCGCAACAGGGTCTAGAATCACATCTTCCTGACCTCGAGCCATCCGACGTCGCATTATCTCTACCTCGTCAGTTCGAGTGGGATATCCGAGCTGGAGCCTTACCAGGAACCGGTCTAGCTGTGCTTCTGGAAGCGGATAGACTCCTTCATACTCGATCGGATTCTGAGTAGCCATAACTATGAAAGGGTCTTGGAGCGAATGTGTCTTACCGTCAAGTGTCGTCTGTCTCTCTTGCATTGCCTCCAGGAGCGCAGCCTGTGTCTTAGGGGGTGCTCTGTTGATCTCGTCTGCAAGTAGAATGTTGGTGAACACTGGCCCCTTCCGTAGCTCGAAATCTCCTGACTTTACGTTGTAGACGTAGGTCCCCGTGATGTCGGCAGGAAGAAGGTCCGGCGTGAACTGAATCCTAGAGAAATAGCATCCCATACTCATCGCGAAGCTCCTCGCCAAGAGTGTTTTGGCTAGCCCTGGATAATCCTCAAAGAGAATGTGCGAGTTAGCGAGGAGGGCTAGCATCACTTTTTCGAGGACAGGATCCTTCCCAACAATTACTTTCTTTACTTGGGCGATAATCTTCTGACAGGTCTGACCCGCATCGTTTACCTTCAGCCCTTCCAGGCTCCAATCAGATCGATTGCATCGCCGATCAAGTTTAGCCTTGCTAGCCCTCCTTGAGGTGTAGGTCCATATAGCATGCGGTAAAGAGTCTCGTCTTCAAGGAGCCGCGGTCCGTCCCTTGGGTCTAGCAAGATTCGCCGCACCGTTTCGTTCTCCATGCCTATTTCGAGTGCAACCTTGGTAGTCAAGAGTTCCCTCAGTCTAGCTCGGACCACATTTTCAAAGTATGAATTGCTCGCGTTCGCTGCCACTCTGAACTGACCACTTAGAAACTGTACAGGATTCCCTCTGAAACCTGCGGTGGTTGCGAAAGCTCTTCTAACCGTCGGGCTCGTGGACTTTCTAGTGAGGTCGCGGGCGATCATGACAACGATGACGATAAGGGGAATCCCAGTCAAGGAAATAGCAGGCGCCGATTCTGAGGGAAGAACTCCTCTAACAAGAACCAGCAGAAGGGCGTACACAACCGCGGACCAGAAGAGTAGCCTTACTGCGCTCAAGTTACAGCTTCGAGTTGAATCTTGAGTTCTTCTGCAACGGATTCGAGATATTCGTGCGCCTTGTCTGCGTCATCATCGTCGATCTCATGAAGACTATAGCGAGCCTCCTCGAAGAGTTGGGTTAGGTTGGTGGTTGCTGGTCCCTTGAGAGCGAAAGTTGACCGCACCGCTCTGTCAAGCTCCCGTGCCGTTAGGTCAGACGAGACGGGAGCCCCGAGCCTAGATACGGTTGTAATTAGGCGCTGGTAGCAGGCAATTATCCGATCTCTCGGGTCTGATGTAGGGTCCTCTACTATCTTGATCGCTTCCTGAACGGCTTGCAATCCCTCTTCTTGATTTCCCTGCAATTCTTGGATTGTCACGTCATGCGTTTCCTTCAGCGCGACTCTGACACTTTGGATAACAACGACTCCTCCGACGACAAGTAGACCGAGGAATGCTAGGCTAAACCACGAGTTCTGGACAAGATTGGAAAGCGCTGGGAGAATACCGCCCGTCTGGAATAGATTGGGAGTCGTCGCATCTTCTCCCGTGATGCTTTTTGCAATGGTAGCATTTGCTGCTTGTGTAGGGTTGAAAATGCTACCTTTGGTTTCGATGAGTACTCCGATGGCCAGGGCCCAGAAGAACATTTGGACGAAGAGTGTGTAGCGGGAACCACGCTTTCGCATTTGTCTTCGCTTAGCCATCCCATAACCGATTGCCGCTCCTATGTCCCGATAGTTTAGCCCAATTAAGATGACCAGAGCAACCATTGCGCCAAGAATTATCGCAGGTCCAAGATAGACCAAGTAAAGCAACCAATATGACCGGAAGAGAAGGCTTCCTCCGGGAGTCCCGTGTGAGAGAGAGGCTAGGGCGAACGCGAGTACGATTAGGCCCACTATGTATGGGAGGATGCGTGGGACTTTCAAAGCAGAGGGTCCGAATTAGGATTGGGGCTATTCGCGATAAATAGTTGTCCCAAAAAGGGGAAGCTTTCGCGGGAGTCTAGTCCTTTACTGCTTCGAGGATGCTTGCAACATTCCAGAGCTTTACACGCGTGTAAGGTGGCATGTTGGGGTCCTGGCCGATCTCGTCCAGTAATGATATTGCGTTTGATGCTCTCACACCTATGGTGTTTGACTGTGCTTGAAGAGCGTCCATTGCGTCTTTTGCTGCTCGACGAATGTTTCGTGGTGTTGTGTTATCGTTTGAGACTTCGTTCAGAACGCCTAGGGCCTGCTTGATTCTGGCCTCGTATTCCTCTTTCCGTTTTGCCTTTTGCAAGCCATCTCACCAAACTCTTGAAAGGGCCCTGTGGTCCTAGACGCATCCTAGCCCGAGAACGGGTCAGTTCTTCTTCATTAAAAGATTTCCATAGTCAGAGATCCAGATCCGCTTTTAGTGCCCTGATTTCTGATGCTGGTGAACAGCATGGGTTCCTTCGCAACAATCTAGGCACTGGCCGCAAGTCGTGCAGAAGTGATCTTCGGAGAAGAGCTCTCTCTGACATGAAAGACACTTTCTCCAGAGTTGAGCAGCATTCTTCCGGTGCAAGGATAGCCCAGAAATTGTTGTCGACAATATGAACGTTCCAACAAAGACACCGTCTTGGCTTACGGGAAGGAATATAGTTGCTAGAAGCGAGAGGACGGAGAGTACAGACTGTTGCCAACCTCCCATCAGTATGATCCGGCGCTGGGAACCATAGACAGCTTTCCGACTATCCTGCACGGGCGGGCCTCATTTTCCTTTGACATCAATCCCGAATCTCTGCAGAAGGCTCTCGTCTCTGCGCTAGCATCTCTTCGAGCCAATCCAAAGTCTAGGGAAATAACCCTGGCCGATCGGGACGGTTACTTGAACGGACAACTAACCTTCCGGCTAGGAATAGGTAACGGAGACAGCTTCGACATTCTCGATTCTAGGGAAGAAGAGCGAGTTATGAACAGGATTGAAAACCGTGGTCCCTTCAAAATGCTAGACCTAGTTTTTCAGCTTCACTACTCTGTAAGTGATGGTAGACGCCACAGAGTCCATGAAGATCACTACATCTTGCGGCTAGTCTTCCAACCTGGGAGAGTCGAGATTTTGGTCCATCACTTGAAAGGCGTCAGAAGAGTTGAACCTGACGAGCTGATCAGGCTCATGATTCAGGAGCTCAACGTTGAATTGACCCGCGACCGTTACAGTCAGATCGGACTAGAGGCGGTCGACATTACCTAGCTATTGATCTGGATTCTCACGAGGCCAACCTGAACTGTTCTCTGACTATTCTCCAGACGGCCTCGTGCACTTCTTCAACGGGGCGGTTGGCGTCAACCATTTTCCATTCCAATTTCTTTGCCAACCTTCCATAGGTCCGTCTGACCTTCAACAGCAACTGCCTGTCTTTTTCGTGAACATCCCTCCCAGTGGATTTTCGACTGAAGGATGAGGGCACGGGCACGTCGAGAACAATGACGAGGCTCGCCGTAGGCAGCCCTCGGTCCAATCCCTGAAGCCATCCCAGGCTTAGGCCTCTCGAGACTCCGTAGGCAAAATTTGATGGGTAGTATCTGTCGGCGATTACAAAATCTGCAGTTTCTGTCAGCTTGACTATGAGTTCTTGATTCTCCCATCTGTTTAGAGAGTAGAGCATGTGGAGTGCTGTTGCCGGATAGTTCTGCTTGCCTTGCAAGAAGCGTTGTATTTGTCTGCCTGAAGGCGACTTGTAGATCGGGTAGCTGATCGTACTGACTTTCGCGCCTTCTCTCTTTAGCTCTTCGGCGAGGAGTCGTGTCTGGGTCCTTTTGCCAGACTGATCTATTCCTTCTATGTCTATGATTTTGCCTGGCAAGGGTCCGAGATTTCCAAAGCTCGGTTGTGGATTATAACAATTCAAAATCTGATTGTCGAGTCTCGACTGGAATTTAGCCGGTCACCGAGTCTAAAGCGCTCTGGGTGTTGCATGGTGGACCGGGCGGGATTTGAACCCGCGACCTTCCGGTGACTTGGCTTCGATCGTTGCTTGCAAACCGGACGTTCTTCGGCCTGATTGTGTCAGTATACCAGGCTGAACTACCGGCCCACGCGCCGGGTCCTTTCTCGGTTTGTTTGTTAAGTCTTGTTTGTGGGGCCGCCGCCGGGACGTTCACACCGTGTCGGGGTGGTTTGAACCCGGCCTCCAGGCTCCACTGGCCAAGGCTTTCACGGGGCCTTTCAGGCCTGTACGCTACCAAGCTACGTTACGGCGGCCACGAATGTGGCGTTGTGGTTCGCGGAATATGTAAGTTTCCAACATGACCCGACTGCGAAGATCTAGTAGGATTCTGTCCTTAGAGACGTTTTTCGTGCTTTTTTGGTCTATTTTGTAACATCGATCTATCCATTTTTACGTAATGCAGTAGAGCCTATTTCCATGAACATGACTGAGGAACCACGGATAGCGACGCGATCTAGCCTTTGAACGTGCTGAAGTCATAGGCAGATTCTTGCAAAAGCGCTATGAAATGCCTAGACCATTACCGGCGGTTCCGACTAGAAATGGCAAGTCCCAAGAAAGAGCTCATGATGCTACGGGTCTTCCGACTGACCCTGCCAGCGGCCCTGCTCGTATCTTTAACGTGGATGACGCTGTTCACGGATTCCGCGCGTCAAGCTGTCATAAACTCTCTAGGAGCCAACGCTAACATCATCATATTCATCCTCGGACTATTCCTCGTACTTGGACTCTACTGGATCATGGGAGTCTACGAGCGCAAAATACTCTACGAGAACCACCACACCAGACCCGCCTTCTAAAAACAACTCACACGCAACCGCGATTTCACTCGCCTTTTTTTCGGGTCCACCCGACCTGTACTTTACCGAGTAGAGGCCCTCCAAAGAGCTCTTCTGCGTCGCGGGGATCAACTACTTTTGACATTTTTCGACGAGGGGTCTCGCCAGTTGAAACTGAACCGGGCGAGTCTTGCCAAAAAGGGCGCAGAATCAGCCGGTAGCCGGTTTTTGACATCGTGTAGCTCAGCGTGCAGGTCAACGTGCAAACTGCGCGATCTCAAATCGCCTGCCCAGATTCCGAATCTAGGCTGATTCTGCGCGATCTCTATCCCCGGCCGCTTCATTTCTAGAATAGCTAAGAGTATGAAGAATCCGAATATGAGATGATGAGACTGAGAAACCTTTCCTACATGACTCTCTGGGCCGTCAAGTTCGAAGAAGAGAAGAATCTCTACAAAGAAATTCTAGGACTACCCGTAACCGAAGAGAATGCTAACTTCATCATGTTCGACACCAAAGGATCAAGGCTGGCGTTTCATCGTCTAAGGAAAGGAAGCCGACTGGACCGCCAAACGGTCGAGTTGCACTTCGAAGTGGACGATGTAGATGAGGTCTACTCGGCTTTGCAGCATAAGGGCGTCAAGTTCGAGGAGAAGCCGGCCAACCGGCCCTGGGGCAATCGCATGTCAAGCTTTCACGATGCCGAAGGATACGTAGTCGAAATTGTTGGCCCGCTAAAGCCTGGCGAACCGTTGAAAGGCGACTAGGACTTCTTCCTACGTTTCTTGTCGGGGGCCACTGGAACGGGCGCGCCAGGGAAGAGGTAGGGCATAGTTGCCGCGGCTGGAGGCGGCGTAGTCGCCGCGTCCTGTTTAGTATGCGTCGCTAGGTGGGGAGGAACGATTTCCAATGTTCCAGATTGGCTCAGTACTCGGTGATCGTCGAGGCCGTTGTGGCGTAGAAACTTGTGCAAGAGCAGTTTGACTTCTTTGTGCTTGAGGCCTTCAACTTGAATCTGGTTTCCCTTGGTCGAAACGCGGCCGTTGAGGCTCTTGACATGTTCTCTGAGAAAGTCTACAGCAGGTCCAATTTTTCCAGGTAGTCTTGCGAGGTCCACTGTCTGCTGCTCCTTTTTCTCTCTTCCAACGGGTTTTGAACTGCTCTTTGGTGTGAAGTTGATGGCCCCCGAATCTCTCGACAGGTTCTTTGGTCTGAGTCGAATTTAAAGGTCGTCAGTTCTTGATCTGGCTGCAGTTTCGGCCTCGACTTTGTAGAACTCGGCAAGTTCGAAGGATTCTTTGATCTGTTTCTCCAGTTCCTCCATCGGAGGATAAACGGATCTATAGATCTCAAGAGGACCCACGTGAGACTTTACGTGGATGGTGTAGGTCGGGTAGCCGGCGTGGCCGAATATTCGCTTACTCTTCCAGGATTCACGCTTGTCGCCGTCTTGGTAGTTTACGTGATAACTTCGGAAGCGAATCTTCTCGGGGTTTTCCTGGCTCATCCTTTCCGCGAGCGTCCTGAAGAGGGGCTTCTGGGTCTCGCATCCTGAGCAACCCTGACGGGTTAGTGCGGTGACATAGACGATACCGAGTTCGCATACGAGTTCTGCTAGCGCTTCTTCTGCTGTTCGACTCTTCAACTTGTTGAATTCGACGATTTCCGGGATTTCTCTCGTTACGACCTCTGCTGAGAAGGTCAATAGTGTTCGTGCAAGCTGTTGAGCGGACGCCGATATAATTCTGTAGTTTGCCGCCGGCCGAGCTTTTGAGATTGGAACCTGTGATCTAGGCGGAATAAATAAAGGGAGAGGGGTCCAGTTAAGGACCCGAGCTTTTCCACGTCACTGAGAAACTGTCGCCGCTGCTGGATAGCGATGATGGCTGGGCTTTGACGGCTCCGGAGTTGGAAACCATCGTTATCACTTGGACCGAGGAGCCGAACGATCCGATAGTTCCCGGGGTCCCATTCACTGTGGCGGTGCAGGACGAGTATGAGACTGTTCCAAAGTCAGCTAGGGGTAGAATGCCTCCGCTGGAAGATGGTGCTTCAGCAATCCATTCCGCTGAGGATCGCTGAGCAGAGCGTACTCTCGCTGATGTGCTGAAGGAAACGCCTGTTGACGTGTCTGTAATGGTCACAGTGAACGATCTTCCGTTGAAACTGGCTTCGGCGGTCATGTGGTCTCCAGGTCTAACCGTGAGTCCATTGATGAGGAACGAGGGGTGTGGGTAGAACTCGTACCAAGCGTAGTAAGTCGGTGCGCCGTTCTGGCAGTCTGAATCTGTGCCTGTCTGTTCTACTGTTCCTGAGCTAAATCCGTCTATGCCTACCCAGAAAGACGAGTACTGGTTAGTACCCGGGCATGTTCCCTGTATTGCTGGAACCGTCCAGGATCCTTTAGCGTCGCTGACCGAGCCAGAGGCTCCGGTTACTGCGTAGCCGCTCCAGTTCGTACTCTGGAAGCTACCATCATGCACCCGGGGCGCAAGGGACAGTTGCGGAACTGGGAGCGCTGAAGCCGACATGAGGAACGAGAGAACGATGAACGTAGCTGCAGTGGCAGATGAGACAGATATTGTCTGTAGTTTCATTTTCAAGAACCGCTGGGCGTTAATAATCTAGATAAGATTTGTGGACAGCATTCATCACAAATGAGTCGAATAGGAGTTCGAGTAGCGAAAAGTGTGGAGGCTGAAGGCAAGCCTCAATTTGGAAAAGTCACGAGCTAGCTGGGACCATTCCGAAAGCTTGAGAAGGCCAGCCCCTCCATCGTTCCATCCGTAGATCGTGTGAAGAGTTGCTTTCGCTTAAGATATCCTTGTTAGCATGTGTGCTACTAGCTACGTCCCTGTCCCTTGCCATTGATCATGCTGCATTGATTGAGCAAGAACTGAACAGTCATATCCTTCCGACGCTAAGGTCCGGCAGCATTGATGGCAATCGACCAATTAGCATGTGCGGGCCATCAGGGAGCGTTCCCGAAGGACATAGTCGCAGCGGCAATTGTCCGCTCAACTTTGTCCTATCGCTGAGCCAAAGAAGTCTCATCCAAATTCGAGGGTCAAACAGCTCAATTCAATTGTCAGTGGCCGCTATCTCAGGCGTCTCGGCACCTGTAACCGTGTCTGCTCAAGGAGTGCCTGATGGCACGGAGATTCTATTTGCTCCCGCATCAGCAAAGCCTTCGTTCTCATCAACTATGACAATTTCAACGAGTGACGAAACTCCTCTGGGTCAGTTCAACATCACCATTCTAGCGAACGGAGGAGGACTCGAAAAATCAGCAATTCTGTCACTACTAGTCGTTCCCATAGTCCATGACATAGCAATAGTCTCAGCCCTAATCCAACAGACAGCTACAGTCGGCAGCATTGTCGTGATCAATACGACTGTCGCAAATTATGGATCACTACCCGAGGCGTTCGAACTCCGAGGGTATGCGAACACCACCTTGGTCGCTGATCTATCTGTGCCGAAGCTGGCACCCGCATGGATCTATGCGAGTCGTTTGATGTGGAACACATCCGGATTTTCGCCTGGAACATATACGGTACTCGTCGCTATTCCTCCAGTTCAAGGGGAGCTAAACTTGCTCGACAACAATCGAGAAGCAGGCAAAATACTTCTGACTCAGAGTCCAGGTTCTAGGCCGAGTCCTTCACCTGCCGCGTCTGGAGGCGGGCCGAGTTTTAATTACGGACGTCAGCTCGCTATTGTCGCGGCGATCGCAGAAGCTGCCATAGTTTTCTTAGTGGTTCTTCGTATCAAAAGGCAGGGTTCAACCGGGAACCCGTCAGCAGGACCCAGGAAGATCTAGCGGGATTCACGAATTCCGTTAACTCGACTCGTCCTAATGAGGAACATATGCTATTCCCTGAATCTCTATCTTCATTCCGAAAAGAAGATCGGCTCGGACCGTGGCCCTCGCAGGCTTTGGGTTTGGGAAGAACGTCGAGTATGCCTCGTTCATTTCAGAATAGTCACTTAGGTCACTAAGGTACACTGTAGTCTGAAGCACGTATTCCAAGCCAGATTGTGCTGCTACTAGTACTCTTCGAAAGTTTTCCAGAGTTGTCTTGGTCTGGGACTTGACGTCTCCGGGCACTACTTTGCCGTTCTGATCGATTGGTCCCTGACCTGAAACGAAGATCAGATCTCCAAACTTTATTCCTGGCGAAAACGGCAAGTTCAATGGTGAAGGTCCCGTTCTGACAAGTTCTTTTCTCATAGTGCGCAAATTCTGGATGTGGCACGTTGGGGTTTAAGAGTTGAGGCTAATCAATAGTCACAGAGTTGGAGCGGATATGTTGACCACCAAGCACATCCTTGAGCCGACTACTATTACTCAGATAGAACAAGCTAGTGGGAGAATCAGGGGATCAGTGTTGCGGACCCCCATTGTCAGATTGAACATTGACTCTGACATGGAGATCTACCTGAAGCTGGAAAACTTGCAACCTACAGGCTCGTTCAAAGTCCGGGGAGCCTCCAATGCGATTGCTCTGGCGGGACTGGCGGCGAAGTCTCGCGGCGTATACACTTGTAGTGCCGGGAACATGGCACAGGCCTTAGCATGGCAGGCAAAGCAAAACGGGATCTCCTGTTCTGCCGTCGTTCCGGATAATGCACCTGAAACGAAGCTGGAGGCAATCAGACGGTTTGGAGCCAAGATCGTTCAAGTCTCATTCGATGAGGTCTGGAAGGTGGTTACTACCCATCGATATGGCCCATTGGAGGCATCGATTTTCATCCATCCCTTCAGTGACCCAAGAATGATCGCTGGAAACGGAACTATAGGCATGGAAATTCTTGAAGACATTCCAGAGGTGGACTCAGTTGTGGTCCCTTTCGGGGGCGGCGGTCTGACGGCTGGAATCGCTACAGCAATTCATGAAAGAAAGCCCGGGACGCGAGTCTATGCGGTCGAGCCGGAAACTGCCGCTCCACTTGCGGCATCGTTTAGCTCCGGACGGGCGATGGAAGTAAACCGGATTCCCAGTTTCGTAGACGGCATCGGTGGAAAGAGTGTTCTTCCTGAAATGTGGGACATGGTAAGACCATTGATTCAAGGGAGCATTGTCTGCTCACTGAAGGAGATCGCTTCGGCCATTCGTCTACTGGTCGAACGGAACCGGATAGTGGCCGAGGGTGGCGGTGCCGCATCGGTCGCGGCCACCCTCACCGGCGAAGCTGGCAGGGGGAAGATTGTCTGCGTGGTATCTGGAGGAAACATTGACACTGCAAGGCTCGAAACCATCCTGTCCGGCAAAGTTCCCTGAGATGGGTTAGATTGATACGTGGGGAACGGCTCGACCCAATAAACGAAGAGTCACCTTAGGCTTGCGGTTAATGATTTGACATCGTAGCCGAAGGGTAGCAAGAGGTTCGCCGTTGACGAAACGAGTAGGTCAACGTATCTTTCAGAATCGTAGACAGTACTGTCGTCCGCCAGTTCAGGGGGCAAGGCTTGGTTTTCAGGAATTGTTGATGTATCAATCGTCAGAACGTAGCTTACCTGCTGTCCTGCATGAACCGTTCCTCCTTCGTCGATAAGACACTGGGCCGCGATCGCTTGAGGTACGCGATGAGTATACTCGTTAGGCATCTTGCTCAAATTCTTCGTAATTATCAGCTCCTCGATAGGAACCGTGCCGCTTCGTAGCTTTGAAGCATATTCTCTGAGTGTGTTGAGAACTTGGGGAATAAGGGCTTGAAACTCCCGTGAATTATCTGCTTCCTTGAGGATTCCAAGCATTTGTGTCTGGCATTTCTCAACTATCTTAGGAGTGTCGTGGCGTCGAACATCTATTCCCCGAACCTTGAGAGTCCGGTCTTGAAAGATCCCGTAATACCTGTTTAGGACTGGCGCTTGCGGGCCCGTTTTGGAATTGAGGAAAACTATCCACTTATACAAGCCCTCAAAACTCAAGGGAAGATCGAGATCCTTTTTGATCACCGCGCATAGCTCCTCATAATCAGCAGCCGTTGCATCGGGTTTTGTAAGCCACATAGAATCAACGATTCCGTGCACAAGTTTGAAACCTCTAGCTTGGGCTATGGCTATTGCACGGTGGAGGAAGATTCGGGAGAAGGCGCATGTTGCAATGTGCGCGTCTATCTTTCCGAACCGGGCGTTCTTAAATCCAAGGTAGCCGAAAGGAGCAAACCAGGATCCATTTTAGTGCTGACTGACGTGCATCATACTTCTGCCGTTTGAGTTCATCCTTTTCGTCTTTCTTTAATTGCTTGTAGCGCGACCTTCTATCGAGTAGAATTTCGAGAGATAGAGGGACGATGCCTCGCCATCGGTCGCAGATGTTGTAGTCTAATTCTGGAACCCGACGTAGCGAGTTGGGACAGCATTTGCACTTGACGGTTTCTCCGCTCAGGTTCTGGTCCCGCATTATTGTCGGGTAGAGGCTGGTAAAGTCCAGCTCTCCCACTTGATCATATATCCCAATCTCGGGTTCGTGGATGAAACCTCCTCGGTCGGCGATGACTAGTTCGTTACTGTCTTTCCATTCTTCGGGCTGGTTCTTGTTCCAGGGGATGAGAACGTTTTCTTTCACAGCATGGTAGAATTGCAGGCTGGTCATGTTGGTGCCTATAGTCGCCCGGCTGGCTCGCTGAATCGGGATTATACACGTCCGAGAGATTTCGAATAGCCCTTCAAGTCCACAGTCAGCGCTTATGAAGGCGTTGTGGTCGTCAATGTGTAGCCTGCCCAGTAGTCGGGCGGCCGTCTCTCTGTACAGAATTTTTCCGTAGGAGAAGTAGGAATGACCTTGAACCTCATAGACTCTTAGAGGCGATGGGTCCCGGCCCAGAACTAGCCTGTTGAGCATTCCGTTTTTGTATGCACGTCTCGCAAGGTATGGGAAGATGAACGAGTCTCCACCTTCTGTAACAACAATGTCCGGATCTATTTCGTTGAAGGTTTCAACGAGGCTGAGGAGCTTTTCCTCTTCATTGCCCGAATCGAGAACGAGAGTTTGTTCCCGATCTGTTATGATTCTAACGGAGTCTAGTTCATCATCGAAGGTCCGAATTCTCTTGTTCTTTCTAGTCTTGATTTCTAGCCTGATCTTTCGAAGAGGGGGCAGTTTGTAGTCTATTGTTTCTCTGGAATCTCTCAGGGTCCACTCTATTTTCTCGTTCTTTTCCTCTGCTTCGACGAGTGCTAGTGGGAACAGGTCTTTTTGGTAGAGGTATATTTGCGGGGATGGAATGTCTACATCGTAGAGGCGAAAATTCGAGTAGTTGCTTCCTCGCTGTATCCTCCGCGCAAGCTTTGCAGCCTCCTCATCATTCTCCACGACGACCTCAAGGACTCGAGATTTTTCTATATCGCCAGCCCTTTCAAATTTGTCGACAAAAATAGAGTTCTCAACGTAGGATTTGCAAGCGAGATCAATTAGCTTTCGGTAGTCGCCTCCCACGTGTATTCGCGGCTTCCATTTGTCTGTGAGCCTTACGCACTTTCCGTCGGGTTTTTTCAGCCATACTACCATTTGGCCTGGTTTGTGGTAGAGGTCGAGAATCCAGCCTAGATGCTTCACGAAGAATCAAGATGCGATTCTCTATTCTGAGACTAATTCGGAAGAGCGGGACGAAGACCGAATGTGAAACAGATGTGAAACTAGTGGGAAAGTAAATTGAAGTGCCTACTGGTAACCAGGTAGTGTTTTGTCCAGTGTAACAACCTCGTCTTCCTTCTGAGGAGTGAAGGGATGACGGGTTATGATGAGCTGTGTATAGGCGCCTTTGTCCTTTAGTTTCGCAGAAACATGGGCAGTATGCATCAAAGCGTCTGTCATAGTCTTGTTTCTTGCCTTCTGATTCGTGGCTACTATCAGCATGTTTCTCTGCTCAGCAGTTTTTCCTAGAAACTGTAAGCTTTTGCGGAAGATATCCAGTGCTTCTTTCTTTTCTCGTACGTCGGGATCGCAGAAGAGGGCCGTGATGTCAGAGACGACCGCGAGTCTAGCTCCATACTCATCTAGTGCTGTAGTTAGTTTTTCCACGATGAGGCTATGAACTTGGTGATGTGTGAAGGCTCTGCTGAGATGAATACGTTGCTGCACTCGGCCAGATTCCAGTCCGAGATTGACGATGTGCTGCGAGATAGTGTAAGTGTCGAAAACGTTACCAGCATCTATGAAAACAACATCACTATCCAATCCTTGAGGGAGCGTTGCTCGGACGCAGAGGAGGAGAGAAAGAGCATGCGACGGCTCACCTTCGAGGAAGACAAACTGGCCCGTTTTGAGAATCAGTGCCTTGTCTAGAGACTCTATCCCAGTGGTTATTCCCGGTTGGAGGTCTCGAGTAAGAGTGCTTCCACGACGGGGTTGATACTCGATCTGGTCGTCTGGGTCTCTGAGAAGTTCAGGGTCTCTACATTTCAGACTGGTGAGGAGGCGTCTTCCTTGGGGTAGAAGGGAAACTCTGCAGCTCAAGACCCTGTCGAGTTCGAAGCCGCAGCTAGGACAGGTTCCGTCGAAGACTAGCTTGATTTTTCTGGGATTGATTTGTTGCTTCGATAGGACTAGAGCCTCGTCGCAGAGCAAACAATGGTACAGGTATCCCTCATTGCCGTTCTCTATCTGGTCTAGCTGCCAAGTCTTTGGTTGTAGAGGATCAACGGCTCGGCGAGTCTCCATTGCAGTTCCTTATGGTTGTTCTATTCGTCGCGTCTGCTCTTTGGCGCGGCGTCTTCCACGCCTTTCGCGGTAATCTGGAAATATGTTTCAGATTCTGGCAGGTAAGGTGAGTCTATGATTTTTGCTACACGTAGTCCTTGGCTGGCTTTCTTCAACATGACTCTGTGTGTGGAGGCGTGAGCTAGAATGTTTCCCCCTGCGGGACGGGTAGGGTCGCCGAAGAATGCTTGAGGGTTTGCTTGGACCTGGTTTGTTATAACGACTGCTAGGTTGAGGGCTTGAGCTATTCGGAGGAGTTTGTGGAGGTGGCTGTTTAGGCGTTGTTGGCGTTCGCTTAGGGATTCGCGTCCGATGTATTCGCCTCTGAAGTGTGAGAGGATCGAGTCAACGACTAGGAGTTTGATGTTTTCTTCCTGGCAGATTTTGAACGCATGGTCGACTGTGAGGATCTGGTGGTCGCTGTTGTAGACGCGGCTGTAGATGATGCCGTCGAGTATCTTTTCAGCGTCCAGTCCCATGGCTTGGGCCATCTGGTAGACTCTTTGGGCTGCGAATGTTCCCTCAGTGTCGATGAAGAGGGCTTTGCCTTCGAGGCCGCCGTCTTTTGTTGGTAGCTGGACGTTGACGCTTAGCTTCATGCAGATTTGTGATTTTCCTGCTCCGAACTCTCCGACAAACTCCGTGATGGCTTGTGTTTCAAGTCCGTTTCCCAGCAGCTTGTCCAGGTTGGTGGATGCGAAGCTGAGTCTCTGAAGGCTCAGTCTCCTCTCATAGAGCTGTTTGGCGGTGACGAAGTCTGTCTGTATTGTTTCTCGGGCGGCTCGAGAGATTTTGAGGGCGACGCTGTTTTCAAGGCCTGCCTTTTCGATTAGTTCGCGTATGGGCGCAATTGCTAGGGATGCTATGGAGTCGTAGCCTGCGTCCCGGAGTTTCCCGGCAGTTACAGGTCCAACGCCGTTAAGATCTTGAATATTTACTATCTCTTCAGCCAAAGACTATCGGAGCGGGATAGTCTCATCATGGCTTATCTCCCAGAGTGAGGACCGTAAGTAACCAGCTTACGATCGGAATCTGTGCTGATCGCGCTCAATTTGAGGTCTTCACAGAGCAAATGCCTCTAGAGGAGTGAAAGTATTCCACTCTAATCGGGTCGTCTCGTTGAGGCTCTCAGATAGTATCCAACAGAACGGTCAGCGGTAATGTGACCTGCCCAGCCAAGAAAGGGCCACTGAACAGCTCCAGACAATAAGCTCCAGATGGCAAAGACAGGAATCCAGACGAGGAGCGTATGGAAGAAATTGTAGAGCGTAGGTCCCCAACGGGGCCATTCCTTAGCTCCGCGCACCGCCAAGCCAATAGGGATGAAAGACGCTAGATCGGGAAAGATAATCCAGAAAACCGTTTCCAACAGATTCAGATCCCTGACAACGAATAACCGCCAGTAGAAGACGACGATGAGTAGAATGATGGTAATCAGTAGCATTTCAAGTCGGTAGGCAATGGAGTTTAGCCGGAGAAAGCCGGGGCCCGATCGTGGAGGTTTAGCGTCCTCAGAGATCTCCTGACGGGAGGGTTCAGAGAGAGAATGTTCAGATAGCACCTCAGCCCCACTAGGTTCAGGACACGGCAGAATCATGGCGCTGAAACCCGAGCAAGCGAGTATTTCAAAAGCTCTAGAGGTGGCTACGCTGGCGGCCGGGTGCTTTTGGTGTACGGAGGCCGTCTTCGACCAGTTGAAGGGCGTTGTAAAGGTGGATTCGGGCTATTCCGGCGGAAACGTTCCCAATCCTTCGTATGAAGAGGTCTGCACTGGAGACACGGGACACGCTGAGTCGATCGAGATCACATTCGACCCTAGTATCATATCGTTCAAGGATCTTCTTCAAATATTCTTCACGACCCACGACCCGACAACGTACAATCGCCAGGGAGGCGATGTGGGAACCCAGTACCGCTCAGCTGTGTTTTATCACAACCCGGAACAGGAAAAGATTGCCCGTCAGGTCATTCAGGAGTTTAACGAGTCAAAAGTCTGGAAGAAACCTATCGTCACCGAGGTTGTACCCTATCGCGAGTTTTACAAGGCGGAGGATTATCATCAAGAATATTACGCAAAGAATTCTAGGCAACCATACTGCCGTGTCGTGATCGAGCCGAAGATTGCCAAGTTGCGAGAGCACTACCGCGAGAAACTGAAGCAATAATCGACCGTCGCAGAAACTTGCGCTATTCGAGTCCAATGCGGCCTTCTAGCTCGCGCTATATTCAGTCTGCAGGCGCAACATGTTTGATATTGCAAAGCTAGGAGTTGTCCCGCATCATGTCCGAAACTCTTGACCGACAGGAGCGTTGGAAGCAGCAGAAGGAGGAGGCTGACCGTCAACGAATGGGGGGCGCCTACATCCAAGGTTTCATTGAAACAGCCGCGGCGGTTGTCGGCGAGGAGCCCTTGTTCAGTAAGGGTTATTGGAAATGTGCAAGTGGATGCAAACCGTTTGGCTTTGGACTTGCAAGGACCCCGAGAGAGTGTCCCGGCTGTCACAAGCAGTTGATACTCTGGGTCCCAGGGCCATAGAGTATCGCGTCGGTTCAAGGTAGAAATAGTCGTTTTCAGACCCGCATCCTTCGAACGGGATTGACGCTCGAGACTAGACGTCTTGGCAAGAGCGATCTTAAGATTACCAAAGTCGGAGTAGGAACCGCTCCGATAGGCTCAACCCCGGAATGGAGGGTCTGGTGGGGTCCCCAGGACGAGAAATCGGCCATCGGAGCCATTCAGACCGCCCTAGACGAGGGAGTGAACTGGATCGATACTGCACCATTCTACGGATGGGGAAAAGCAGAGGAGATCGTCGGCAAGGCGATCAAAGGTCGAAGAGACGATGTCTATGTGTTTACGAAATGCGGTACGTTACCCGATGGCAAAGGTGGTTCCATTGAGAATCATAAGCCAGAGACTATCAAGAGAGAGGTCGAAACGAGTCTAAAACGTCTTCAGACCGACCACATTGACCTCTTACAGTTTCACGATATGGATGCGACAACTCCGATCGAGGAGTCTTGGAAGACGCTGCAGGATCTTATTCGCCAAGGAAAAGTCAGGAACGGTGGATTATCAAACCATACCGTAGATCTCATCGAGAGGGCTGAGCGAATCGGCCCCGTCACAGCGAATCAGGTTCAGTACAACCCTCTCCAGAGAAAGATCGAGAAGGACATCCTGCCTTTCTCTCTGAGCCATCACATCGGCGTCCTGGGCTGGGGGTCCTTGGCCGAGGGTTTTCTCGCCGACAACTTCAGTTTAGCATCTCTGGACCCGAAGGATTTCCGTAGAAACCACTGGTACGGTCAACCAGAGAACCATGCCAAACTGGAGAGGGTCCGAGGAGCCTTGTCAAAGATAGCTCGAGCTCACGGTAAGAAAATGGTGGACGTTGTCATCGCGTGGGAGTTGATGCACCCTGCTTTAACAGGGGCGATCATCGGAATACGTAGCGAGAAGGAGGCCCGAGAAATGAAGGATGGAACAGAACTGATTCTCTCACGTGACGAGATGCAAGAGATCGAGAGAGCGACAGCGTAAGGGCTTAGCGAATAGAGTTGGCAGGGCAGTTCGCGACTGGAACCCCGCCAGGCACAACGATAACTCGCCCAATAGCAGAAAAAACTAGTTTCAACCGATGGGTAATCGCAATCGTAACCCTTGTCATAGTCGTCGTGGGCGTCTTGTTCGCACTCATCTATCAATCGTCTGCAATCGTTACTACCAAGAACTTTAGCTACAGCACGGCCGCCGACCAGTCAAGCAACTACACACTCGAAGTCACAAACATCAACGGTGCGGTGACACTCGCGCCGTGGGGACAAACCAGCTTCCTGATCAATGGTACCGTAACGGCGAAAGGTCTGGGATCGTCCCCAACACAGGTAAATCTTCTCAAATCAAGCACGAATGGTAACATCATCTTCCAGGCCCAATTTCCCAACAATGCTGTCTTTCTAATCTCGCAAACATATTCTGTCAAAATCAACGTGTTCATACCACTTTCAGCGCACATTAGCAAGCTCGTCGTAGACAACGTAAATGGACGGATTCAAGCGACCGGTCTCAATGTCACCGGCGCAAGCATCTCCTCATCCAACGGCGACATAGACTTCAACTGCTCAATTTGTGCAAGCGGCGGCTTTTCAGCGCAGACCACCAACGGTAACATCGCAGGCACTTTTTCGACACCGATCATGGCAGGGAACTATACAATGTCGTCTCAAAATGGGAACGTGCAAGTGACCCTTCCATCATCATCCTCATTCAAGTTGACCGCATCTCTTGTCAACGGAAACATTCAGCCAACGAATCTTGTATTGAGTAATCAGACCAAGACCAGTACCCAGATTATGGCAACGGT
>VBAW01000129.1 GCA_005888635.1 Candidatus Bathyarchaeota archaeon | reverse complement strand
CCCCGTTGGCCGGCAGTGTGGCCGAGCGAAGCGGTGCCTGGGTCTGGCATGTGTACCACGACCTCGGCCCACACGAGCTGGATCCGCAAGATGCAAGCGTTGATGCAGTTAGGACTGCCATAGAACAAATTGCGCGAATGCATACGCGGTTTGAGAGCCATGCTCTCTTGGGTGAAGTCCGCCTCCACGGGGGTGACCTGGGTGTGCACTTCGTCGAATCGAACGTGCGAGACGCTATTTACGCACTAGAAGCCTGCCAAGAGAGTCCACCACGCCAAGAGCTGCGCGACCGCCTTCTACGCCGACTCTACACAATTCGTAGTGAGCTGCCTCAGAGGGAAGAGGTACTGAAGAAGTGGGGAGGACCCGAAACGTTGCTTCACGGCGACCTGTGGACCATCAACGTGTTCGTTATGCAATCTGCAAACGGGCTGCGTGCTCGGCTCATAGACTGGGACCATGCTGCTGTAGGCCCCTTTAGTTACGACCTCTCGACATTTCTCCTGCGCTTCCCACGCGAACGTCGGCTATCGATCCTGAAACTCTACACCGAAGAAGTGGCACGCGGCGGCTGGCAGCTGCCTACGCAGGCTGAGCTGAATGCTCTTTTCGAAACGGCTGAGTATGCACGGCTCGCGAACTCCGTTATTTGGCCGGCGATCGCGTTGGTGATGGACCACGCTGAGTGGGGATTCGAAATGTTCGCGGAGATCGACAGATGGTTTGAGAACTTTGAACCTGTGCTCCCCATGTAGTGCACCGTCGCTTGGAGTGAAGCAGCGTCAGGTCGCGCCCTCCATCGGAGGGAAGTGATGACAACGCCGACGGTGGTTGTTGGGGGTTACAAAGTCGCCTCCTTCCCTGAAATTGGAGGGCATTTCTGGGTTTACCTTCAGTACGCCCTCGGGTTGCGCCAACTCGGTTGCGACGTGTACTGGCTGGAGGCCTTCCGCACCAAGGGTCACGCCGAACCGGACGCCACCGCGCTTGCCACATTCCGCGCACGGATGCAACGATATGGGCTGGCCCGTAAGTGCATCACTTATGTGACGCACAGCAATAGGCCTTCGCCAAAAGCGCCGACTGAGTACCTCGACATAAACCGTGATGAGGCCGAAGCCATCTTTGAGAAGGCCGATCTCCTCCTGAACTTCCACTACTCACTCAGCCCTGCGCTGCTGAGACGCTTCCGGCGCACCGCCCTGGTGGATATCGATCCAGGGCTTTTCCAGTTCTGGATCAGCCGTGGACAACTGCAAGTCTCCCCACATGACTTGTACTTCACCACTGGCGAGACTGTGGGCAGACCGGGCAGCAAGATTCCCGATTGCGGTTTGAACTGGATAAATATCCGGCCGCCCGTCAGCTTGGAACATTGGCCTTATCGCTTCGATCCCAGTTGCCAAGCATTTACCACTGTTTCGAGCTGGGATTCTCCCGATTGGGTTGAGGACGGCGAAGAAAGATACGAAAACACGAAGAGGGTCGCGTTTCTCAAGTTTGAGGATTTACCCCGGCTAACGCGCCAACCGCTGGAGCTAGCGCTGTTTATGAAAAATCCACGAGACATGAAGGAGTGGAAGCAACTAGAAACGCGGGGTTGGCGGATACGCCACTCTGGCGAGGTCGCCTCCTCCCCCGAGCTATATCAGGCACACATCCAGCACTCGCGGGGCGAATTTAGTTGTGCCAAACCTTCGTGTATGAAGTTTCAGAATGCATGGGTGAGTGATCGGACCGTGTGTTACTTGGCCAGCGGCAAACCGGTCGTCGTGCAAGACACCGGACCGAGTGCGTTCCTGCCTAATGGCGAGGGTATGTTCCGCTTCACAACTCTGAAGGAGGCCGCCGGGGCGTTCGACGTTATTAATGCCAACTACGAAGTGCATTGCCGCGCAGCACGAAGGCTGGCGGAAACTCATTTCGACGCCAAGCGTATCGCGGCAAAGATCCTCAGCTTCGCGTTGAATGGCAATGCTCCGAGGAGAGACAGCACTGAACCACCCTTACCCGCGAGCTGAGGTCGTCATGAGATATCTAATCGTCAACGGAGATGACTTCGGCGCCAGCCCCGCCATCAATCGAGGCATCATGGAGGCCCATCTGCACGGGATTCTGACGAGCACGAGTTTGCTCGTAAAGACGGAATGGGCTGAGGAGGCAGAGGCGCTAAGCAACGCTGCACCAGATTTGAGCGTGGGCTTGCACGTGGATATGCGCAGTGAGTTGAGAGAACCTGCTCCCGACTCACAGCGGTTGCGAGAGTCGTTACAGTGGCAATTCTGCCGGTTTGAGGAGCTAATGGGCCGACCGCCCACGCACCTAGACTCACACCACAACGATCATCGTGACCCACGGGCCTTGCCATATCTTCTCGAATTGGCGAGAAAACATGGACTGCCGTTGCGTGAACATTCGCCGGTCCAATACTTCTCAAAGTTTTACGGTCAATGGGCTGGCCAGACGCACTTTGAACAAATTAGCGCTGAGAAACTCACCATGATGATTAAGATGGAGATCGGTGACGGTGTCACGGAATTGAGCTGTCATCCAGGTTATGTAGATGCGAATCACCCCACTAGCTATAGCATCGAGCGCGAAGCAGAGTTGCGCACCCTGTGCGATCCGCGTATCCGCCGCGTGCTTGTGGAACAAGCAATCCGGCTCATCAGTTATCACGATTTCGCCAAACTATGGTGAATACGCGGCCGCTAGGTAGATGACGGGGCGACTAGGCGACTGGGGTAACGGAATCGTCCAAGTGTAGAGAACCCATCTCGTTTGTCCTACCTTTTCATACACCCTATACTTATGCCGGACGAGCCGACGTTCCCTACGCATCAAACCGACGCTGGAGCTGGCCGCCATTCATCCACTAATCAGAGAAGGAGCTCACAGAAGGATGGAAACTTGCCGACTCAAGAATTCCCTGATCTAGAGAGACTCACTGCCGGGCTCTCAGCTGTATTTCATCAAGAAGCGTCTTCCAAGAGAAAGGTCAGGGTATTAGATCGGAAGCCCAACCCGGAAGGGAGCACGTTTCCAACAGAAATCGTGACGTGCAGTCTTGATGGTAGAGGCAGCAGGCTAAGCCTCTTTGTCAAGTATGGGACTAGAGAGTTTGACAGCCTCTACCGTCACAGGGGGGATATTTCCTACGAGGCCAAAGTCTATCGCAACATCCTCCAACCTTTGCGGATGTCGACACCCACCTTCTACGGTGTGTATAGAGACGAGATAACAAGGGTTCCATGGCTTGTGATCAAGTACCTTGAAGGAAGCCGGGGACACTGGTCTCGTAACCCTGAGGCGATGATCAGCGCAGCGATATGGATAGGAAAGTTTCATGCCATCAACGAGAAACGCCGCTTAAGCCCAGGGTTGAAATTTCTCCACAAATATGACAGGAAGTACTACATGGGATGGGCACGACGTGCCAATCGACTATTCGGCAATTTACAGACCCGGTTTCCCTGGCTCCCTACTGTCTGCGAAGAGTTTGGGACACTACTCCCAATCCTACTGGAGAGGGCGACGCTGACCGTGATCCATGGCGAATACTACTCGCCCAATACACTCTACCAGGACGGGATTTGTTCACCGGTGGACTGGCAGTCCGCCGCCATCGCGGCGGGAGAAGTTGATCTCGCCTCACTGACCCATTCGCGGCCGAGGCAGTTGGTGCAGAA
>VBAW01000128.1 GCA_005888635.1 Candidatus Bathyarchaeota archaeon | reverse complement strand
GGGAAAAAGAACAGGGCTGGTCTAGCGAATTCGGGTGGAACTTCGCAATCTCCTCGGGTTCGGGCTTCCTCACGAATCCCGGTTTCTCGATTCGCGGCTCGCAGAATCATCTCAAATTTCGGAAGACTTCTTGGATTCGAGCGCCGAACAAACGTCATAGTTGTGTTTATCAAAACGGGTTTTGGCAAGATTCCGAGCGAGACGCTGTCATGAGAAGACCGCGCATCGGATTCTTGCTACCGAACTACGGGAGCCATAGTAGGAGCTACATGCCGAGCGTAGTGCGCGCGCTCGCGGACGCCGGGGCGGAGGTCGATGTCATCCACCCTCTTGAGCATGCGGTTGACCTGTCACAGGTCCGCGTCCAGCACGATATGTACGTTCTCAGACAGATGAGCCGGCTTTCCCTCAGCCTGGCGGGAGCGCTACATGAGCAGGGCGCGGTCATCGTGAATCCCTACCCCGTAACCGTGGCGCTGCGTGACAGAGTCATCAAGTCCCGAGTCCTCCAGCTCGCA
>VBAW01000127.1 GCA_005888635.1 Candidatus Bathyarchaeota archaeon | reverse complement strand
GAGAACAGCGAAGAACTATTCTCACACGATTTTTCTTAAGTCGTCGAGTATCTTTTGTTCCCTGGATCGTTTTCCCTGCCAGGTAGCCAAGATCCAACCCACCAACAACCCAGTTGCTACTCCTACAAGTGTTCCGTTGAGTAACCATTGGGCCGGCCAGAAATGCCCGGCCACCCACTGTTGCATGTAGAAGTTGTTCTGGTACTCTAGGCTTAGCCAGACAAGCAGTGTGAGAATGACAAAGGACTCTCCCAACGCCGCCAGCCTTGCTCTGCGAAGCATATGCTCCGCCTTCAGCCGGTGCAAGTCCAGAGTCTCAGACATTGAATTTGAAACCCACTCGTTTCAGGATTATAAGATGCGAGAATCCTCCAGTCGAAGCCCAGCTACTTTCGGAAATCTCGAATCGCTCAACGGTACCGATCCATCCTAAGTTGGAGCCGGATAACGCGTCAGTGTACGTGCGCCCTCGGAATTGCCCTCTCGACGGAGGACTTTTTAAGTAAGTGCTGTGTTGATATCAACATAGGCATAACTGCCCCTGTCGCCACCCCTAAGAGAATCAACAACCAAACAACTCCTTGAAATAATCAGCAGCCTAGGCGCTAGGGCATCATTCAACCGGATACTGTCTGAAGCTTCCAGACAGGGAGCCTTGGCTTGGCATCGGACCCTGAGGCGGTATCTCGATCTCCTGGTTGATGCAGGTTGCTTGAAGGTCGAAGAACGTGAAGTTGGAAGTGTCAATCTCCAACAGCTCTACTCGATCAGGCAGAGAAAGCCGACATTATGGGCTGGACCAGCGATCCTCCAGATTCACGGTCTCAACTGGGACGTACCGGACCACGATCTCTACTCTTTCAGCACAGACCTTGCCGCGCTGACCAGGGCCAGGCAAGTGAAGCTAGGAAACAAACAACTGCTCGCGGCAGGCAGAGAAGACTGCCTCGCTCAGGAGATAAGACGTGACGACCAGAAGGAAACCGGAACGATAGAACTAGTCGTCGCCATCCTAGCGACGCATCACATAGATCTACACTACTTCTTCAAGAGGAGCGACGAGCTAGAGATTGGGAAAGCCGCGAGACTACTCCTCGAGAGACTTGCAGAAATCTTCACCGGACCAGCCCTAGAAACCGACGCGAGAACATTCCTCGTCTGCCGCGAACGCTTCCTCCAGATACTTCGCACATACTCCAAGGAAAAATCACTCGAAGAATCCGAGAATTCCGGGACCGGCCGACGAGGTTTATCGCTGGTCAAAACGCCTACTCCTCTCCAAATAGTAAAGGCCGCGGGAAAACAGTTGGGGTTGATCGGTTGAAACGGCCTCTTGAACTCCGAGCCGCACCAAGAAGCTGGCGCCTGGTTCTCAAGACCGCCTATCCTTTCCTCGCCGAGAGAGGAGTCGGCGACCTTCTCGTCTTCGGATCCCAAGCACTCTCAGTCTACCTGAAAAGCCCCCTCAGAAGCAAGGACCTAGATCTCGTCTCTTCACAGATCGGACCAGAACACCAAGAAGCCCTCTCGAAGCACCTGCCGCAGACCCAAGGATTGGAGGTCAGAAGCTCAACCATCCAGTCGAGACCCCTGCAACGTGGAACACTCAAGACGTACACCATTGAACTCCGAGTAGACGGAAAGCCCTTCTTTCTAGAAATTTTCGACAAAGTACTTGACGGCCAAGATCCATCAGTCCTCACACCACACGTGGAGAAAACTCACAGGTGGAATCTAGATTTCTGGGTCCCATCGCTAAACGCGACTCTTGCGCTCCGACTAGCCTTTCGTCAACCAGAGGGAATTAGCCCCCTCAACTCGCGACGACTCGAGGATCTTCTCCAGGAAAACTGGAGAAGAATAGACCTCTCTGAAGTCAGAAGAATCATCCAAGAATGGGAGATGAGCGAAGTCGTCAAGTCAAACCTCGGACCCCTGCGAAAGACGGGAAAGCTGAGAATTCTGCGGGAAGAGCTCATGAGCTAACCCAAGCAGTCAGACAATATTCCAAAAAAAAGTCAATAATCAGCCTTCTCCAGCAATCTATGCCCCGATCAAAGCGTTGATCAACGATAAGCCCCCAAAACACCTATAGCCAGCAAAACGCTTCCTCTTATCAAGGTGAAAAATAGAATGCGGAATCCGTTCAGAAGGAAATCCAAGAAAGCAGAACCAGAACCAACAAAACAAGCGTAGATCGTACTCGAAAACAATCGTCGCAAATAAACGGGACGACCTTAGAACGAGGCTGGACAGGATAAGGCGGAATACTGCAACGTCCAGCCGTCTACGACTTTCACTAGACAATCGAGTTCCGTTTCACTTGAAAATCGTTTTGAAAACGGTTATTGAAACTTCGTTCACGGGATGTTTTCGGCAGCTATTTTCCTAACCGTTTTTTGGTATTTTCTAGGGGAGGAAAGACTAGTTGATCCTACAATGAGGCTCTCTAGTCACACTGTGTTTCCGAATCATTCACGTCCGTCCCCAGAGAGTCTGTATTCCGGGTATATGCGCAAAGTGGGGATCGTCAGTGTAGACTCGTCCTCCGGTGTGGGCTACCGCTGTAGCCGCAATAATGGCGTCGGCAATGGGCAGGTCTCTGTCTTTCAAGCTGATCTCTCCGGCGTGACGCGCGATCTCTTCTGAGGGTGGGGCCGTCCTAGGCTACACATCGACCTCGTTGGTCCAAAATACCACGCTTAAAAGCGACCTGATTCCGGACGAGGAGTCGCTATCGAGAGTTAT
>VBAW01000123.1 GCA_005888635.1 Candidatus Bathyarchaeota archaeon | reverse complement strand
GAGACCTCAACGACGTTACGACCAGCGAGGAAGGTCTCGGGGCCGTCGAGGTAGATGGTGAGACTAGAAGATTTGTACGTGAGAGACCGCAGGCGGGAGAGTATACGAAGGGGAGTCAAGGATGACTGACAAACTGGCTGGGAAAGACGATTCCCAGAGGCTTCTCGGTTACGTTGAATCCGTGGCAAAGGAATCGCGGAAGGCCCTGACGCTGGAATTTAACGAGAAGCACAAGGGGATTCCATTCAACAAGACTGGACATATCCTGCGCGATAGTCTCATTGCGTGGTTCGGTAGACGGGACAAGAATCTGAAGATCATTGCTGAATCCGTCAACAGTGCCAAACTAGGGGAGATCAGGGCTGTCTTTGGTGGAGAGACCAAGAACGTCCGTTTCAAAGTCCGAGCGGATGCCGTATTCTCGCTTGCCGGAGGATCGGCCGAATCGCCTTGTTATCTGAAGGAACTGAACGTTTCAATCGACAGGCACACCTCTTGAGTCAGTCCACGTCGTAGCATCGCGGGACACATATGTGCCACGGAGTCAAAGCTTCCATCGTTTTCCCACTAGCTTAGAAGGTTAGTTACGGAGGCTTAGAAAGCTCCTAGGCAGACAAATCAGTTTGAGCCATTGTAGCGTGTCTCGAAACAAATGCGACCGGTAATTTTCTTCGTCGGAATCGGTATGGTCATCTTGGGTCCCCTGGTGACCTTATCCGCTTTCTCTTCATGTCTAGGGACGATCCTCTCAGGCAACGTTTTTGCCTGCGTGACCAACATAGTCTACTTCGT
The DNA here is from genome assembly GCA_005888635.1 of Candidatus Bathyarchaeota archaeon. Taxonomy (GTDB): domain Archaea; phylum Thermoproteota; class Bathyarchaeia; order 40CM-2-53-6; family 40CM-2-53-6; genus 40CM-2-53-6. The sequence continues at coordinate 18,116 of VBAW01000123.1, read as the reverse complement.
CCTCGGTGGAATAATATTCGTCGCTGGAGTCATCACCGCGATAATCGGTGTCTTCGTCCCAGATCCGGCCCCAACACCTTCTCCAGCTTCTCACATGGGGTCCGTTGCCGCCCAATCGGGGGTGCAGGTAATCTGCAAGAAATGCGGGCATGCCTTCGACTCCGGCCTTTTCTTCTGCCCCTCTTGCGGGCAGAGACCGGGCTAAAGGCCGCTTCCACCCGGACCTCCAACGAGACCGCTACACACCCATGTCTTCTCGGATATCATGGGGTTCAAGGCTTGAGAGATCAAGAGCGATTGAGTTGTCTAGGTCGCGCCTTAGCGATTGTAACATGTTCCTTTTGCCCTACTTTTGCCTAGGAGGAAGTGGTGGCTATGCTCTCCGACCTCCGTCGCTCACGAAGAGGAGTGGCCACGATTATCGCGGAGGTAATGATGGTTCTCATCGTTATACTCTTGTCCGCTATTGTCTATGTCTGGGTGGTTCCTGCCTTCACTTCCCAGGCAAGCAAGGATAACGCCGGTGCTGCTTACGCTGAAAAGTTCGAGACGGTGCGGGCTCAGTTCGCAACTTATGTGGTGTCGATTCCTGAGACTGTGGCAGCATGCGGTTCGCAGGACGGTAGTGTAGGATGCGCGCCTGGGGGTTCATATTTGACATGCGGAGGGTCGATAATATCCCCGCATACAGGTGATGTCCTTGTTCCTGTCAACGGCGTCTGCCTAATTACTTCAACGGTAAACGGGAACGTGTATGTATCCAATGGCGCCAACTTGACCGTGATAGGCGGCACGATTAATGGGGGGTTGGAAGTCGACTCCGCATCGGTCGTGACCCTGACGAACACTAGTGTTTCTGGCTTTACGGGTCTGTACAATGTTCAGACGGTCAGCATCACGGGTAGCAGATTCAACACTTCTGGCAACTTAGGTATTTGCACCGATGCCTGTGGTGCAGCAATGTACGCAGGTGGTCGCGGCTACTTTAGTATGACCAACTCCAACGTAACTGGACAAGTGGAGAACGAAGTTGGCCATAACACTATTGTCAACAATAACCATATCACCGGGAGATTGGAGATCGAAAGTGCTGATCTTGGTCAGATAATCAACAATGTAGTCGGTAGCCTCGACCTCGACCAGAACGGGACGATCGTAATCGCCGGGAATATAGTAAATGGCACTGCTAAGTACGGCACTAATGGCTGGTGCGGGACTGGGAACAACCAGATCTCGGGCTCGACTACTGGAACTTGTATTGGTAATGTTGAAGTGGACGTTAGGAACACGGGATCTACACCTGTAAAGTTCGTCGCAGTCTACATGACCAACATCCCTCTAGCGGGGAGTCCTTCATGGCAACTTGCGTCTGGAAACCCAACGCAGTGTGGAAACGCACTGCTCGCGACCTGCAACCAGCTTCCTATTGTAATCCCGGTGGGAGATATGGCTGAGATTACGATGAGCTGGACCGCGCCCTCGGGGGCGTTTCCGCTGCCCTGGAACTACATCTACTTCATCTTCGTCTCTTCACACCAGAATTATGTCGACGGATACCTCTACTTCCAAAAAGGGCTAGGAATGCCACTCCAGTCCCGCTTAGAGCAGAGAATCTGTCCACCCTGCTACTAGATGGGCCTGTAGGGTTTTCTCAGCCACTGGTCGCGGACCTCGATCGGGAGACTTTAGCGAGCTTCCGCTGAGATTTCGCGAAGATGGGCGCAGAATGAACCCTGTTTAAAAATCCGGGCAGGCGATTTGAGATCACGCACTATGCACGTTGACCTGCACGTTGAGCTACGCCTTATCAAAAACAGCCGACCTGCTGTTTCTGCGCCTTATTTCACAAGAATCGCCCGGATCAGTTTCAACTGGCGGGACCCCTCGTCGAAAAATCTCAAAAGTAGTTGATCCTCACGACACAAAAGTGCTCTTTGTCCCCTTTGGAGGCGTTCTTGAGAACCAGTATCGACTGAATTATCTAGGAAGAGTCGGCGACCTTGAATTCGCGGAAAGTCGCGCTCGAAGCGGTTGGTTATGACCTCGAATCCGAGATATCCTGACACTGCAGAATCAGGCGAAACATACGACGTAGAACAGAGTTCCCGTCCCCAGAGGCTTCGTCGACGGAGTGCCTAGCTAGTCTGTACTGAGGGACTGCCCCTATCCCAGATGCATGTTTAGGGTCTTGACCAGGCAGACTTTCGGCTGCAGTCGCTGAGACGGACCTTCAGAGAGCTAGTCCACCAAGACGTCAAGGACGTCGAACGAAAGTACGCAAGTGCCGGGTAGCTTAGCGGGACCGGTGGGATTTGAACCCACGACCTTCGGGTCTCGCCGCAAAGAGCGCCGGAGCCCGATGTCCTATCCTGGTTATCCTCGCCAGCCATGTCCCATCTGACGGCGATCTAGACTACGGTCCCTTCCCGCGATGGAACTCTTTTAGGCATAAAAACTAATTTTGTCCAGAGGATTGCAGTCAGTCCTTTTGGAGGTCTACAACGGGCAAAGACTGTCGAGTGGACTCTAGGCTTTACGCCACGTTAATAACGCCGCACGGCAAATATCCTGTTCCGTCATGGCTTCGTCGCGGATCTCTCGAAACTTGTTCTGGAGCGGCCTCTGGATCTACTCTCTCGCAACAGGGTTGGCAAGTATGATCTTCATGGCTTGGGCATTCTATGTCGAAACCACCGGGCGAGGCGCCCTTTTCGTCGAGCCGAATCGCGTCCTGGCCGCTGGAGAACTGGCGACAGTTGCGACTGGAATGATGGCGCTTCTAGTTCTCTTCTTCAGGGGTCTTTCCCAGAGGGAACAGGCCCTAACTGAATCTTTGCAGGAATAATCTTCTCAAGCATAGGTCCCAGAATTCTAGAGGACCTTCTGGAAATAGCGATTCTCACTATTCTATCCTTGAGATAGAGCTGAATCCTATTCCCCAGCAACTGAATGTGATCCAGTTCGTCGTAGAGAAACTCAAGGTCTTTGCCGCCCAATGGGTCGAGAATGTTTCCCCGCTTGATCTCATCTCTTCGCCTCTGGGTCACGAATTCCTGTAGTGAGAAAGCTGTGATGCCACCCACGATAATCCCGAAGTAGCCCGCTAAGACTGCTCCCAAGATGGCTAGGATCAGAGCCGTTGCGACCGTCAGATTTGCCGAGCCGAGTTTTCTTAGGACTAGCTTCTTTTCGGAGAAAGCGACAGCGTAGATGTTGGTTCTGATCACCCCTTTGTCAAGCGATAATTTCAGCGGACCCTGATAGTGGGCGGGGGGAACTGTTATTCCTACTGATTTTGGAGTTAGGATTCCGATTAATAGGTTCAGGACTCCAAGCACGAATCCGAAGATGAATGCGACGATTTCCGAGTTGACGAGAAGAATGCTGACTGCTAGAATCAATCCACCTGCGATGAGGATATTGATTCTCAACGCTCACGATGCTCTTTAGCCTGCATAGCCTGAGACCAGGGCGAATATTAGCATCGAGAGTACTGCGAGACTTATCAGAACATACTTTCTATCCCCTTCGTGAGCAAAATAGAGTGAGGATACTGCGACTCGAAAGACTGGAGTCGCTATGAGAATCGCGATCGCGAGGTAGATGATGCCCGATGCGTTTCCACGGACGGCCGAAGCAAGCGTTCCAGCAATCTCTGAGCCCATTACGGTAACCACGTTGTTGAAACCACCAGCCGCCCATACGAAGAGCCCGACCATGCTAAGTAAAGCGGCTGCGAAGACCCCGATTCGCAGAGAGTAGGAGACAAGTCTGTTTAGGTCCAAGGCTCTCCTACAAAACCACGGGCAGATTGAATCCTTTCAAGATCATAAGCAGGGATATTGCGGCGAGCAGAATTCCGAACGCGACCTTCACTCGTGTAGGAGGGGTCACCTTCAAGACCCTGGTTCCGAGTAACGCTCCTCCTGCAACTCCTATGATAAGAGGAGCAGCGAGAAGGGGATGAACATCTCCTCTGAGAAGGTATACGGATGCGCTCGCAGCGGCCGTGACGCCGATCATGAAGTTGCTAGTGGCTGACGCCACTTTGACAGGAACTTTACTCACCAGATTCATCGTGGGAACGTTGATGATTCCTCCGCCCACACCGAGTAACCCGGAAACTATCCCTGCGAAGTAGCCGATGAAGACTGTGAGGGGTGTCCTGGTGACTTCGTACTTCACTACTCGATTCAAGCTCTGGTCCTCGTATTGACTGCCTAAGGCAAGAATTCTAGATGTCTTGTCTGGCCTCACGTTCGCGGGAAAATCTACTCCTCTGGCTCTAATCATGACCATCGTTGCGTATAGTAGGATTATCCCAAAGAGTATGAAGAGAGCGGAAGCGGGCAGAAACACGGAGACAAATGCTCCCGTGATGGCTCCAGCGACAGTGCCAATTTCCAGAAACATTCCCAGCCGAAGGTTGGTTAGATGATCCTGAACGTAAGTGGCGGCGGATGCACTGGAGGTTGCTACAACGGAGACGATGCTCGCCCCCACAGCGAGAGGCACCGGGACCCCTTCAACAAGCGTCAGAAAGGGAATGATCAGTACGCCTCCTCCCAATCCAAAAAGCGCCCCGACAAATCCGGCTACGATGGAGACGAGGAAAATGATTAGGACGTCGATCGGTCCCAGCACTACCGTCGCAGGCACCCTCAATCTCCCCCTTAGAGAGTTCTATTAAGAAGATTCTCAAGCCAAAGAAAGTCTCAAACTAAGTTTGAAAGACATGACCTCCGTCCCAATGGTTGGAAAGGGCTCACCCTCTGATCCTTTCGGCCAGTTCAGGGCCGAATGTGAGAGCCTGCTCCGTGACGCATATTCAAACCTGCAAAAATCAGACAAGAAACGCTTCCCTGAATTGGACCTTGCTTCGAGTCTAGAGGACCCGCCGAACCAGGAGTTCGGCCACTTAGCAAGTTCTCTATCATTTGAGCTTTCAAGAGTGCAGAAGACGAAACCGATGACGATAGCTAAGGAAATTGTCCACGAGTTGGGAAAGGCAAAGGTCCACCATCTAGTCGAGTCGGTTCAGGCTGCTGAACCCGGCTACGTTAATTTCAAGGCCAAGATTGAAACTCTTACCCAACTCACGCTCGACGCAATCCTTCACGAGGGATCGTCGTATGGTTTGTTGAAGACCGGTCAGCCCCAAGGTGTCATTGTGGAACATACAAGCGCCAACCCGGCAAGGCCGATTCACATCGGGACCGCCAAGAACTCGATCTTCGGCGACACATTAGCACGAATTCTTGGCGGGCGAGGCCATACAGTCAAGACCCATTTCTACATCGACGACACTGGACGACAAGTAGCCCAGATGGCTTATGGCTACAAACTGCTCGGAGAACCTAAGCCCGAGGGAAAGCCCGACGAGTTCTTCGGCAAAATATATTCCATAACGTCGACCCTTGTGGAGCTTGACGAGAACAAGAAGAGACTGGTTCTACTCAGGAAGACAAACGCCTCTGATATCGATGTCGTGGCTATGACAAAGGAACTAGATGAATGGGTAGGAGTTGCCGCAGAGCTTCAGAGCAAGTATCCGTCCGAGTTCGAAGCCCTTACCGAGAGAATGAGTAAAGATCCTGATCCGCAAGGATCAATCAACGAACTCATCCGGAAATACGAGAAAGCAGAACCCGAGACGCGGAGGCTGATCCGGCGGGTAAGCCAGATGATGTTGGCCGGATTTGAGGAGACCCTTCGAAGGGCGCATATTCACTTTGACCAATGGGACTGGGAGAGCGATATGCTGTGGACAGGACGAGTTTCAGAATTGCTCGACCGTCTCAAAGAGACTGGGCTCGCTCACAGCAAGGGTGGTGCCTGGGTGCTCGATGCGGGGAAAGCAGTAGACGATCACGCGCTTCGAGAGAAGCTGGGACTGTCTAAGTCGTTCGAAGTGACTTCCCTAACACTCACCCGGTCGGATGGAACCACTCTCTACCCAACGCGGGATATCGCGTACAGCCTCTACAAGTTCGAGAAAGCTGATTGCGTCATCAACGTGATCGGAGTTGAACAGTCTCTCGCACAGCTCCAAGTCAAAGTCGCCATGTGGATTCTGGGCCACAGGAAACAAGCTATGAACTTCCTGCACTTCCCTATTGGATTGCTAACCCTTGAAGGGCAAAGAATGTCGGCCCGGAGAGGGCGGTACGTTACGTTCGACCAGCTACTGGATGAGGCTCTACTACGCGCAAGACAGGAAGTGGACAAGAGATCATCAGAACTTCCCGAGGAGGTCAAATATCGAGTCGCTGATAGCCTTGCCATCTCAGCGATCAGATACGCCATGCTCTCCGTTGAAGCCGTAAAGTCCACTAACTTCACGTGGGATAGGGCGCTGAACTTCGAAGCGAACAGCGCACCCTTCATCAACTACGCCTATACACGGGGACTTGGGATTCTGAAAAAGCTAGGCGCACATGAGCGACCTAGCTACTTCAACAAGCTAATCGCGCCAGCCGAGCAAAATCTCATCCTCGCACTCGCACGGTTTCCTGAAACATTTGCAAGATCCGCTGAGGAACTAGATCCAACTCTTCTCTGCCTTTACGCCAACGATCTAGCACAACGGTTCCACGAGTTCTATGAAAAATCTGACATTTCTCACTTGCACGATGAAGAGTTGAAGCGGCAGAGGGCGAGCCTGGTCGAGGCAACAGGAATAGTGCTCAAATGCGTCACGGAATTACTTGGTATGAAGCTCGCTGAGCGAATGTAAGAGCTAGGTGAAATCGAGGATTTTCTGGGCGATGGCACTGCCCATATCGCTTGTCTTGGCTTTACCTCCCAGGTCGAAGGTCAACACTTTGCCCTCCTCGAGGACTTTCAGCGTGGCTTTCTCGACCTTTACTGCCGCTTCCGGTTCTCCTAGGAAATCAAGCATCATTCGGGAGGCTTCAATCATCGCGACGGGATTTACCTTGTTCTGACCGGTATACTTTGGCGCAGAACCACCGGCAGGCTCGAACATGCCATAGTGGTCTCCGATATTTCCGCCTGCCGCCACCCCTAGTCCCCCTACTAGCGCTGCCGCCTCGTCGGTCAGAATATCACCGTAGAGATTGGTCGCAACGACAACGTCGAAACTTTCTGGTCGTCGAATGAACTGCATTGTTGCCGCGTCGACGTGAATGTCTTCCAGTTCGACTCCCGGATAGTTTTTGCTGACGTTCAGCACGGCTTGCTTGAATATCCCGTCAGTTATCTTGAGAATGTTCGCCTTATGGACGAACGCGAGCTTCTTTCGTCTTTTCATGGTCAAGTCGAATGCAAACTTCGCTATTCGTTCAGATGCTCTTGTCGTGTTGATCTTCATTGCCACCCCTACCCCGGGTGCGACTTCGAACTCCTTTCCGACATAGAGATCTTCTGTGTTCTCTCGGACTACAATCATGTCGATATTGGGTTTGAGCGAGGGAACATTTGGAAGAGTGCGAGCAGGGCGCATGTTTGCGTAGAGGTCGAACATGGAACGGAGAGTGACAGCGACGCTCCGAGGCGATCCTGGCTCCTCAGGGGTCGTCATTGGCCCCTTGAGGCAGGCATCAGTCTTCTTGATCATGTCCACGGTCTTCGCGGGAAGATTAGTTCCATATTTCGAGATGACGTCGAATCCAGCCTCTCCCTTCAGCAGCTCAAGCTTAACATCATCGACCTTCTGGATAGCATTCAAGACCGTCAGCGTCGCCTCGACAACTTCAGGGCCGATTCCGTCGCCCGGCAGTACTGCGATTCTGTGGGTCCTTCCAGTCATCTCTGATCTCAACGGTCGCACCGGATTGGAGACGTTGAAAAAGCCTTTCCCGTGTACAAGGTACTCAGCTGGCAGGACGAGTATCCTATGAATCCGTTGCCCACTTGCTGTGGTACGGACATCTGCCGAATAGGCAAGAACTTTCCACCTTGGAGACTCGGTTCTCACGCGAACATGTTCTGCCGAATCAGGTCATCGGCTTTCTCAAAGGAGAATCAAAAGTAGCGGATCCTCTTTCAGCGTTGCAAACGTCTGTTTCTATCTTAGGAGGGCTAGGGAGTCGGAATGAACCCTCACTGATCGACTCTAGCATCGGCCTAACGGCGCGAATGCCCACGATCGTCGCCACCTATCACCGCTTGAGAAAAGGCCAGGAACCAGTCACCCCTCGACCCGGGCTAGGTCATGCTGCCAATTATCTCTACATGCTCAACGCTAAGCCCGGCAGACCTGAACACGTACACGCACTGGATTCATACTTCACTCTACTTGCCGACCACAGCCTTAACGCGTCAACCTTCGTTGCTCGAATTGCCGCCTCAACGCTGACCGATGTGCATTCTGCAGTGGTCGCTGCAATATCGGCCTTGAAAGGTCCATTGCACGGAGGTGCGCCCATCTACGTCTGGGAGATGCTACAGTCCATTGGGAAATCCGAGAACGCCGAGAGTTGGTTGCGAGATCGGCTTCAGAAGCACGACAGAATAATGGGCTTTGGCCACCGAGTTTATCGAACTGAGGACCCAAGATCAAGGATCCTAAAAGAGCTTGCGCGACAGATAGTCGATCCCTCACTATTCGAGCTCGCGACAACGGTCGAAGACACGGCCCGGAAACTACTACGTGAGCAGCATCCGGAAAGGCCTATTGATGTGAATGTCGAATTCTATTCCTCGGTCGTTTTGCATGCGGTCGGGATTCCCCCCGAGCTCTTCACTTGCACATTCGCGTGTGCAAGAACTGTAGGCTGGACGGCTCACATAGTGGAGCAGCTACAGGATAACCGATTGTTCCGTCCCGACGCAGAATACGTCGGGCCTGAAGGTCTAACTCTGGAAGCTACTCCACCAGGGACTTCCGCGTAGGGTAAGACCGAGTCGCGCGAGTTCTCGTCCCATGTCTGAGAAAGGTCCCTAGCCTCTCTTTGCCGGGACCCACTGCTCACTCTTCCAATTCCAAATGAGGTGCTGGTTAGGATCCGCGGCTTCGATCCGAGATTTTTTCTCGCTAATTGAGTCTACAACAAAGGATGCTCCGCATCCAGCACACTCAGCTAGAAGTCTCATTTCTGACAGTTGCGTCATCTGAAACTCTCGCTTCTGACAATTCGTGCAGGCGAACATGTCTGAACCAAGCCGCATTCGTTTCTACATATGAAATTGTTGCCTATCAGGAAACGAGAGAATGACCGGGAGGCAAGTTAGGTCTCCATGTTGTACCCGTTATAAGGGGAATAAAGAGTGCCTCTTCTGGGGCCGGTAGTCGAGCCAGGACCAAGACGGCGGCCTGCGGAGCCGCAAATCGTGGGTTCGAATCCCACCCGGCCCGCTACAACCCCACCGGCTATCTTTCCTTAAGTTCAATATCTGCAAAAGGAAGGGGTTCAAGCCGCAAACTATTGAAAGCCATTCTAAGATTCTCCGCTTTCTATCTAAGTACGTACCGCTGAATGATCCCGAAGCTGTTAGATTGTTTGTAGCAAATCAGCATGTCAGCAGTGGAAGAAAGGAGAATGAAGTTGATGTTTTCAGTGGCTTCGGCAAATATCATGAGATCGCCTTCTCCGAGTCAAGATACAGCAGAGAAGAGACTCTGCCGTTTATTGCTCAGTAAGCTGAGATGGAACAAATAATCAATGCCTGTCGCAGCTTTCGCCATGCCGCTTGCCTTCGTTTGCTCAAGGAAACAGGCATGCGAATTGGGGAAGTTACCCGCCTCCAGTTCAAAGACTTCGACTTTGAGAGAAAAACAGTTCGAGTAATGGCTGAAAAGGGCAGTCGACCAAGAGAATTGAGGCTAGGTGAGAAGCTGGTTGCAATGGTCCAACAGCTATTTGCAAGGAAACAGTCATTTCCAACTTCAGCGGCGGCGAGACACTACTTAGAGAATACGAGAAAGATACTCGCCGAATCGAACAACAATCCCAGATTCTTGCAGATTCACCTGCATAGTTTTCGACATTTTAGGGCCACAATGGCATACGCTCAAACCAGAGACCTACTCTACGTCATGAAGATTCTCGGTCATCGTTCCATAACCAACACCATCCGCTACACGCAGCTAGTTGACTTCAAAGACGGCGAATCTTTCATCTGCAAAGTCGCGAAGTCTGCGGATGATGCTGTCAAGTTAGTAGAGAGTGGATTCGAATTTGCGTCCTCGTTCCCCGATTTGATACAACTTTACAAGAAAAGAAAATAGGCATTTTCTTCATGCTCGAAGATTAGTATTCGATGAAGTGCAATTCTGAGCGCGGTTAGAATTCTACGGATTAGTCTTTCCAATTTCCGGGCTTTCAAGATTCTCGATGTTAAGCTAGAGCCAGACGTGAGTGTGATCGTGGGAGAGAACAAGTCTACAGAGATCAGGTATTAGTCACGTTGAAAAAGATCCCAGAAACAATAGGGTTTCGGATAATGTCCCCCGACTTCGAAGGGGTCTTGGATAGAAGCGAATAACCGGATGCTCCTAGGTGAAGCGGACAAATTGTACTGTAAGAATAAAGTTCTGAAGGGCAGATTTCTACCTCATGTACTTCTACTCAGGCTGGATCTTCCTCTACTCAAGCTTCAGAGCTCTCAACAAAGAACACTGAGCATGTCAGTCCTCATCGCAACGGGCATTACCGCGGCATATGGCTTCAGTGTTCTCCTCACAATTCTGCAGAGCGCAGACTATTGTAGTGCTGCCTGAGCTGCCCGCGTGAGCGGGCTGGACTTGGAGAGCTAGCCATGATCCAGTTTGGATTGTACGCGGAGCTAATCGATTCGACTGGATTAGCTCAGACGCCAAGACCCAGGTACTTGATATTACTAAGTGAGTATGCCATGCTGGTCATATGAGTCGTCTGAACAGAACCCGTCGGAACTCCTTTGGGTATCATCGACTGAATCTCAATTCCATTCATCCGCTGCTTGCCTATGTGTCGAAGTCAGCAGTGAAAGTATTAAGTCGCTTTCAGCTTCTCCTCGTAACACTTCAGAAATGAGCCTCTCAAGGAGTCTCTCACTAGAACTCGATTAGAGAGTCTAACGGTTGGAAACGGAAGTCTCTGCGGGGAACGGAGACCGCTCCCATGGAAGGACAATCTTGTACACGTCTACAGGATACTGAACGTTCTTGAGACGTCTGCGTTCCAACTTTGTAAATGGATTGGTCAACTTGTTCCTCACCTGGTCATAGATTTGTTGCGAGACACAGACACCCTCGGGGTCTGCGAGAGGCTGAATTCTCGACGCGACGTTAACAGCATCGCCCAAAACATCATCTTTGGAATGAACGACGTCTCCCAGATGGACGCCGATCCGGAGGATGATTCTCCACTCGTCACGGGCTGAGATGTTGTAGTCGTGCAGTGTACGTTGTATTTCGATTGCGCAGTCTGTTGCGTCGAGAGCACTTTCAAATTGGACCATTAGTGAGTCTCCCATGGCCTTGATCTCGCGGCCACGATATCGTGGGAGGATTGGCCTGAGGAGCTGATTGTGCCTCTCCAGGACTTTGAGGGCGAGAGGTTCGTTTGTCTGAGTAAGAGTTGTGTAGCCTACCATGTCTGTGAACATTATTGCGGCGAGTCTCCGTTCGCCCTCTGGCGATTGAAATTCTGACTGCAAAGGAATGCTTGAAGGTAGAACCGGTTTGGATGCTTCGATGCCGGCCCCTTGGGCCTGGGACGTTAGCAACGCTTGATACGTAAGGTACTTGTGGCCTCTTAGGCTGTTGATGCGCAGGAAACGGATTGGCCGTCCCGTTTCTTCATGCTCCACAATTTCCATGCGTCCGTCGAACAGGTCGAAGAGAGCATTCACCTCTTGGGTTCCATGCATCCTTGGGTTCAGCTCCACCAGTACCGTGCAGTTTCGGGCTCTAAGCCGGGGCAGTAGATCTGCTAGCCAGTGACGTGTCGTGACTTCCTTGTGTAGTAGCAGGATATCAGAGACGAGTTGAATTAAGACTCGGGGGCTTTCGGATGGTATTGTTTCGAGCGCGTGGGTGAGAAGGTCGTCGATTTCAGAGATGTTCCGAAGATTTCGCGAGGTTTGGATAGACTCTGAGGTTGGTAAGAGGTCAGCCTGAGGGCTACAGACTACTAACCTCGACTCAGGATGAAGCTTGTGCAGCTGAATGCTTCTCTCCACATCGCTTGAAACGTACACGGTCGCTTCCGGAGCAATTTCGCAAAAACGGAGGACTAGGTTGTCCTTCTCGTCGGAAGCTCCTCCTGCGAGAAGCACCGCGGACCTCTTAGGCAGGCCTCCCAACAAGAGGCCGTCCGCGACCGGAGAGCCTGTGAGCACTCGCCCCTCTCGCTCAACTATTGACAATACGCACGGCATTTCGACCACTAGGGTTTTGCCTCTGAGGTCGATGACTGTTGCTCTTGCGGATACGCGAGCCTGTCCGATTTGCCCGCCCCGAATTCTCGACTTCACTTCGTGAGCCTCGCCGGGTCGAAGTTTGAAAGCTTCAAACTCGTAGCTTGCACCGCTCGGCTCGGGGAAGGAGATTTCTGGGGAAGGTTGAAGGTCGCATTTCTTGATCGTCATATCCCCAACTGTGCGGTTGATCAGTGTGATCTTCAGTTCTGTATCGGACCCTACCGCGAGTGTATTCCCCGATTCGGGCTCCAGCCTCAACTGGAGTGGTTGCTTCGCGTAGCTTACATACTCTGAGAGTTTCCAATTGGCATCGCGTTGGTATTGGAAGCCGAAGCTCTTGGAGAGTTCCAGGCCTATGGCCTCAGTGAGTGCGTTCACTAGTTCCGGGGAGAAGATTTTCTTGAGTAACTCGACGTATACTTCAGGGCTCTTGGCGGATATTCCTGGGTCGACGTAAAAGCTGGTGACGTTTGCCGCGCGGCCCAGCACACCATGCAGCGCCCGGTCTAACGCACTTGAGAAGGTCTCGTCGAAGGATTCGGAGTATCTCTGCAACTCTATCTCCTGATGAACTTTGAGAACCTGTAGGAAATGAAAGCCGCAAAAGCCAACATCGAGACGGTGTGAACGCCCATGCCCAGCAACAGGACGGGTTGAGAGAAATTGACAGCTCCGATGGTCTGTAGGTACCTCCATATTTCTGAGACCGTCCAAATGACAAGCCATACTGCGAGTTGAAATTGCAAGCTGTTCTTGGTTTTAGCTGTAAACATCATCCTGAGTGAAAGTATGAATGCCACAACCACCCCGGTCAAGATCCCGCCGTCGACGAGGATCATCTCGAGTGTTCCGGCAGCCACTAGGCTAATCCTCCCTTCTTCGAGAAGTAAGACAGGAATAACAAGAGCGTGACAACCGAAAACGAGTCTAGAATGGCGCGAGCTGTATACCCAAAGACGAAACCGAAGAGTAGATGGTAGAGACCGTGGCTGAACGAGAAGAGCGCAAGAAGGAGAGATAGGATGCGGAAGGGTCTAATCTTTGTCACGTAAGCAACATAGAAGGGGATGGCGGATGCGGCGATCATCGCCACGGCATCGATAAGGTTGAAGGTTTCCGGCAATCCAAACGACATGAGGCGACTACTTCGGCAAAGAGAGCTACAATTTATGGGTTCAAGAATCTCGCGGGGATTTATTCCATCAGTCAAACACAAACGTGACTGACCAGCTCCAGCATGACATCACTCGAAAAACACACCTCTATATCGACTAGCCAAGCCAGCGGCCGCATCAGTAATCACTATTCTCGAAAGCAAGTTGCGGGCCCTGAGCCTTAAGCCTTCATTGCTCACAGCCCATTAATCCAACTGTAGCCGAAGTCGATCCTGGAATAACCTAGTCGGAGGTGGAGCGCATGATGAAAGAAGCAGTAAAAACTATCACAAGTATCGCAATGAAAAATGTGTAGAATTCGTCTTGATACGCGCATTGCGGCTTCAATAGCTTCTAGCTTTGTAACGACGCCGCATTTGTAATACATTGAAGAACGTTACAAAATCATCGTCGTGAGTGCTTCCACAACCAGAAACCTACATTCGCGTTAATTGAGAAAAAGAGTACCGATTTCCTAGGGAAGAAGTGTAGCCCGCCTAAAGAGCTAGCCGAATACCACCGGGCCGGTCACTTTCCGCGATCTCGAAAGGAACCTCGTTTTTTTTGACTCCATCCGTTTGTAGTATGGTACTCCCACCGATTTTTTCTGGGCTTCCTAGAGAAGCCACTGAGATAGCTCGGGATACCTGGGTAGCCATGGACTCTTGTTGCCGCGGTCAAATGGGGGTAGAGGTCTCGCCTAATCGTCAAATTCGTAAATCCTGGTTTCGGCAAGTCTCTCACTCTACCCACCCCGGTGGGAGCTTACCTGTGGGTTTCGACTCCCTAGGTAAATTGGTAAATTACAAATGAATACTAATGATTGGGAATGTGAGACTCGTGATGAAACGTAAACGTCGTGCCTATTATTGCAATACATAACGTGACCTCATAAGTCAAAGCCTATGGGCGCAAGTCAAAAACCGTCGAGCAGTCTGTCCACCCCCTCGTTTCCCTTCTCGTCGGATACCAACCGTGGACGGAGCATGCGCTACATTGTTGCTGCCTCATCTATGGGCACAATTATTGAATGGTACGATTTCTACATCTTCGGTTCTCTTGCGGTTTTCCTTGCGCCCGTGTTTTTCCCGTCAAAAACACTCGGAACGTCGCTCATTCTCTATCTCGGGACCTTTGCGGCCGGCTTTGCCGTAAGGCCCTTCGGAGCCCTTGTCTTTGGGAGATTGGGCGACAAGATCGGCCGAAAATATGCGTTCCTTCTGACGATCACTATCATGGGATCCGCGACGACCATCATAGGCCTCCTTCCATCCTACCAAACTATCGGTCTTCTGGCACCCGCAATTCTTCTTTTCATTCGGATGCTACAAGGGCTTGCCCTAGGTGGGGAATATGGCGGCGCAGCAATATACGTCGCCGAACATGCACCGGACGAGAAACGTGGGTACTGGACTAGCTATATCCAGACAACCGCCACAATCGGCCTCTTTCTCTCACTGATTGTCATACTGGCGACAAGTCTCGGCCTCGGAGCAACCGCCTTCAATGACTGGGGCTGGAGGATACCATTCCTTCTCTCCTCCGTTCTCGTCGCTGCCGCGCTCTACATACGATGGCGGCTTAGGGAAACACCTCTCTTCACCAGGCTCAAAGAGATGGGGAAAACGGCTACATCCCCGATCAAAGAAAGCCTTGGAAGAGACTGGCGTCTCATTCTTCTCGCTCTCTTCGGCGCCACAGCCGGACAAGCCGTTGTATGGTACACTGGACAATTCTACGCGCTATACTTTTTACAAACAATTCGAGGAGTTGACAAAGTAACATCGTACGCTATTGTGGCGACAGCTCTCGCCCTCGGCACTCCACTCTTCATCTTTTTCGGCCGATTATCAGATAGAATCGGTCGAAAAAAAATCATCATGGCAGGATGTGGGCTCGCAGCAGCAACCTATTACCCACTCTACATGGCGATGACATACTTCTCCGACAAGGCCAGCTTCAACGCCCCGGCACTAACTCTACTCGTACTGACTCAGGTAGTTTACGTTACAATGGTCTATGGGCCCATCGCTGCATTACTTGTTGAAATGTTCCCAGGCCGGACAAGGTACACATCCCTATCCCTACCATACCACCTGGGCAACGGCGAGTTTGGCGGTTTCACTCCCGTTTTGGTGGTTGCCATCAACTTCGCGGCAGGTAGTATCCTAGCCGGATTGATCTACCCCATCGGAGTTGCTCTTGTAACACTCGTAATTGGTAGCCTTTACATCAAAGAAACGAAAGACGTGAGTATCTGGAAAGAAGTGGAAGAAATGGTTCCGACAACACAACCTATAGGGAGATCGACCGATTCGCTACCTGAGAAGATTCCTTCTCCAAAACCATAAGCATGCTTCTCTCAGATCAAGAACGATTTTCTAGGAAAGGAGCGTGGGTTCGCCTAAAGAACTAGCCAAATACCGCCCCGCGTGCCTTGAACAAATTGCCCAATTTCTGAGGTGCGATGATTGGTTAGGAGATCGAGCCGATTATGATATGCATCATCAGCCAGCCAACGCACCCAGATCGCGCGTGCAACGCCAATGAAGAGAACCACCAAACCTGCGACCGCGATCACCTCCTGCATCACTGTTCTCCCTCACAGACCCGGTTCCGATTTATCGGTCTGGTTGTCAGAATTGCTCTGTCTTTCTAACATAGCTTTTGGGCTTTCTCTCAACGAGGAATGATGACGTGTCTGCAAGACGGTTTGATCTATCCATTTGTGGCTGTTCGTTTCCTTGGAGTGAGAACTGAGAGCATAAGGTCCATATCTCATGCAAATGAGTGCGATCCAACTGTAGATTCGAATCCACTTGTTCCTCCTTGGCCGTTTTGGGCAGTTGCGGAACGTCTAGTACAACTTTCGAAGATGCTTGCCAAAGGTTCAGGTTGTGTAGATCAGTACGGATTCCTTTGATGCAAGATCGATATCGAGATGCGAACATGCGAATAGTAATGTCGAGGCAGAGGTGAGCGGTAGCTGGACGACGTCTGGATTTGGAGTACTGTGGCTATAGGGGCCTTCTTGGCTGCATGCTCTTCCTGTGACGCTCCTTAGTCATCCACCATATTGAATACCAGTTTGGCCTTGGCGAATCCGACCTTCAAACAGACAGAGCTTTCGTCTTTGTTTTGAATTAGGAACACTATTATGGATAATCCGATCATTCTTCTCGCCGGAAAACGTGTCTAATCCAGTAGCTTTCCACGGAAAGACCGCTTGGATCACAGCTTTCATAATCGCATTGGTATTTTTGATGCCAGTTCTGGCAATTTCACTTCCGGCAGTGACACTCCCAGGAACGCGGGCGATGAACGTCACGTCGCTGAAGACTCCAACCTACGCGGAGAGTAGCCGCGCGACGATCCTGGATGAGAATAACTGGACAATTTGGAGCCTCACCGCCCAAGAATATGGCGCCACACTCACCTACTCTAGTGATGGACTGACGCTAACGGGCGGTTTTCCACCGAGCACGCAACCACTCGCTCTTTCTATTGACAGAACACTGAAAGTCAATCTGACAGCATACCCCATAATGTACATGCTGATCAATGTTTCACCAAGTATTAGCTATGGAATCCGTTTCTATTCGCAGAGCTCAGGATCTACAGTACCTCTCTGGGCCGAGTCCGACGCGCTCGGCCACAGAGAAGGGACAGGACAAGCAGAGAATGTTCAACTGAACATGTTTCAGCTGATAGAATCGAACACGGGCAAGGTCTATGATTCGACGAGTAGTGTAACGATCTATGTAGAACGAAGCGCATCAACACAAGCGACGCATTTTTCCCTGCAGATCAAGAAACTCGAATTCCTCAACTTTCCACTCTTGTCCGCTCCAGCGTCAGGATCATACCATGCGATCTATGTTGGCCTAGGCCAAATTGAGGAAAACCCGTCGTTTACGCTCAGAAGCGTTGAGATTCGCGGAACAATCAATGCGTCAAAAGGAATGGTCTTCGTACCCTACTTCATAGACGGCTTGTCCATTTACCAGGGCCCGGTGTATACCCTTGCAACAATCCCGATCGACCTATCCGTCACGGTAGCTATCACATCACAACGTCCGAAGTCTTTCTCAGACAACCTACCGACGGAAAAAGCCGCAATTGTCCTGGTCGCAGCTTCGGGAACGTTTGTCCGGCTTTCAGTTGAAAATATTTCCCTCAATTATTATTCTAAAATGGCACAAACCTCCTCTATCCCATTCCAAGGCAGAAACGGCTATCTCAACAATGCCTTCTTTTTCCTCCTCCTTCCCGTCTCCGTGATGGTCCTCCTCTATGGCCAGGTGCGAAGGGCGAATCACATCGCAAACTCTCAGAGCAGCGTCTGACGTTCAGATGTAGACCCGTGATGGCCGCATGCTCTCACTAAGGAATGAACTCGCGAAGTGGTTGACGAATCCACTTGTCGCTTCACGAGCCTTGGTCGTGTTTCTGGTCGCGACGGTCACGGTCTTGGGCAATAGTACGGGGTCTCTCCCTCCAATTGGAGACGTGAATCTCCCAGTTCTGTATGGCCTTGCTCGGTGGGATTCGGGATACTATCTTGGCATAGCCACGGACGGTTACGCAATTTTT
>VBAW01000122.1 GCA_005888635.1 Candidatus Bathyarchaeota archaeon | reverse complement strand
ATAGGAGTCGGCGCGGTACCAGGTTCGAGCTTCTATCATCTACCATCCAAAGGTAGACTCAAGCTGCGGTTCTCCTTTTCCAAGATGCCCCATACTATCGAAATGGCAGCTTCCAGACTGAGCAAGTTCAAAAGGGCTAATCAGAGAAGCTAATCGCTGAGAGTCTCACTTATAGCTTCAACCACTCTTTTTCGAGCCTCAACTTCTCCAGGAACCATTTCCTGCGAGGGGGATGAAACTCCAGTCGGGGAGGATTAGAAAGAAAGGCCCCCTTGAGAAAGGCGCTTTCCGATTTTGCGACCTGGAGGTAGCAGGAACCTTCACCGCCCCACTGCTTCATCTCTCCCTTCTTGGTTAGTGATACTGCCAGGTTATTGGCGACGACCTCGGCCTGGCCTTGCGCGAAGACCCCTGCTTTGGGCAGGTAGGGCGCATGTCCATGAGGAGTCTCAATCGATGTGATGTCGCCTATGGCGAACACATCCTCGTGTCGCGTTGCGAGGTTGTGGGGATTCACGGGAATCCAACCGGAATCGTCTGTCAGACCTGCATCTCTTACGACTTGAGATGAGCGATGTGGTGGAGTTGTGATGAGAACATCATACTTCAACTCCGAACCGTTATCGAAGAGGACTTTATCCTCGTCAACCCTAGCCAGTTTCGTCTTCGACAAGTATTTGATCCCACGACTGTTCAGGAGTCGCTCGACCTGTTTGCCAATTACACTGCCCGCCGCAGGAACTGGATGTGGCTCAGGCGTGAAGAAGTGAATCTCAGCCTCCTTCTTTGCTCGTCGAAAGTGTTCCTCGAGTAGTAAAGCCAGCTCGTAGGGCGCAGGTGGGCACTTTATTGGGAGTCGTGAGATTCCTATCGCGATTGTGCCACCATTGAAGTTGGCAATTGCCTCACGGAGTTTCAGAGCTCCTTCGATCGAGTAGGCGTTATGACTGTACGCTTCGAGACCAGGAATTTGGTCGAAGGCGAATTCGGTTCCTAGGGAGATCACTAGCTTGTCGTATCGTATCGTCTGAGACTGGGTCTTCACCGTGCGTTCGTTGACATCGATCTTCTCCACCCTGTCACTGACCATCCTAACATTCTTTCTCTTAACAAGACTCGTTGGAGCCCGTTGTATTTTCTCAGGCTGGCGCCAGCCAAAGACTAACCATTGAAATGCTGGAGCGAAAGGGAGTCGGGACCGAGGCTCTACAATGGTGACTACGGCTGAGCTGCCAACTCGTTTAGAGACAAGATTGGATAGAGTGAAACCGCCCATTCCACAGCCGAGAACGACTACGTTTGGTTCTGAAGGCAAGGGCTTCCCAGACTCGAAGGTCTGGCTCTTTTCGACGGCATAACGTTTTGCAATTCGACTCCGCAGATGAGAAGTTCTCTGAGACATACTGCAACCTGAGCAGTGTCCACGTTCAAGACCGGATGGTCTCCTAAGGCTGCAAGTGGGAGTCTTGGAAGAACCGTTTGTTAGGAAGCTGCTTCTACAGGGAATTCGCCGCGAGTCCTTACGAATCTCAATAGTCGGACCTGTTTGCGGGCCTCTTCGTAGCAGAAGCTGCAGAGCCGAACGGACCTTTCTCCAGGTTCAGGCATGAACCAAGTAGTCTCAGCTATCGGCTTAGGATCCTTGCACCAGGCACACTCAACCGTGTTGCCCGGGAGAAGAGTAAGCTCACTCATACTGTTTAGAACGGTCGGAGTGGCGAAAGATAAGCCTAGCGTACACAATATTTCTTCGACCCTGCGTCTCAAGACTATCGATGATGAGCGTGTGAGTGATTGTTTGAATCATGATTATTGCATCAAGAGCAGAGTCAAGTAGGGATTATGAACTTGAGCTCTTCCCAGTTCCATTATTGACTGTTTAGCAGGCACGCATGAATGGTTGACCGAAGAGGGCTCGCGGCAACAATGCTTGCGGGGCTCCTGTTCGGAACCAGTGTCCCGGTGATAAAACTGGGACTAAGTTTCGTCCCGCCTAATACATTTGTAACTTTACGCTTCTTGTTTGCTTCTGCCCTCATCGTTTTCCTATTACAAGGACGAGGTTGGATGCAGAGAGGCCTTTTCAGGTCAAGAAAGATCTGGATTATCGGATTCATCAACGCTTTCGGCTACGTCCTCCAGTTTCAAGGACAGCTCATCACTTCATCATCGAATGCCGCTCTCATAATCAGCACTGCTGCTCTCATGATCCCAGTACTATCTTTGGCCTACGTGCACGAGAAAATGGGGATGCGAAAAATAACGGGGGTCTTGTTGGGGTTCATCGGAATCACGCTCCTCGTTACTAGAGGACAGGCCGTAAATCTCGGGAGCTCCGAATTGCTCGGTGATTTCCTGATTCTAGGAACAGCCGTAACCATAGCGCTGGTCTTCGTTCTCTCAAAGGACCTCGTCGAAAAGAAGGGAGGAAGGCCAGTGACCGGGGGAATAATCCTTGTGACAGCTATGCTTCTGCTTCCAACCGTCGCCTTCGATCTGGGCGCTTCGACCAATCTTGCTCCAATAGCTGTGTTCTACGTCGTTTTCCTAGCAGTCTTTGCAACCGTAGGAGCGTACTATTTCTTCATGAAGGGATTAGAATCTGTCTCTCCAACAATTTCCTCAATAATTCTGCCAATTGAAGTTGTAGTCGCCGTCACGTTGTCCGTGACTATTTTCGGTGATCCCTTCAATCTCTACTCAGGGACGGGCGCGTTCCTCATAATAGCAGGCATAATCTTAGTCAGCAGCGCTACCTAACTAGCGCAGAATGCTGTGATACTGTTTACTGGTGAGCCCCGCAGTTGGGACAATTGGCCGAATTCTGATTCATGAGGCTCTGGCAATACTTGCAACGGACCTGTGCGACCTGTTGCTGAGGCATCTGACCTTGCGGAGGCATCCCGTATCCCGGCATGGGCTGACCGTATCCTGGACCCATCGGGACCCCGTAAGCTGGGTTGGGATTGTATCCCGGATTATACCCGGGTGGGCCGTAACCTTGCGGCACCGGATATCCTGGGGGCATGTAGCCTTGCATTGGCTGCGGCACACTACTAGGTGGGACAAATGCCACTTGTGTCTGGCTGGTGAGATCAGGGCGGCCTTTGACTTGGACAACACCCTTGATGCTGTTCTCCACCGTAGCCCCGCCCCTAGTCGCCCGGCAGGGAGGAATACCCACGCTAAAAGGAAAAGTCTGAGTTGGACCGGCGCCAAAGTCATTCGGCCCCGTCACCTGGACGTCTCGTGAGAACAGGACGTTTTGTCGGCGCTGTCTTTCCTGAATCCTCTGATTGTTCGGAAGCGTTACCCAGACCATCTCTTCGTAATTCTCAAACACCCGAGCTTCCACTCTAACCCCTAAGGACTGGATGTATTCTTGAGCCTGGACGTTGACTTTTCCCACGACGCCTTCTCCCTCAACAAATGTCGGCTTGTCAAAACTAATCCAGACTTTGCCCTTCGGCGCTCTCAAATGATCGAATAAGCCCACTTTACCCGTTCCACCCAACCGTTTCTTACATGCCAAGTACGCAACCTATCAAGAAAGCGTAACTCGGACAATGAAATCGAGGGAATCGGTATTGGAGAAGAGGCGAAGGGCGCGACTGTGTCAGAAGGTTTAATTTTTCCCCGAGAGGCTAGACTCCTGACCCAGATAACGTTGGACTAAAACGGGGCTGGGAAGAGTTGATCCCTGGTGAGCTACATCTTGGATGAGAAAGAAAATGGACCTGTTTCCGAAACAGTAGCCCATCAACCGTCGAAGACCTCTGTCGCCCAAGAGAAGCCGGAGCAACAAGAGTCGACCCCTGATACTCTCAACCAAATTTCCCAGCTAGAGGACGCTCTAGACCATGAGAGGGAGAAATCCGAGGATCTGCTCCGACGTCTCCAATATCTTCAAGCTGATTTTGAGAACTATAGAAAGAGGGTAGAAAAGGAGGTTGGGGATGTGAAGAGATTCAGTAACGAACGTCTACTCACAGATCTGTTGACAGTCAAGGACGAACTTGACCTAGCGTTCGCAAAAGCCCATGAGAACAAGCAGAACCCGGTCTTGTTGGAGGGAGTAGGCATGGTCCAGAAACGGCTTCAAAACATCCTGTCAAAAGAGGGCGTGGAGAGAGTGCCCGGTGAAGGGTCCATGTTCAATCCAGATTATCATGAAGCCGCCCTCCGAGTCGTCTCCGACGAGGACGAAGGAACAGTGGTTGAAGAAGTCCGGGCGGGCTACATGTTGAAAGGAAGGGTCCTCCGCCCGAGCATAGTTAAAGTGGCAGGGAAGAACCTGGTAGAGGAAAATGAGCAAGCTGAAACGAGTGAGGCTGATAGAGAATGAGCAAGCCTGAGACCGAGAAGATCCTGGGCATAGACCTAGGCACGACAAACAGCGCTGCTGCGATAATGGAGGCTGGACGCCCTCTGGTGATTCCAAGCGGTGAGGGACAGACTGCCGCAGGCAAGATGTTCCCCTCAGTAGTGGCCTTCACAAAGGATGGCCAGATGATAGTTGGGGAGCCTGCGAAGAGGCAGGCCGCTACTAACGCCGAAGGAACGATTCAGGAAATCAAACGGAAAATGGGCAGCGACTACAAGGTCCGCGTCTACGGAAAAGAATACACTCCTCAGCAAATATCCGCCTTCATACTACAGAAGATCAAACGAGACACCGAAACATTTCTCGGACGACCGATAAAGAAGGTCGTCATCACTGTTCCAGCACACTTCAACGACAACCAACGCCAGGCAACAAAGGATGCAGGGGAGATAGCAGGCTTTGAAGTCGACCGGATAATCAACGAGCCAACCGCCGCCTGCCTAGCCTACGGCCTGGACAAGACGGACAAGGACATGAAAATAATGGTCTTCAGCTTCGGAGGAGGGACCCACGATGTTACGTTGATGGACTTTGGCGGCGGAGTCTTCCAAGTCCTATCGACGAGCGGCGATACACAGACTGGCGGCACCGACATCGACAACGCAATCGTCGATCATCTGCTCACAGAGTTCCAACGCCAGACCGGCATCAACCTCCGAAACGACCGGTCTGCAATGACCAGGTTGAAGGAGGCGGCGGAAAAGGCGAAGATCGAACTCTCAACGCTCCTCACCACTGATATCGACCTGCCCTTCATCTCATCAGACAACTCTGGACCAAAACACCTTCACATTACTCTCACCCGTTCGAAGCTTGAGGAACTCGCCTACCCAATAGTTCGCAAAGTCGAGACTCCGATAAAACGAACGCTGGAGGATGCAAAGCTCCAGGCGAAGGATGTGGACCGGATAATTCTGATCGGGGGCCAGACGCGCATGCCGTTGGTGCGCAAGTTCGTTGAGGATATGATTGGGAAGCCGGCTGAGCGAGGTGTAGACCCGATGGAGTGCGTCGCGGTTGGAGCCGCGATTCAGGGAGCTGTTTTGGCAGGCGAGGTCAAAGACATTCTCCTACTCGACGTGACGCCGTTATCTCTCGGAGTCGAAACCCTGGGCGGAGTCGCGACTAAGATACTGGAACGTAACACGACAATTCCCACAAAACGCAGTCAAGTCTTCTCAACCGCAGCGGACTCTCAGACCACAGTGACAATACACGTGCTCCAAGGAGAGAGAGCAATGGCCGGGGACAACATATCCCTAGGAATGTTCAACCTGACCGGAATACCGCCCGCGCCGAGAGGTGTGCCCCAGATCGAGGTCACCTTCGACATTGACGCTAACGGGATGCTTAACGTGAACGCCAAGGACCTTGGCACAGGGAAACAGAACAAGATCACTATCACCGCGTCTACGAAACTCTCGAAGGAATCCAAGGAGAAGATGGTCAGAGAAGCGGAAGAGTTTGCGGAGCAGGATCGGAAGCGGAAGGAAGAGGTTGAGCTTCAGAATACTGCAGAGAGCATGCTCTACACGGCCGACAAGACCAAAGAAGAGTTGAAGGACAAGATCACCCCCGACCAAGTACAGACAATTGACAAAGCAGCAGGCGTGTTACGCGCTGCGCTAGCTGGAAAAGAGCCGGACAAGATCAAGAGTGCCAGCGACGAGCTGAGCAGAGCACTGCAGAAGATTGGGGCGGAGATCTATGAGAAGGTAGCCTCAAAGCCCGGCGAAGAAAAAGGGCAGCAGGCACCCCCACCACCCGGAGCACAAGCCTCAGGGGAGGGTGACAAGGTGGTTGATGCCGAGTATCGGGAAGTAAAAGACGAGGGTTCCCGGTAGAGAACGAGTAGAATGAACGGGATATGGACAAACGAGACTACTACGACGTCCTCGGAGTCGAGAAGGGCGCCGGCAAGGACGAGATAAAATCCGCCTATCGAAAGCTCGCCTTACAATACCACCCCGACCGGAACAAGTCGCCTGAAGCGACGGAACGCTTCAAAGAAATCTCCGAAGCATACGCGATTCTTTCTGATGACGAGAAGAGGAACCAGTACGATCAGTTCGGACGAGCCGGAATCTACGAACGGTACAACGCTGAGGACATCTTCCGCGGTGCAGACTTCGACTCGATCTTCCGCGACATCGGCGGAATTGGAGGTATCTTCGAACAGATCCTCCGAGGATTCGGAGGCTTCAGCACCTTCCAAGGATTCGGAACCCCCCAGCGACCCTCCAGAGGCGAGGATCTAGTCTATGATCTCGAGATCAATTTCGACGACGCAGCCCACGGAGCCAGCAGAGAGATAGAAGTCCCGAGACTTGCCCAGTGCAGTGTCTGCGGCGGGTCCGGCGCCCAGCCGGGAAGCCAGCGGGAGACGTGCAAGACGTGCTACGGACGAGGACAGGTGCAGCAGGTCCGGCGATCAGGTTTTGCACAGATGATCCAGATAACAACCTGTCCAAGATGCAATGGCGCGGGAACGGTGATCGATAAGCCGTGCAAGAACTGCGGCGGCAACGGACTAACAAGGGAGAGAACGAAGCTGCAGGTAAAAGTGCCGGCGGGAGCAGATGAGGGTCAGAGTCTGAGACTGCGCGGTGAAGGGAACGCTGCTCTGGGAGGACGGGCCGGCGACTTGTACGTTCGAATCCACTTGAAGCCTCACCCCTCCTTCAAACGCGAAGGCGACAACATACTCTACGAGACGAAGATCAGCATCCCCAAAGCCGCTCTCGGCGGTGAGCTAGAAGTGCCTGCGATCGATGGAAAGGCTCAACTGAAAATTCCAGCAGGAACCAGGGCGGGGACGGTCTTCCGGCTTGAGGGGAAGGGTTTCCCACACGTGGAAGGCTGGGGCCGGGGAGATGAACTGGTCAGAGTCGACGTCGATATTCCTCGAGAGTTGAACAAGCGGGAACGAGAGTTGTTGCAGGAGCTTGCTCGACTACGCGGAGAGAACCTCTAAGATTTCGTATCACTGGGTTTCTTCTGCTCATTCTCGGGTAAGGCCGAAACGGGTGCTGTTCCCTGAGATGGAGATGATAGAGTCATCGCGGAAGGCGCGGTAACTCTCGCGACGCTGGCTCGCTGAGACTCTTCAAAAACTGGCAGACTTGAGAGTATCTTCTCAACGGCCCCTCTGATCTTCGGAGCGGCTATCGTCTCAAGACGAGACTTTGCATGCTGCAAGTTTCGGTATAGGGTTACCGCAATCGCCGAGCCCGCAAGACCAATTCCCAGACCTATAGCTGCTGTAAACGTTGTTCCACGGGTCCCGAGCAATTGGTCGACATAGTCGTGGAAGTAGGCGTTGAACACGTATTCACTGAAGATCCAGTACGCAAGGAATGCGACGACGGCGGCTTCTATCAGCATCAGAATCTTGACGGAGCTTGGAGTGACAGGCTTTACTGGACTCCTCGCCGGACTCAATCTGCGATTGGCCTCTACGCCCACGATGAGCAGTCAAACCCCGGCAGGGCATTTGAGAAGATTGTACCCTTGCTAAGGGGTCCCAGAGAACGAAACGTCCCAGAATCCACCATGATCTTCGCGGGGAGCGCTCTTGCCCTGCTAAAGTCAGCCTAACCTACTCAGTTCGCATTGACTACTAAGTATATATCGCGGAGCGGTAACAAGGTGAGTAATGACAACTTCCAGAGAGATAGACGCTTCTCTATCACACTCAATCTTAGAGGAGTCCGAAGAGACCAATCTGACGCCGAGAGATACTGGAGTCCTCCAGACGATAATGGAGGAAGGCTTGACAGTCTTCACATTCGATGGCCTGAAGCGCCTCACCGGGCTGCACCAAGAAAAACTGTCCAGGATTATCGATCGTCTAGAAGAAGGGGGGCTGCTGGAAAAGGTGGACGAAGGGTACAGAATTACCGCGAGAGGAAACGAGACCGTTCCCCGTCCTCTAAGCACATCCCTACAACCGATCCCCATCGTCCAGTCACTGCTCCCCCGGGATGTTGATCTTCAACAGATAATCTCCGGTTTGAAGGGTCGATGGTTCGGCGGACTCCGATGGCTCGGATACAGCCAAGACAACGACGCAACGACTCTGAAATGGATCGCAGAAGAAGACGGGATCCAGATTGAGGCGAGATTCGCCGACAGCTACCTGAGCATCGATGCGAAGGTTGCCGAAGGGAGAGAGGTTAGTCAGGCTGTGAAGGCCGCCCACCAGCTACTAGGACATGTTTCGGGACTATACGGTACGCCAACCCGCCGGCGACAACACCTGGCGTCCAGGATAGCCTACTACCCCA
Organism: Candidatus Bathyarchaeota archaeon; assembly: GCA_005888635.1. Classification (GTDB taxonomy): domain Archaea; phylum Thermoproteota; class Bathyarchaeia; order 40CM-2-53-6; family 40CM-2-53-6; genus 40CM-2-53-6. The sequence continues at coordinate 1,488 of VBAW01000122.1, read as the reverse complement.
ACATGGATTTCGCCTAGACTGTGACCGGTATTCTGGGCTGACTGGTCAACAAATAGGCCACCCTACCCCTACAGTGGTAGGTGAAAAAATGAGCAAACAAACAAGTTCGTCAGCAATTCTCGAATCAGTCTCAGACGCAATCGTCGAAGTCACTGAACGCGTATCCCGATCCGTCGTCCAGGTAGGAGCCGGAAGATGGAGAGGAGGCACAGGCACCGTCTGGAGCAAGGACGGACACATCGTAACCAGCAACCATGTTATCGGTGAAATGCGCGAAGTCGAAGTAGGCTTCAGCGACGGAACCAAACACACAGCCAAAGTAATAGGGAAGGACCCCTACTCGGACCTTGCACTATTGAAAATAGACTCTGACAATCTCACAGCCATCGAAACAGGCAACTCCGACGGCCTCAAGGTCGGACAATTCGTCCTAGCAGTCGCAAACCCCTTCGGCAGACAACCAAGCGCAACCTCAGGCATCGTCACAAACCCCGCCTTCAGCACCAGAAGATGGTGGGGCGGCGGAGGACTCGACAAAGTACTAGTCACAGACGCACGGCTCAACCCAGGCTACTCCGGCGGACCACTCGTGGACGCTCGCGGTAGAATGCTGGGAATCAACGCAGCTTACGCCAACAACCGGGGCATATCAGTCCCAGTCAACACTGTCAAGACAGTCGTCGACAAACTACTACACGACGGAAAGATCAAGCGCGCGTACATGGGCATAACCGCCGAGACAATCTCTCTCCCTGAGAGTCTATCAAGCCAGACAGGCATCGGCCAGTCAGCAGGACTAATCATCTACGGCGTCGACCAAGAAAGCGCTGCCAAGAAATCAGGCCTCGCATTAGGCGATGTAATAGTGAAGCTCGACGGCAAACCAGTCGAGACCCTCGCAGACCTACGAGGACTCTTAGACGACAAGGCCATCGGAAGACACGTCAACATCTCGGTACTACGCGGCGAGAAGCTCACGCAGCTGACGATAACCCCAACAGAAGCAGAACAAGACTAGGGAATCGCTGCACATAGACAAAAGCTCTGGTTCAAAGCCAGAGCAAATTTCTTTTTTAACCCTGAACCTATTCTTCGAACCATGATCTGATTCTTGACGGTTCGTTTTCCGATTCTCGCCTGTCTCGGGTTAATCAGGGCTTAAGTGTTGTAGACTCAATACAGCATACAGGAACGATATGAGAAAGCTAACACTTCTGATCGGCGTGATACTCCTGTTCTCAGGTGTTATCGCCGAGGCTCTGTACATTACTACCGCCAGGGTCGCCTACAGCGGAGTAGTCGCGAATATCTACTTGACCGGAGGAATTCTCTTCATCCTGATGGGGTTCGCGCTCATGCTTGCCAGCGTCAAGATCCCGAAACTCCGCGTCCCATAGCAGCTTGAACTAGCAACGATACGCCGTTAGCATAGGTATTCCTGCACATACCTGACCCTCGGGGCAAAACCCGGACCGCGGGAAGATTCTT
>VBAW01000132.1 GCA_005888635.1 Candidatus Bathyarchaeota archaeon | reverse complement strand
CATCGATTACTAGGATAATCTTGTTCCCGCTGTGATCATATCTTACAAACCAAATTGGAACATGCAGGAGCTCCGTGTCCGACACATCCTCCTCAGAAGTAATTTGCTAAATCATGTGATATTGAGCATGCGCTTTCTGAGACTGGAGCTGATCTACTAGCGTTTTCGCCTGATACTTTGCAGCATCCTCGCTGATATCGCCGTTTAGGACCTTGATTCCTTTGGGATATTGTGAGATATCGAAGAGGGTTCTACCTTGGATTGCGAACTGGTAGTCGCGGGGCTGGTACTGTGTGAGAGCTTTCAGGGCGATTATTGGAAAGTTGTAATTCTGATCCATCTGAATCGCCTTCTTCTGCCCACCACCGCCTCCCATACCACCGCTCATCATTGATCCGAGCATAGCTCCTCCGAGCAGGGGAGCACCGAATCCGCCTCGGCCTCCTCCGCCCATTCCGGCCATTACTCCAATCAATGCAGCAGTTGTCGCTACCGTCGCGCCTTCTGCAACCATGTTGGTCGCCACTATGGATGTTCTGGCTGAGACATTCACCAGCGAGTAGGGCACTACTGAGAGTGTCATCTCTTCCAGGGTTGAGCTTTCTGGTAAGTGTCTGTGGAGCATTCCTCGGTCCATCATTGACTTGACCCAATCAGAAATGTCATTAGTGCTCTGGATCGTTAAGGGAAGCATGGTCTGCTTCTGGATATTCGCCCAGCCAGCAGTTCCTAGGGTAATACTGCTTCCACAGTATTCGCATGCGATTATCATCTCTCCGAATTTGGGAGCGATCGGAGCCCCGCAGGTAGGACACTTCAGCGACTGTGCGTTTGAAGGTGCTAAGATCTGACTGGGCCCTGAGGAGCCGCTGCTAGATTGAACTTGAGAAATCTGACTTGTCGAACTTGTTCTAGCACCACATTTGGAGCAAAACGCCGCGTCATCCGGAAGTTGGCTTCCGCACTTTAGACAGTACATTTTGCGAGATCTCCGAAATGAGTCCCTTCGACGATTTGAGCTTTCCAGTATCAGTTGAACGAGTTCGCAGATACAGGGTCCTATTGAAATCTAAGGTTTCATTCGCGAACCTGTACTCTTCCTTGGGATCGATGGCTTGAGGTTCTACTGGACCGGGTCTCAAGGGCCTGTCGGAAGTCTTCAATGAGGTCTTGAGTCGCTTCGATTCCTACCGAGAGCCGTATGAGTCCATCAGAGATTCCTAACCTTCGACGATCTTCGGCAGACAGTCCAGAATGTGATGTCGTTGAGGGTCGGGTGACCAACGTTTCGACTCCGCCTAGGCTCGGAGCGACAGCAGGCAATCGAGCCGTCTGCATGAATAATTCTGCCGCTTCGACACCGTCGTGCAGTTCGAAACTCATCATCCCACCGAACCCATCGAAGAGTCTTCGTGCTCGTTCGTGATTTGGATGGCTCTCCAAGCCGGGATAGTTGACTTTCGCGACGGCGGGATGCTTTTCTAGAAACCGAGCTATTTGCAGCGCGCTCTCGTTGTGGTGTTTCATACGGAGGGCGAGCGTTTTGATGCCGCGGTGTAGTAGAAACGCGGCGTGTGGATCAAGGCTCCCTCCCAGATGGTTTAGTTTGTGAGTCACCTTCTGGATCAAAGCCGACTTGCCGATGACTGCTCCTGCCACGATGTCTGAGTGGCCGTTGAGGTATTTGGTGGCACTGTGGAGGGATAGGTCGAATCCCAATTCTGACGGACGAAAGTTCACTGGGCTCGCAAAGGTATTGTCAATCATAGAGACAAGCCCGTGGCTCTTTGCAAAGCTTACCATGGACTCTAGGTCTGGAACCTGCATTAGAGGATTTGAAATAGTTTCAACGTAGATTGCCCTAGTGGATGGTTTCAGCTTTCGCTTCCACGATTCTGGGTCGTTGCCGTCAATGAAATCGTAAGAGATTCCAAACTTTTCGATATCCCTCGTCACAAAGTCGTGCGTCCCACCGTAAAGACAGTCCTGAGCCAGAAAGTGGTCACCCTTACCAAGAAATGTCAATAGAGATGTCGAGATCGCGGCCATCCCACTGGCTGTTACGAGTGCATCTTCAGCGTTCTCAAGAGCCGAGAGTTTTTCCGCTAGGGCCAGGTGGTTCGGAGTGTTGTTGAGGCGAATGTACCTCACATCATCGTAGTTCTTTTCACCCGCGTATTGATACGTGGCGGACTGGAAAACGGGCATTACAACGGCGCCAGCGATGCGGGGACGAGGCTCTCCTGCATGGATCGCCTTGGTCTCGATGCTTCCAAGATTACCTTTCATTTTGGAGATATCCAAGGTCCATGACGGCTCATCCAGTATTCTAACATTGACCTAGCCTTCGACGTTGTCTGGGATTCGATCGCTTTCTCAGGGAATCCTATTGTTAAGCGGGCCAGTAACAATGAGACCTTATCGTTCCTCTTCCACAGAACCTCTCTCTGGAAGGACGCTCCTAAGATGGCACGCCTCCCGACCACCCGAATCGGGGTCAAACGCATCGTAATAGAAGTGAATAGAGACTTGACCGTCGAGCAGCTTGAAATCCTTGACGAAGCGCTCAAGCGGGCGGGATTGGTCAAGGAGACGAAGGTTACTTTCCATAATCGTGAACCTCACAAGCCTCGAACGCCGAGGCCCTCACATCCAACCTGGCGGATTGGCCACGACTCTCAATCTGGTTCTCTGTCCGCCCACTGAGACCTCCAAAGGGTTTCCAGGGCCTGTCAATTCGAACTAGATCATTACAACCTT
>VBAW01000131.1 GCA_005888635.1 Candidatus Bathyarchaeota archaeon | reverse complement strand
CTTGGGAGGTTTCAGCGGTGGACTCCCAGTGTTGTTCGGATGGTCCGCTGTGACTCCTGGACCTATAGGGAGTTTTCCACATCCCATTTTTCCTCTCCTGATGGCGGGTCTAGTTTTTGTCTGGATCCCGGTCCACATCTGGTTCCTAGCTGTATCTTACCGCTCGGACTATTCTACCGCCGGGGTGCCTATGTTGCCTGTGGTAGTAGGGTCCACCACCGCCCTACGGCTCATCACCATTTTCTCTATGATTATGGTGCCCTTCTCGCTCGGACTTTATTTCCTAGGCCCTTTCGGCCCGGTCTACGGTGGAGTTGCCCTGGTCAGCGGGCTTGCGATTCTAGCTGGAAGCCTCTGGGTCCTCTACAAGCCGACCGAGACGAACGCATGGCGTATGTTCAAAGTGACAAGCCCGTATCTCACGCTACTCTTCGCCATAATGATAATCGATGCAGCTCTAGGGCACTAGGCAAGTAAGTGCACGAAAGTTCCCATACCACTTGGGACCTGGCACATTATCACGTCCGCAATTCTCCGTGTGCCCATCAGCCTTAGCAACATATCGAATACGAATTCGTGACCCATCAACCTGTCAGAGGCTTGGCGCATTTTCTTCGAGTTCTCCATCTCCGCGCCAATCTGATCCTTCCAAGCATCCTCGTAGCTTGAGAGCGAAGTCTTATCCTCGAAATACCGGACTGCCGCCTCCGCAGCTAGGCGTCCGGTTATCATCGCAGTCTGTATCCCGCCCCCGTTCGTGGGCATCACCATCCCCGCCGCATCACCGATAGCCATCACCCGGTCAGTGTAAGTTCGTGTAAGGGGTCCATCGACTGGAAGGCTATCTCCGATGAGTGAGGCGGTCTTTCCCCCCTTCAGTCGTTTCGCGGCAACCTTGTTCTTCTCGATGAAACCCGTCAACAAGTCACGAATCTGCCATTCCCGACGAACGTACGGTTCTCTGATCCCTATGCCGACATTTGCTCTGCCATGTCCTTTCGGAATGATCCAGCCGTAGCCTCCGGGCGAGTATCTCGGGTCCATGTACAATTCTGCTACGTCCTGCTCCACACCCAGATCTGTCATCAAGTACTCGATGTTGGTCGCAACAGCATATGGGCCAGCATATTCCCGTTCTGGAAGTCCCGCCCTCTCCGCCGTCTCGCTAGGATAGCCATCTGCCGCAACAATGATCTCTCCGTAGTCTGCAGTTTCGCGAGTTGGTCCGACCCAGCCACCCTCGTCCTCAGGATAGTAGTGAGCTTGGACCCCAACGTCTATGTCGGCTCCGTTGCTCCGAGCAACGTCCCCCAGGTGGGTTTCGAACACGTGCCTATCGAGGATGTAGGCCTCAAAGGGAAATTCGAATTCGTGTCCTCTAGGGCTTACCATTCTGATCGACTTGCACTTTGAATCGATCGCATCCTCCGGTGAATCGATGATATCGATGCATTTGACGCGAGGAAGCAGCTTCACCATTTCCTCTTTTACAGGGAAGTACTCGCCGCAGCGAACCGGTTTGCCAAGGAGCTTCTTCTTCTCGAAGACCTTCACCTTCAGACCCTTCTCCGCAAGATGGACGGCCGCGGACAGGCCGCCAGGGCCACCTCCTACAACGATAACATCGTACTTGCGACCGGACAAGTGTGCAGATCAGCTGTTGAATTCTATCTCGAGCGGGCGATGACGCGATTTATGGGTTTGGCAAAGTAGAAAATCGACGAAAGTGAACATGTTTATAATAAAGGCCGAGGCGGTTCGATGGAAATTTCATAACTCGAGGACAGCAGGAACCCACGCTTGGCGTTTGACCCGTTAATTCTTACAACCTCACTAGCGGTCGCTGGCGTGGTCGCAGCAATCTTCCTCGTCCTCTCCGTCCGAAAATACCCGAAGGGGAACGAGAAGATGATCGCGATCTGGACAGCCATCAGAGAAGGCTCAAACGCATACCTGAAGAGACAATTTCGTACAATCGCGATAATCGCAATAATCATCTCACTCGTCATTGTCGCCGCCTTCGGCGCAACAGTTGACTTCACTTACGGAAGCGAAATCGCCCTAAGCTTCCTACTCGGAGTCGCATTCTCCCTTTTTGCAGCATACGTAGCTCTCTACTCGGCAACGAACGCGAACGTTAGGTCCACCGCGGCCGCGGAAAAGTCAACCTACGAAGCCTTGAAGGTCGCTACGCTCGGAGGCGGAGCTCTCGGGCTGGTAGTCATCAGCATGAGCCTACTTGGACTGTCACTCCTCTACGCGCTCTTTCGGGATCCCGGAGTCCTAGCCGGTTTCGGATTTGGGGCTTCGCTCGCCGCGCTTTTCGCCCAGCTCGGAGGCGGAATATTCACAAAATCAGCAGATGTAGGCGCCGACTTAGTAGGGAAAGTAGAAGAAAACTTTCCAGAGGACGATCCGAGAAATCCTGCAGCGATAGCGGACAACGTCGGAGACAACGTGGGAGACGAAGCTGGAAGAGGTGCTGACCTGTTTGAGTCTCTCACAGCCGAGAATCTTGGTGGAATGATAATTGGGTTGATCGTTTCCATCATTATCTTCAATGGAGTCATCAACCCGTATTACGTGACTATGCCCCTAATAGTTAGGTCATTGGGAATAATTGCAACTTTCGGGATTGACCCCGAGCGGGAACAGTCAGGCTGCCTACGCACTTTTCGGCTGCATGTTATCCGGACTTGCAGCTGGGTTGCTAATCGTCGTCTATACGGAGTTCTATACCGGATCCAATGCGAAGTCCGTTATTACCATCGCCGAGCGGTCGAAGTCTGGGCCTGCGTTAACGATAATGTCCGGTAACGCTGTAGGAATGATATCTAGCGGGTTGCCCGTCATCACAGTGGCCGTAGCCCTTCTCATTTCCTTTTGGCTTGGGGAACAGTTTGCCCGCTTCAGCGGGCTATTACCTGCGCTCAACAACGATCCCTTCCTAGGTGGGGTCTACGGAACTACTATGGCAGCCATGGGGATGCTCTCGACAGCCGGAATCGTACTGACCATGGATGGATTGGGCCCGATCGTCGACAATGCGGGCGGGATCGCTGAGATGTCTGGTGCTCCAGAAGTAATTCGGGAGCGAATAGAGCCGTTGGATGCTCTAGGTAACACGACCAAGGCTCTCACAAAAGGATACGCCATGGGCTCAGCCGCCCTGGCATCTCTGTTACTCTTTCAAGCCTTCGTGTTAGAAGTCGCGCGGTATCAGGCCAAGATTGTTGACCTCACGAAAATATCAATAGATCAGGTCACAGGTCCAAACGGTCTCGCGACCAAATTGTCAAGCCTCGGAGGATCCCTAGCGCTCAACCATCCGGATGTGGTCATCGGTGCGCTAATTGGTGCCATGCTACCATTTGTCTTCTCAGGCACTGCAATCAACGCTGTCAGCGTAGGCGCTTATCGCATGGTGGAGGAAGTAAGAAGACAATTGAGGGAGATTCCAGGACTTAGAGAGGGAACCGCTAAACCAAACTATGCAGCGGCAGTGGACATTTCCACCCGAACCGCGCTGCGGTTGATGGTCGTTCCAGGCGCGATCCCAGTCGTCGCACCCCTGGTCGTCGGTGTATTCCTAGGCTGGGCAGCTGTCGGAGCCTTGGTCGTCGGCGCCACGATTTCCGCAATACCCCTCGCGATCATGATGATGTGGGGTGGGGCAGCAATGGACAACGCGAAAAAATACGTCGAAATGGGGCACTTCGGAGGCAAGAACACAGAAACACACGCCGCCACGGTCGTGGGAGACACCGTGGGTCCTGTAGAAAGAGACTCCCACCGAGGTTCTCGATCTACTGCAAGAGACGGCGCGATGGAATCGAATTAACTAGGCGTTGGTAGAGCTGAGGAAGGCTGACCTAGAGGCGAAGGTAACACGGAAAATTGCAGAGGCCTTTCAGGCGGCCGTAGAGAAGATTGGGCGCGGAGAGTTCTTAGCGATGGCAGATATTGACGGTCAGCGTCTTCAAACCATTCTCAACGGTGACGATGAGTACGTGCCTGTTGGACTTGTGACGCTAGCTTGTCAGATCAACAAAAGCCATAATGATCCAGATCCAAACCATTCAAGTGTAACTGAGTGTCTGAAAGGATCGACAATCCGGATCCCCTCGACTGGCCAGCCAGCTCCACCGAGAATGATTGCAAAATCGATCAGCAGAAGCCAGTTTCGACGGTTGAAAGACGATGCGAAATCTCCAGGTCCGCTCTACGAGAAGACGACGTTCCGGCTGGTTGGGTTCAGCGCAAACACTGTCGCGTTTCTCATCCTCGGCTACTTTCTAGGAGGCATAGCACTTTCGCCACTCCTTGGACAACCATCATGCACCGGAGTATCCATCTCTCCACCTACGCTCATACCTTGCAGTGGTTCGATAATCGGTCTAGTGATCAGCGCGATCGGAGGCATCGGATACACGTACTACTATTTCGTCAAGAAACTGTGAGACGAGTCTCTTCATCACGGGCCTGTGCTATGTTTGGATCTTTCCAGGCACATTTGGGGCGAAGACAATTTATCAGGTCCAACTGGATGTCCCCTCGCTCTAATCGGTCTGGTAGCACTCTCTTTTTCGTTTCATCGGGTTTGAGAGACGGGAGCACTGGGAATTGACGGACAAGGTTTCAGAGGATGAGAAGGAGACCGTTATGGGAATCCTTGTTGTAGCGTTTGGAGTTGCCATCGTGAGCTTAGTCTTCGCGGGCGCTCTGGGATTTCTCCTCGGATTCCTTGGAGGGGCGGTCAGCGCGACGGGTCTCGTGATAATTCTTCGAGGAGAACGCTGACATCTACTCAGTTATGATGAAATCTTCTCCAACACCGTGATTTGCATCATAGGGGTGGTTGACCTATTCTTGAAGGGCTAAGAGGGGACGAAGTTCATCTGCCGGCAATCCAGCAGCTACCCCTGCGAGAACCGCGGCAAGGTTTCTAGCCTCGTTCTCTTTGAGTGTGAGAAAAGCGAGCACGATTCCGACAGAGTAGGGGAAACCAAGGAAGACCCGTCTGCTCAGATCCAGCTGGTATCGTCTCAGGGCGACTTCGATGAAGGAGAGAGACTTTGATTCTTCATATTTCTGGCGTGCTCCGCTCAGTATTCGACTGTAGTATTCATGGCTCGCGGCAACGTCCAGTGCTTGTGTCACATCCGTAGTCCCTAGAAGTTGGTCGATAGCTCTCTGGTTGAGTTTCCAGTGAGATGGAATCAGGTGATCTTTGATCCCTGATGCTCCGATAATCTTGCTCCTAACGATGATAGTGAGATTTGCGATGTCGATGGCGGACCCCGCGATGGGGAGACAGTTCTCCCGGTCTGGACCTGACAATTTCTCGTTGATGTACTTGTAGAATCTCTCTTCTCCCCAACCGTTGATGACGTCCCGGACGAACGAGGCCCTCTCGCCTTCAATGTCGGTCATTGAGAGTCCTTTCACCCTTTCGACCAGATGTCTATCCCCCGCTTCACCTGCTATCCCTGAAAGGTCATCGAGAGAGTAGAGTCTACGCAATTCTTGTTCGTTCATAAATGCAAGCGGCTGCCGAATGGCTAGGTAGTCCTCCCACGTCTTCCCTTGGGCTTTGAAAACGACAAGCCCCGCCAGTGCGTATGCGTCGATTCTTCGCCTGTACTGGACGAGGAACTCCCGGGTGTCTCCGCCCGAGGCTCTGATCAGACTCATAACGGATTCTGCGTATCCGAGCCTGACCGCCCTCTCTGTCTCGATGGTTGAAGACTCGCTTCCTAACTTTGATAGTTCAGTTCCATAGGGACCCTCTGCGAGCAGTCCGATGATTTCTGTCTGAGATTTGGACTCTGAGAGGGCGACTAACTGTTGCCGTCCCAGCAGACGACTGCGTTTAGCGCGTAGTCGTGCGATAAGATAGTTGTCCCGTACTAGATGGGAGAGAGTGTCTGAGGGCACGCTGGTTCGCTTAACCAGTGAATAGCAAAAGTAGCCCGGTAACTAGCGCGTAGATTGCGAGAGCTTCAGCCAAGATTAGTGATATGACGGCTCTGGAGAAGATTTCGGGTTTCTCAGCGGTCGCGGAAGCCATGGCGCTACCAGCAGCCCCAATACCGAAGCCCGAACCCAGGGCAGCTGCGCCCATCGTTAGGCCGGCGGCGAATATTCTGACGCCCTTCTCAATGGTTAGAGTAGGAGTGATCGCAAAGACGGACAGTAGTCCTACGACGAGACCGTAGATGGCGAGTGCCTCTGCGAGGATGGTTGCGATGAATGTTTTCAGCATGACTTCGGGTCTTTCGACTCCGGCGCCTGCAATCGCGGGCCCGGAGATTCCGATACCGAGGCCTGCGCCAATTGCGGATAGAAGAACGCTGAGCCCAGCGCCCAAGCCTGCCCAGAATGTAGGGCAGAGGGTTACCGAGGAGAGTGTTGAACAGTCAACGGCCATTAGTTTGGTACAATCCAGCTCATTGGTTCTTGATAGGGCGCGAATGGGTGGCCGGTCCCTTCATAAAACTTACCAAACCATTCAACCCAGTGAAGCCTCAGAGTTTGAACGAAGACGATCAAGCCTTCGAGAATCATAACAAGGATGTTACCGAACACTGCGCCGACGATGCCGAAGGATGTGAAGAAGGCAAATTTTACGGCAAAGTCTGCCAGGTTCAGAGCCCAGATTCGGAGATATGACAGAGTATTGCTTCCG
>VBAW01000121.1 GCA_005888635.1 Candidatus Bathyarchaeota archaeon | reverse complement strand
GGGGAAAACAAGATCACCTTCATCGTCAACAACAGAGCAACTAAGAACGATGTGAAACGGGCTGTGGAAGAACTCTACGAAGTAAACGTTTCCCGAGTGTTTACCCTCACAACCCCAGAAGGAAAGAAGAAAGCATACGTCAAACTAAGCCCTGAATCGAAGGCTTCTGACTTGGCCGTAAAACTGGGAATACTCTAGGGCGATTTGGTCTAGCATGGGAAAGAACATTCTGGTCCAGAGACGTGGAAGAGGCTTCTTCATCTTCAGAGCCCCCACCCATCGAAGACTACATCCCACGGGATACAATTCGGTAAACGG
>VBAW01000120.1 GCA_005888635.1 Candidatus Bathyarchaeota archaeon | reverse complement strand
ACAACGATGTCTACATTCCTGCTCCTGAGGGAATGTACGTAGGCCAGAGCATCGAGATCGGGAGCGGAGCACCGGCAGAGACAGGGAACATCAAGACTCTTGGCAGGATCCCAGAAGGGACAATGATTTGCAACATCGAACTCCGTCCCGGAGACGGAGGTACTATGGCACGCTCCTCCGGGAGCTTTGCACTGGTAGTCTCTCACACGCCAGCAGGGACTGAGCTTCGCATGCCCTCAGGACGAACCATTCACGTGAACGACAAATGTCGAGCAATGATTGGAGTAGTCGCTGGTGCAGGTCGTACTGAGAAACCGTTCTTGAAAGCCGGCCCCAAGTGGTTCCTGCAAAAGTCTCGAGGCCGGAAATGGCCCGTAGTCAAGGGTCAAGCAATGATTGCCGCATCTCATCCTCACGGAGGGGGCAGACACAAACACGCAGGAAAGCCTACGACTGTCGGACGCGATACACCTCCTGGAAGGAAAGTGGGCAACATAGCCGCCCGCCAGACTGGACGGGCTAAGCGCCGCTCAGCGCGATAGACCCCAGGAACATTCTTATGATGCACGTCGTACCCAGGAACGCAATGCGGGTGAAGAGCTGCGCCTAGACAGTTCACCTATCGAGGCCATTCAGTCGACGAACTGAAGCAGATGTCGATGGACGAGTTCATCAAGCTTCTCCCTTCGCGACAGCGCAGATCACTCCTCAAAGGCCTCACCAATGAACAGCGAATTCTGATGGAACATGTTCGCCAGTCAAGGAAAGAGAATGGCGGTAAGCCTGCCCCCGTCAAGTCCCATGTCAGAGACATGATCGTCATTCCTGAGATGTTGGGACTGACTCTACAGTTACACTCTGGCAAGGAGTACGTCTCCATAGAGATCAAGCCGGAGATGATTGGACATTTCGTCGGGGAATTCGCCATTACGAACCAGAAGGTTGTTCATGGGACACCTGGGATCGGTGCGTCTCGGTCTAGCATGTACGTTCCTCTCAAGTAGACTCGACCCTGGTTTCCTTTCATGTCAAAATGGAAGTTTCACCGTCTTCTTTTGGGTGGTCTTCAGGTCGTGCGTTAGGAGTAGAAGGCTGCCGCCCGACTATTCATTTTCGCTAGAATAGGTTATTACAACGGGAACGATCGTTCGCGGCTGAGGGCGAGCGCGAGACGCCCGCCTCGAGAGAGCCGGGCCGAGAGAAGACGGTGATCTTCACAGTGAGGCTTTGGTGTTAGTGTCGCGGGCGACAAGGAACCCTTCTGGAAAGAAGGGCCCCAATGCGAAACTCGCCTTCCCGACCTATCTTAGGAAATGAACGTGGAATGGTCTAGAGGCTTTTAGCCGAGATGCAGAGACAACTTGCTCCCGGAGGCGGGCATGAATCTAGAGCAGCGTCTTGAGCTGGTCAAAAGAGGGACTGTCGAGATAATCCAGAGGTCTGAGCTAGACAAGCTCTTGGTGGAGAAGATGACTCCTCGGGCCTACTGGGGGTTTGAGTGCTCCGGAACGCAGGCGTGTACTGCACGGAATGATGCACATCGGCCAAGGTCTTGTATGTGCCTCCAAGATTCAAGACCTGATCAAAGCCGAGTTCCACTTCATAATCTTCCTGGCCGACTGGCATTCGATGATCAACAACAAATTCGGCGGCGACCTCGAGAAGATCCGAACGGTAGGCCGATACTACAAGCATTGTTTCACGGCCCTGGGAGTCCCGGAAAACAAAGCCGAGTACATCTGGGCCTCTGAACTTGCCGAGAGATCCGACTATTGGGAGAAGGTTCTCAGAATAGCGAGAGCAACGACTACACAACGGGTCCTGAGGGCGATCCCTATAATGGGACGGGACATGCAGTCGAAAGAGAACGATGCAGCGACAATCTTCTACCCATGTATGCAGGCTGCGGACATCTTCCAGATGAGATTGGACGTTGCATGTGCCGGGATAGACCAACGTAAGGCCCACGTGCTCGCCAGAGAGGCGGGGGAGAAACTGGGCTGGGGCAAGCCGGTCAGCCTTCACACTTCCATGCTCGTCGGACTCGCAGGTGTTCAGAGTACCCCACGCGACAGCTTCGATGAAGATCCTAAACTGAACCAGGTAATAGCTGCAAAGATGTCGAAGAGCAAACCTGAGAACAACATTCTGATCCATGATGAGCCCGAGGTGATTGGGAAGAAGATCCAGCAGGCGTTCTGTCCACCAAAAGTAATAGATGGAAACCCGATACTAGAATACTATCGCATCCTCGTCTTTGAAAACCGAGAGCCGCTCACGTTGAAGCGCGATCCGAAGTACGGCGGAGATCTTGAGGTGCCCAACTATGAACAACTTGAAAGACTCTACTCTTCGGAAAAAATCCATCCGCAGGATCTGAAGAGTAACATGTCACGAATTCTCTCCCAGAAGCTAGAACCTGTGAGAGAGTACTTCAAGAGAAATCCACAGCCTTTGGATGAGGTTCGTAAGCTGGAAAAGAGCTGACGACAGCTGGCTGGCCCAGCTCCGCGTAGAAATCTCGCTCGATTACGGAATCCACGAGCAGAGTACTATGCGTGGAAAATGGAAGAGACGCAGAGAATAATCGATGAACTCAGAATGCAATCCGAGGCCGGGGTCCCTATCATCGTCGAGGGACGGCGAGACGAAGCTGCTCTCCGAAGATTGGGAGTAACGGGGAAGGTGCACTGTTTGAAGGCGAGAGGTGAATCCCGCCACGAGTTTCTCGATAGGCTCGATGGAACAAAAGAGGCGATTGTGTTGACAGACTTCGACCGAGAAGGAAAGGAACTTGAGACATGGCTCTACAAAGAACTCTCCCAGCGAGGAGTGAAAAGTGATCTCAAAATCTGGATCAGAATGCGATCCCTTGCCAGAACTGAGGTCCGATCCGTTGAAGAGCTTCCGAGCTTCATCCGAGCCCTAGAATCGAGGGCAAGAGGAATTAGACCAGTTACTCCTCAGGTCCCACGTACCTAGCTGAGAAAACGAACGGAGTAGGCACTGGAAAGTGGGCCAGGTTTTCGGATCCCGTATTAGCAGATCTAGTGGTTTTAGCTTAGTTCTTGCCGTTTTTTGTCCGCGTGGTTTTTGTCGATTTGCCGTTGCCGTGGAAGTAGTCTCGGAGTACTTGCTCAAAGAATATTGATAGGCCTCCGACTCTGCCGTGATAGACGCGTTGGACTTCGCTTCGTACAAGGTTTTCGGATTGATCGCTGAGCGAGATCATCAGTTTGCCCATGTTTTGTACCGGTTGTGTATGCTTCCATAGGTTCCGTTCATTCTTATTGACGAGAAACGGTCAATCCGTGACTGATCGACCTGCGGATATCCACAGTAACTTGCGGGTGGTTCCTGGATATCGTTGGGAGACTTGGTATGTTTTAAGGCTTGAAAGTGTGAATCGAGTATAAATGCGGAAACAGTTAGATGATTCCTTCGTCCGTTCCTACTTTTCCTAGTAGGAGAGTGGAGAAAAGTGGGCGGACCCGCATGACAATTCTCGAACCAACAAGAAATCGTGATACCATTTCATGGATTTCATAGTTTGACGTTGTGACTCGAACAATTTTCTGTTGGCTCACTACTCTGGTTCTTGCTGCGGCGTTTCGCGAGAAAGGCTCGCTTCTAAGACGATAAATAGCCGGGTTGTTCAGAACGGCGAATTCAAGCTGGACGAAGGATAGTGAGCGTCGCCAACTGGTTTGTTTTCGGGCTGACGCTCCTCTTTCTCGTCTACTTCGTCTACGCGACTCCAATCATACTGCTCGGCGTCTGGCGATACAAGAAGCGAGGGTTCGGGGAGGATCCGGGAGAGGACTGGGATCCGCCAGATGTCTCTGTCCTTGTCCCGGTGAAGAATGAAGAGAAGGTGGTTGGTAGGCTGCTCAATGCACTGGTCAGGCTAGATTATCCGAAAGAGAACTTGGAGGTCGTAGTTGTGGAGGATGAGTCGCGGGATCGGACTCTAGAGATCTGCAAGAATTACTCTGCGAAATATCCCTGGATCAAAGTGTTCCATCGTGATACGAGTCTCGGGAAGGGTGATGCGCTGAACTTTGCGTTTCACCAATCGACGGGTGAGATCATTGCGACTTTTGATGCTGATGATGTGCCGGAGCAGCAGGCTGTAAAGAAGGCTCTCCGTTACTTTAACAGTCCGGAGACTGGGGCGGTGCATGGTTTTCATAGGACGCTGAATCTTCGGGAGAGCATTGTTTCGCGGCTGGCGGCTTACGAGAATTTCTTGTATCGCTTGTCGAATGACGGAAAGTATGCTTTGAGATTGTTCGTTACGTTTTCGGGGTCTAACACGTTCTTTCGAAGGACGGCGCTTGAAAGGGTTGGGTTGTGGGATCCAAAATCCCTTGTCGAGGATGCTGAGCTGTCGGTGCGTTTTGCTAGAGCGCACATTGCTACGCGACTGGCGCCGGTGGAGTGTTGGCAAGAGATGCCTGCCCGGGTTGGGACTTTGTTCAAGCAACGGATTAGGTGGTCGGGCGGTAACATGCTTACTGGGGTTAAGCACTGGAATGCTTGGAGGTCGATGTCGATTGCGAAGACTCTGGATATGGAGGCGTTGATGATGAGCCCGATCCTTGCGGTGTTGACTTTTGTGGCGTGGATTATTCTGGGACTTGGAATAGTCAAGGTGGGACTTCCCTTCGAGACGCTTCTACCACTCTTCCTCGTGATGGTCGCGGTCAACATTGTATATGTGGGGACGCTGGTCGCGGCTGTAGTCTCCTCTGCAAGATCTAGCATACTCTCCCATCTTGGCTTGTTGCTGGCAACTTATCCATACGCGGCGCTCGTCTCGCTCGCCAATCTTGCGGCGATGGTACTCATCCTTCGACGGGGGGCTAGGTTGTGGTTGAAGACTGAGAAGACGGGGTACGTGGACGAAC
The DNA here is from genome assembly GCA_005888635.1 of Candidatus Bathyarchaeota archaeon. GTDB lineage: Archaea > Thermoproteota > Bathyarchaeia > 40CM-2-53-6 > 40CM-2-53-6 > 40CM-2-53-6. The sequence goes on along the minus strand of VBAW01000120.1, from coordinate 6,325 downwards.
AGCTACGGCTCGGCACCTCACAGTAAAGAGAGGGAAGATTCTTCCCATTTGCCTGAAAATGTTGGAAAGAACTAAATCCCCTACTCCGGGGGAATAGCGGTCCTTTAGAGCGTGTATGAGTCCGAAGCCGAGAGACTCGCTGCTGATCATCCGCGATATTCTGGCGGTGGCCGTGAAACGGGTGTCGAAGACGGAGATAGTTTACCGGTCAAACATCAACTTCGTTGCTGCTGAGAAGTACATTACGCGTCTTCTGCTAAGAGGGATGCTTGAGACGGTGGTGGATGAGGGCAAGTCAAAGTTCCAGACAACACCATTAGGAATAGAAGCACTCTCCAAGCTCACAGAAGTCCAGAAGCTAGTCGAAGGAACATAGAACGCCTGACAAGCACTCCCGCGTCGCGAGAAAAAAATTCCTACCCCCTTTCTTCTAGAGGGCTCTCGCCAGTTGGAACTGTTCTGGGCGAGTCTGGCGTTTTGACTCATAGAATAGAACGGTCGCCTGTTTTTCTAGACTGGAAATCGAGCCTATGGCCCTTCGTGAAAGTCTCGTGATCTAGAAACGCCTGCCCAGATTTCCCACCTAAGCTTATTCTGTGATTGTCCAGTTTCAAACGGTACAGTCTGCGGAATTCTTTCTCAGAAGAGCTTTCGAAGAGGAAGAGATTACTGTTTGTTAATTCCCTTCCAGAGTCGAGTTTTGTGTCGCGGGAAGCAACTACTTTTGACATTTTCTGGCGAGGGGTCTCGGCCAGTTGAAACTGAACCGGGCGAGTCTATCGGTTCTAGGCGCAGGATGGAACCGTCGACTGTTTTTCTGATCGCCGATTAAGCGTGGAGATCAGCGTGAAGATCCTGCGATCTCAAATCGCCTGCCGCGATTCGGGATCAGGGCTTGTTCCGGGCGATTTTCAACGGTAGGATTTCCGGTAAAGTGTGAAGGAGTTTTTTCATTTTTGACATGCCCCTGGGGGGTCGAGAAATAGATAACAGAAAAAGAATAGTTAGTAGAAAAAGAAAGATAACAAATCTGGGAGAACTCAACGAGCTGTTCTGTTTTCGCAGCAAATATTTCTTGTAAGCTCTAGGAGGGGTCTCCACTGACTGAAGGTTTTTTGCGCGTAGTCTCCGGTTTGTCGCCTGTTCGCCGGATGATCATTGAATGGTGACTTTGAAAGTGTAGGGTGACGCGGGGAGGGCCGTGCCTACGTCGAACTTACAGTCAATTGTCTGAGCGCTCACCGAGGGTATAGGGGTCTGTATGCAGACCGGACCGTAAGGATTCGATCCTATGACCAGCGTGACGTTGAATCTGGTTCCCGCAGGAGGAATTGAAGTGCTGCCGGTCGAATTAACCTGGACATCATAAACCAAGTGTCCTGCAGTAATGTTCGTGTTAGCTATGCCGGGAGAAGGGCCAAACGTTACAGGGCTGGAACATGATGTACTGTTCGAAGCTGCTGAAGCTAGCGAAAAGCCTTTGTCCGTTGCGAGAAGACCGTTCGCGACGTTTACCGCGGAGCCTATCTCAGCCTGATAGGTGCTCGATGTCACTGAGACGCTAGCGGCAAAGACGATAGCCACCAGTGACAAGAGCAATTTGGCAGCAAAGATCCACCTGCTCCCTTTCCCGAGCATGCGGGATATCCGACTAACTTTGCCCAAGCTTTGTCCTTGCTAAACTCAAGAGGAACCGAGTTTGAGATTTCAGTAACTGAACCATATTCACCCGAGTAACGCCAGATCACCCGTTGAAAACCTAGAGCGAAAAGGCTACCGGGACTGAATGACCCACACTGCTCATTCAGGGTCTTACGATTTCGGAATAGGGAGGAAAAAAGTTGGTTGGGTGCTTCGACGGCTAGGGCATTGGAGGTTTCTAAGTGACGTTGACATAGACTGTGACAGGGGCTGTAAGACTTGTAGTCCCCAAGTCGACGTAGAACGTTACTGTGCCCGTGCTACCTCCAGTGGTGGTCCATATACCCGAAGTGACAGTTACTAGGGATGTGCCTTCAGGTCCAGCACCGTTTCTCGCTGTGATGGTAGCAGTGTGAGTGCTCACCCCTGGAGTACTCATCACAAACGTAAGCACATCCATCCAGTGACCCGCAGTCAGAGCGTTGTTCAGAGCAATGCCAGATCCACCGATAGCTATGGCACTAGTAGCATTAGTAGAGGCCGCGTTGGCAACAACAGCCAACCCGGTGTCGGTGACAGTGAAGACGCCGGTGTTGTTGTGATAGGTGCCCACCTCGCCGTTGTAGAGAGTCTGGTTAAGAGTAATGGTGGCTGCAAGAACGCCCGCAACCATTCCTACGATGCCGACAACTACTAGCGTTAAGGCCGGGACTTTCTTGGTAGTGATACGGCTCACAATTACACGAAGGCTACTCAATTCCACACCAGGAAGAAGGTAACCCTATCGTCTTTTCGATAAGCCACACGTTCCTAGCGTGGACTCTGCATGGTAACAGGATAGGACTACCCATCGGCCTAGTTGTTAGCGTCCTCGTCCCGATCGCTCTTCGGTCTGTATCTTTGCCTCTGCCACTTCTTGAGCAGCCTGTGGATTGTTGGCATCTTGGGTCGGGCAGCGGAGATCTTGTGCAGGGACGAAAAGTCGGGGTGCCGGCTGGATCTCATCTTCTTCTCTCCGAGCCACCATTTCTTGACGATGGTCGAGCGGTCCTCATCTGTTTCGTCGATTAGAAGCAGTTCTCTGCCGTTGTGGTCGAGGAGAGTTGCCTCAATCTGCCTTGCGGAGTCGAAGTCTATTTTCCTCTCTACGAGTTCCATGTAGACCTGGTTTACGAGTTCCCGGTAGGGTACTGGTTCTCGGTGCGCGCTGATATTGGCGATTGCTACCTTGAGCGTTTCGCGCTCCAAGCGGCTCATCTTGACATGGGTCCACGCGGGCTCCTCCTCGATCTCCAGCACTGGTGGAGCTACCGAGTCTAAGGCTGATTCAGCTATTGCAGCAGGTGGTACGGGCTGGACTAAAGTTACCTGTTCTTCCAGCACCGGCCGCTGCGGCGTGGATGTTGCCTCTTCTTGTTGGACAGGCTTTCTAAAGCGTAGTTCGTTCTCGGGCTTTCCCTGGGTCCTGTAGATCACCCCGGTTTTCTCCAAGATGAATCCGGTCTGGGGCATTAGCTTCTCAAGTCGATCATCGAGACCTGTTGCCCATGCCGGCAGGATTATCGAGACACTGCCGCCAGCCTCGACCGTTTTGTACAGTTTCTCGAACGAGACCAAGAGCTCGTCGTCGTTCAGTCCTTCGGGGTCCGTCCTCATAGGATTGAACTCTTTGTCTCCACTGGAGAACCAGACGTGCTGGTAGGGCGGTGTTAGGTAGACGTCGTGGATGCCACCGCCTGGGAGTAGAGCACTTAGAACTTGGAAGGCTCTCTCATGGATGGTCTTGATAAGACCGCGACCTAGAACCACTGCTATGCCGAGGAGACTTAGATAGAAGGGAAAATAGAACGTGGCTGTTACTAAGGGGGCTGAGTAGTATCTGAGGTCGAGACCCAAGATGCTTCCTTGCAGGACGCTTGTCCCAAAGTATGGTGGGACGACTCCGTATGCCTGAACAATCGTTGTCTCCGCCCAGAAGTGGATCAAGGCGAAGCTCAGGTAGAGCTCGGCTAGGGAACAGAGTCCGAGGTATACCGCCAAATTCCGCCACCAAGCGGTCGGCCTAACGCTAGCCGCGAACAAGGCCATCGATCCTAGAATCAAAAGAACGCGAGTGAAGGATCCGAGAGTATTGGCAGCTGGCATCGTGGAGGGGAGACCGAGGGCGTTGATGTGCAAGTAGAATGGTGAGACTTGGATGCTCAGGAGATTACTGGTAGCCGTTCCAGTTAGGGTCCACCATGGTTCGCTGCCGAGGGCGACGAAGAGCGCCAGAAGAGCGCCGAACAAGACGAGCAGATCGACCTGGCGGAGAAAACCAAACTTATCATTAGTACCCTCGCTCATTATCTACTCCTCATGGTACGGATAGCAGACGGGCCGCCTTCATTCTTGAAGTCAGACCAGTTAGAGGAGTAGGTGGGTTGGAATAGGAGTCCCGTTACCATCCAGTATTTTGCCCGGTCCCCCGGAATGTAGACGTTCCACGCTAGTTTGGCGTGCTGTTTTCTATCGAGGCTTCACGTGACGATCAACAACGCGTCTGCTTCCGATCACTGAGGTTTGACGGTTTTCGTGCGAGTGGTCGGTGTCAGTTTTGGCCTGGACCGGTTTAGCATTCGATTGGCCCAGTTCATCTGTCTTTCAAGGTTCAGCGTGTATTCTTTCAGAATGTATTCCAGATCTGCTTGCGGGATCTTGTTTTGTTTGGATTCTAGCATTTCCTGAGCCATCTGGAACTGGCGGTTGGACCCGTCAACGAAGAAAGTGGCCAAGTTCTCCGGGTCTATGAGTTCGATGAAGAGGCGTCGTAGACTGCCGAAGCGCTGCTGAAAGTTTGTGAACATTTCTTTGGCGTGAGCAAGAGATTCGACGCCTTTTGGCGTAATGTGGTAGACTCGTCGCGTGGCTTCGTCGGAGGGTTCAGGTTCTGCTTTGATGAGACCCTCAGATACGAGCTTCTTGAGGATTGGGTAGAGGGATCCTGCTCCGGGTCTCCATGCGCCTTCTGTCTTACTGTCTATATCTTGAATGATCTCGTAACCGTGGATTGGTTTCCGGGCAATCTTGTGCAGGATGTAGTAGCGGAGCAGGCCCTTTGGTGCGCTGTGGAGTCGGTCATGAACGCTAAGGCTTTCTTCTTGCGTCTTTGGCTGGCGCATCCTTCCCGTTCATGATGGCGGTCGGATATAAGGTATATCGTATACGATACAGAAACCGATAGCTAAAAGACTCTGCTAGAAAAAATGGAGCAGAGGACGGAAGGGAGATGTCAGGCCTTGGGCGTGGCTGGGGCGTAGGTTGGAAGACCCCTTGTCTTGCCGCGGAGATACTTGAACCCGGCGAAGCCGACCAAGATCGCGCCTATGCCGCCTAGAAGGATTGCTACCGAGTCCAGCCAGATGCTGGTGAATGTAGCAGTGTCAGTTCCGCCACCGATGGTTGCGAGACTGCTCTGGGCAGCGTTAGCGTCATTGAGCGCGTTCTGATAGTCCGTTTGAGCAGTAGTGAAATCTCCGAGTGAATATGCGTTGTTGGCAAGTGACATCTGAGCATTGGCCTGAGCCAGCGACGCTAGAGCAGAGCTTGTTCCGGGTGCTGGCTGGAAGGTGCTTCCAAGAACATTGTTGAGGGAAGTGATGATAGCGCTTGCTTGAAGCTTGGAGTTGTAACTGCTAGTCTGTGCACTCGAGAATACGGCTAGTGGATGATACGGATAGTTGTTGCTGGTGAAGTTGTGACACATCGGCTGGACATTGGGAGGAGTGTTGTTGAAGTCAAAGCATCCGGAGTTGACGTTCCACGTGCCGCCTTGGGCCATGTCCCATAGCTCAAGGGTCCAAGTGTGAGTCTGCAGGTTTAGCGCTGAGTATTGACCGCTAAGAGCAGGGATCGTGTAGGAGAGGGTTACCGTTAACGTCTGTCCGGCATAGACGGCCGTGTCGGTGGTCGTGTTCTGGAAGTTCGTCATCCAGTCAAACTTTACACCCATAGTCAGGTTGCGCTGGTAAACGTACGAGTTCGCCGTGAAGACGACGTTGAAGTTTATCGTGTTGCCAGCTTGTATAGCGTCAACGGTAGCCCCGAGATACGAGTCGGAGGTGCCCCGTGCAACGAGGCCTGTGATGTTCAGGGTCTCGTTGGTGTCATCTCCATGTGCTCTCGGGACTGATAATGGGACTGCGACTCCAACCAGGAGTAACGCGAATATCGGGACAAGGAACTTTCGATGCTGCACTACTGCAACCTTCACCTTCTGCCGGCACAGAGACCCCTACATTTTCCCGATGTAACCTTGCCTTCAAAGAGAGAGTTGCCAACCGGGAGGACCGCATGGGTTGGTTCTCTCCAAGTGCGTATTCTACGAACTGCGAGCGTCAAAATTCCTCTGCTGGATGTTGATGAGAATTTTTGGCAGGGACGTTAGGCTTCGATTTTGTCGGCACGCGAAGGCTTTGGGCGGTCCTAGTGAGCTAGAGTAGTATCATGTTGGAGGTTGGCGCGAGTCAGCCTTGCCTGCGAAGGCAGGGACCAAGAACGGAGTTTTTTCGTTGGATCAGGAATCCGTTTTCTTCAGTTCCTCGCTATCAACTTGAGGCGGCGCATCGTCAGGCATAACTCTCGATAGCGACTCCTCGTCCGGAATCAGGTCGCTTTTAAGCGTGGTATTTTGGACCAACGAGGT
>VBAW01000031.1 GCA_005888635.1 Candidatus Bathyarchaeota archaeon | reverse complement strand
CGCGGCTTGAAGCTGACTGATTGAAGTGTAGTTGAAATCGTCCCTGAAACTGTAGGGAGTGACCGAGCCTCTGGTCGAGGGCGTGAATACTAGGAGACTAGGGACCAGTATTATGCATGCGACGAGCAGGGCTAAGAACTCTCTTCTCGGCGGATGAGGTCCAAGCTGAAAGCTCTTCACGATACTTGGTTGCGGTATTAATATGAATAAATATCTTTCGAGGTGCAATATACCAGGATAGCCATCGATAGAAATCGATCCATTTCCAGCCATGGCATTCTCCCGCACGGAGATAAACGCGCGGTGGAATGCCGAGTCTCATTTTGCACAAAACTCTCGAAAGTATCTGATCAAGGAACTCTCATAGTTCTCCAGGCTGAGTGCCGTGAATACTAATCCGGTTGAGCCATTGTTATCAGGGATCATCTTAGATGGGATACTCTTGCCGGTGGTATCCAACACTGAAAACTCTGGGCAGGGATGGTGAAGCATAGAACTACGGTTCCGGGGGAACTCGGTGCGAGATCCATGCTCGCGTTTATGACATAGACGAATTCGGTGGAATTTTCGAACTCTAGAAACAAGGTTGGCTGGCTCAAATTGATATGCGGCCAGGCAAAATCACAATCCGGGAGCCCTTGATCCCTCGCCTTCTGTTGCGTAGTGACGTTCATACTCTCTAACCACGCACACTCGTTTGCAGGAGCGGTTGGATGCATCGCGAATATGGTTCCGTTGGGAAGCACGAAGAATTGAGAGCTGACCAGTTGGTAACCCTGCGTAGGGCTCGCCCTGTCCCCCACAATGATGAATGCCGCCAGAAAGAGGATGACGATTACAAGAATTCCTATCATAGAGGTCCTAGAAAATCCTGCCCTTTCGCCATGTTGGCGGAGTTGAGCCGCTCTTCTCTTCAGTAGGGGAAGAGCTCCGAACACAATGTAGACGCTAATGCCGACGATTAAAGCAATGATCAGATATCGAGAAACCAGTAGATTACGAAGGAGGAATACGGAGGCGAGAAACGCGATTATGAATGATAGAAGGAATATCTTGAACAGGTTGTTTAGTTTCCATAGCTCCAAGCAATCAACTGCTCTCCAAGACTATGCTTCGAGATACAGCCCGAAGGATCGCGCCGCAGCCTGAAAGCTCAAGCCCCATTACCCCGAAGTCTGTATCAAACAGATTCAGAGCGACGGCGAACAGAACAGCCGCGACCGCGAAGCAGGCGAAGCTTACCCCATGAAAGAACTTGACCGTGTTCTTTGCCTTGACTCTTCGCTCATCCAAGTCTTCGATGCCCCGCAATGAGATCATCCTGCTGATTCCACTGAGTATAGTGCCTATGTCCATGGCTCCGAGACCCAGGACAACAAAATCGGTCACCAGAAAGAGGGTCAGCATACTCAGTGATGCCGCAGCAAGCACGAAGAACACTATGCTCAGCGCGTCATAGAACCTAATCGTACTTTCCGCCTTAACCTTCACCGACACGCGTTGCGCCAATTCTACATCTAACCCCTCTCTTCTCGAAACGTTTCCACGAAGCAACAGACGGTCTGATTGATCCTAAACTGTGACTCTAACATGAACTGTTGTCAAACCCTCACCGTACGCCTCGCTTTTCTCGGCAAGAACTGAATACTGCCCCCCAGAATTATGAAGCGTTACTCTGCTTGTCCATGTCGAGTTAACAGCGACAGGTTGACTCCGGAGATAAACTACGGCATTAGGTCCGGACTGCCACCAAAAGGTGACGTAAACAGGAATGTTATACGTTTCGACCGCAATTTCCACATTCCTAGAGCCGAACGAGAGATCAACACTGAACTGCTGTACGTGTGATTCCTTGATCGAGACAGTGTCATCAATTAGCGTTTGGGGCCTGTAATCCCAAGCATAGAATATCCCAACAGGCCCAACAATCGCGAGGATCGCGATTGCCAGTATTACTATTCGCTTATGAAAAACCCATCTGTTCCGACGCTTGGGAGGACTTCGCTTGTTCAATAGCTAAGCATCTTTGGAGGGCTATGATAATTCGGCCATGCGTATTTCACAATCCGGTACTCAGTTCAAGGTCAACTCGTTTAACTGGTTGCCGTTACTCACATCAAGACCACTTCCTTCAACCCTTTCCGTAATGCCTATAGAGGATTACAGCAACAGATTCGACTGTTTCTCGTTCACTCATCAGTCAATTCTCTATGCGACACTTCATTTTTTCAGTTCTGAGCCAAATAGAGAAAATGGGGGATAGAGAGACGAGAAAAATCCGGTACTAATAATTAATGCTTAGATCCTTACATGACCCTCAGAAATGGAACGCTTGGAACCGGTAAATTGCTTTTATGCTAGGTGCGACCTTCAGCCACCAGGGATTAGATCCGTTCAACTCCCTAGACGATGTTTGTGAGGACGATTACCGTCTGGGAGGTTGTGAATCTCTGACCGCTGGCATCGGTGATCGTCAGTGTCACAACGTATGAGCCTGGCAGCAGATACGAGTGTCTGACAGTCTGGCCGTTAGCTGTTGTGCCGTCGCCAAAGTCCCAGCTGTAACTGTATGGCTGAGCACCGCCGCTCCCGGTCGCTGAGAACGTGACCGCTTCGAGTGGAAGCGGGCTCGATGGACTGTAGGAGAAGCTGCCCGAGAGCTGTGCGTTCACGGCGACCGTCTTTGACGCCTGCGCCCTCTGGCCGCCGGAGTCCGTGACACTCAGTGTCACTGTGTAGCTGCCCGCAGAAGCGAAGCTGTGGCTTACCAAGTTGCCGGAGGCTGTTCCTCCGTCACCGAAGCTCCAGGAGTAGCTGTAGGGTGATGTTCCTCCTGAAGCGGAGGCTGTGAAGGATACGGATTGTCCAGCGTCTGGTGAGGCCGGGCTAAATGTAAGGCCCGCCGATAGAGGCGGTGGGTTTGCTACGGAGATCGTCCGCTGGGAGGTTGTTGTCTGCTGTGGCGAGCCACTGTCGACGACCGTGAGCGTGACCGCGTATGATCCTACTAACGAGTAGGTGTGTGTTGTGGACGCACCAGTTCCTGTTGAACCGTCTCCGAAGGACCAAGTAAACGTGTACGGTGATGTGCCGCCGCTGGCGGTGCCGGTGAACGTCACCGACTGGCCGGTCTGCGGGGATGATGGAGTGTACGTGAAGCTGGCGGTCAGAGTAGAACTCGGGTTCGTCACAGAGATGGTCTGCTGGGATGTCGCGGTCTGTTGTGGAGAGCCGCCGTCTTTGATGCTGAGCGTGACCGTGTACGACCCCGCGGATGAATACGCGTGAGTTACTGAGGAGCCTGTTCCAGTGGATCCGTCACCGAAGCTCCACGAAAAGCTGTAGGGCGGAGTTCCCCCTGATGCTGATCCAGTGAACGAAACGAATTGTCCCGCCTGAGGCGAGGCCGGGCTATAGGTGAAGCTTCCGGTTAGGGTTGGGGCTGGGTTGGAAACAGAGACGGTCTGCTGGGTGGTTGCTGTCTGTTGGGACGTACTACTGTCCTTCACTGTCAGAGTTACTGTGTAGGATCCAGAGGAAGCGTAGGCGTGTGATACGGTGGCGCCTGTACCAGTTGAGTTATCGCCGAAGGTCCAGCTGTACGAGTAGGGTGATGTTCCGCCCGTCGCGGTTCCTGTGAACGTAACCTGTTGTTGAGATTGAGGAGATGTGGGTGTGAAGGTGAAGCTTGCCGATAGAGGCGGGGGGCTCTTGACGGTGATTGTCTGCTGTGAAGTGGCTGTATGCGGGGGAATGCCACTATCCACGACCATCAGGGTGGCAGAGTACGATCCTGCGGACGAATAGGCGTGTGTTGCCGTTGATCCCGTCCCAGTTGTCCCATCGCCAAAATTCCAACTGTAGGAGTAGGGAGAGGTGCCTCCAGAGGCCGTGGCGGTGAACGTTACAGTCTGGCCAGCGGCCGGCGTGGTCGGCGTATATGAGAAGCTGGCTCTGAGCTGGGAGCTAGAGGGAGTATAGAGAGTGTGCTGGTCGAACCACATCTCTTCAGGATGCGTTGTGCAGGGAACATTTGTGAGGTAGCCGCAGACATGCTGCTCCCACATGATAGGCATCTTGCTATTAGTACTGGTGTTGACAGTCCAGGGAACATTAGCCCAGGTAGCCGCCCACGTCGTGTTCGAGTAGAGCGTCGTCGCGGACGACCATGCTGTCGCGGTCCTAGTCGTGTTGACGTACATGTTGATCGAAGCACATGATCCACAGGTGCCGCTGCCTCCGCCTCCACCAACCGTCTTCGGCTGGTCAGTTGCCAAGATGAAGACCAGCATCTCGGGAGTCCCAGTCCCCGAGAGTAGAAGAATCCGCCCCTCTCCCCCATCGCTGGTAATAACATTCGGATTCGACCAGGCAGTGTAGGGTTTCGCCATGTAACGGGTCCAGTAATGACTGTCTGTTCCATTAAGATAGGCCAAGTAGAAAGTGCCCGTAGCGGCCTCCACCGTACTAGAACGACGGTCAGACGAGGATAACGCAGGATACACGAATGTTCCAGTGGGCTTGAAGATCTGCACTGTACCACCCCAGTCGACCAGCGTAGCGCTCTCTGTGAGAGAAACTGCCTGGGCACAACCCGAAGTAGCGATACTACTGCACGGGCCTTGAAGAACCAGAACACTGTGACCAGGCACAGGCTGAAGCTGCGGCATGAAGGAGCCGGCCGCCTGGCCTGCCTGTGTCTGAGCGTTGAAGAGCGAGCTGTTGAGCCCGCCGCTACAAGTCCACGACGGATTGACGGTCGGATGCGCCGTCTGACTACTACAGAGGTCTACTGTCTGACGGTTGACCGAAGTGTCAACCCAGGAATAAGCTATCTGGAGATACCCGTTCGGATCCACCTGTATTACCGGATATTGAAAGTTCTGGGTCGAGGATGAGCTGCTTACGATCTGAACACTGCCCCAGCTCACCGCGTTCGCCGAGTCGGCAACCGTGCCTATGACGAACTCGACATTATGGTTCGTATTGACCGAGGCCGCGTTCCGGGCTGCCACAACATAGACTATCAGCTGATTGTTCGCAGCGTCATCGAAGTAGGCTGCTGAACAGTTAATGTAAAAGTTACCGACGCCAGCAGAACCTGAGCCAATAGTCTGGTTGACCCTCCATCCAACTCCATCAGGACTGTAGGCGTACACGCACTCATAGCAGAGATTAGTGACAGCTCCATTACTGGTGCAACCGCTCCCAGCAAGGGACACGTTAGTCGCGTAGAACACGTAGAAGTCTTGCTGGCTGCTCGGACGCGGGTTCTGGAAGATCTTCTGCTGCGTAAAAGGAAGAGCGAAGCTACTCTCCGTAGGATAATTACCAAACGAACAGTTCTGAGCAGACGGACAACCAGTCCTCGTAATCTGGACCAGGTTATCGGCCGTCCCTGATGAGGCCCCTGAAATTCTCAGGGGCAGGTTGAAGGCAATTGCCAGAAGAACAAGAAATAGAACTAGAAGTCGGAACTTGTTCCGAAAGCCCGTCAGGGTCGTCTATCTCTTCACTCAAGGTTTGCAGCTGGAGAGATATTTGAGTCGTAAGTCCACATATTCCTAGTATAGACCACTTTCGAACACTAGTGACGATTATGGGGAGCCATGCCGGCGGGTCAGTAGTAATGGCGCCCGAGAGAGAGGGGTTTAGCCGGCCGTCGATGAAGGACCATCATAGTGCCCCGCAACTAAGTCAATGAGAATTGCAAGGACCGACCGCTGAAGCAAGAGTTTCTATGTTCGGATATTTCCTAGGCGAATAGAAGTTTCACTGATTCTTCCGGCAGAAAATAAAGGGCGGCAGCTGCCGTTTCGTTCGGGCCTCATCGATTCAATGGTAACCTCGTGAACCGGGCGGGCCCACTAGGTACGTATCGCGAATCACGGGAGATTCAGGATCGCCACGACAGATTGGCTTGTTGAGACAATCGGTCGCTCAGGCTGTTTGCAAAGACAGTCATGAAAGCCTGCAGTTCGCCAGTCGGAAGCGTGCTGATCCCGCCAGACTGGTAACGATACGGCAAAGTATCAAATCGTCCTATCTCGATCACTGTCTACCCTACTATACCCGCTCATTGCGGCAGTGTTGAAATTGCTGTTGATATTTCCCCAGGTGAGAAAGTCTAGGGTGTTCCTCCTCTGTTCCCTGGCCTTGCTCGGGATCGTCACTACCCAAATTCTTTACAACCAGTCCATCCATCGTGGCGAAGGCTCAGCACCGACCAGGTTACTCGACTCGGAAACTCCGGGGATCCGACTGGCCACTACTCCTGCCCTAGCACCTATGATCCAAGGATGGGGAGGGGTCAGCCTGTACGAGGCGGGAAATGGAGAGTTGCAGGCCACGCTACAGAGGCTCAACCAGTCAGGTTACAATGCCGTGAGGATTGGGTTCGGCGGGGGCACGAGCATCGGTTGCTCGTCGGGAGAGCTCGGAGCTTGGGATCCCGCACTGTTTACTCAGGCGATACAAATGGCCCGACAATACAGTATGTGGGTCATCCTTGACTATCACAGTTACAATGACCTGACCGACTCATCGTGCCAGATGGAATGGCTGGCCTTCTGGAGTGGAGTCCTTTCCACAAACTGGAACTATGACAAGATAATATGGGAACCGATCAACGAGCCAGCAGGTTCCGTGGCTTTGCTATCCACTGAGTACCAGGCCTGGATTACCCAGGCGAGAAGTCTTGGCGATACACACTGGATAGTAATAGAGAACTCTTGGAGCAACGGAAGTAATCCTAGCTGTACCTTCGACGTATCATCACTCGTGGCCTGTTACCCCTTTGTGACAGACCCGTTGAATGAGACATTTCTCTCGATACATCCATACTTCTTCTACGACATTTGGGAGCAGGGAGGATACGGGAGCTGCAGCCCTAGCGCCACGAATACGTGGGGAAACGGAACCGCTGAGTGTGTAGCGAACATCTACTACAGTGCAATGCTGCAGTCGACGGCCAAATACCATGTACCGATTCTCGACACAGAGGGCGGCGCGGTCTACTACAGTTGCAATAATGTCTGCGCTAGACCGCCGGATGCTGTTGGAACAGATGACGCTAGCTACTCAGTGACAACCTTTCACTTCATCCAGTATCTCACCAGTCTGATGGATTCAAGAGGCATGGGATGGCTCTGGTGGGAGGCTGGCGAGGGATCCTGCTGCGGCGCCCTAGACACTTGGGGAAGCCTTCTCTCTTTCCAACAGACCAAGCCTTCTCCACAGGAGAACCCGCCATCCCTAGAAGCGCCCACTGGACAGAGCGTCACTGCAGGATCAACGTTGGCGTTTCAGGTAAACGCTACAGACCCTGACCTTCCCCTTCAGAACCTGACTCTGTCGTGCAACAACTGCCCCTACGGGGCAAGCTTCCCCACGGTAACGGGTATGGGCAATGTTTCTGGCGTATTCGCCTGGACCCCGAACGATGCTCAAGCAGGCCCCCACAATGTCACGTTCACGGTCACTGACGGCGCGGAGAACTCTAACGCAACAGTCTCCATAACAGTCCATGCATCAAACACATCATCGACCCACAAGCCGCCAATCCTCACAATTCCCACCAATCAAACTGTGATAGTTAGCGATGTGCTACTGTTTAACGTGACCGCCACGGACCCCAACAACCCGACGAGTCAGCTAATTTTGGCCTGTCTCAACTGTAATGTTCTAGGCGCGACGTTTGTGACAACTGGTACGTCTCAATCCACAGGTACCTTCAGATGGGGCCCGAGCAGCGGCCGTTTGGCACAAACCTACACTGCCAGATTCACAGTGACAGATGAAACCAATTCCACCAGCGGAACGGTTTTGATAAAGGTAGCTAGAACTTCCCCCGAGATAGATGCGGGCGTCAATCCATCCAACCTTACCCTAGGCTCGTCGCCAGTATCGGCCTCGGATACCGCAACATTATCACATGGATTCAACCCGACCGGGATCGTCTCATTCTCAGTATTCGAAAAACCGACGTGCGCCGGAACAGCCGTGTTTACAGGCTCTACTCCGGTTCAGAATGGCAACGGAGTCTATCTCTCTCCACCATTTCATCCTCAAACCAACGGAACCTACTATTGGTTCGTACATTATGATGGAGACCCGAACAACAATCCCTCCTCCACACCCTGCGGAGCTCCGTCACAGACGCTGACTGTGTATTCGGCTAACCCTCAACAGCCCTCAAACCCATCACCGCCCTTCTCGATTGTTTTGCTTATGGCAGGAACCGGAGTCGCGCTGTCTGCCAGTGCAGTGTTAGCTTTGGAGTTCCATAAACGCAAGCAAAGTCTCAAACGCCATTCAACGGTCTAGCATTGATCTCCTAGATTGGTACTTGCCAGTCAACAGTCATGGTTGCCGGACATATGTAAAAGCAAACGATTGTCGCTCCGGCTGGCCTTGGTGTCGTGAGCTAGCAGGATGAGTGCGCGGGGCCGAATGACCTTGTAGCCATGCTTTGTCCAGTCAGCGAGATCCTGTTTCTCTAGTCATGCGAGATACTTCTGTACATCACTCCTAGTTACCTTGTCGAACGACTTTTTCAACGAGCCTCCGGTCAAAGCGTAGAAGTTGCAACAGTCGTAGCAGACGGATAGGCTTCAGTCCTTCAGCCCCACATGCTTCGTAGAATCGCAAGATTGTCTTCTTGTTCTGTTCTGACAGATTCTGATCCTCTTTGAGAACTCTAGCGTCCGAGTTAGGTCGGCTGCGGTGTTGTGTGGATCGAAGGCCGGAGTCTTCATGCAGCTTCCGTATATGGTAAATGCGTGTGCTCCGCACTTGCAGTGTGGAGCCTCGGGCGGGGTTTGAACCCGCGACCTTGCGGGGCAGAATGCTGCCATTCCGCTTACGAGGCGGATGCTCTCTGTTGCGAGACGCATCTACCAGGCTGAGCCACCGAGGCACCGGCCGAGCCCCGTTCACAACCTTGACTTAAAGCTCTACGATTCCCGGCTAGAATGGAACGGGCATGGCCAAGACTGGTCTCACAGAACGCGAGATCATCGGAACCTTCAAACGACGTTTCGCCTCAGGGCCAAAACTTCCACTGGGATTCGACGACGATGTAGCTGCATTCCCAATGTCCCAGGGTAGACTCGTTGTGTTGAAGACTGACATGCTCGTTGGCAGCACCGACGTCCCTCGCGGCATGACACTTGGACAAGCAGCAAGAAAGGCCGTCGTCGCCACGGTTAGCGATTTCGCGGCGAAAGGGGTCCAGCCTCGTGGACTCCTAGTATCTCTCGGCATCCCTCCTCCCGTAAGACTGTCGAGTGTGAAGGAAATTGCGTCGGGTCTCAAGAGAGGCGCAAGCGAATACGGATGTAGAATACTCGGTGGAGACACGAGTGAGACCGATGAACTTGTTATCGACTGTATCGGGTTCGGATTTGCGGAGTCTGGAGGCATCCTCCGTAGGGATGGTGCAAGACTAGGAGATGTGGTAGCAGTGACCGGGGAATTCGGAAAGACAAGCGCTGGACTCCGAATATTGTCTGGGAAAAAAAAGCCTTGGCCTCGGAGATTTTCGAAACTCGTCTACTCTGTTCTCCATCCCGCGGCCAGATTGGAAACTGGCCTCAAGCTAGCTCGGACCGGATTTGTGAATAGTTCGATCGATTCAAGCGACGGTCTGGCCTGGAGCCTTCACGAAATAGCTCGGCTAAGCGAGGTGAGTATCTTCTTGGAAGAGATTCCGGTCGCGCAAGAGGCGAAAGTATTCGCGAGAGAAAATGCTCTTGTCCCGGAAGAACTCGCGCTATTCGGGGGAGAAGAATACGAGCTCGTCCTAACAATCAAGAAAGACCGATTTGAGAGTCTAAAACGGAAGATTCCTTCCCTTCTAAGAATCGGCACAGTGAAAAGTGGTTTGGGAGATGTGATTATGGATTACCGCGGAAAGAATAGGAAAGTTGAGCCTCGGGGGTATGAACACTTCACGTAGAGGAATTCAACCCTAGGATTTGAGAGTCCTTGAGCCCAAAAACTTAGGTTAGTCTAGCTTTATTAGACCCAACTAAAACACTATCAATTGTGTTCTATCTACGGCACCGGGTAGGTGTTAGAGGATGACGGAACTACTAGAAGTCCCCCTGCAGTACAAGTCCCGGAGCTTCATTCGTAACCTCGCCGTGTATTTTGGGCCTGCTCTTGTTGTAAGTGTCGCCTACATGGACCCTGGAAACTACGGAACAGACATCGTAGGAGGATCATCCTTTGGTTATACTATGCTCTGGGTCGTCTGGCTCGCTGGCATTATGGCCATGCTTCTTCAATATCTTTCAGGAAAACTGGGAATCGCAACAGGGCATTCGCTGCCCGCCATGATACGACTCCACCTGAAGGAGCCTCGCTACATCATTCCTTACTGGCTAGCATCGGAGGTGGCAGCTGCAATGACTGACCTGGCAGAGTTTTTGGGAACTGTGATAGCACTATACCTACTGTTCGGAGTTCCCCTGATCTATGGGACTTTTCTTTCGGTCCTTGATGTTCTTTTGATACTAGGGATCACTCGGGGGAGAGCGCGACGGCTCGAATACGCTTTCCTCTTTTTTGTTTCGATCATCGGATTCGGATACCTGTACGAAATCTTCCTAACATCTCCAAACGCGGCAGGGATTGTAAGAGGTTCAATCATACCAACTCTTAGCACGATTCCCGAACTCCTCCTTGCAGTCGGCGTCATTGGGGCGACGGTCATGCCTCACGCGGTCTTCCTCCATTCCGCGCTCACAAACGATAGAGTAACTGATCCGAGGGTGGAAGTCAAGAAGCAAGTATTACGTCTCCATCAGGCAGAGAGTATCATAATGTTCACGATGGCAGGCCTGGTTAATGCGGCGATAATGATAATGGCTGCCGCTGCATTTTATCCCAAGATATCCGTTCCGACGATAGACATCGCGTACGAAACACTCCTTCCGCTCTTCGGTCCTCCGGCCGCGGTGATCTTTGGAATTACTCTGCTGTCATCTGGATTATCCTCATCTACAACCGGCACGTTGGCGGGACAAGCAATCATGGAAGGAATGCTCGGTAAGAAGATCAATCCGTGGATGAGGCGACTCGTCACGAGATTCATCAACACTATTCCCACCACAATCGCGATCCTTCTTGGATTGAACCCGCTCATTATCCTAGTCTACAGCCAAGTTGCCTTGAGCCTCCTGCTTCCTCTGCCTCTGGTTCCTCTCTGGTGGTTTACTCGGAATAGGAGTCTGATGGGAGTATTCACAAACCGGAGAATTACGACGGTCCTAGCAGGAATTTTCGTTCTTCTCATAATCGGACTGAACGTAATGTTGCTCTACTTCACTTTCACGGGTGCCTCATAGCACATCGTCCAGAGGGTGATCGAACCACCGGCGATTCCGACCGAAGCATAAGCCACAAGAAGCCTCCGCCCGGATGTTCTCCCAGTTTCCTTGACAAAGACGGCAGAGGTCTACAATGTTCCTCGCGGCACAGCCTATCTTACTAGCCAGCAGGTCCTCCTCTACATCACCTACCTAGTATTCTACGTTCTACTCGCTCGCATTCTGAACAAGACAGAGGTTGGCCTAGTCGCGATTCTCGCTCTGGTGCAGGCGCTTCTCACAGGACTAATATCCGGAGCATTGCCTCTCGCAGCAACCCGCTTCATCTCCAGAAGCATCGTCGCGGGCGATACCCAAGCCGCTGCTGGCGTAGCGAGGGTGACACTCAGGCTGTCGATTGCAATAGCTTTGCCGGTAGTCGTAGTCGCCGTTCTTTTTTCCCCATATCTAAGCAGCTTCCTTCGGGGCGCCACGGACCCGGCGAACCTATTGCTCGTGACTTTCACTGCTTCCTTCTTTATCGATGTGACGCTTCTCTACACGGCATTCTTTCTAGGCGTTGGACGTTACGCAAGGACTCTCTATCAAAATGCGCTGTTCGTTCCTCTTAGCAGAGGACTTGGGCTGTTTCTAGCATACTACGGTTTCAGGGTCTTAGGTATCGTCTCAGGCTGGGCCATCGGAGGAATCGCAACCGTTCTTCTATCCGTCTACCTTTGGCATGGCCAGCTTCCAAAAGGGAGTAGCTATCCTCTGCGTCCGATATTGATGTTCAGCCTTCCAGTATTCGCTTCTGCCTTGATTACGCTGGGACAGCTATGGGGTGACATGGGCATCATATACCTACTGTTGGGTCCAACCATCCTCGGACCCTACTTCCTGGTAGTGTCCAGTGTGAACTTCCTATCAGTACTATGGACGCCAGTGAACCAGGCGATCTACCCCGCGCTCTCCGCTGCTCACTCGACAGGCGATCCGAGAGAAATCTCGGACAGATTAGCTGCAGCTTTCAGGCTGATCAATTTGACGGTTCTTCCGATCGGTACGGCTCTCGCTGCGATAACTCCTACTGCTCTCGACATTGTTTATGGCGCATCCTACGTTGGCGAGGCGTTGACAATGTCAATTCTCTCGCTGTCTTCTGTCTTCGTGGCCCAAGGGGTCCTATTGGTCACAACCTTGCAGGCTGTCGGCCATACCAGACAATACTTGGGGGTCACCCTTGCATCTACTCTAGTGTTCATTGGATTCGTGGGGCTGAGTGCGTCGCCGCTAGGAACCCTAGCTGGAGCTGTCGGTCGAGCCCTGCTTTCAATACTAATTGTGGCGCTTGCGAGATTCACGCTTCGCGATGCGGTTGCCACGCGCGTCAATTCTGCATTGTCAAAGGCTATTCCATTGGCTGTCGGCGTGGCTCTGCCCTTGTTAACTCTTGATCAAATCTTTCTCATATCTCATCCCTTTAGACCCGTCTTTCAGCTAATCATCCTCTTTGGACTGTTCGTAGTGTTATATGGCGGGATTTGCCGGCAGATGCGAGTGTTCCATCATGGAGATTTCGCGATGCTGCATGATGCGCTTCCGAGGAGATTGCGGCCTTACCTGAAGATGGTTCAGCGTATCATTGTTAGCGGCGCAAGCTGAGCCGCCTAGCTATACTAGGAGTGGGCCCGGAGGGGTCTGCTCCCGGGACCTTTGACCCATCCAGGAGACGGGAGACAACGTAGGAATTGGCGTCAGAGTCTGCGCCATGACCGGAGTGAAACAGACCTTTTGGAGAGGATACCATAGAGATATCTTTGGAATCATATGGCAGGCTAAGACAGAATTGTTTAAGAGAGCGCAGGTTAAGATTCTCCGACGGTTAGGTCATACGGCTCAGAAGGCACCCGTTCTCACGTCGTTTCTCGTTATTACCCTACTGACATCTCTTCCTTACCTTAGCGGTCTGGTGCCGCCGGCACAAGCCTCACCGACCCCGACCTTCACCTTCGCCGCGTCCGGAGACTTCGGGTCTCTAACTTCGACCACGGGGGCGAATAATCTGGCTCGCCTCAGTTCGTCTGGGATTGGATTCTTTCTTGGACTGGGAAGCTTGAGCTACAACAGCTCCTTGACGGGCGACGTGTGGTGCTCCCAGTTCAAGGCCAAATACAGCAATATCGAGATTATTCCAGGAGATCATGACACTGGCGGGCACAATTCAACAACCTTTGGAGAGACTCACAGCTATGAAAGGTACGTCAGCAACTGTCCGCTGACCCTCGGCGTACCTATTACATGTGGTCCTGTGGCGGGTGCCTGCTATGGTAAGGAGTACTACCTCGACTATCCAGCAACCAATCCGTTGGCACGTTTCATATTCGCATCTCCGAAGATCTATAACATTACTGGGGTTTGCACCCAGGCATTGGACCCATACTGGCCTGGTTGTAGCTCGCAGACGAAAAACCTGCCGTGCACAGACCAGTACGGTTGCTGGCCTTATGCCAAAGCAGATATCCACTACAACTGGGTTTCGGCAGCAATAGACAATGCGAGAAGTCTTGGGATAAAGTGGACCATAGTCGCGACTCACAAAGACTGCATAAGTGCCAGCGACGCCACCTGTTCTATGGGTAGCGACTTCTTCAACATGCTTCTGTCCAAGAAAGTGGATTTGATAATCCAGGCTCATGATAACGCGTATGAGAGGTCGAAGCAACTTGCGCTCAACGGCGGATCCTGTCCGAATATTTCAACGGACACTAACGGGTATGTGGTCTACAATTCCGGGTGCATTGTGGATAGCGGGCTAGGTAACTACACTCGCGGATTGGGTAGCGTCGTCGTAGTTCAAGGTGCGTGGGTAAACGATCTTTACGGAGTGAACGCTTCAGCAACTTCTCCAGCAAACGTGGCAGAAGCGCCATTTTTCGCAAAGTTGATGGGAAAGAATACGCCTGGTAACGGTCTAGGCTTTACGAAATACACGATATCCGCGTCAAGAATAGACGTGCAGACGTCTTTCTCGGGAAACTTCTCTGACAGTTTCAGCATATCGAACGGTTCAGGTCCAATCCCGCTTTCGCCATGGCCCGCCCTCGTAGCCAACCCTGGCACCGGTGAAAAGGAATTCAAGTTCGCATGGGAACGTGCAACTTTCTTTGCCAAGGGGCTATACTGGGCCTTCTGGGCGAACGCCGGGACGTGCGAGGGACAGAGCAGATGCCTCTACTATAGCAACTCGTTGGACGGCGCTACATGGGCCACGCCTACAAACGTCGGGGTCCACGTAAACCGCGAGGACTTCTCCGTCACAACTGATGGAACCAACGTCTACTATGCCCGTTACAACGAGACTGATTATTTCGCGAGCACCTGCCGCCACGCTCTTCTGTTCCGCCAGGGAGCCGTCTCCAGCGGCTCGATCAACTGGCAACCTGAAAACATAGCATTACCTGCCAACGCGACGACGGCGTTCATCAGTCCGAATCTTAAGCTTGACAGCAGCGGGCAAGCATGGATCGGATACCAATACAGCGCGACCAACACATGCGGAGGCGATGGCACGGAGCAGCCGAGAGCGATCCATTCAAAGGGCACTAACTATGGCGCTTGGAGTAGTCAGACAGTTCTCTCGAACGCTCTAAGCGGCAACTGGGCCGTGGATCTCACGTCGCTCGGGAACGGTGCCATGTACTTCACCTACTGGATCGCCTCATCACCAACGAGCGCTACTGACCTTCATGGCCGACTCTACAACTCAACCTTCTCTCCAGACCAGGCGATCAGTTCGGCAAATGATAAGCTCGATAACAATGCCTTCGTATTCAGCAACGGCCCTACAGTCTACGCTGTGTGGCTGGATGAGAGCCTTCAGAGGCTGATGTTCGCCAGCACAAGCTTCAAGGGCCCGTCGACTGAAACTTGGAACAGGCCCGTCAAGATAGCAACATCCCAATGTTGTTCTTCAAGCTCAGGCTACGGAGCGCAGCCTTGGACAGCCACTTTCGATCCGGTGTCCAAATCCCTCTACCTCTATTGGTACAACTACACCAACCAGGAAGTGGACATCTACCGCGGGCTCGATAGCAATTGGTCAGGCCCCAAGTTAGGCTGGACCACATATCGAGCGACAAGCCTCAGCTCGATCACAAGCTTCCAGTACGCCTCGAGTGTTAGCAGCAACGGAGCAGAGGCAATAGGTGTGATGTTCATGGATGGGCAAGGAATCGGCACCGCGGCAGGTAATGCTCTGAAGTACTTTGTCTACACGACAGTCGCAGCTGGATTCGTAACAGTAAGCTTCACAACGAATCCAACCGACCCGCAGGTCGGGCAGCAGGTAAAATTCACCGCATCGGCGAGCGGTGCCACGCCTCCATATTCATACAGCTGGAACTTTGGAGACGGATCCACATTTTCAACCACCGACCCAGTTGTCACTCACGCATACACCGACCAAGGAACTTTCCTAGTCACACTGAACGTGGTGGATGCGGCTGGCGCTGCAGGCACAAACTCTCGAAGTGTCTCAATTGGGACCGTGTCCCCTCCACTGTTTACACTCGCAATAACTGGCCCATCGTCAGGAGTCACAGGCGCCAAGATCAACTTTACGGCAACGGCTTCGGGCGGCAGTTCACCATACTCCTTCACCTGGAACTTTGGCGATGGAACTGCCAATGTCGCAGGAGGCTCAACAAATCCGAACCCCCAGTCCCACACCTACACGAAGACAGGAACGTTCACAGTCAAAGTGAACGCCACAGACTCTACGGGCAAGATTGCAACAGCCACTTCGACGGTCAACGTCTCAACCACGATTCCTCCGTTGAGCGTCTCTCTCAGCGGCCCAGGCTCCGGAAGCCTTGGCAGTTCTCTGACGATCTCAGCGACCGCCACCGGTGGTTCGACGCCGTATAGCTTTAGCTGGACGGCAATTGGCGGCAGTCCGTCTTCAGGAACCGGCTCAAGCCTTGCAACCACCTATAGTTCGCCGGGAACGTACACTGTCAGTGTGACCGTTACGGATGCAAATGCGAAGACTGCCACCGCCTCGACAACCATCATCGTCAGCCCGCCTCCCCAGTACACTTTGAGCTGGCAAGGCTTCGACTGGGACGGCGGCGGAGAAGAGACCCTTACAATGAACGGCGTCTTCCTAGCATCACTTCCCACAGTCGACACGATTCAGAATTCCAACGTCTACGTATCCTTCTCACTCAACGTAACATCTTTCATCGTTCAAGGCACCAACAAGCTGACATTCACTCACGCAAACTGGGACTGCAGCGTCTCCGACAACGTTAGAAACCTACAACTCACGACTGGAACGACCGTTGTCTACACCAACTCCACAGTCGAACCACTGTCATGCACGCAATCGCTAGCATACACCTTTACAATCGCTCCTCCTTCATCTCCGCAAGCTCTGGCAGCATCTTTCAGCTACACACCGATCAATCCTTCCACAGGTCAGTCAGTCACCCTCACCGCAACGGCCGCCGGCGGCGTAGGCCCCTACACATTCAACTGGAACTTTGGCGACGGATCAACAGGATCAGGCTCGGCTGTCACGCATACGTATGGCCAGGGAGCAACCTTCACAGTAAAGGTCACAGCTATAGATGCGGCTCAAAACATCGCTACAAGCACCCAACAGGTCACAATAACATCAGCCCTCACATCGACCTTTACCTTCAGCCCCTCAACCATTACCCCTGGAAGCCCCATCTCCTTCACGGCAACAGTCTCAGGGGGCACAAGCCCCTACTCATACAGCTGGAACTTCGGAGACGGAGCCACAGGAACAGGAAACCCAACAAGCCACACATACTCAGCAGCCGGACCCTACACTGTCACACTCACAGTCACGGACTCCAAAGGCAATACAGCGACAGCCAGCCAGACACTGACAGGAACGCTTACCACCATCTTCACCTTCTCGCCTCCCTCCCCTGTCATCGGCCAGACAGTAACCTTCAACGCCACCGCCTCAGGCGGAACACCCTCCTACTCTTTCAGCTGGAGCTTTGGCGACGGTTCTACTGGAACAGGCGCTTCGGTAACACACGCTTACTTGTCCGGAGGGAACTTCACGGTCACTCTTACGGTCAAGGATAGTGGTTCACCCCAGCAGACAGCAATATCGCAAAAGCTGGTAAAGATCCCTACGTCCCTAGCCACGAGCTTCGTCTTCAACCCATCCTCACCCGAAGTTGAATTACAGATCACTTTCACAGGCTCGGCTAGTGGTGGAACTGCTCCTTACGGTTTCAGTTGGGCATTTGGCGACGGCGGATCCTCAGGCGCTAACCCAGCCGCGCACTCCTACTCGTCGACGGGCTCATTTACTGTCACTCTGACCGTAAGGGATGCCAACGGTGCCACCGCCACTAGCAGCCAGACTATCTCTGTGGCGTCTGCTCCTTCGGTGAGCTTCAACTATAGCCCTACAACCCCTGAAGCAGGTTCTCCAGTGTCCTTCACCTCCACCACCACAGGCGGCGTGGGGCCGTTCACGATGATCTGGTTTTTTGGTGACGGTGCCACATCCAACGCCAACCCTGCCACTCACACATACGCGACATCAGGATCTTTCACGGCGAATGTGACTGCCACTGATGCAAACGGTGTCAAAGCCATATCAGCGAAGTCTGTCACCGTTGCATCTCCGCTAACAGTAAGTTTCACGGAGACCCCATCGTCTCCCACAACAGGCCAGGTTGTGACCTTCACAGCAACGACTGCCGGCGGAGTTGGAACCGTTAGTTACAGCTGGAGTTTCGGCGACGGCGCTACCTCCACCGGAAACCCTGCAACCCATACCTACACGAGCCCCGCCTCCTTCACTGTATCAGTGACAGCGACTGACTCAGATGGGGTGGCAGCTGTCTCAAGCCAGACGCTCACTGTTCGACCCCCGCTAACCGCGAGTTTCACCTATGCTCCAAGCAATCCAGTAACAGGACAGACAGTAACCTTCACAGCGACAGCCAGCGGAGGAACATCCCCCTACACTTTCAGCTGGTCGTTCGGCGATGGCCTTTCCGCGACGGGTGCTTCTGTTACACACTCCTACACGACCAACGGCACGTACACAGTTACTCTCACGACGAACGACTCTGAAGGACGGACAGCAACAACGTCCAACACAGTCCCTGTAGGCCAGCAGTCACAAGGCTACGCGCTGGTGACCTCGTCCGATGGAAAGGTATTCCGGCTATATTCGAACGGGACATTGACCCTAATCGGCCAGCCCGTCACGACCCAGCTCCGACAGATCAGCTGGAAGCCTGACGGGTCTTACGCGCTGATCTCGGGAGACTCGGCTGTGCTGCTCAAGTATGATGGTACCTCACTGACCTCAATCCCAACCGGTGTCTCTACAGGACTCAACTTCTGGACCGTCTCATGGAAGCCTGACGGGTCATACGCTCTGATCGGCGGAAGCTCGGGACTACTCCTCAAGTATAACGGCGTCTCCGTCACGGCCATCAGTGATCCGAACACTCAGACACTCTATGCAATTGGCTGGAATCCCACAAGTAACTACGCGCTGCTCGTAGGCAAGAGTGGAATCATGCTGACGTACGACGGCGCCACGGTCCGCTCGCTGACGAGCGGCACCATCTACGACTTGGACGCGGTGGGCTGGAACCCGAATGGCCAGTACGCGCTGATAGGCGGTCTCAACGGTACAGTCCTCAGATTCAATGGGACTTTGGTTACTCGGATCAACACGAGTGGACTTACCGGGACGAACGCGATCAAGTCGATCGCTTTCAACCCCTCAGGCACACTGGCACTGCTCGTTGGAGACAATGGCATGGTCCTCACCTACAACGGTTCAACGCTAACCCTTCTTACCCAGCTGACCTACAGCTTTCTCTACAGTGTCAGCTGGTCACCATCAGGCACAGCCTACATTGTCGGGAACGGTGGCACAGAGCTTACGTACTCTAACGGGACCCTGACGAAGATGCTCTCTAGCGGAACTACATCCTCGCTAAGATCGATAGCTTGGAAACCAACGTAACAGCCAATGAGTCATCCACTATGAGCGAGCCCCCACCAGATGCTCCACTCGGTCCGATTCAGGCTATGACATGGCGTTGAGTTTTTTCAGATCGATGATAAAACCTAGGCAGAAACTCTCAAACCAAGAGCATTGATAGTCCTCCGACTGGATTTGCATTTCAGGACAGACAAGAATGCGGGCCCGGAGGGATTTGAACCCTCGACCTTCGGCTCTCCCCAATTGGATAGAGGGCCGACGCTACTGTCCGTGCTGAGCTACGGGCCCGAGCTGGTGCTCAGCCAAGCATTGTACAAATAGCTTTACGAAAAAGAGGGGTTTTCCCTACCTGATGGGCAGGGAGAATTTATTTCTTGGAGAGTTTTCCGATTCCCATGAAGACCAGTGCAAGCATGACAACAGCGATGCCAAGTAGAACTATCTCAACGATCGGTAGTACAGAGGTTGCCAGACTAAGCGGCTGATACGTCGCGAGCGAATATTGGATCGACGCACTGCCCGTGGGGATCGCGCCTCCTGGACTTGGCTCAGCTGTCCCGATACCTATCGTGATGGTTCCACCGAAAATATTATTCGAAGCTCTTCCATCAGTCGGGACCGTGAAAGTGTACTGGGTATTGTAGGTCTGCCCTCCAGCGAGTGCTTGTGCGGTGCTGAGGACTGTGGTGAAATTGCCGTCCCAGTGGTCTGTTATGAAAAACTTCCAAGGATAAGTCACGGTTATGTTCTTGATGGTGAACGCGTTGGTGCCCTGGTTTCTTACGGTGATAAACAATGTTCCTGTGTCGCCTGGAGCATAGGTCGGCCTGTCGGTGCGAGCATAAAGGTTGAATCCAGGTGGTGGAGCCGCATGGGTAGGCGTGAGCGTGGCTATTCCGACGATGGCGATTGCAAGCAGTGTGATTGTTACGCTTTTCATTTTCATGAGAGCGTTCCAGCCTTTGAAGCCGGTAAAAGGTTAGTCGTTACTTCCGATATGAATCACATTTGGGCGCTTCTCAGGAAAGCTTGATACATTCATCACTCTTCGGTCGAACGGGGCTGGTCGTCTAAGACGCTTCTCAGCGTCGGCGAAGCCTGGTTAGGACGTCGCCCTGACACGGCGAAGGTCGGAGGTTCAAATCCTCCCCAGCCCAGGAATCTCACGCACCCTAGAAAGTGGGCGACTTCTCAACTCGAGAGCAAGATCTGCCCAGCGGTGTAGGGCGTACCAGGTTCGACTTGCGGAACTCATCGGCCTGTTTCAGATGCCTTTGGGTGCTCTCTCTTGGAAGGAATTCTTCAGTCATGAAACGGTTCTTTCTTTGAAGACGACTATGCTTTCCAACATTCCTGGCGAACCATTCAAGATTTCGTCTTCTACGTATTTCGAACTGGTAGTGGACACTCGGTTTGCCGCGCCGCGATCGTGTCTTCAAAGAGCATTCGACTCCGAACTCGCCTATCCTTTCCGCGATGGTTCGAAAGGAGGGCCCATTCGCACTGTGGATCACAAACCCGTAGACCTTTCCACTGGATGCCAAGATGACCTGTCCTTCCGCATCGAAGAGCCCGCCAAGGTAAGAACAGAACAGGTTCGAGGACAATTTGGGCACGTCCCATCTCTGCGTGCCAAAACTCAGCTAGCAGTTGATGAGCCAGCCAACGGAACCGGACTTTGCAGCTAGTTCTAGCTCGTGCGGATACGAGCTCATATCCGTCGTCCCCTGCCTATTTTCTGATCTGGTTCAACCGGTCTAGGCTGAATTGTTCGACCTGATCGCTAGGAGGATTGATGCGAGGCACGTTGCGATCGTGTCAGCGAAGATTCTGTCATCAGCTGTGGTTTCATAGTGCGCCTGATGAGATAGAGGGACGTTAGTGCTGTTACTACTCCGTAGACTAGGTGGAAGATGAAGCTCCCGCCCGCAAACATGAGATTCGACAGGTCAGTGGGTGCGAACAGGTCTGCCACTGGCACATACACCATTATCCAGATCGCGATCCCTCCCAGCAAGCCTACCCAGAAACTCTTCCGGGTCGTGTCAAGTGCGAACCTCTTGAGCAAGGAAGTAATTGCGATGAAGACTCCTCCCGCTAGGAGACCTACGAGGAAATGTAGCGCCCAGCCTGTCAAAACGGGTGACGACAAGCCCAGCTTCGTCGCGATGGTCACGTAGAAGACTTCCTGGTCCAGAACAAAAGCGCTCAGGCCAGCGAGGACGCCTAGAACTGCAGCCCCGACCAGGCCGCCTAGTGCGCCAGCCTTCAGCCCTCTGAGTGCGGAGTAGTCGATTGATCTCAAGACTCCCGATAAGAGAGTCTAATTCGAATAATAAGAAACTGGAACCGTTCTGGATATCTCGAGTTACAGAACTAATGGCTAGCCTGTGCAGTTGGAGGCGTTTCGTTTTCGACTAGTCCGTTCAACACTGCTTCGTGAGGGCTGAGAATGTAGCCATCGTTGTCGCAGAAGTATATCTTCAATCGTGGGATCCATCTCATCCTTTTGCTGCAACGAGGGCATCTGACTTCGTCCATTTTTTATTGCGTCTCGGATTTGAGAAGTGTTTCTAGGAATACTCTGTAACGTTGGTCGATTAGACTATGCGTGTTCTGTTGATCTTCTTGTTCTGCCAAGAATATCGTCGGAGCGTAGTGGTGGCTCCAAACCCACACGCAGCGCATCTCTTCTTACGGACGTGGTAAGAGTGGCGGCCGCACCTCCTGCATCGGATGTGGGTTCCCTTGCCCCCAGCCTTGCCGAACGAGGTGGTCCCTTTGGTCATAGATAGGATCTCGTCCCCTCAAGAAAGGATTTCAAGATAAAGGTTCCATCAGGAAACAGCTTTTCGTTGGAATCGTTCCCAGCTTTGAGAGAAATGGGATCTCTTGGTCGAAGGAGCTATCGGATTTCGTTGCCAAGATTCGTCTGGAGTTCGCTGACAGCGTTGCGAACTTCTTTCAGGGTCTTCTCGTCATCTAAAGTGGGCTTATCATACAGTTTGAGAGGTGGGTCCTCTTGGGTTGCGATCTCGAACTCCTTGGACCACTGCAATGGGATGTCGTCAGTTGGCTTCAACCCCGCAAGGGTTGAGAAGGCTACGGTCCAGACTCGTGGCACGTTTGCGAGCGTGTAGCCGCCACCCCCTAACAACAGTAGCTTTCCATTGCACAGCTCGTGCGCTAGATCGTGCATATGCCTGACGACCTCTGTGTAGACCTTGGTTGTAAGTCTGAGGTGTGCGAGCCTATCATCCATGTGTCCGTCTGCTCCGCACTGGACCAAGATGATTTCAGGTCTGAACTTCCTGAGTGCGTCTGGCACGATTTGTTGAAAGGCCTCGAGGTAAGCTTCGTCGCCTGTAGAGGGCGGTAGTGAAACGTTGAGTTTCAAGCCTTTGGCTTCTCCCTTTCCGATCTCATCTGGAAAACCCGTACCTGGAAAGAGGAAATTTCCGCTTTCATGGAAGTCAATGTCGAGGACCGCGGGGTCATCATAGTATCCGTACATGACGCCGTCGCCATGGTGAGCGTCGATGTCGAGGTAGACGATGTGCTTCACCTTGTATCTCGATTTCAGATGTGCAATTACGACTGCAGGGTCGTTGAATATGCAGAAGCCTGAGGCTCTCTCAGGATGCGCGTGGTGTAATCCTCCGGATGGGTTGAACGCGTGTGAGAGTCTCCCGCTCATCACCTCGTCCGCTGCGACCATAGAGGCTCCGACAACGAGACTCGTGGCTTCATAGCAGCCCTTGAAGGCAGGAGTGTCTCCCATATCGAGGAGACCTGAGCCTTTCTTGCTGTACTGTTCGACAAGTCTGACGTAGTCTTCCCCGTGAAAGAGGAGGATCTCTTCTCTCGATGCAGGTCGAGGCTTAACGACCTGAACCGAGTTCTGGTCGAGGATTCCCTTTGAGCGTATCAGATCATATGTCAGCTTGACCCTCAAAGGTCGCAGGGGATGCTCGGGTCCGAAGTCATAGTCGAGGGATCTTTCGTCCCAGACAAGACCCGTCTTTCCCGCCATGAAGGGTGGCCGTCCGAGGAGTACGCTCTATTCTACGTGCACGAAAGCTAGTGGGGATTTTTCGTAGAGTCGGGTTGATTTGATGTTAGTGAATTCTAGCATTCCGTATCGTGAGAGTTCTCGTCCTATGCCGCTCTTCTTGACTCCGCCGAACGGCATTCGAGGGTCAGACAATACGATGTTGTTCACGGTAACCATTCCAGCTTGCAATTGACGAACCGCTTTTTCAGCTCGGCGGATGTCTCGGCTCCATACGCTCGAGCCAAGGCCAAACTCGCTGTTGTTCGCGTATCTTACTGCCTCGTCATCGTCTTTAACGATCATTACGGGTGCTGCGGGTCCGAAGGTTTCTTCTTTCATAACAGGCATCTCGGGATCTACGGCTGTTAGGATCGTTGGTGAGTAGAAGAATCCTCTGCGCTTGAGTCGCTCTCCTCCCGTCTCGACTTTGGCGCCCATCTTTACTGAGTCTTTTACTTGTCGGTCGAGCTTGTGCAGGGATTCCTCCCTGACCATCGGTCCAACGTCTGTTTCGGGACTCAGTGGGTCTCCGACTTTGAGGGATTTGGTTTTGGAGATAAATCGGTCTAGGAAATCGTCTGCGATCTTCTTGGCTACGAAGAAGCGCTTGGCGCAGATGCAGCTCTGTCCGTTGTTGATGAATCGCCCCGCGACAGCACCGGTTGATGCAGCTTCGACATCTGCATCGTCCAGTACGATGAAAGGATCACTTCCGCCTAATTCGAGGACGACCTTCTTGAGACGGCTGCTAGCCTGTTCTGCCACATCTTGGCCGGCTGAAACGCTGCCGGTGAAGGAGATCGCCGCGGTGTTCGCTTCTATCAGGTACGATGCGACCTCCGAGCTTCCCAGAACCACGTTGAAAGTTCCAGGAGGAGCACCTGTTGAATCGAAGACTTCCTGAAGCTGGAGACCGGATTGCGGGGTCGCACTAGAGGGTTTGAAGACTGCTGTGTTTCCCACCATCAATGATGGTGCTGCAAAGCGGACGCACTGCCAGAGTGGAAAATTCCATGGCATGATGGACCCTATCACGCCCAACGGCTCGAACGCTACATAGCTGTCACTCGCGTCTGTCTTTGCCGCTTCCGGAGTCAGAAACCGTGGGCCGTTCTCGGCGAAGTATTCCAGCGCCCAGGCGCACTTTGCTACCTCGGGGACTGATTCCTTGATTGTCTTTCCCATCTCGAGGGTCATGATCCGTCCCAGTTGATCCTTACGGGACCGGAGGATCTTTGCGGCTCTCTGAAGAAAATCCGCTCTCTTGGCTGGAGCAAGTTCCCGCCATTTCTCGAACGCCTTTCTAGCCTTCTCGACTGATTTTTCCACGTCTGTCCGGGTTGAGGCTCGGAATCTTCTCAGTACTTTGCCGTTAGCTGGGTTTACTGTCTCAATCCATCGTTTGGCTCTCTTCGCAGCCAAGAGAATCATCCTCGGACCCAAAATTCAGCACAGGACTCCTATAAGCTACACTGGAAAACTACAGCTTCCGACAACTTGAATTCGATAGGCTGTCTCCCAGAAACTCCATCCCGCAAATTTTCCAGCCATGAGGCCTATCCAGAAGCTGAGATGGACAACCGTCCCATGGTGGACCGGGCGGGATTTGAACCCGCGGCCCTACGGAGCAGGGTTAGTGCCTTCCCGCAAACAGGGTCCGGTAGCCGGACCTGCCAAGCGGGCGATCTTCGGCCTGACACTGTCAGTATACCAGGCTGATCTACCGGCCCACAGGAAAACGCGGCCAACACAACGGCTGTTAAATTGGTTTGCTCACAGGGTCCTTCCGATCAACTGCATGCTTAGCCAAGCCCTGTTGCTTACGAAGCAACCAGGCAGAGGTCAGACCCAGCCCTCCGAAGATCACGGCGGCGGAATAGAACACCGCCTGAACACCGCCCAAATCGTCGGAGATGCCCGCAAGAACAGTTCCTACAGCAATTCCGCCGCTCAGTATCAGACTGTAGAGTCCCATGGCCGAGCCTCTGAATTCCTTTGCCGCCTTGTCCCCGATATATGCGAGAATGGAGGGTATCAGACCTGAGCCTAGAAAGAATAGTATTCCGCCCACGATGATTATCGGCCCGACCATGTTGTAAGAGTCGATCCACGGAGTGTTAGGGGGAATAACCACTAACCGTTGGAAAAGGTCTGGCAATACAAGAAGAAAGCCCAATTCCCCTAAGGCTCCGATTAGCATCGTCTTCATTCGTCCAATCTTGTCAGATAGTCGTCCGAATATTACGGACCCGACTCCGAGCACTAGCAAGGCGAGCAGTATCAAGGGAGCGGATTGGGCGAGGTCGGTGACTCCCGCATTCTTGACCAGCCTGGGTAGGAAGAGGAAAAATCCGAGAACTATTGTTAAGGAGAACCAGATAGGGAGGATTCCGATAACGTCGCCCGTGAACGTTTCATAGATTCCTCTTAGACTCCCCCGCTCCATGGAAGAGTGCACCGGCTCGTGGAGGGCAAAGTAGACGAAAATTGCAGACGCGCCCATTACGGCTGCTACGACTAGAAAGCTGTACCCCAAGTTTTCGGCAAAAATATGTAGGAATCCAAGTCCAAGAACAATTCCAGTACCATAGCCTCCTAAGTTTGCAAGGTCAAACCCACCCATACTAGCTCCTCTATTCTCCTTCACTGTGAGATCCGTAATCATAGTGAGCGAGGCTACGGTCACCATGGCGGCCGCTAGTCCCTCTAGGGCATGAGCACCTCCAACTAAGACCAGGTTGTTGGAAACGCCTATGAGCAAAGTCAGAATCGAGATCATCGTCATTCCAGCAACGAAGGCCTTTCTCCTGCCTCTCAAGTCAACAAATGTCCCGACGGGGAGAGCACTGAAACCCTCAACTGCAGGATACAGAGCAATGATGATCCCTGCCAGGGAGGAATTTGTCAGAGGAATGTTGAGATAATATGGGAAAATTACGAGAATCGATCCGAAACCAATCCTGGTTAAGAACACTGAGACATACAACAGCGAGAGTGTTCCTAGCTTCACCAGCCAGGATGGACCTTTGACCATCAGTTTTCAGCGCTGTTCGTGATCTTCCCGCTTATTCGGTTTGTCTTACCCTCTTCGACAACGGGACACTTTCGAGTAGGAAGTGGAAAGCTTAATTCCATCATTCAGATTTTCGGAGAGTCGCCGAGGCTTGCCGAGGTAGCTCAGCCTGATCCTTGAACGAGGAGGCTCTGGAGAGCGCCCGGCTGAAGATTCAGCTGTCAGAAACCGGGTTGGCGATCAAGACTCGATCGGCCCATTCGCAGGTTCAAATCCTGCCCTCGGCACCACTCAAGCTCTAAAAGACCAGTATACTACGTCGAGGAACAAGTACAAGCCGAACAAAGTCAACGTACTTCTGATAGCCGAGTCTCCTCCCTCATCCGGAGGATATTTCTATTCTGAGACGACGATCGGAAAAGACCACCTGTTTAGGGAGACTATGAGGGCCCTGGAGTTTTGGCCCGTCGATCGTCCAATGAGGAAGGGTTGTGACAAGCAATCAATGCTCAGGCGGTTCCGTTCAATCGGCTTCTTCCTCATAGACACATGTGAACTTTCAGTCGACAAGTTGCAACCCAGACAGCGGAGAATCTCCACTATTCAAGGAGCGTCGACTCTGCCCCGTAGAGTGCGGGAGCTTGATCCTACACGAATAGTGATCGTGAAGAAGACAGTGTTCAAGCCCGCAAGGCAATCCTTGACTGAGGCAGGTTTTGGAGACAGGATCATGAACACGAAACCATTACCGTTCCCAAGTCACGGGAATCAGCGGAAATTTCGGACGATGATCCGACGACTAGTAGACAAGGATAGACTACGAAAAGTGGACTGAGTATGGCTTGAAACCATCCCGAGTCATAACCTTCGACTGCTACGGAACCCTCATTGATTGGGAGACAGGAATTAGAAACGCTTTCAGATCTGCCATGTTGCGGACGGGGGCTAGTCAGGGTCTTGAGTCTAAGGCGTTTGAGCTCTACGAGGAAGAGGAGCGCAGGGTTGAGAGAGAAAGGCCGCATTTGCTGTATCGCGACGTTCTGGCAAAGACTAGTCTGAGTGTCGCTAGAAAAATTGGCTGGAAACTTTCAGAGGCCGAGTCGACCTTCCTCGCGAAAGAGTTGCCCACGTGGACTCCTTTTCCTGATACAAACCCTTCACTAGCTAGGCTCTCGACAGAACACACTCTAGGGATCTTGTCAAACGTTGACAACGATCTTTTAGCGGGTACCATCAAGCATTTTACTAGTCCTTTCGAGATAAAAGTCACTGCCGAGAACGTTAGATCCTACAAGCCTGCTTTGGGCCATTTTGAAGAGGCGCGAAGAGTCATTGGAGACCGACACTGGACCCATGTGGCCGCTAGTCAGTATCATGATATTGAGCCAGCTATGCAGTTCGGGATCAAAGCCGTATGGGTGAATCGACGGGGTGCTCACCCTGCGCATGACTATTCCAAAAGGAACGTCTCGTTGGTGAGGGATCTCAGCCAGCTAGCGGATCTACTCGGGTCAGACGGAGTAGTTAGCTGATCATGGAGAGGGCTTGTTGAACTGGGACGAGAATCCACTCTTCCCATCCCCGCATGAATTGTCTCTCTAGCTTTTGGACCTGAGCCTCCTCTCCATATCGGCTCATACTTCGTTGCTGAAACTTCACGTGCAGAATTTCGTGAATCATTGTCGAGACTGCACTCTCAGATATCTCGTAGAGAAGCCTCAGCTTTCTCTGAGAGAGACCCTCAAGCCCTGCGCGAAAGAGATCTATCCCATCTCCGCGAATCCATTCTCGGGGAATTCTGAGAGGGTAGAGGCTGATTTGGGATGCTGACTGGCTGTAGCTTCCATGCAGAACTCTGTTCTGTCTCCCGCGGAAGGTACGAGCTGGAAAGACCATCACGCGAATGTCGACCGGCTTATCGATCACTATTCTCTCCATTGAAATATAGTGATGAATTCTATCAGTCACATTCTCGTTTCGGACAAGGCGAACGACGAAGTCTGCGTAGTCGTAGAAGAACGCCTTCTCCTTCGCGGTGTATTTCTTCAGAAGGGCTGGTGGCGGATTGGCTACTCTAACGTCTATCTCGGGAGCCCAGGAAGTCTTGGGCATCTGCGCCATTTGATTGTCCATGAGGGAACTCTGCCAGGCGGGTGATTGAGTCTTTAAGTTTCAGACACTGTAATCAAGAGATCCTATGGAAACGTCTCTGGCCAATCTCAACATCCAGTCGACTGTCAAGCTGAACAGTGATGTGCGAATGCCAATCCTCGGCCTCGGAGTCTACCAGAGTCCTCCTGGAAGAGTAACGCGAAACGCTGTGAATCTTGCCCTGAGGGTTGGATATCGGCACGTAGACACTGCGCGCATCTACGGCAATGAGGCAGACGTGGGGGAGGCGGTTCGCGAGAGTGGCGTTCCTCGCGGAGACTTGTTTATAGCCACGAAACTCTGGAACTCAGATCAGGGATACGATTCTACCCTTCGAGCATGCGAAGCCAGTCTGAAGAGACTAGGACTAGACTATTTGGATCTCTATCTCGTGCACTTCCCAGTCCCAGATGTTCGCAAAGAGTCCTGGAGGGCAATGGAGACATTGCTCAAGAAGGGGAGATGCCGGGCGATTGGAGTCAGTAACTTTACCATCCGACATCTGGAAGAGTTGATCGAAGAGAGCCATGTCATACCGTCCGTAAACCAGGTCGAACTCCATCCCTTCCTCTACCAGAAAGAGCTACTGAAATATTGTCAAGATCGGGGAATCCAAGTCGAGGCCTATAGTCCGCTGGCTAGAGGAGAGAGATTGCAGGATCCGAGAATAGCTTCCTTGGCGACAAAATACTCGAAGAGTCCCGCCCAGCTAATGATACGCTGGGGCATAGAGCACGGACTCGTCGTGATTCCAAAGTCGACGAGAGAGGAGCGTATCCGTGAGAATAGTCAAGTGTTCGACTTCGACATTTCGGACGATGACATGAGGTCCCTAGATTCTCTCGATGAGGATCTGAGACTGAACTGGGACCCGACGAATATAACCTAACGCAGTCTTGATTTGGGGCTGAGTCAGTGGGACCGTCGAGTCTAGAACTTGGAGCCGCAGGCACCGCAGAATCTTGAGCCCTGATTACTCATCTGTCCACACTTCGGACATCTCACGCCGGCCGCGGCTGCAGGGACCGGAGATGGTATCGCGGTAGGTATGGCGCCTGTCGGGGCTACTCCGGCGTATCCTGTCGAGAATGGAGTCTGGTATCGGGCGATGTTCGACCTGATAATCCCGTAAGCCTTCTCAGCATCCGAATTGGGAAGATCATTCAAGCTCAGCGGGTCTCCGCCGAATCTCAGCTGACATCTCACGGTTGAACGGAGCACGCCCTTGTCGAGAACCGTGTTCGCGACGTCGGTGTAGGAGAAGTCCGTAAAGTCTCTTTTCAATCGTAGGTCGTGGGGATGTCTGAGAATGATCCGCTCGTTTGTGAGAACGACAGAGTCGACACTGATCTTGGGATGGTAAATCTTCTGCTGAATGAAAAGCTGTACCTGTTCACCTGGGCCAAGAATGCGTGCGACGTCTTCAGGAACGTTACCCATCGAACTACACACCAGATTCGTTCAGAGCTTGTTGGAAAATAAGGGTCTTTAGTATCCGAAATGAGATGGGCACAGTTCATACCTTCGTGACAGGCGCAGCGCCCGGCTCCTCGTCCTTCACAACCTCCACCTTGCCACCCTTCCATCTATCTTCCAGCCATTGTCCCGCATAGTTCTCCTCGCGAGGAATCCATTCCAGCTTAACCGCACTCATCTTCTTCATCAAACCCTTCACATTCTCGCAGAGCTGGCGTAGCTTAACATCAGTCACCTCATAGCTGCCCTTTACCTGGTTGACTATGAGCATGGAGTCAGAATGGATCTTGATCGGCTCAGCGCCCTTCCCTGATGCTTCTCCAGCGGCTCCCCACTTCGACTCGATTATCCCGAGAGCCTTCAACAACGCAACGTACTCGGCCTCATTGTTCGTCCGATCTCCAATCTCCTCCCAGCGTATCTGGAAGGCTGAATTGGGCTTCTCCTTGTACGCCACAACGATCTTTGCACGTCGCGGCAGCGTCTTCTGCTCGTTTCCCATGCTCTGTCCATCGACATAGAAGACTGGCAAGCTACGACCACACTAGCCTAGAAAGTCCATCCGAACATTCGCATGATTATTGGGGTTACGTCGGCCTCTATGAGGCCTGCTATCAGGAAGAGCGGGGTGAGTCCAACAACTACATAGATTGTCTGCCGGAGCGTTCGTGATAAGTAATCATCAGAATTGGAGGAGGTCCCGACAATTAGATCTCCGTCTCCGGTAGGCCCACGGAACAACCTCCCCAACGCAGCATAACCCAGCTTGATCCCCATCGAACCTGCGAGAATGAAAGAAGGAATCTCAATGATGCCATGGGGCAGAATCGCCGCGAGCAACATTGTCAATGTGGAG
>VBAW01000126.1 GCA_005888635.1 Candidatus Bathyarchaeota archaeon | reverse complement strand
CATAATCCTAAGGCACAGCATGGGGCGTAGCGCATCAGCATACTACGGTGCTTCTTTCAAAG
This sequence comes from Candidatus Bathyarchaeota archaeon, assembly GCA_005888635.1. Classification (GTDB taxonomy): domain Archaea; phylum Thermoproteota; class Bathyarchaeia; order 40CM-2-53-6; family 40CM-2-53-6; genus 40CM-2-53-6. The sequence goes on along the minus strand of VBAW01000126.1, from coordinate 2,907 downwards.
CACTCTGCGACCGTCTTGGGGTGACGGTCGAATTGGAAGAGAGCGATGATCAATTGATATGCAAAATCGGTGGCGCTAGGTCCCTGAAGATTATGGCTCCAAAGACTTTCAAAGAGCAGCTGGCCAAACAGGCAGTAGAGAGACGAGTCGAACCGTGAGACTGCCTGCTGAAATGTAGCCAGCCGTTTTTCACCGTTTTGTCGTAAACTAGGAAAAAATATAACTCTCCTTTGTAGGCACGCGTTCAGTTCAGTCAAGGGAACGATTCTTGGATGGTCCTGTGATTCAGACTCAGAGTCTTACGAAGTCGTATGGAACTCGAGTCGCTGTAAACCAGCTAAATCTCACTGTTGACGCGAAACAGGTTCATGGATTCCTCGGCCCTAACGGGGCGGGCAAGACCACGATCGCAAATGTTGCTCTGAGAGATCTCGGAGTAACACTGGCATACCTCGCAGTGTTTCCCTTCCTGAGCTGGTATGCTTTCCGACGCGCTCAAATAATGGAATCTGCCTAGGCGCAGAAACTTTGCCAAAGAAACCGACCGATGAACCCAATGAGGTCAAGTTGTCTGCGAAAGAGATTGATTTCCTGAAGAGTAATGAGCTGTGCAGATTTGCGACAGCTTCACGGAAGGGTGAGCCTCACGTTGTCCCCGTCTCATATGTCTGGGACCTGGACTGCGCGTATATTGTTACGGACTATGGGACGCGTAAGCTAAAGAATCTTAGAGAGAACCCTCATGCAGCGGTTCTCGTTGACTCTGCCGGAACCCAGAAAGTATTATTGATCAGTGGACCTGTGGAGATTATTGAGAAGGGAGAAGAGTACCGGCGGCTGTACAAGCTGTTCTATTCCAAGCTGAGCTGGGTCAAGCGAGATCCTTGGAAGGAGGGCGAAGCACCTTTCATCAAGATCAATCCTTCTTTCAAGGCGGGTTGGGGTCTCAAGAGCTAGAATAGGCGAATGTCTACAATGTGTTAGACTCGAACACATTTGAGTGAAGTTTGAGGATTGGCTATCTTCAGCATGCTTATGCTATTTAGTGTAAACGTTGGGGTTATATCAAATCGGCGCGTGTCTATGTTTGAAACGCCATGGAAGAAATAGCTAACCTGGGGTATCCGCCCGAAACGCCGAGTCAGACCGTCCCGCAAGATACTATGACCGACGACCAGTTGAAGGATCTCCTTGCAGAGCTGATATCCTCATCCGCAAGCCTTAGTGTGAGGGTCTGGCTCGACGGAGTCTACACAGATATAGAGAATGCGGGCACGCACCGAGAGTGGATGAAAGGCCGAGAAGTCTACTTCAAGGTCGAAGGAAAGGTGGACGGCCAGAACAATCTCGGAGAGGCAGCATCCAGGGGCGTCTAATCATGGAGACTCGTAGATGGAAGGCGTTTCTCAGAATGAACGGTGAGACGACAGATGACACCAGTCAGGATATTCTGACCGAGTTCAAAGCCATGGTCGAATATCTAAAGTGGATTGGCGTTGATTACTCAATGGTAGTGCAGGTCGAGGCAGGCCAAACAGAGCGTTCTCAATCCCTTGCCTTGGAGCAAACTCCCCGTCGGCGAGGATCGCGGCAGTTAGGAGACTGATGCTGACAATGGCCAAATTCATAATGTCAATCGGGGACACTGCATTCGAGATTCTAGCAAATGAGGCGAAGAACCGGGACGTTACGGTGCAGCAGTTGCTCAGAGCGGTCGTCGTGCCTGATTGGATAAGGCAGAACGCAGACGGACAGCCTCCTAGACAGAATGGTTCCAATCTGATTCAATCCTCGATCTACGGTGGAGATTCCCGCAATTCTAGGATGCTCGTGTCCCCCGTCGCCCGGCTTAGACATTAGTAAAGACTCGGGGTTTCCCGTTACCGCCCGTTTTTCCCCTTCGGGTTACAAGACTCTTTAATAGCGCTCCGAGGCTCAATCGATAAACGGAGCTAACAGAGCAAATTGGCAGATTTCTGTTCGAGATGTGGAAAGACTCTTAGTTTGATCGACCCTCTCCTTGAGCTCAAGGGTCTAAGGTTCTGCGAGGACTGCTATCCCGACGTCAAACGGGAGCACGCTGCCGCGAGTATGTCCGATAAGATGGATCGCAGGCAGCGCGTTGCCTTTGCAGATGACTCTAGTGATGAGAATTTGCGCGGGTCGATTATCAAGGGAAAGCAAGCCCTCGCCGTCAGAGAGAACGACTTCAAATGGGATAATCCATCCCTCTCGCTAATCGCGAGCGCGCTGCGAATCCTCACGGACCAGAACAACATCATGATGAAGCAGAACGAGCTCATCCTCCGCGAGCTCGAGTCAAGACCTGCGACGGTCAAGTCGAAATAAGGCCTGGGGTCCCAAAGGGTCCTGCGGGGTTTTTAGTGTAGCGGGAGCTGGTCCCGGGGGCCGGACATTCACAGGCCCCGGCCTGTTTTGAACCGGCGACAGTACGGCGACCGGTAGGGTCGTCTCCGGTTTCTATTGTTAGCCTGGGAGGCTGACGTGGATGCGCCTAGGGCGCACACCTACAGCGTCTTCGTCGCTTGCCCGATTTTGGCAGAGCGGCTCGGAAGCTCTTCCAGGCTGAGCTACCCCGGGACCGAGGCTACCCCGGCTTCGGTGATTAGTTAAGATTTGTCGGAGGCCGACTGGTGATTCTCGCGTATCCACTGAGCCAAGTCTCGTAGGGCGATGTTTGACGAGACGTCTATCACAGGGACCTCCATGTTTCCCACCCGAATGAGGTTACTGTACTTGGACATAGGGGCGTGTGAGACGTTTGACGCGTAGATCTTTCCCTTCACATACTCATCAGGGAGAGCTTCAGGCTCTACAAAATCTGCGAGGAAAACAACTCCTTCCGCCCAGTACAGCGCCATAGGCTGGCCGGAGACGTTCATGACG
>VBAW01000130.1 GCA_005888635.1 Candidatus Bathyarchaeota archaeon | reverse complement strand
TGAGATTTGTAGAGCGCAGATCTGGCAGTGGATTCATCACTCCGCCAAACTGGTCGAAGGACCCACCATTACGCGCAAGTTATTCCGATCAATGCTGAGAGAAGAAACAGGGCGAATAACTGAAGAGATCGGATCGCGAGTCTATCGCACGAGCAACTACAAAGGCGCGGAAGAGTTACTCGACAAACTGACTACTAGCGATAGATTCCCCGAGTTCATGACGTTAAAGGCATACGATCATCTCGCGTGACAACCGGTCCATCCGACCGGTAGAGAACTCGGGACGCTGATTGTCTTTTGCGATAATCGCTCTTAGCTTTGTCTGCCTTTCGTCCCAGTCTTCTTCTCAATGCTGCGGAGGTTGACTTCTCGTACGAATGCTTCTGTGATGATGTCGAGGGAATCGATCTTCTCTTGCATCAGAACATCGGTTATCTTCAGCGGATGCTCAGGGATGAGCAGGTTATCGTTTGAGGCAACAAAATGCTCCCAGTTGATTCCAACGTCGAGCACAGTATCAGCCAGTTCCTCGTCAGTCAGAGTAGCGCTCTTTGCCTCGTTGATGAAGTTCTGAAATTCCTCGTCGGGCACTTGTAGATCTGTTACCGTACGAATGGGAGTCGGAGTCGTCCCTCCGAGCTCGTGAGCAAGAGTGTAGCCGAGAAAGGTGAAGTTTTCGATCTCCGTAAAGTGCTTCATCCGAACCTCTAGCGGAGTATCCCCGCTAGGATTGGAGTCTGGAAAATCCGAGATCTGAGAAGCGCTCGTCTGTGGGTCTACGAATCGGAAGACCCGTGACAGTTTCAGCGGGCTCGATTCCCGTATGGTTGTCCTAGGGGAGTTTTCTTCGGTCCACGACTCTCTACCTTTTGTTTGCGAGGCCATGTTGCAGTCCTGCCTTCGATAGCGGTTAGACTATTCATTTTTGATCTGCAACCCACACCGCGACGCAACGGTACTGCTTTGGCGTCTATGGGTCCCGACTTGAGAACTCTTGGCGTCTACTCTTCGCGGTGATCGTCTGCAAAATAGCGCATGGAATCAAGGAGCTTATCCATATCGGCTCTCGGTTTTCGCGCTCGGGGTCGGCGGCTCTTGCTCCGTGGTCTCGTGGCTCGTTCGACCGTGTCTACAACCGGCAATGATGGTATAGATGGTGCCTTCGCTTCGTCGGAGAGGAGACGCCATTCTTTGCTCTCCCCGCGCCCGCTGCGCATTGAACCCATCAGAGTGAAGGTGCCAAGGGCGAAGACCGACATTGTAACCATCGACAAGAGAGCATCGGCGATGATGTTCGTCTGGAGAAGGCTGATCACATACTGCTGGAAATAAGCGTCGTTCAGGTATTCCTGGTACATCCAGACTGTCAAGGAGAGGATCGTAGCTGCCTGAGCGAGGATGATGATCTTAAGATAGCCAGGGATTGCTCTGTATGAGTGATTGGATTGTTCAGTTGTAGAGAGTGACATCCGCATAGTTCGCTCGCACTTATCCTACGTTAGATACTCTTCTGTTCAATCTAAGCAGAACGAAACTCCACCCGAATACTCGAAGTAACTTCCGAGTCCTCGGGGTCGCGTGGAGTTTCTGCATGGATGATCAAGGAACTTAGTATCCAACTCTCAAAGTTACAACATCGAGTTAAGGGAATTCGCTTTCTCAATCGCCGTTGAGAAATGTCTCTAACAAAGCAGGTCCTAGTATCGAAGACAGTAGAAGTTCACAACTCGGCAATGAGTAAGGTGAAGGCGGGCAAGTACCTTTGTGTCTGCGGACACTGCGACCATCGTCTTCAGAGTGACTGTCTCAGCAAGGGTTGCTGGTGCTGTACTGCTCAAGTTCAGCTCTCTTAGAGTCAACCTGTGATTCAATCTTCTGCATTGCCAGGGTAGTAAGCTGATCTCAGGATTTGTGCTATATGCCGAAATTTATGCCGATCTCGACCTGTGTGAGCCGACGTGGCTCAACACTAACAGTCAGGGGCAGTTGGTGCCACGTACCTCAGCATTTGAGGGAAGGGTCAAGGGATAGCCTGTGAAGCTCACGTGGTAGTTTCCTGGTTGCACGAAGATTCGGAAAACTCCAGTCTTCAAATTGCACTGGGTTAAAGTCCAACTTACCGAGACTTGGTCGACGTTTCCGTCTGGGCCTCGAACCGGAACGCTACCTTGAGGATCTTGACATGTTCCGCTGCCATGTCTGCGGATCGATAGGACAGACCCCCCAAGCGTGTGGGGTTCGCATATCCACTCTCGTAAGGCTCGAACTGTGCTTTTTCAGAAAGGAAGATGCCGTTATCGACGATCTGGAGATATTATTTCGGACGGTTATGTGGTGATTCTTAGGGTTCGCATGCCCCAGACTCGTTCGACAGTGTAGAGTTTGACTTCGCTGATTATAAGCGGTGTCCTGATAGATTTCATGTTTT
>VBAW01000018.1 GCA_005888635.1 Candidatus Bathyarchaeota archaeon | reverse complement strand
TAGTAGCTGAGGGGGTTCCTGATTGTTTCACAGATCTCATCTGGTTTGTAGCAGACACCGTGGGTCTTTAGTGTGGTGCACATAGGACAGGTATATTTGGTCCGGCCTCCCCGTTTTCCGCCGATGTGTTCGACCTGGTAGCGAGTCATTCTCTCTGAAAAGTCCGTTGCCGGCTTGAACAATCTGACAACGTCTTCTTCTCCTGTTCCGATATTGAGAAGGAAGGAGGCTAGTGTGAACCTGCCCATGTGCTGAACGTTCTTTCCCTCGTCGAGACTATCTATTAGGTGACGGACGCAGGGCGGCATAGCCTCGGGCAGAGGTACCCTTGGAAGTTCATATTTCGTCGGTACGCCCAGCCATTTGACGACAAGGCCTCTTGCCCTCTCCACCCTAGATCCCAAGAGTTTTGGTACCTCGTAAGGGGTCCGGCCTGACCTTTCCAGAATTTTCGTTCTCACTTCTTCCTCGATCAGGCGGGCTGCCTCGTCGCGTGTAATGTAGACAAACCCGTGGTCTAGGACTCTGTTGGGTAGATTCCAGCGTGGTTCTCGGAGATGGACGGAGTTATGAAGGAAGTTCGGTAGGCTAAGGGCGAAATCGTAGAATCTCTTCCCCAGCTTGACATCGAGCCGCTTAAGTTTCCACATGAAAGTTGTGGAGGCTATGTACTCTAATTTTTCGGGCTCTTCCTGTCTCAGTAGTTCGTAGGCTCTCTTCGATTCGGCCAGAGCGAACCTTCTACGAGCTCTTTCCTCTCCGACAAGACTTAGGATTAGGTTTGAAACAGGGAAAGAGAGTATTTCCGCGTTCTCGTTTGTGATATTTCCCGAGACTCTGCCCTTTGAAAGGGCTTCCTCTAGCCGTCCCTCGGCTCGATCCAGTACTTGGGAGAACTCTGGCGCCGATAGTTCCTCTATAGAGAATCCTAGCTCTCGCACGTATTCGGAGGCTTCCGAGAGAAAGGGGTACTTTGCTAGGTCAGCCTTTGTTAGCATGCGGTCTTATTCTTGTTCTATTCTGGGGGCGAGATAGTAAAGAAGCCTGCCTTGCTGTGGCATTTCGAACTCTACCTTGATGGGCATGTTAGTGGAGAATTCGAGCGATGCAACCTCTGAAGCGCCTGATCCTGCTCTTATGATTTCTCCAAGATAATTCAGGTTGTATGTTGCTCTACATGCTTCTTTAGCGTCGAGCTCCAATATCGCATCGCTTCCTTTGTCCATCTCGATTATGGCGCTGCTTAGCTCGCCGGTTGCTCTTACTATGAATTTCTCGGGACTTACTTCTAGCTTCACATTGTCGCTTATGGATTGCGCGTCGTCGATAATGTCTCGAAGGCTGACGGCTGTTATCTTTACTCTGGCATTGAACGGTACTTTCGGAGTGGGCACTTCTTCCGTTGACGGATCGAGGGTAGGGGTGATGAACTTCCGTACAATCTTGTCCTTTAGGGTAATGTTGAGTTTCTTGTTCGCATCGTCATAGACGATTTCCACAGACTCGTCGCTTCGGGTTCTCTTGAGGAGCTTGAGGAGGTTCGAAACGCTTAATCGAAGTTTTGTCGGGGTATTGCACTCGTAGGTATCGAAGGCGGCTTTGGGCCATTCAAAGTCAACCATGGCGATGTGGGAGGGGTCCATTGAGCGGAGCTTGATGCCTTCTGGAGTTGCGTTGAAGTCAGCCTCTTCGATGAGGCTTGATATGGCGCCGATGAGGTTCCGAAATAATCGGGCGTCGTTCATTGTAGCTTTGAACAAGGGGGCTTTTACCGTTGCTTCTTTTTTCCCGGTTGTTTCCGCTAAAGAGCTTTCCAACATTTGGTCTAGCTATTCTCCCGCCAGGTTGCCCCGCAGTTGGTGCATCTGAAGAACTGCGTGGACGATTCGTCTGCACCCCTCGTCTGGACGAGCCAATAAAAGGCTTCGTGATTACTGCACTTTGGACAATCAGCTTTCGTTTTGGGAAGCGTTCGGATCTTTTGCTCTTCCTTGCCTAGAACGATTATGTTCTCTCGTTCGTGGGAGAGCCGGTTAATCACTTTGTCACCTCGGCTACTCGTATAGCCACACTTTACGCATGCCATGAACACTTTCTTCTCCTGCTTAGAGGGAAGAAGAGTGGTACCGCATTTGGGACAAAACTGCAAAAACTGGTCAGCCCAAAACGAAAGCTGTCCCGCGAATTTATCCTTTATCTCATGGGGGGGCCTCTTGGCACTCCTTGTTTGGCTAACAAATGAGCAATCCTCACGGGCTCTGGAAGCTTTTCAATTGTCCAAGAAACGGAAAAAATCTTCACAAAAGCGGGCGATTCAAGCCAGGTTTTGACCCATATTCGACCTAGCTTCCCTTGGAAGACTCTGTAGCTTCTACCATGACGAGGTCTCCCTTTAGAGATCGCTATTGTTGGTAGCTTGGTTACTCTCTCTAACAATTTAGAATCCAGTTGGTCCTTTGGATCGTGTAGCATCATGGCTCGGAGCTCGGGAAAATACCTTAACTCAATAATTCTCTCGGCGCAATTCCTGGCAGGCTCGTTCTGGGCGTGCGGGAAAGACACCACACCGTCCAGATAGAGCCCGCCGCGTACAATGACACCGACGACCGAGCGAGGATTACACGTGTCAAGTCCGAGTGTACGAATCTCCTTCTTTACCTGTCCGATGGGACGTCTCATTTCTGTAGCCTCGAAAGCGCTAACTCGCCGAGTCTAGCGAAGTTATTGGCTGGTGTGAGGCTTTCGAATTTCAGGCAAGCCAATATCTCGTCAAGGGTCAATTGCTTCTTTAACCATGAATGACCTATCAAGGCCTCAAGCCCGTTTGCTACCTCCCCGCGGCCGACACGCGTGGGCAAATGCTTTCTGAGTCCAGCTTTGACTGCGGCTTCTGCCAGGACCTTGTCTGGAACTCTCCTTCCTCTTGGTTTGCCAATCGTTTCTGTTAGAGCAAGAGAATATGCAAAGTTCAACAAAGCGTCGCCGAATTGAGCGAGTTCTTTGCTCGTTAGAATTCTTGCGAGGCTCTCGTCATTCTGTGGATCGACCTCCAGTACAGATCCCTTGCCATAGGGATGCGAAGAGAGTGGGCTATTTGTAGACCATGGTCGGTAGAAGTTCTAGCGAGCTAAGTATTCGATCGGCTCCTGCCTTTTCCAGCTCTTGTCCGGTGAAAAATCCTTGAGGGAGCCCTATCGTCTTGGCTCCGGCTTCTCTTCCGCCCATCATGTCCACTGGCTCGTCTCCTACAACGAAGCATTCGTCCGGTTGGACGTGTAGCTCCTTCATTGCCTTGAGGAACGGTCGGGGTGATGGTTTGAATTCCAGTACGTCATCTGGTGTTATCACCGATGGAAAATATTCCTTAAGCTTCCAAACGTCGAGTCGTCTAAGAATCCGGGGCTTTCGCACAAAGGTGACTATTCCCATTCGACAGCCGCGGTTGGTGAACTCTTTTAGTAATTTGACGAGTTTCTCGTCCGGTCCCGTCTGGTCCATTCGAGCGTCGAGTCTTTCGAAGAATCTTGTTCTAACCTCCTCCTCTGGAAGGTTGATTCCCCGGTCTTTGGCCAGGGCCGCTGCGATGCTACTGATCCTTATGGTGCTTCTTGCGTTTCCTCCGTTCTCGATCATTCTTCGCGCCATTTCTAGTGCATCGTGGGGTGTGATTGTGATCTTGAAATCGGAGAGGGTTCCGTCTATGATTGAGATCCAGAGCCTCCAGTCGCCGTATAGTGTGCCGTCGAAGTCGAAGAGGAGCCCGGTGGCCAGGTTGGCCTGCTCCTTTCTAGTTCTCGTTCTTGACTGCTGAGCTGAATTTCTCGACGAATTCTTCCGTGTCGGCGCGAATCTTCTTTGAAGCTCGTTCGAGAGCTTTCTCAGGCTGGGCTTCGCCTTTTACTCTTACTGTGATGATTGATTGTCTGAAGAGTGGATGGGGTTGGTCGTAGCCGGCCCAGTCGACTGTCTTGTCCTCGAGGAGTGTCTCTTGCATGAGATTTCCAAAAGTGTGCCCTTCTCCTTCGACCTCTACCTTCAACAGCCCCTTTGTCCTTTTCAGAACGTTTACTTTCAATTTGTAGCACTCGCTTCTGAATGGAAATCCTCTGCCAACCGCCGTCTTTCAACGTTTCTGCAGACGCTGCAGCGGAGTATGTGGCCTGAGAGAACCAGTTCGTTTCCGCATTTTGAGCAGTAGGCCTTGGTGACCCCCAGGTCTCGTCCGACAGTGGTAAGTTTTGCGATCCTCTGGCTAGTGTCTATGACCTTAGCTCTGATGATGTCGTTGGGTTTGACAACATCCCACATCGATCTTTCGAAACGTGGGCTGGAGTTGGAGACATGGAGCATCCCGGTGAAGGGGAGCGCCATCTTCTTCCCATCGACGACGATCATGTTGATGATGGCCATCTTCTCCTGAACCTTCTCAACTATTCCGACAACCGTGGAACCTTCTTCCGGGACGACGACAAGACCTGTCGCAGTTTTTACACTGACAATGTGTCTCTTGGGATCTATGGAGGCGACGCCGGTCTGTGATGAGTAGACTATGCCGCCTACCTCCACTGTTCCTCGTCCGGGGTCGAACTCTTCTACTACGCCTAGTTTCTCGCCAGGGACCACGAAGGTGCCATCGAGTTTGTTGATCATATTTTCTGTCCACACTCGGGACAGAACTTGGCGCCCACTGTTACTGGTTTTCCGCAGTTGGGGCATGGGGTGGTTGCTGCTTGGGGCGGTGTCATTGTGTTACCGCAGTTCGGGCAGAATCTTGCTCCCTGTTGGACCTGGTTGCCGCACTTCGGACACGCGACGAAAGCGACCTGTGGTTGCGGTTGCATCATGGGCTGTTGCATTTGCGCACCCATTACTTGGGGAATGAGAACCATTCCGGCACCGAGGCCTGCACCTCCTCCTTGTGAGGCGCCTAGGCTCGCGCCAATGTCCTTAGCTGTCTCCATCCGAAGTACGTCCGAGGTAGCGGCTCGTTGTTTGATCCAGAAGAGACGGTCTCTGAACTGGTCCGATGTGTCGATTCCTTCGAATTTGAAGTCTACAAGATCTGTTCCAAGCCGGTTCAAGGCGTCGTTGATGTTGACCTTGACATCGGTTGACGCCTTGTCCAATTGTGTGAAAGCGGTGGTCAGATCGTACTTTGACATTACGTCGATAACTCGCTCGTTGATGAAGCCTCTGATGAAATCGTCAACCTGGCCAGTGTTGTATGCGCCCTGACCTCCTACGACTTCGTTGACGAAGAGGTTTGGATCCTTGATTCTGAACCAAGCTGTCCCATGGACCATTAGCGGTGCCAGCTCAGTTGTCTGAGCTTTCGCTCCCCACTTGCCGGCGAACTGTTTGGTCGAGACGTAGATGACTATGGCTGTGAACGGGTTCTTTCCCCCGAAGAATATCCCATAGGCTTTCGAGATTAGTGGTAGGTTGAGTGTGGTTAGGGTGTGTCGTCCGGGCGGGAAGACGTCGTAGGCCTTTCCGTCACGGAGGAAGACGGCCGTTTCGAATTCGTGGACTACTAGTTGGGCGCCGGTGATGATCTGTTCAACGGGGTATCGCCAGACGACATCGTCGGGACCGGCGTTAGTCCATTCTATTACCTGTGGCATCTTTTACTGTACTCCTACTATGATCTGTTTCCGTCCATTATACGCATTCTCTAAGGCGTCAACTGCCTTCATGGCGTCACCGACCTTGCCTTTGGCTTCTGGGAGCCTGTTGTTGTCGACTGAGTCCTTGAGTGCTTGTATGGAGGTCGCGACGTTGTCTGCCATCTGTATGAGCTGCATATCATAGCTCATCATCCGATCGAGGTCGGGTTCTTTGACTTTGGTTACGTCGAAGAAGCCGGCGTAGCCGTACTCTGAATGGTTGATACGTTCCATGACTCTGTCGAGGCGGGCGAGGAGATGGTCAGTGTCGTCCCAAGAGTCGTTTGCTCCTTGATTAACCAAGGACCGGTAGGTGTCTTTGGCCTGGGACTCGGCGTCGGATAGTTTCTGGTAGATCTGGTTCCTGATTAGCTTGTCGGACTCTCGCCTCAGCTCCTTCTCCTTGTACCCGTGAAATCCCGGTATCGCCAGTTCGATCTTTTCCTGTAGACTCGTCTGGGATTTGGCACGCTCAAAATATGGATTAGTCGTCGAACTCAAACTTCGACCCTTTTTATCGTCAAAGGCGAATTCTCGCCTGACTCCCTATTAAGGGTGTCAAAACCCAACAGTCACAAAAATCGTAACGAGACCATCTTTCTCGGCTACTCGGCCGGGTTCAGCCTGAACGACATGTGGGCTCGATTGGATTAACATCATTCCGATCGGCAGAAGACTCCGACTGATTGAGTTAGAGCATTCCTCCTAGGTCTAGGTTGCCGGTAGAACGGTTACAGAACGACTATGTTCACTGACACTGTTCGGCACATCAACGAAAGATGAAGACGATCAAGCAAGATGAGTCTATTTCACGGAGCAGGTTCGTCGACTGCCCAGTCTGCAAGAATCACACTCTGAAGCTGAAACGAACGGTGCAGGTTGGCCGGTGCAAGAACTGCAGCGAATCCTACAAGATCATTGTCCTCTACGTCAAGACCGGACGAAAAGCTAAACCTCCGGCCGCAAACATACCTCAGAACGAGACGAAGCCTCAGCCAACCGCTGAGCCAACTCTGCCATCTTGGCAGCTACCCTCGGACACTTCTCTCTTTAGCACGCTGACTGAGAACTCTTCGGTAGTATCCGACATAGGTTTCGATTATAGCCATTCCGAGAAGACGGGCGAGTCTGAGTCTTCAACCAGTCAGTAGACTGTTCCTAGAAGGGAAACGCGTGCGCCCCGATTCTAGGGAGCGAGAGACCAGCTGCTCTAGTCTACTTTGCGTCCTTCTTCTTGAAATCTAGAGACAGCGAGTTTACACAGTATCGGAGTCCAGTAGGCTGAGGACCATCGTCGAAGACGTGGCCGAGATGACTGCCGCAGTTCTTGCATAGAATCTCGACCCGTTCCATTCCGAGCATTCGGTCTGGAACTTCCACGATGTTGTCTTTGGCCAGCGCGGTCCAGAAGCTGGGCCAGCCGGACCCAGAATCGTATTTTGTATCTGACGAGAATAGTTCGGCTCCGCAAGCTGCGCAGACGTAGACTCCCTTCTCTTTGTTGTGAAGATACTTTCCGGTGAAGGCCGGCTCAGTCGCTTTCTTCCGCAAGACTCTGTACTGTTGAGGGTCCAGCTGCTTCTTCCACTCCTCATCCGTCTTGTTCATGACCATAAGATCATGATCGCTCTACCGGTATTTGAACGCCTCACGCTGACACGATGGGTCGAGACCGCCTAAGGCGCCGGCTGATGACTGGCAAGAACAGCTGTCTCGCGTCACAAGAAAATATTGTCTCCTCCCTTTTTCGGAGGGTGGTCCCGCCGGTTGAAAACTGATCTAGGCGAGTCTTCCGATTCACGGCTTAGAATAGGCTGGTCAACTGTTTTTCCAGAGTGGAGATCAAGCGTATGGTTCTTCATGAAAAACTCGCGATCTAGAATCGCTTATCCCGATTTCTGATCCGGGCTTGTTATGCGCCTGTCGGGTTTGATGAAGAACATTCTGCGATTTTTTTGGTTTCGAAGATCGGGTGAGGAATGGATTACTGTTTGTTAATTCCCTCGCAGAGTCGGGTTTTGTGTCGCGGGGAGCAACTGCTTTTGACATTTTCTGACGAGGGGTCCAGCCAGTTGAAGCTGTTCTCAGCGAGTCTCACACTTCAGGGCCCAGAATGCACAGATCCGACGTTTTCGAGATCGCGGATTAAGCGTAGAGGTCAACGCGAAAAAGTCGCAAGCTCAAATCGCATGCCCCGATTCCGGATCCGGGGGCTGATTCTGAACGATTTCCCGCTCCAGATATTTTTTTGGGCTATTTTGCCTTCCACGTAAACACTTTGACTAGTTGGAACTCTGCCAGTGCGTCTGTGACCCAGCCGTATTTCTTCTTTTCAGCCTCCAAGACCCGCGTGGCGGTTCCGGAATTCATGTCGAGAAATTTGGCGTTTCCTTCGAGTATGGATTGGCGCTTTCGGTCATCGGCCAACATTACGGTTACTGCAGGATTCTGTTTGAGGTTACGATAGCGGGCTGTCGCTTCGTCTACTCCGAGATAGAAGACTCCGTCAACAGCCACAAAGTCCGTAGGGGAGAGGTGAGGTCGGCCGTCCGGTCTCACGGTAGCTGCAAGAGTTAGGACCCGACTGTTCGCCATCTCGATCACCTCGCTCGCTGTAAGGGGATTCTGACTGTACACTCCTCTGGTGTGCGTGCTGGCTTTGCTTAGAGAGTTCTTGATAATCGAGTCTAGGCTGGACAATGATGCTTCGGTTTCGAGAAACACCGTCGGGACAGATAAGGTGATTACCCAGTATGCAACCTTGCAGCCTTTCCTACAAACGGATTCGCCAGCTTCTCATCACCAATCGTAGTCTCAGGTCCGTGGCCCGGATAGACAGTAGTGGCGTCGTCCAGCTTGAAGAGCCTCTCTCTGATCGAATGCATGAGGGTCTTGAGGTCTCCTCCTGGAAGATCGGTTCTGCCGATGGACTGGTTGAACAGGGCATCACCAGTAAAGACGTAACCGTCGCCGGTGAGGCTGATGCTGCCGGGGGAATGGCCTGGAGTGTGGAGAACGTGAATCGTCTCGTCTCCCATTCCTAGAGAGTCTCCGTCCTTGAGGTACGCATCAACCTTGGGCGGTGGTGGAACCTCGAATCCCATGAACTGGCGGACGCGACTCTGCATGGACTCAAGCATAGCCAGATCGTCACGGTGGATGAGAAACGGAATGCTCAGCTTGGTGCGTAACGAATCGACGCCGAGTACGTGGTCGAAGTGAGTGTGGGTGGCTATGATGTGGCTGGGCTTGACCTTCATGTCGTTGAGGAAGCGGACGATTCTCTCGGGTTCATCGCCCGGGTCGATGATTATCGCGGTGGCATGGGACTGTAGAATGTAGCAGTTGGTTTGTAAACGACCAACCACCATCGTGTGTATCTTCGCCAATTCGGGATCGTCGTCGCATCGTTACTAATGAACATGCAGATGGAATCAGGTTTCTATTTGGACTTGTTTGACCGGGTTAACGGCTGATGATTCTAGCATTGGTCTTGCTTTCTGTATCATTTGGACCAGCTGGCAACCGTAGTTTGCTGTGGCGAGGATCAATAGATTGGCCTCCGGAATCTCATGGTGATTTCAGGGGTTCATTCGCCTAGTCAAAAAAATAGGAGCTTCAGATCATGGGCTTTCATGCGGAGAAAGAAAAAGGAGAGGAGGATAGGGGATTTCTAGATGGGTATTGCGTGGCCGTTTCCGTGCGGGTCGACGGTGACCCAGTATGGAAGGTTCAGGGGGACCGTTCCGCCTGTCAGCTGTATATCACCGAAGTAGTCACCGCCGGGCAGGTTTGGTGAAAGACTGAGCGATATGGTGACGGAGCCCGTCGCGCCAGCACCTATTGTCAAAGAAGTGATTGATGGTGTGATGCTCGGACCAGCCGATGCGGGCACCACTGAGATAGAGTAGGTGACAGTTGATGTCGAGACTGATGTGACAGTGAGGGTGAAGCTTCGAGTCATGCCTGATGAGACCAGTTCGCCGAAGCTGAAGCTGGCCTGACCATCGCCGTTACCTGCTTCAAGCGTGGCAGTGACTTGGGAGGCAGCCGCCAGATCGATTCTACCACCGCCTCTGACCATGGGATTCTTGAGTGCAGCACCGCTGCTGAAGCTCTTTACCGGCCTGTGAGCTGAGTTGACTAGAGCGGATTTGATTTGTTCGGGGGACCAACCTGGGTGTAGCTGTATTAGCAGTGCGGCTGAACCCGCGACGTGTGGTGTGGCCATGCTGGTTCCTTGGAAGAATGCGAAGCAGGGCGGGCTGGCACAGCCGAAACTTGGAATTGAGGAGTAGACGTTTACACCTGGAGCAACGACGTCTGGTTTGATCTTGTCCTGGGGCTGTCCAAGGCCTACACCTGGTCTCTGTAGTATGGGTGGTCCTATTGACGAGAACGCGGCGAGAATATCAGCGCTCGGGCCGTCCGTGAAGAATTCTTGCGGAGCGGTTCCGTCAACGGTGACCATGGAAGGTGCGATTGCTGCCATGGCTAGACCGTTCGGTCGTGACACCATGACTGCCGGAATGGTGGGCTGATTAGGGGTCCCGTCTTGGGCCATTGCGACAGGGTCGCCTTGTTGACTGTTATAGACGATGACGCCGAGGGCTCCTGCTGTCTGCGCATTTCGTATTTTCGTGCTGAAGCTGCATGTTCCTCTAGCAATGAGGGCGATCTCACCAGCCAGACTTCCGCTTATCGCGGTGCATCCGTTGGTGGGACTGGTCGTTACGTAAGTGGCTGTCAGAGCCGGAACGAAGTTGGCGAATTGGCCGATTGCAGCTCCGAAGGTGCCGATGCTGGTTACCGTCACTGGAATCCCAATGAAGTGTGGATTGGTCGAGGCGCCCACTGTTATGACCTTGTCAGCTATTCCGGGAGATTCAACCGTTCCCGGTCCCGGGCCTGCATTGCCCGCAGCGATAGCCACCACGACTCCTGCGTCAACAGCGGAGTTCACCGTGTTGACTAGGACATCATTGGGTTTCGCTGTTCCACCGAGGCTTAGATTGAGCACGTCCATTCCGTCAGCGACGGCAGCTTCTACTGCTTTGGCGATGTCATGGCTGGAAGCGTCGAGAACGTTGCCAGGGAAGACATTGTAGTTACCGAGATAGGCTTTGGGCGCAATTCCGCTGAGGTTGCAGGCGGGTACGAACGGAGCGCAAGTATTAGCGACGCCCGCGGCTATTCCGGATACGTGGGTGCCGTGTTCTTGGGCTGCGTGGCCGTCGAAGTTAGTTCGGGTCTCGAAGACCTTTGCAACTATGACCTTGTTGCTAACAAAGTTGCACTGAGTATCTGCCATGCCCACTGCAGAATCGATAGCGTCACATTTTGGAAATCCTGCGAGAGCAGGCAGTGAGTTGTCTGTCAGGAACGGGTGTGTCTGGTCGATTCCAGTGTCAATAATTCCTATCTTGACCCCGGCTCCAGCATTACTCTGGCCTCCAACCGCGTTCCAGAGGACAGGTGCACCGATCAGTGTCGGGGATCTGTTCATGTCCAAATGGAAGAGGTAGTCTGGGACGACCCAGTTGGCTCCGGGAGCGTTGAGCAGATGATTCATGTTATGACCGTAGAGCTGTACTGCGATAGCGTTTAGGACCACCGAGTATTCGTCGAGGACCTGCACCTCGGGAGCGTTGTTCTTTAGCCAACCCTTCGCGAGTCCGCGGCCGTTTGCGAGGTATGCGGAGTAAGACTGAGAGGCTTGCGAGTTCAAATCTAGCTTGTGGCCAGGCGTCGGCATCGTTCTAGCGTAGCCTTGAATGTGGCCATCGTAGCTGGCCAATGGTTGGTCTTTGAGTACGATTATGGCGTTGCCCGTAAGAACCCCATCGGGCGATGGAGCTGCATCCGAGCCAGTGTAAACAGCTCCAGTGAAGATCGGGGCAAGAGAAAGCACTGAAACGAGAATGACCGAAAGAACAATCTGTGTCTTCATGATATTTTCCGAATCGTCTATCGGAGTAGGGGTTTTAACCCTTGTGGTAACGTCTACGCTCGGACATCAAGAGCAACACCATGATACCATGAGATTTACCTGGATATTCTAGAATTGGTCGGCGCGGCTGAGTCGATTCGGGATCTTGAATCACATTTGTAGAAATGAATATGATCCAATAGGAAATTTCCAAGAACGTATATAATTGGGAGTCCGCACCAGTCTCTGGTCTAACGTATCCCTGATGGGAGGAGCTGGTCGTTGTCAGAAGTTGACATCTGTCCCATCTGCGGAGAGCCCATCAAGCGAAAGAACCTCAAACGTCACTTCGGGAAGGTTCATCCGAAGCGCGCCTCGAGCTTTCTTCAGCCAAAGCCTGAGACCGGATCACCTAAGAAAGGGAGAATTCGCAGGCCAAGAAGAATTTTGTTCTACGCTCTGATCGGTATCTCTATCATACTTGTTTCAGTTGCGGCCACTGAAGTCGTGAGCGTGAACACGATTCGAATGCATGTCCACCCACAGCTCTCAATATTGATACGCGGCGCATCAGAAACCGTTCCGGCCAACATAGGAATCGATCGTGATCTATGGAGAGATCACTCTCTTGCTCGGTTCGGCGTGAATGGATTGTCTCCTCTTCTTACAAGGGACAGTTCAGGCACTATTCATGTAGAATCCAATACCGTTCGAGACTTCACCCTGTACGAGTTTCTATCTGTCTGGGGAGAATCAATGGACTACAGCCAGGTAGTCGGCAACCCAGTTCAACCTGGCGAATCGGCCTGCATTTTTGTCGATGAACAATCGATTTCGCTATCCAGCGAGGTAGTTTTTGTAGATCAACAAAAGATTATCCTCGAAATTCCTTCCAATTCCCAGCCTTGCTCAGCGATAAGTTAAGCGCGCTTGACATACAATTCTCGTAGAATGCCTATTTTCCCGCTTTGAGGAAACGCGGCAGGACCAGTTTGTAGTAGGAGGAGGGGAGACAGACAGGGTCTCGGCAAGGAAATTGGGAAGCTGTCCTGGACTGCTCTGGCAGAGTCGGTGATTTCACGAATCCTTAAACTCGATCCCGGAATCTGTTTGAGAGCGCGTAGAGAAAAAATGAGTACCGTGCATCGCGTCGTTTTCGGAAACTGTATGACGATGAAGGAGATCCATGACGAATCAATCCAACTGATGGTGACGAGCCCGCCCTACTACAATGCGCCCTTCGACTATCCGAACTTGTTCAAGAACTATGATGAGTTTCTTAGCTTGATTAGTTATCTCGCCCACGACCTCTACCGAGTCTTAGCCCCTGGCCGAGTGGCCTGTTTTGTCACTGATGATATGCTCGTGAAGGGAGAGAAGTATCCCGTCGTCGCTGACATCACGAGGCTCATGCTCGATGCCGGATTTCGATATCGTGATCGCATAGTATGGGTCAAACCAAAAGGCTACGTACGAATAAGTCGAAGAAGCGGCGTCGTAATTCAGCATCCTTACCCGATGTACTACTATCCCGACAATATTCACGAAAGCATACTGATCTTTCAGAAAGGAAGATTCGACTACTCACATCTACGAGAACTCGACCCGAAGAGCATAAGCAAGTCCAAGATTTCTATCTACGACTACCATAACCAAGAATGGTATCTGACAGTCTGGAACATCACCAATGTTCTGCCTCTAAGAGAAAGGCTTGAGAAAGGCATCGCAGCCTTTCCAGAAGAAATTCCGAAACGCCTAATCAAGCTCTTCAGCTTTCATGGCGAGACAGTCCTGGACCCTTTCTTAGGATCTGGGACGACGATGAGAGTTGCCCAAGAGCTAGGCCGAAATAGCTGGGGCTATGAAATTGACCGTGGACTAAAGAAGATCATTGCACAAAAGTTGGAGTATAAGCATGGGTTGGACTCAAGAGTCGAATTCCTGTTTAGACGGGCACCGAAAGAATCTCGCGCGTCCGCTCCTCGAAGACAACGCCCATCGCTCAGTCATCGTGACGCAGTAACTCCTAGGCTGCGATGCCTTCAGTTGTTCCAGTAGGGTCTTGTCGTTATGAACTGCAGCTTTGCCTCTAGGAGATCTTTGTAAAATTCATCGTCGCTCTCATGCATCTTTGACAAAACCCGGCTGGCCGTCTGGGGACCAATCCCATAAACGGACTGAGCAACGACAGCCCTCCTCCCATAGGCGATAACGAGGTCGGCAGAACGGCGCGCCTTCGTCAAAGCCTTCCGCTCATTATCGTCGAGTGATTGTTTTGCCTGCTTCTTCCGGAGAATACTTGTCACGTAGCCGCTGGACCAGAAGACTGGAGCGAGGAGCATAGAGCCGCAATTCTGACATGAAGGATGTTCAGGAAGACCGCCGATAGCGACTTCAGTTTCGAGATTGGCGCAGTCGAAGCACAATAGGTCGATGGATCGGCCTTCGATCGAAATGCGCAGTCGTGCCATATTATCAGCAGCAACATTCTCCGGAGCAATGAGCTCAGGAATGTCGACGTGACGGTAGAGAATGTGGTAGGCCAATGGCGTTGGCTTGTCTGTGGATCGAAAGAACCTAACTTCGAGATTCTGCTCCTTGATCTGCCTGAAGATTTTCTTGACTCCGTCGAAGTCGGCGCGCTCGACTTGAGCCTCGCGAATGGTCTCATCATAGATTGGAGTTAGTCGGAATCTGACCTGTAACTCCTTCATTGCGCCGCCGTACATGAGCCGGCCACGCTTCAACGCTCCAAATCTCTCAGCGATCTGTTTCATCTGCAGCTCCCAAGGAAAGTGTCGGTGCAAGACACCGTGACAGGCGCCCCCCAAGACGGGCTCGTCTACTCCGAAAACTTGTTTCAGGAATAACTCTTCCAAGTCCAAGTCAGCCGTGTCGGCGGTCATCTCGTAGAGTATCCTGTAGGAGTCCCACCACCACATTCTAACAAGTCCCTGGCGTCGGAAGAGCTCCTCGATCACCTCCCCCAATGTGAAGTTGAGGACATCTCCGAAGTGGGTGTGAATTATGATGTAGCGATCAAATCCTTCAATCAGAATTCGATCATTGGCCGGGACGGGTGCGCCAGTGGCCCTGTGAGTATCGATCTCTTCGACGACCTTTCGTACTCCGTATGGGTCCGCAGGCCAAGTCCGCGAGAACTTCTCGGCAACAGGGGCGCGAGTCTTGTGCTCGTCCAGCAGCCTATCGATCTGTTTCCGGAATTCTCCGACTCTTACGGCCAATTCACCTGGAACTGGGAGTATCTGTCCGTCCCATCCCGGAATAGCTGCAGTAGGGTCGTTGATCGGGAGAACGTACACCTTTCCATCATCGGTGATCTGTTTCATCTGCCAGACCCGTCCTTTGACGATAAAGTTCAGGCCGACATGGGCCATCGTGAGCATGAACTCTTCGCCGAGTATTCCAACTGACTGTTGGTTAGTTAGATCAACTACTTGATAGCGTCGCTCGTCCGGGATCATGCTAAGATTCTCGTAGTAGTAGATCCGGGTCCGTGAGGTCCGGTAGAGTGTCTGATCATCTCTCTTGAGGTACCCCATCTTCCGCATGAAGTCGACAACCTTCTCCAATTCAACGTCCTCAAGCTGAGTGTAGGGAAACGCTCGCCTCAGAACTTGCGTGATGCGCGCGAGGGGAACGCTACCTTCCGAATCCAGCAATAGGCCGGCGATCTGATGAGCCAGGACATCGAGGGCTCTATGGTGAATGACTGTTGGTTCGAGACGGCCTTCCTTGGCCAACTCGATGACTCCGATCGACTCCAAGAGGTCCTCCGTTGAAACAGCTACTAGAACTCCCTGCGAGGTTCTGGTGAGACTGTGTCCGGATCTTCCTACCCGCTGGACCAGACTATTGACCTGTCGTGGGGACATGTACTGGACGACAAGATCCACGGAACCTATGTCAATCCCCAGCTCCAGGGTGCTCGTGCAGACGAGTCCTTTGATCTGGCGGGCCTTGAATGCTTCTTCGGCTCGGACCCGCTCTTCTTTTGGAAGCGAGCCGTGATGGACCATTATCTTCTGGTCCATCATGTTGAATTTTGAACCCAGCATCTCTGCATTGACACGACTGTTGACAAAGATCAGAGTAGAGTCATGAGCTTCAACAAGATCTGAGACAAGAGCTAGCCGGGCTGCGGCTTCGGGGGCTGTATAGAGGCGTCGTGCTAGTTCTTGGTCTTCTTCACCTGGGGGCGGATACTCGATCTTGTACCGAGTGTCCTTGCTTAGCGGAACCTGAACGATCCTAACAGGATCGCTGCCTCCCAGAAACTGTGCTATCTCACTTGGATTCCCAACAGTGGCAGACAACCCTACCCTCTGAAAACCCGCGGGACAAACCTCTCCCAGTCGTTCTAAGCCGACAGTAAGTTGGACCCCGCGCCGATCACCTGCAAGTTCATGGATCTCATCGACCACGACTGCTTTGACATGACTGAGATGCTCTCTCATCCTCTTCCCGGGGAGGATCGCCTGTAATGTTTCAGGAGTAGTAATGAGAAAGTCTGGAGGCCTACCTGCCATACGCCTGCGATCAGCCGCTGGGGTGTCGCCGTGTCTAACTTCAACCGAGAAACCTAGCTTAGCAGACCAGACTTGCAATCGTTTGAGCAGGTCTCGGTTCAAGGCCCTGAGAGGAGTGATGTATAGTAGCGAGATTCCTTGCCTAGCCTCATCTTGGACCATCCTATCGATGAGGGGTAGGAGAGCTGCCTCTGTTTTTCCAGAGCCGGTTGGCGCGATTATCAGGACGTTCTCACCGTGAGCCACTATGGGGATGGCTTCCTCTTGGGGTGGTGTTGGCTTGGAAATCCCGGTCTCTTGGAGAAGGCTCTTCAACGGGGGTGAGAGAAGGGTGAAGGCTTCTGGCATGGGCACGACTCCTAAGGCAGAGGAGTCATTCTTCCCTTCTCTTGAAGATAAACTTCCTAGGTCTCGAAAAGTAAGCTTTTCGCGCTCAGCGGACTGAGAGGAGGCTTATGGAGTCCAGGTGATTTGGCGCTCCGATGTACCAAGAAAAGGCTAGGTTATTTCTTTTCGGTAATCTTCTTCACAAAATCTCGGTAGGCTTCCGGGGTCATCAATGAGGGAAGGTCCTTCTTCAGATCGTCCGGTCTGATTATTGTAATCCATCCCTTTTCATAGGGACTCTTGTTGACAAGCTCAGGGGCATCAGAAAGTTCGCTGTTAACCTTAAGGACGACGCCGGAAATCGGGGAGTATACGTCGGCGACTGCTTTCACAGACTCCACAGTGCCGAGACTCTGCATCTGAGCCACCTTGGCTCCGACCTTTGGAAGATCAACATACACGATTTCGTGTAGCGAATTTTGCGCGTAGTCGGTAACGCCTATTCGACAATCAGCGCCCTCTACGTGGACCCATTCATGCTCTTTCGTGTAGTGGAACTCGGCAGGAATCTGGAATTCGCCTTTCAACGTATGGACACGGAATTTGTAGACAGTAAGGCGTCCCATATAATAGGACTGTGCGAGGTCTCTGGTTTTGAGAAGCAATAGTTACACTAACCTGTCCTCTGAAAATACTCGATACCAAATCTCAGGTGCTCAAAGCTTGCTCGCTACGAAGTCGGTGAAACAGGCCCACCGGCCTAACCAAGAGACTCTAGAGCTACTCGATACTTTCCGTCGTATGGTCAATGATTGCATTGATATCGGATTGGCTTCGAATGTAACTACGCTCAAGCGACTGGCAATGCTCTCCTGGCCGCGACGGCGTCAATACGGCTGTCCAGACTGCTACAAAGCGTGCGCTGTTTCCCGGGCGGCAGGAATTCTGGCAGCTAGGAAGAAATCATTGAGACGAGGCATCCCCACGAAGAACCCCTACTCTCTCAAACCACAGATCACTGCCTATCGAGGGTTCAAGATCAAAAATGCAACCCTTCGAATCCCAGTAGGAAAACGAAACTTTCTGTTTGTTCCACTGATTAGTCACATTGTTTCCGCTCTATCAGACCCGGCTCTGACAGTTCGGTCCTTCACTCTCACTCCTACCAGTCTCAGCCTCTGTATCTCCAAGGAAGTGCCTGAAATCGAATGCGCCGATGCGATTGGAGTTGACAGGAACCTGCGCAATCTAGCCGTCGGCAACGAGGCCGGTGTCACCCATTATGACCTCTCGCGTACCGTGAGGATTGCCGAGACGACCGTGAAGGTCGTCGGGTCGTTCAAGCGTAACGATTCTCGGATTCGAAAGAAGATTGTTTCAAAGTACGGGCGGCGAAGACGAAACAGAACACAGCACCTCCTTCACAACGCGACGAAACGGATAGTCACCGAGGCGCACGAGCGCAGGCAGGCCATTGTTCTCGAGAATATCAAAGGTATCAGAAGACTCTACTGTAAGGGTAACGGTCAGGGACCCAAGTACAGGGGAAGGATGAATGCGTGGAGCTTCGGTGAAGCCCAGCGCCAGCTTGAGTATAAGGCACGTTGGGTTGGCCTGCCAGTCATCCGTCTCAGCAGAAAGGAGACCCGAGGTACGAGCGTCACATGCCCTCAATGCGGGGAGAGACTCCAAGAGGACAGGAGAATCAGAAGGAAGCTTTGGTGCGGGAAATGCCGCGTGGTGATGGACCGGGATGTGGTTGCCGCTATCAACCTGTCCCGGCGTGGACGGTTGAGGTTCGACCGTTCACGAGCCAAGAGAGGGCTACAAGGCAGAGCAGTTGAAACGTTGAAGAGGAACCCGACGACTACGGTAATCCTCAGAGCCGATGCTCTGAAGCCAAGCAAGCAGCCGAAGACTTGGCAGAATCTATAATAGTCTGGTCTTGTGAAAAGCCTTTCAGTCTAACTCTTACTTGCCTGAATCCGTTTCAAGAGGACGGGGACTTGTTGCCAGCTCTTCGCCTTCAGAACCTTGGGCATGCTTTCCACGCTTCGATTCCATGGCCTCTCGTAAAGTACGCCCCACGCGGTTGGATTTCTCGAGATTAGAGGCATGAGATCAGGTGCATCATCAATGTAGACATCATAATCCAACAGAATCTTGTCTCTCCAGCCCAGGACCCTTACAAAACGGCGATATCGAATTTTCTGACTATCGACCCAACTCCTAGCAGCGTCCACAGTTCTCTTGCTCCGACCAGTTACAATGTCCAGATCGCCAAACTTCTCGATGCGAGCAACCTTCTCAGCGATCTCTGGCTCGGTTGGTGGAATTTCCCTCCACTCGTCCCATGATTCGTCCAGTATCCGGTAGAAGTCATCTTTCGATATTGCAAACCTCTTCCACGAAGACCAGCTGTCAAGATCCTCCATTTTCAAATGTGTGCCGAACTCTTTGTTGGCTCGTTCACACCAGACGAGCATCGACTCCGCCAAGACTCCATCCAAGTCCACCGCAATCTTCAGCTTCGAAGGAGAAACTTTGGGCAACTGCTTTCCAACTCTGGCTCAGAAATGAGGCTTTAACCTTGAGAGGAAAAACAGCCGAACCCCTTGGCTGAGAAGCGAAGAAACTCTAAAGACATACGCTTTCGAATCGAGCCAGCAACGTGCGGAAAAGGGCAAGGATCGAAACCGAATGACTGATACAGTCATCATAATCGGATCGTTCCTCCTCGCTTTCAAGGCCATACTGATTGAAGGAAGCGAAGTTGCCATTCTTTCACTTGCAACGATAAAACAACTGGGGAGGAATAACATCCTCTTCGGAGTCATTGCTGGGGGACTAGGCTCAATCCTCACTTTCCTGGTCGTATGGCGGATCTTCCTCCTACTTCCCGCCATCATCATCGACTTTGCAACGGCGACAGTTCTGTTCTACTTCTCAAGCCGCTTTCTGCGTGGATTCATCAAGTATGCTTTCAGGCACAAGTCCTTCAGAGAAAAGATGGCTCGAATGGGAAAAGAGGTGATTGAGAAAGATCTGAAGCGGGAAGGTGCAATCGACTCAACTCAACCAATCCGCTTCTCCGTCCCGAACTCCCTCCCCGTCCTAACAATTACTCTCACCGAAGGGTTTGAAGCGAGCCTCGTTTTGGCGGCGGCTGGGGCGTTCAATATCCAGTGGACCTTGATTGGCGCGGCCGTGAGCCTCATCGTCCTAATTGCCGTCTCGGCAGTCTCCTACGACTATCTGATGAGAGTACCGAGGTGGTTGTTGGATCTGATAGCCGGAGTCGTTCTTCTCTCCTTCGGACTCATCTTCTTCGCAAGCGGAGTTTTTTCTGCCCTGACCGGCACGACCTGATAGCTTCACCCTATTTAGCGATCGCGTTTGCGTACTATCGCTGACGCAGACACACAGAGAGAGAACATGATAGAGAGTGTTGTAGTTTGAACCCAGCTGTTCAATGCAGATTTGGTTTGGAGATACGAAGGGCCAAGTAGCATCTCAGGAATTTCGGAACATGGATACTAAAGAGAGGGTGACTGTCTGGGCGGCGATACTTACTCTCGCTTTCTTGCAATTGCAAGGCCGTGTGGACATAGAACTGAATCTCTACAACTCAGGCTGGCTAGGAGCAGTCACAGCGATAGTCGAATACATCATCGGTTTTTCGATAGTGTATGTGGTCATCAGATGGATTCTGGAACGATATTTCAGAGGCAAATCTCGCCCACCTCTGCCACCACCACAACGATACGTGGACCCGAGCGCCGTGAATCCAACCGAACGCAGGAGATAACAATAGTGTCTCACGGCTTCTTTCCGTAGACTGCACAGACAATTCCGGCGGTCAAGGGGACAGACACTGCGTCAACGAGACCTTCCTCCCTCAGTAGATTCGCAATCTGTTCTCCGGTTCTCGCTCTCAAGATAGATCGGCCCAAGTAGGACAATGTCCTGCCCCAAGCTTCTGAAACCATTCGGCCGAAGAATGGGAAGAGACCGAGGAGATAGTCGTAGTAGAAGATCTGGAAGAGGCGGCTGTGTGGACGAGCGAAGTCCAATGATATGACGACTCCGCCCGGGACCGTGGCGCGTGACATTTCTCGAAAAGTCATCTGGGCACTGGAGACGTTTCTGAGGGCGAGGCTGATGGAGGCAGATCCGAAACAATCATCACGGAACGGAAGATTCTCAGCCCGGGCCAAGACCCAGTCAACCCTCTCTCCAACGTTCCTTGCTTGCAACCTCCACCTGGCGGTCTTCAGCATGGAGAGTGTAAGGTCCACGCCAACGACAAACCCGTCGCGAGAAACGATCCTAGCGAACTCAGCGGCCAAAAGCCCAGTCCCGGTAGCCACGTCAAGTATCCGTTCATTGAGCTTCTGTCTGGTGTGGTCTACGACATAGGCTCGCCATCGCCTATCTTGCGCGAAGGAAAGCAGGCTCAAGAGAATATCGTATTCTAACGGGACCTTTGAGAAGAGGCTCCGGACATACCGCGCCTTAGGGTCAAACACGGGCTAGGACGTGGAGGTCTTCGGCGTGCCGGGACTTGACTTTCTGAAACTGTAGCCGACACCAGCTATTCCCACGACGATCAAGATCACCGCGAACACGACAGGCAACAGTATAGCGGCAAAGTACGAGACAAGCAAGAGAACTCCGAAACCGGTCATCAGAGCACCCCAGCCTACCACCATTATCCTGGGCGGAGCATACGAGTTCGCTGGAGGAAAAACAAATGCTTCAACGATCATCCACGCTCCGAAGAACGTAAAGACCAAGGGAAAGACTGCGAAAATGTTTAGCCCGGTGAGGAGTGATGCCAGGATGAGCCCCCCGAGAATTATTAGGAAAACGCTGCCGTTGAGAGGCGCCCAGGGAACACGATTCATTGCAGATTCAACAAACCTCAGACTATCCCTTGTTTATAGTACTATTGTAGTTGGACTGGTAAGCGGAGGCGAAACTCTGGTCAGACATGATTGTAGATGTTTGACTCTTGAAAAGTTCCTGTGTTCATTTCTTCTTCAATCTCTCGTAACATGAGAATCCGCTTGTAGGTGGGCGGGTGGGTCATGAAGAGTTGAGCCGCCTTCCGCCAGTTCGACTTGGCTTCAGCCTCCATAGCCATCTCCAACTCGCGCTCACTCAGGACACCGTCATGGTCCAAATCGTACTTTGACTTCTGATCCATTATCTGTGCCACATCCTGTTTTGCTTGCGCCGGGTCTTCAATGAAGAAGGCTCTAGCACCATGCGGCTCGCCTGGAGCCAAGGACAATCCGTAAGCTATCTTGGTCAGAGCGCTCTCTAATTCTCTGGGCTGTTTTGTCAGGTATGCGGAGTAGGCGTCGGCGTAGCTCTCGCGCAGACGCGTCAGCCTCAAAGCCAGCAATGTTGTCAGGATATAGACGACGTAAGCAACGACGGCGATGATTATCAGCGCCCCGGCACTATTGTTCCGATTAGACCCCCGACCGCCATACCCGCTGACGTAGCCTCCCCAGAGGACAGACCGTGCGATAAGATACGCGACCAACGGTATGGCTGAGATCATTGTAACAACGATAAAGTCACGATGCTTGACATGACCAAGCTCGTGAGCAATAACACCCTCGATCTCGTCCTCATCCAAGCGCTGGAGCAATCCCTGATGGACCGCCAGCGTAGCGCTCTTCTGGGTCCGGCCAAACACGAACGCATTCGGCGTAGGGTCTGGCGAAATGGCTAATCGTGGCATTGGAATGCCAGACGTTGACGCCATCTGGGAAACCTTCGTCTCCAGCCATCGGTTCTCACCAGGAGCGAGATAGTGGAGCCGGCTAGTAGCTTTGACTATGACAGGACCGATCAGATATTGCAGCAGAATTATGAAGAAGGCGCCAGTCAGACTCAGAACCAGTGTTGTGACGGGGTCTGAGATGAAGAAGACGGAGATCAGAGTGATAAGACCCAGAAATATGGCGAATACTAGGATGATCGTGAAGCTCATCGTACGCTTCAAGGCCCCAAGTCCCGCCATGATCCATCTCCGATCCTAGAGAACTTAATCCGGCCCTTCTTTAATTCTAGCCCAGAAGAAGAGGAAAATCCTGGCCATGTCTCAGATTGTTTCAGAGATCAAATGTCCGAATTGCGGAGCCCAGCTCAATCTATCTCCGGGCGAGCTAGTGGCTACTTGTAGATATTGCGGCTATACGTCTGTTGTGGGTGCGAACGCTCCATTTCAGCTCCAGCACAGCCTCATAGTCAACAACCTCAACAACGCACGAATTACTCAGGATCTACAGGACTGGATGAGGTCCGGATTCATGAAACCAGGAGACCTTGCTAAGAGAAGCAAGGTCACTATGCTAGAACTCAGATACCTTCCCTTCTGGCTAGTACACCTCACCGCCACCAGCACATACGAAGGAATGCTCGAAAGAATCTCACCACCCACACCACGAAAAGGGACAATCCAGAACCAGTACGACTGGCTGGTCTTAGGAAGAAAGGCCGCGGACTTCCCAACCCGGGACTACAGAGTGCCGGCTGAAGGCAAGATACCCTTCGACTTCACCAAGATAGAGCCTCAGGCAAAATTTCTGAATAGCGAACTAGACAGCGATGAAGCTGTCATTCGAGCGAAAAATGAAGTTGAGGAGAACCAAAGATTCCTCCTGAAACAGGAAGTGGACCAAGTAACACGGTTCGACACAAGTTTCAGCATTGAGAAGCCCACCTATCTTCACGCACCACTCTGGTTCCTACAATACGAGTACAAGGGAAAAAGCTACAACGCCATCATTGACGGCAGCAGCGGAAGCATGATCCGAGCGGATATTCCACAAACAGACTTCAAACTGATCTAAGCCCTCTTGAGGAAAGAGACGATTGCATCATAGCAGTCGTTGGATCAGGTATGAAAGGCACACCCGGGGTCGCGGCAAGAGTATTCGGAGCCGTGGCAGGGAAAAAAGGTCAATGTGCGCATGGTGGCTCAAGGCTCGTCAGAATACGACATATCGTTCGTAACACGCGAAAAGGATGGACCTGAAGCCGTTAGATCAATTCATGACGAATTCAGCCTCGGAAAAAGAGACCAGAAATCCTAGAGATATATGCGATTATCAGTGTCGAAATCGTCCCATAGACACGATTGTGAAACGAGACGATTGACGGTCGACATCTTCCCAGATCGGTTTCATACCAGCAAATCTTAGGAAATCCAGGTTTCATGAATCGGACCTTAAACAACCGTGACCCCACGTATTCCATGCCGCCCCAGACTCTCCGCGAACACTCTGAAGAAGAACGAGCCTTGGCCAGCCGCATCGTTGCCTGTGAATTCTGGACCAGTCCAAACCATCAGAGAAGCTGTGCTACTATAGTTTCGCGGATAGCTCATGGCTGACTGCGTTGTCCCGGTCAGAGTGTAGCTCAGCTTGACCGATAGCAGAATGCTCTCAGCAGTCAATAGTGGATGCCCCATGACGGTCGCGTTAAAGCTCTGTATTTCTACCTGGACTAACATTGGATTTCCTGTTGAAACAGTGATTGTTGAGGGCTGTGTGATCTCCGGATTCGTCGCGAGATCCGTCGTATTAGCGTAGTAGACGTGTATCGCTCCCTTGGCTGGCAACCAAGCAGGATTGACCGCCCAGTCAAGGGGAAGCGTCACATTCAACTTGAGCGATTTCAGCGGTGACCCGGAAGTGTTTGTCACGTTGACCCAAGCTAAGACGTGGCCGGGGGTCATGCTCCTTAGAATACCGCCAGTGATGATCGCATTGACCATCGGATTTCCATCCGAATCGGATGGTAGGGGATGCATGTCGGGATCCGTATAGAATATTGAAACTGAGACCCCAATTTGATGAACATCTATGGTCAGCACATAATAGATTCTAGCTCCGTAATTGTCTTGCACACTGAGAGTCACCACCCACGGACCAGGATCCGGAAATGTGATTGTGATATTCGTCGATGGTGTCAAACTCCCTTGAGCAGGGCTATTGTAATAGCGCTGCTCTAGGCCCATCGTCCATGTCCAATTGTACTGTGAAATCCTGCCGTTAAGATTCTGCGATACTGCGTAGGCGTTGAAAAACTCGGGTTGATTTGCAATCGGGCTCGGTGGAGGATTGAAGGATACGGTCGGTGGTTTGCATGGAGTTCCACTTGCGGCTGGACAATCAATGTTCGTGAAGTATCCGTCGTATGGAACTGCAGGTATGAATATCAATCCTAGTGGAGCGCTGGCACTCAAGGCTACAAGCACATCGTATACAATGTGTATCGAGGAGAAGCCCATGTTTACGACAGTGAAGGTGACGCTGAACAGCTTCCCACTTGACGCTGTTGTGTTGAGACCGGAGTCAGTAAAAAGATCAACGCTTACAACTCCGATGCCATCAAACCTTGAGTCAGGAAAACAATAGGGACCTGTGCCGTTCACGCACTCCGAAGAAAAGACTGCATCGTTGCCTAAGACCCCTCCCGAGATGTCCAATCCTTGGAACTGCAGTACGCTGTGATTGTAGAGTAGTGCGATTTGGAAGCCGCTGAATGGCTGTGAATCGATGACGCTCACTTGAAAAGTCAAGGTGGTGCCTTGAACAAGTGCCAAGCTCGATATGCTGGAAGGGTTGACCGCCACTTTCGCAACGCCTTGGGCGTGGGCAACTGGCAGGAATGGAATCCAGCCCGTTGACCAGGCGGTTGCTGCGATCAAAGCCACTAGAGTTACTACGAGGAGGGTCTTGATGCTGGATCGTGATGCCTTTTCAGGGCCTTTGGATGGTTGGTTTTTCACAAGTCTGACTAGCAATTGGGTTTCGCCTTCTCCGTCTCAAAAGTCTACCGGTTAATGGAGATGGAAGAATCCCCCGCTGTTCATCTCATAATGGTTACTATGTCCTGATCGTTTGGGATATGGTCCAGTCCCACCCTTTGCCCTCCATATTTCACGCTGGACCCTGAGACGAGAGCATACTTTGCACCCTCCACGAATCGGGGATGAACCTTCTTGCAGACATCCCGCAGAGTTGATCCGGAGGGAAGTATGAGAGGCTTCTCGAAATCAGGCTCTCCGTCTGGACGCTTCAGGTAGATCCTTTTGAAATCCAGCGTCTCCCATATTCGTTCGGTAAGCAGGTCAATGTTTAGACCCTTCTCGGCAGATATGGGCACGAAATCAGTTCCAACTTGTCTCTTCACGACAGCAAGGTACTGCTCGTTGACGAGGTCCACTTTGTTAAGGACGACGAGTGCTGAAGCGTATCTTCTGTTCCCAGTTAAGACGTCGATGAGCTGGTCGTCCGTGATGTCTTCACGGATCAGAATGCTGCCATTGGTCAGCCCGTACGCCTCTGCTATCCCTTTGACTGTGGCCTGAGAGAGCTTGGTCAGTTTGACGCTGGTTGTCAGGGCTAGCCCTCCTTTGCCGGACTTTGTTATCACCACATCGGGTGGCTTCTGGTTGATTCGAATACCCATCTCGTGAAGCTCACGCTTCAACAGTTCTACTTGACCTGGCTGAAAAACGTCCAGGACCAACAGGACAAGGTCAGCGTTACGTGCCACAGAGAGGACTCTGCGCCCTCTCCCTCTCCCAGAGGAGGCACCGCTGATAATTCCCGGGAGGTCGAGAATCTGAATGTCAGCGCCGTTGTATCGCAATATTCCCGGGACTACAGTTAGCGTCGTGAACGCGTAGGCAGCAATCTTCGACTTCGCATTCGTCAGACGATTGAGGATAGTGGACTTGCCAACGCTGGGGAGACCGATCAGGACAACAGTGGCATCCCCGCCTTTGCGAATCTCAAAAGCTGGACCCCCACCCTTCGAAGTGGAAGCCTCAAGTTCCGCCCGTATTCTGGCAAGCTTCGCCTTCAATAGTCCGATATGATGCTCGGTGTGCTTATTGATCTGGGTCTTCTTCATCTCCTCCTCTATCTGCTTGATCTTTTCAGGAAGACCCATACTATCCTACCTTCATTCTTGCACAAGTGTTGCGCAATCGGACATAGTCAAGTTTACTCCCTGGCTCAAAGTAAGGGATCACTAGCCAATAGGCAAATTTCAAGACTGAGGAAACCTAGCGGAATAGAGCGTGTTAGCATTCCGAGGGTGCTCGCCGATGAAATGGTCGAGATATGTGGATAATATCGTAACGAGTGTGTCGCTTCTCCTGATGACTTCAGGAGCGATTCTGTACTTTTATCAAGTTGGTTACCGTCCCATTAGTGTGATCATCTTCCTAATCGGCCTCGTTCTGTTGATACTGGAGGCATTAGGAGGAGTTGGAGAAGAGAAGCAAGCCAGAATTATTGTTCCTGAAGGACAATTTCACTATCCCTAACATTAGTAGTCGCGATTGAAGACCCTGCCTCGGGGCCACCGGTGTCTCGGCAAAGGTGGATGCTAGCGAATGATCGCCTAGCGGGATAGTACGTGTCGAACAATCGATTCTTGTAGGAGTCGCGAGTCCCTAACGTCTGGCAAGTAGCTTTGGAACTAGGAATACGGATAGTGGGCCGAACACAAGTATGATGAAGAAAATCGCGAAGAGGGATAGTTCGGAGAGAAGATTGACTGTCCTCTGTTGCAAGATACTGCTCGCTACAACAAACCCGAATTGTCCACGGTATACGGGGTCAGCGTTAGAGGCTAGATTGACGGATTCCTGTACAGTGTTTCCATGAGCGAGAGCCGACACGAGCGTCGAGGTCTCCGAGTCCGTGAACTGGGCGCTCACTGAATTGTCGAATCCTATTAGGTAGCCGGCTCCTTTGTCCGCGAAGGCTGCGCCAAAAGTCTCTCGGTCACCCGGATCGCCGCAGCCCATCAATACGATGATCGAATTCTGGAACCGTCCATGAGATTCGCTGCTAATGAACTGCGCCTCGACTGCGAAATATTCTACTGGGGTCCCTATCGTGGCGGGAGATACGTGGCCGGCGAGCTGTGCGAAGACGTACTTGGAGCTTGTGTAGGGCTCGGAGGTAATGATAGCTGAGTGTGCTGTATGGGCTCGTATGATCACAAGACCGTACCCTTGAGAGGGAAGATTTGCAAGAGTATCCACTGTGAACTTGTCTGGACCGATGTAGTCAACCGTATACCCGACTGAAGAGAGTGTCCTCGTCACATTGTCGGTAAATGACGGATCAGGGTTGTTCACTGAGAGCCCGTCGATCAGCACGGCCCTCAGACCGTTGGGACTAGACGTGGGGAACCAGATGCCGTTCTGCCAGGCCCAGACAGATGCTCCCAGCCCAATTACCAAGAGAATGGTCAGTGAGAGAGTGAGACGGACATGACGCCGCGGCCAAATCCTGCTAGCGGCTTTGCCAGCGTATCTTGCTGTAGGCCTACCATGCGCCTGCTTGTCAAGTGATTGATTGAGAAGCGTATCAAAGCTGTTCTCTCTCTTGATCTTTTGGCCCATTCAGGACTCCTACCGGATTGCCTTCGAGCTATGTCAGCTCACCGGCAGATCGTTTATTCCGTGAGACCTGGTCTTGCTGGAGCTGAGATATAGGAGTATTGCCCACAGCCTCGACGATTGCCGAAGTGCTTCTGCTGGTGAGCGAGTTTCTGGGTCGGTCAGAACTAGAGTTGCAACAAACTTCTGCACTAGCAGTCGTACCCGCCGTTTGGATAGTCTGATGTGCATCCGATGGCGCTGGCAGGTGACAGCGTCGAGGTGCTAGTGCTTAGGACGTTGCTGCCGACCTCGTAGAGTGTACTAGCGTATCCTCCTATGCCGGGCAGGACATTAGTCGTCCATCCCGCGTTCGTTACAGTACACGGGGTGATTGTCGTCCCAGGAAGAGTGTATCCCGCTACGCAGGAAAGGATCAGCTGTGTGCCGGCGGTCTTCTCTGTAGAGAAGCTTATCCAGCTTATTCCCTTGAGCGAGTTGACCTTCAAACGCTGGCTTAGACCGACAGGATTGTTAGTGCTCGTAAGACTCGGGTTACCGATGCCCTGTGCCCAGTGTGGACAGTTGGCTGATGGAGTCGAGGAGTGACAGCTGTTCACTGTCAACACCTTCGAAAAGTCAGCACTACCAGAACCAATATCCCCAGACCAGATGTACGATGCGAGAGCTCCGCTGCTACGGAAGTAATCGCTGCTCGCACCAGCAACACCACAAGCAGTTCCAGTCGAGGAGAGAGTACAGCCAGCCCTAGTCAGGGTAAAGTCACCCAGACCAAAGGCTGGAGCCTGTGTATTATCGATGCTACAGCCTCCACCAAGAGTACCGACAGCAGGATGACCTGTGCCGCCGATACTCTGGCAAGTGTATGGGCCAGATCCAATCAGGAAGTTGTTCGTCATGGGATCGAAGATTGGACTGTCAGCACGCACACCACCGACTGAAGCAATGTTTGATGCACCGAAGTGTCCTACGCAATTGTCCTCCGAAGCGTTCACTATGTTTGTGCCCGCAATGTTCTTGTCTGTCACGCCAGTGTTCCATGTGCTTGCTCCGCAGGCAGACCAGACATGGCCTGGAATTATGGTGACGCCTCCGACGAGGAGCTCAGTGAATGGACCCCTAGCCTTGAGATTGAGGTCCAGAGTATATTCGTCAAGCACGTTGATGTGGGAGACGTTGGCTAGAGCTGTTGCTTGGTATGCTCCTGTAGCGTTGAGGTTGATGAAGGTGTACTTCACGTCCCATGCTGTGACAGGTCCACCATCATGCCAGTGGTTACTACGGTTGAGTGTGAGTCGGAGATCAGCGGATGTGTTTGCGAAGTATGTCGAGTTACCATAGCCCAGTGTTGTAGAAGTGCACGGGGGACCGCCTGGGTAGCATAGGAAGCTGTGACTAGTAGTCATCCAGTCGATGTTCTGCAATATCGAAGAACACTGGGTCACACCCGAGCCCGCGGGAGGAGTCTGGCTACAGAGAGGGTTCTGCACGAAGAGACTGTCATAGATGTTGCTGAGCAAGTACGCGTCCCAGAGGGTGGTGAACTGGAATGGGTTGAGACTGTCAACCGTTGCCAAGAAGCTCTGGCGGAATGTTCCAGCCATAGCTGGGCTGCCACTGTATGCATTGAGCCATTCGAAGAAGTTCGCTGAGGGCGAATAGCCGCCACCGAAGGCTGTGATCCAGCCTGGTGTCGTTGAGGTGCCCAGAGGCCAGTTGCTGAGACGACCCTGAACGTCGTTGCCGTCCCAGACTGGGATCGTGAAGACATGGCTGCCATAGTAGTCCTCAGCCTGGTAACCAGCACTGATCGATGAACAGGCTGGAGATGCGCCGATGCATGATGTAGACCCTGTACCAGAACCCACTGTTCCGCCTGAACAGTTTACGAAAGTCGGCGTGGCAAAGTTGGGTGTTGGATCCCCGTTTGCGCCGAGACATGGCGAAAACTCCATCGCTGAACTCAGACTGTCATAAGTGGGGCTGCAGACATACATGTAGTCGAACGCGCCGCCGGTGAAAGTGGTACTGGCGCATGGCGAACCCGGAACATTAGTGGAACAGTCCGCGTTGGTGCAGGTAACTGTAGTCTTAGTGGCGAAGAGACTGTTGTATTCGAAGTATGATGTGCTATCAAATGGGAAGACTTGTCCAAAGCCGAATGTTCCCAGTCCCCAGCAATTGATCGGGACACCGTTAGTGCTTGTGTTGAATCCGCAAAACTGGCTGCTTACTCCTTCCGATAATTGCAGGAACGGACATGACCCACCGCCACAAGCAGCATTGCCTGAGCCGGTATTCGAATTGTCACAGCCGATGGGCTTACCTGCAAGTGTGGTCCATGCGCCCCATGCAGGCGAGAAGAGTGCGCAAATATCCTGAATGATGCCTTCACCCAAGCTCTTACGGGGTTCGGTCGTTCGGACGAAAGCGCAAGTGTTCGCCGTGGCAATAGGAGCTCCACCAGCACAGCCTAGCGTGTTGATGGCTGTAACGACGGATGGCCAGCCTCCAGAGGGCGCGACGAGTTCGCAGTTCGCGTTTGTCGTCACGCCGCTAATGCTAGCATCTGCGAATGCTGTGATAAAGTGCTGCGCGGCGGCACAAAAGTCAGGGCTGCCGATCTGAGCTTGCCACGGGAAGGTGGTAGTGCCAGTGACAGTTCCGGTGGGACATGTGGTACTGAAGTTACAGTTGTAGGAGGTACCACCCGGAGCGCCCACGACGCAGTTCGTCGAGCTGGACTCGGTGTACTTCGTATCCCATCCACACGGGTTGGCTGCGTAGAGCCCACCGTTTGTACAGCCGACTGATATTGTGCAGACAGGTATCGGTTGATCATTAGGGACGCATGCTATGCCCAAGCACGCGGCATTGTTCGCTGT
This sequence comes from Candidatus Bathyarchaeota archaeon, assembly GCA_005888635.1. GTDB lineage: Archaea > Thermoproteota > Bathyarchaeia > 40CM-2-53-6 > 40CM-2-53-6 > 40CM-2-53-6. The sequence goes on along the minus strand of VBAW01000018.1, from coordinate 63,722 downwards.
GAAGCTTTGTTTGTTGATAAGATGAGCTATCCCCTGGCGAAGCTCGACCCCTGCCGCGCTGTTACCGTACTGCATGGGGACACCCCAAAGCACGTTAGCGAGGTTGAACTCGATCTCAAAGTATCCATGGTCAGGAACGGGCGCACTGCAGATTATCGTGGTGCTACCTCCACAGTTTACTGTGCTTGCTCCTTGCTGGGTTGCGGTTAGTGGCCAGTCTTCGCTGTCGACCTGGTTTGTCAACAGCCAGTTGACTTGGGTAATGCTAGCACCGTCACCCTGGCTGATAGACAGGGTCTGCTCTTGGGCACCTGCAGGATACCATGCTCCAGATGTCGTCTCTTGTTGAGCTCTCACCAGAGAAATACTTGGAAAATACAAGTTGTTCGACAGGACACTGGGAAGACTGACCAGTGAGAAAACGATGGCAAAGGTGAGTAGAAGCCTGACAGTAGGCATACTACCCGCCTTAGCCTCTCACATTCGCATGTTAAGTTTATCGGTTGGAGTCCTCTCGACGAAGCTATCCATCGCGATCACTATCTGATGGGTCGAAAAGCCCCAAGACACTAGATTGAGTATTGGGGATGGTCAGTGACTTCGAAATTTATTTAGCTAATTCCCAAGAGCGAGTTGCCCCCGTCATCGGTCGGCCTCTCGTCCCGGTTGCTGACTGATTATCCTACTCATACCGGATCCGAGGATCAACGATCCCGTAGACAATATCTGAGATGAAGTTAGCAGCGACAACAGTGAGCGATATCAGATAGAACATCGCCTGCATGACAGGATAGTCCTTCACCTCTACCGCTTGAAAGAGCCAGAAGCCGAGTCCGGGCCAGGCGAAGACAGTCTCAGTTATGATCGCACCTGAAAGAATGCCGCCGAATGCGAGCGCGCTAGCAGTTATCACTGGGAGTGAAGCGTTCTTGAAAGCATGCCGGAAGAGTATCACTCTTTGAGACAGCCCCTTGGCTCTCGCTGTTAGAATGTAGTCTTCGGTTAGTGCCTCCATCATCGTGGCTCTCGTCAAGAGCACAAAGCCGCCGTAGGAGATCAGCGTCAACGTGACCGAGGGTAGGAAGAAGAACTGTATACGGACGAGGATCTGGGTGAGAATGCTCGGAAGATTGCCTGGGATAGTCCAAGACGCTGGCTGAAGGCCGCCTGAGGGAAACCAGCCCAGACCCAAGGCGAAGACGAGAATGAATAACAGACCAATCCAGAACGTCGGAAGGGCAGAGGTCGTGATCGAAGCGGATACGTTAAGCTTGTCTAGAATGGAGCTTCGTCTGCTGGCTGAGACAATTCCAAGGACTGCGCCGATGATGATACCGAGGATGGTAGACACTCCGAGCAGCAACAGAGTATTCTGAAGTCTTCCTTGTGCTATGACCTGTGTAGAGATGGGCTGGCCGTTTTGGTAAGAGTTTCCAAACTGGAACGTGAGCATATTGTGAATGTAGGAGACAAACTGGTCAGTGCGTGAGGCGTGACATTGCCACAGCGCGCAGAGATTCGCGACTGCCTGCGGGTTTTGAGCTATCCGGGGACTGCCTGTAAGAAACGCCTGTGCACCGTTCTGTCCTGGAATCCCCTCGAAAATAATCCAGTTTACGATCATGATTGCGAAAATCAGAAACACAGTGTATGCGAGTCTTTTCAGCAGGAAAGAGCGAAGGGTCGTTTTTCACACCGAGAAGATCGAAGTTCATCGTTTATTTGGTGCTTGCCCCCGTTCACTCTCCCAAGAACGTGGTCAATCCTATTACGTAGAATCCCAAGAAACAGAGGATTTCCTGCCTTTCTTCGGTAGTCCCCTAGCAGTCGTATCCGCCGTTGGGATAGGCTGAGCCTGATCCTATCGGCGCTGCGCAGTTCGCGTAAGGTCCACCTGCAGGGCTAGCCGGCGCTAGTGTCGATGTGCTTGTGCTCAGGACTGTGCTGCCCACCTCGTAGAGTGTTGAAGCGTATCCTCCGATGCCCGGTAGGACGGTGCCCGTCCATCCTGCATTGGTTGCCGTGCATGGTGTGATTGTTGTTCCTGGAATCGTGTACCCTGCTTTGCAAGCTAGGATCAGTTGTGTGCCGGTTGTCTTCTCTGTTGAGAAGCCAATCCAGCTTACTCCCTTGTACGAGTTGACCTTCAAACGTTGGCTGAGACCAACAGGGTTGGTGCCTGTGCCGCCCGGGTTACCGATGCCCTGTGCCCAGTGCGGACAGTTAGCTGAGGGGCTTGTAGAGTGACAACTGTTAACGGTCAACACTTTCGAAAAGTCAGTGCTGCCAGAACCAATATCGCCAGACCAGACGTATGATGCTAGTGCTCCGCTACTCCGGAAGTAGTCGGTATTTGAGCCTGCAACACCACACGTAGTCCCGGTCGATGTCAGGGTACAACCTGTCCTAGTCAGTGTGAAGTCGTTGAGCCCGAAGGCCGGAGACTGAGTATTGTCCACACTGCAGCCTCCTCCGATCGTGCCGACTGTCGGGTGACCCGTGCCGCCGATGCTCTGGCATGTGAATGCGCTAGATCCGATGAGGAAGTTGTTCGTGACAGGGTCGAAGGTTGGACTGTCAGCACGCGTACCACCGACAGTGACAATGTTGGGCGCGCCGAATGCTCCGATGCAAGTGTCCTCAGGAGCAGTGACGATGTTAGTTCCAGAAATGTCCTTGCCAGTTACGCCGCTGTTCCAAGTGCTCGCACCACAAGCAGACCAGATGTGGCCTGGAATTATGGTGATACCGCCAAGGAAGAGCTCAGTGAACGGACCCTTAGCCTTGAGGTTAAGGTCCACAGTGAACTCGTCCAAGACGTTAATGTGAGCAACATTAGAGAGCGATGTAGCCTGGAAGGCGCCAGTGGCGTTGAGATTGGTGTAGCTGTACTTTACGTCCCAAGCAGTGACGGGACCGCCGTCCTGCCAATGATTGCTTCGATTCATGGTTAGACGAACGACTGCAGCAGTGTTCGCAAAATAGGTAGAATTCCCGTAGCCAATGTTTGTTGAGGAGCAACCAGGTCCTCCGGGGTAGCATAGGAAGCTGTGGCTGGTCGTCATCCAGTCAATGTACTGGAAATTCGAAGCGCACTGATCGATAGCAGCTCCAACAAAGTTATGTGGAGCGACGCACATCGGGTTTTGAACGAAGAGCCCGTCGTAAATCGTGCTTAGAAGATAGGATTCCCAGATGGTGTTGAAGTCGAACGGGTTGAGGTTACCGACTGTCGTCAGGAAGCTCTGACGTAACGTACCTGCAACCGCTGGATTGGGACTATAAGCGTCGAGCCATTCCCAGATGTTTGCTTGCGGCGAGTAGCCGCCGCCGAATGCTGTGATAAAGCCCGGTGATGTCGCGTTGCCTAGCGGCCAGTTACTGGAGCGAGCTTCAATGTCAACGCCAGTCCAGACAGGTATCGTGAAAGCGCGGCTACCGAAGTAATCCTCTGCCTGATAACCCGCGCTGATGGAGCCGCAGCTTGGACTAGCCCCGATGCATGTCGTCGCACCCGTGCCCCCCGAGACCGCTGCACCCGAACAGTTGGCGAACGTGGGTGAGGCGTTGCCCAAAGTAGGATCTGGGGCGGTTGTACTCGGCGAGGCGAGGCATGTTGCAAACTCCATCGCCGAACTCAAACTATCGTAGATGGGACTGCAGACAGACATGTAGTTGGCCGCTGAGTAGGAGGACACCGTGGTGCTGATGCACGGCGAGCCTAAAATGTAAGAAGCGAAGTTGCTGTTATATTCGAAATATAATGTGCTGTCGAATGGGAAGACTTGTCCAAAGCCGAATGTTCCGAATCCCCAACACTTGTTAGGGACACCTTGGGGAGGTGGGTTGAATCCGCAGAATTGGCCGATCGATCCCTCCACCTCCTGGAGGAATGGGCATGAGCCACCGCCACACGCAGCGTTGCCAGTTCCCGTGTTTGAATTGTCGCACGAGAATGGTTGGCCGGCAAGGGTGGTCCACGCGCCCCAAGCGGGCGAGAAGAGCGCGCAAATATTCTGGGCAAGGCCTTCACCCAGACTCTTCCGGGGTTCAGTGGTGCGGACGAAAGCGCAAGTGTTCGCAGTGGCGAGTCCAGCGGATACACAGTTTCCTGATGTGTTGATAGCGGTGACGGGTGAAGGCCAGCCACCCGGAGGAGCGGCGAGTTCACAGTTCGCGTTGGTCGTGACACCTGTAATGTTAGCGTCAGCGAAAGCGGTGATGAAGTGCTGTGCAGCGGCGCAAAAGTCTGGACTGCCTATCTGAGCCTGCCAAGCGAAAGTTGTCGTCCCAGTCGGGACGCCGGTGGGACAAGCTGCGCTGAAGCTACAGTTGTAGGCAGAACCACCAGGAGCACCAACAACGCAGTTAGTCGTGCTTGACTCTGCGTACTTGGTGTCCCAGCCGCACGGGTTGGCCGCCGGTAGTCCACCGTTACCGCAACCAGCAGTGATAGTACAGACTGGGATAGGAGAATCGTTGGGATTGCATACTGTGCTAAGGCATGCAGGGTTGTTCGCCGCGAAGCTCGCTTTGTTGAAAAGATGGGCTATTCCTTGACGTAGCTCAATACCTGCCGCACTGTTACCGTACTGCATCGGTATGCTCCAGAGAACGTTTGCAAGGTTGAACTCGATCTCGAAGTATCCATGGTCAGGCACCGGGAGGCTGCAGAGAACATTCGCGTTACCTGAGCAGTTTACCGTGCTTGCTCCCTGTTGGGTTGCGGTTAGTGGCCAGTCTTCGCTGTCGACCTGGTTTGTCAGCAACCAGCTAACTTGGGTACTGACAGCACCGTCACCTTGGCTGATAGACAGGGTCTGCTCCTGAGCGCCCGCAGGATACCATAACCCAGCACTCGTCTCCTGTTGCGCCCTCACAACCGGGATCTTCGGAAGAAAGACGTTGCTGGACAGGACGCTGGGAAGACTTACGAGTGAGAAGACGATGGCGAACGTGAGTAGAAGCCTGACGGCGAGCATACTACTCGAATTATCACTAATCTCTCGACTTGAAGGATAAGGTTATCGGCCTTGACCTAACACCTCTAGCCTGCCGTGGAAGACTGTGCCTCCACGGACCATGACCGGCTAGTCTTGCAGATTTTTCAAGGAGAGTGCACATATTAGTTCATGGCTGAAGACTGGGTAGAGGCGAGAGACAAAGCAGTACTAAACACGGTCTACTACTGCGAGACGTGCAACGTCATCGTTGAACTTGGAGATGCTGACATCTCTATCCACAAGAAAGATCTTCCGCATCACAAGATGCGGCGTGTCATGATTCTACGATGCAGCCGTTGCGGAAACGTTGTCACCGACTCCTATGCAGAATACAGTCCCGAGAAAAACCAGTTCTGGTGCAAGAACTGCATCTCAGAAGCTGGCGTTGAAGCTTTCCACTCCAACTAGCACTCCCTTTATACTTCGAACGGAAAACTTGGAACGTCACCAGGCGCTGTCCCCCTTGAATATTGACCTTGTCAGAAAGGAAATTCCCGTAACTTCTCGACGAGCATACTTCGATAACGCCGGGACGGGCCCGCCCTCAATCAATGTTCTCAACGCGATCCACGAATACCTAACGGACTGGCGCGACTATGGCGAAAACTGGGAAGAATGGCTACCCATGATCATCGAATCCCGCCGACTCTTCGGAAAGATGATCGGAGCAAGCCTAGAAGAGGTCGCGAGTGTCCCGAACGTCAGCTCAGCTCTCACCGCGCTGGCGAGTAGTGTCAAGTACAAACCTAACGGTAACATTGTTATCAGCGAACTGAACTTTCCCACGAACATCTACCTCTGGCATCTCCAGAAGAAGCACGGCCGCACCAACGAGGTTCGGCTACTGAGAAAGGACCAGAATGGCACCGTTCCTCTAGAAGAATGGGAGAAGGCGATCGATGACAACACCTCTATCGTCTCGGTCGACTATGTGTCCTGGACGAATGGCTGCAGAGAAAAGATCAGGGAGATCGCAAAGATCGCTCATGAGCACAACGCGTTTGTGATAGCAGACTCCTTCCACGGACTAGGAGTCTTCCCGATCAATGCCAAACAAGACGGGGTCGATGCGCTAGCTTGCGGAATGTACAAGTGGATGCAAGGGCCCCACGGCGCCGCCTACCTATACACACGCAGTGATAGGCTCAGTGAGCTGGACCCTAACTACATCGGATGGCATGGAGTGGAAGATTCTGTCGTCAGGAGAATGTCCAAGCAGGAAGACTTGTTCGGCAAGCCCTTCAACATCGACATTGCAGAGCCCGCGTTGGACGCGACTCGTTTCGAGGGAGGAAGCTGGGGAGTAGTCTCGATCGTGGGAGCGAAGGCCGCTCTTGAATACGCGCTCAAGCAAGACCAACAGGAAAGATACCATCGAATTCTCAAGGTCACAGATCATCTCATCGATGGTTTGAAGAAGAAAGGACGGAAAATACTGACCCCTCTACAGTCTGAACGTCGAAGCGGAATAGTAGTCTTCGAAGACGAGGACCCTCAGGCGACGTTCAACAAGCTAAAGTCACTGAACATTACTGTGGCGAGTAGAGTCAAGGCTATACGCGCCTCTCCCCACTACTACAATACCGAGGAGGAAATCGACAAGCTCCTCGCAGCCCTGTGACCTAATAGATTGAAGATCCTGGTAATCAACAACTACAAGGAACCGGAAAAAACGAAACAGGCGTTGAACAACATCGCACTCTGCACAGGCCAACAGCCAGAGATGATCCATTACAAGATCGCTGGGATGCACGATCTGGTCTTGCAGAAGAATCCTGACATCACAATTCTCACAGGCTCAAACTTCATGCTGTCCAAGCCTGACACGAGAATGGTGTTCCAGCCTGAGATGGACCTAGTCCGAAAGCTAGACCGACCGTTTCTCGGAATCTGCTTTGGACACCAGCTCATCGGCACAGCCTACGGGTCAGAAGTCGTGGACCTCGGCCATGCAATTCGAGAGTTCAAAGAAATCAAACTATTAGGAAACGATCCCATATTCGACGGACTGCCCGATTCGATAAGAGTATCCGAGTCACATCGTCAAGCCCTAGGACGCGTCCCTGAAGGATTCCGCCATCTAGCTGAGTCGGCAACATCACAGGTTGAGGCCATAGGCCATCAGACACGCCCAATCTACGGTCTCCAGTTCCATCCGGAAAGGTCTGATGAGAAGCATCCCCATGGACGCACCATCATTCAGAACTTTTTGAAACTCTCCGCGAAATTCTGACCTGTCTATATTGGGAGATAGTGTGGAAGAAGCTTCACGTCCAGAACCATCGCAAGAAACACGATCGCCAGATAAGGGCTGGAGAACTTGAAGGCTGTCCAAGCCTGAGCTTTGGTCGGATTGGCGACGAGTTTGAGATCGACAAGAATCATGCCGAGACCCAGTAACGTGGCGGTAACTAGGTAGATGATTCCAAATCCCCCCAAGGCAGGAAGCACAAAAGCTAGAGATAGCGGAACTAACAGGAACGTATTCAGCGCAATGTATTGCGCCGTTTTCTTCTCGCCCACCACAACGGGCAGCATGGGGATTCCTGCCTTCGTATAGTCGCCTACAGCCCTCATAGCCAGTGCCCAGAAATGGCTGGGGGTCCAGACGAAGACCAGGAGAGCCATCAGCCACGGAGCTGCAGCCGTCAACTCACCCGTCGCCGCTGCCCATCCCGCGAGGGGAGCGCAGCTCCCGGCGAACCCTCCTAAGACAATGTTCAGTGTGGTTCTAGGCTTCAGATACTTGGTGTAGAATAAGACGTAGATGGCTGCGCCTAGGATGATGAACAAGCCAGCAAGCCATGGAAGGAACAACGCGGAGATGACTCCGCTAATGCCGATGAGAGATAGGCCGAAGAGGAGAGCACGGGCAGGGGATATCTCTCCTCGAGGAATAGGTCTCCAACTTGTCCGCCCCATTAAGCGGTCGAAGTCCCGGTCGACATAGCTGTTCAGTGCTCCCGCTCCCCCAGAGGCCAGCGTTCCCGCAACAACGACTGCAACGAGTCGGAGGAAGTTGATACCGGGAACGGCAACTAGAAACGCAATGAGCGCTGTAAAATCTAGCAGATAGACGATCTTCGGCTTCATCAACTCGTAATAAGCACGGACGCTGCCGGATCGTCTGACCCGCAATTCGAAGACAACCGAAACTAGAATTCGTCCGTAAAAGGGTTTTAGGGGTTAAAGTAAATGAAAAACGCTTCATCTGAGCGCAGAAGAAGCGGGTCTATCCCAAGAAGGTCAACCCGGTTACTTTTCTTAGAAGTGACGGAAGGAACGTTCTCCTGTCATGACCATAGCGATTCCATGCTGATCGCACGCTCTGACCAGCTCTTGATCTTCGACTGAACCTCCGGGCTGAACAATTGCCGAGACGCCTTCTTTTGCAACTGCTTCTACATTATCGATGTTGGGCAAGAATCCGTCGGAGGCCATTACGCTGCCTTTGAGATCGTGGCCGAACTTGTGGGCTTTCTCGATACAGGATTCGATTGCGCCGATTCTGTCTTGTTGTCCCGTCCCGATCGCCAGAGACGTGTCGTTCTTCCAGAACACGACAGCGTTAGATCGAATCTCGCATGCTGCCCACCAGGAATGCAGCAGAGCATGGTACTCGGTTTCTGATGGTGAGCGCTTCGTAGCTACTGGCAACTTTTTCAGTTGTTCCAACGATTGTAATCCAGTTCGGTAGGAATCCTCGAGTATTAGCGACCCATCATCCAGCACCACAATGTCGGGCGAGATCGAACCATGATCGGGGACAGGGACCCTTCCAATCCGAATGTCCTTCTTCGCATGGAAGACTGAAATCGCCGACTCCTCATAGTCAGGCGCATAGACCACTTCGACAAAGGTCTTCGTCAATTCTTCGGCCGTCAACTTGTCGACCCTTCGGTTGAGAACAACAACGCTGCCAAACGAGGCCCTCGGATCCGCATCTCGGGCCCGCGCATAAACAGAGGACAACACCTCGCCCTTATGCCCAACAGAAACTCCTGATGGATTGAGATGCTTCATCACCGCTGCCGCCGGCTCGCCAAAATATCCGACGATTCGCAGCCCATGACTTCCATCCTCGATATTCGTCGCTGACGGTCCGTCCTTTCCCCATTTGATCCATTCCACATTCCCAATCCCTCCCTGGGAATGTTCAGCCCTGTACAATGCGGCTTTTTGGTGTGGATTCGTCCCATAGCGCAGCCCACGATCCTGCCCACCAATCGTCCAGTGAACCTTGGAATACTCGAACACCTTTCCCCCGAGTTCCAGTCTGAGAACCTGTGGAAAATCCTCCTTCAGAGCGGTCCGATAGATTTTGCGAATCTCCTGCTTGCTCATCGAGCCTGACCCATCAAGTAGTCCCGTATTGCCTTGTCATAGTCTGCTGTTAGAACAAATGCTTCTCGGGCCAGGCGCTGTCGCAGATCGTTTCCTACATACCCTTTTCTCTCCAGCTCCGCGACCACGCCCTCATACTGAAGCGGCGAAGTCACTGGCACAACTCGTTGGTTCAACAATGCACCTTTCCCCGCGGCCCGTATTAGCGCAACGCCTCCAATGTCAATATTGTCAACGGCCTTCCGAAGATCCTTGGGATCAACCTTCACAACCTCTTGGAAGGGATACAGATTTACCACCACAAAATCTAGGGGCTCAATTCGGTTCGCTTCCAGATACTTCCGCTGCTCGGCGTCATTCCAGTCTCCGAGTATTCCGCCATGAATCCTTGGATGTAACGTCTTCACGAGTCCCCCAGGCATCTCCGAGACTTGAGTATACTCTGAAACCTCGACGACATGGAAGCCAAGTTTCCGGACAGCCTCGGCAGTCCCTCCAGAGCCAAGCATCTTGATCTGAAGCTTCGAGAATATCCAGGCTAGCCGGTCCAGCCCTGTTTTGTCGTAGACTGAGAGTAGGGCGTTACCGGGCAAACCCGTTCCCCATGAACATGGTTGCCGTGATATTTAGTCTCGGGCAGTAATCATACTTGCTCCAATGCGCGCGTAATCTTTAATCGAGACGCCCGTACCGCAGGATACAGACTGCCAATCAATACTGCGACAAGAGCAAGAATCAACGACTGAACTATAGCACCATAAGGTACGATGAACGGAATAAAGAAACCAGCCAGTGTAGTGCTGTTGGTAGCTCCCTTCAACAACAGCAGACCACCAGGTACGGCCAGCAAGAATCCGAAGAGGCCCAGAAGAGTTCCTTCACCAAGAAACAACCCAGTAATCTGCAGCCTGCTCATACCTTGAGACCGTAAGAGTCCTATCTCCCTCCTCCTGTCCGATACGTTCATGATCATGGTTGCGCCTATGCCAAGACTTGCTATCAGCAAAGCGAAATAAAGAATCAACAATATCAGCGCAAAAATCCTGTTGATAGTATCATTCACAAGTGACAGGAGTTCGCCGAGGGTTAGAGAGTTCTGGCTGAAATCATAATGTGGAAACCTGTCCGCAATATCATGAGCAATGCTGGTCGCCTGCGATTTGTACTGAGGCTGCAGGTCGACAAGGAAGAGCGGTGCCTTCTCCTCTCCACCAAAGTATTCGTGTTGAGAAGCAAACGAGACTATGATCGAGTCGCTGGCAAAATGCTCCCCGAACTGAATATACTGCAACACGGGACCGGTAAAGACTCCAGCCAGAGTGAAGCTGATCGTTTTGTTTAGATCTGTTAGGATCGGAAGGCTATCCCCCCCGACCACTCCAAGCTTGGACGCGAGCGAATCTGGAATCAGAAGCGACTGGTTATTGGAGGCAAGCTGAGAGTATGGTCCCGAGGCATTATACGAGTTTACGAACGTGTACGAAATGATACTTGGAAAAACTGATGGGTCCACGGCGAGAACCCCGATGCTGCTGTTCCCTTTCTTTCCGAGGGCTTTCGCAGGATGATCGCTTGGAGAGAGAGGTGTTGCACTGGCCACATGTTGCAGACTCGTCAGGTTGCTTGTGAAGCTGATCGGAATCGACTGGTTCGCAACTAGAATTATGTCAGCCCCAAGTGCCTCTTGGATTCCCTGTTGGAGCGCCTCTTGGACGCCGCTCTGGATACCGCCTATCATTATGGCAAAGCTGAGTGTTATCGCAATCATCCCAAATGACACCGTGCTACGCAATAGTCTTCTTCTGCCGCCCCTCGACGCAACATACCGGACAGTTCTAGATGCGGGGAACACTAGCAGCATGATTGCTCGGCCGACTCTTCCGAAAACGACCGCTCCGAGGAGGATGAGGCCTATTGGAACGAGTATCACGTCTAGGTAGGCGATGTGAAAAGGTGGGAGTCGGAGCGACTCACTTGCTCCCAGCCCAAGCATAACAATCCCCGTTAAGCTGACTCCTGAGAGGGGTAGCTGTCTCCTCGCGTCCCTCGCTGAGGGTCGAATCGCTTGGATGATGTTTATTCTGCTCGCGGAGATTGCGGGATACAGAGCTCCCCCGAAGACGGCTGAGAATCCAGCGACTAGACCCGTTAGAGCGATGCTAGGAGTCAGCTGGGCGACAGGCAGGCTAGGAATGTTGAAAGTAGTCTCGAATACTGACGTGAAGAGTCGAGCTAGTCCTAAGCCGCCTAGTATTCCTGCGATTGTGCCTAGGGCTCCAATTAGAAGACCCTCGGCGAGGAAGATTCTGAAAATCTGGCTTCGAGAACTTCCGACCGCTCGCATTATTCCAATCTCATAGGTTCTCTCGATAACCGTCATGAATAGAGTGTTGAAGACGATGAAGGAGCAGACGACGAGGGAGATGGCTGTCATGACGTTCAATCCTATTTGGAAACCAGCAGTCTGGGCAGTAATGCGCTGGACGGCCTCCGCCTTTGGAGCACTCACATCATAAAGCGGGAGCAATTTCTGAAGATCATTCTCCACCAGCAATGCCTTAGTGGAGTCGTAGAGGCTTGCGTAGATGTGAGTGACCTGTCCGCCTAAGACAAGGTCCGATTGCAGGTCGGGAAGGTACATGTAGATTGATGAGCCGAGGTTTCGAAGAGGATAGTTGATGCCTGCAACTCGCAGAGGTATCGGTCGGATGTTACCCTGTGATGTCAGAGTGAATATTTCGAAAGTCGAGTCGACGCTTAGTCCATACTTCTGAGCTAGTATGTTATCGACCACAGCCTCACCGAAAGAGACTCTTGACGATCCAGTGATGTTGAAGGTGGCATAGTCGAAATCAGTCTTCGAGTCAACTCCTACGATGAGGAATGTGGTGTTGGACGCGGAATTGCCGATCGCTCCGAGCCAGTTGAGCCTTTGAGTGGTCTGCCAGACTAAAGGATCGCTCAACACTTTGCTGAGAGTTAGATTCGGGTAGAACGGAGCCTCAGTCCCGTAAGTCACTACGATGTCCGTTGCCCCCCAGAACTTGTTGATGTAATTGTTGAACTCGCCAAGCGCACTGGCCGTGGCCATGTTGATTCCTACCAGCAGAGCGACACCAAGGAATACGGCGGTAATGGTTAGAATCGTTCGGGCCCGGCGTTTTGGAAGGCTTCGGGAAGCGATTTTCGCCGAGAGCAATGGTATCCACTCGACAGTCCTAATTTGGCTGGGATAACGAGCGTCCGGGTTCAGGCGGCAGAGGTTCTACTGCCCTGATAGTATGCTTCTCCCCCGCAAGTCGCTCGCGGACCTTCTCAGTAATTCTCCCGTCCCTCATCTCGACGAGACGATCCGCTCTTTCGGCCACTACGGGATCGTGAGTTACCACCACGACCGAGGAACCCTCCTGTTTTGCCATGCTATGCATTAGCTGAACTACTTCGAAGCCCGTCTGAGTATCGAGATCTCCGGTCGGCTCGTCGGCAAGAACAATCCGTGGATGATTAGCGAGTGCTCTCGCGATAGCGACCCGCTGCTGTTCACCCCCGCTCAACTCGTCCGGAAGATGATCAGTCCGGTCCTGAAGCCCCACCCGGCGCAACAGTTCCATCGCCCTATCCCTGGATACTCTTCGTTTGATTCCCGACGTTATGAGTGGAAGCTCAACGTTCTCTAGTGCGGTTAGAACTGGAATGAGATTATGGAACTGGAATACGAAGCCTATCTTGTGCCGTCGCAGCTTCGTCAATTGCCCATCATTCATTATAGTGATGTCTTCACCATCAATGAGGGCACGACCAGAAGTAGGCTTGTCCAATGTTCCGATTATGTTGAGAAGAGTCGTCTTACCAGACCCAGACGGGCCCATTATCACCATGAACTCAGCCTGCCCGAGTTTCAGCGTTACGCCACGGAGTGCGTTTACGGTAACCTTTCCCAACCGGTAGCTCTTCTCTAGATTTTCTAGTTCTACAACGGCTGGAATATTCAACGCGGTCTCTCCGGAGACTACACTAGCTGGCGATTCTGAGCTATGAAACCTCGTTCGACGAACTTGGACGAAGCGCTTTAGACCAGGCCCGAATCGTCGAATCACATGGCCCCGAGAATCGTTATTCTTGACATCGAGACTTCTTCCCTAGAAGCCGACGCCGGCATAGTAGTTGGCGCAGGACTATTGCCAGAGGCTGGGAAGAGCGAATATTTGGATGCCAAGAGAACTGACCAGGAGAAAGGCCTGCTAGTCAAGCTTCTCAACCGGCTGGAGGCGTACGATGTGATCGTGACTTGGAGTGGTCGAGGCTTTGATACTCCCTTTCTCACAACTCGTCTCTTGAAGCACGGTCTCGACCCCCTTCCACTATTGAGTAAGACGCATTTGGACCTGAACGAGGTCGTAAGATCCCGCCTTCGTCTAACATTCACCTACCTAGACCATGTCTGCGACTTTTTCGGGATAAAGCGAGAGAAAGGGCCTATGGGACTAGAGGTCCCTCAGTTGTTTGTCAAAGCATTGGAGGGAGATGAGACGGCGTTGAAGTCTATCAGGGATCATTGTCTCGACGATCTTAAGGTGACCCGAGAAGTCTTTCTGAAGCTGAAACCGCTATTGGAGAATCAGCTTGGTTAGACAACGCCGAGGGGCGTCTGAATTCCCGTCAACGCGCCTAGCAAGGCTAGTATTACTAGGTAGATGCCGAACAGCCCGAGGCTGATTACAAGGTTCTTCTTCCAGTGAAGACTCCAGGCAATACCGAATGGTATTCCTACTGTGAATCCTATGACATGAGCGATGTATGCTACATTGGGATTGTAGCCGGGTATCATGGATGGAGCATAGACGAGCGCTACGTTCAGAACAAAGTAGATGATTGCTACGAGTCCTTGTGGCGCGAGGAAGAGCCAACTAAACTTGAGTGGGGACATGAGCATGACGATCGCTGCGAGTGTGAAGATTGCTGCACTCGCTCCTAGCATGCCCGTGTCGGCGCTGTAGATTCCGATGATGGGTGGTAGTAGGAAGCTTGTGAATCCGCCCAGAAAGAAGACCAGAAGATGATTGTTTCGGCCGATCATCTTTTCCAAAGTATTCCCAAATACGAAGAGAAACGGAAGGTTGCCGAGGAGGTGCTCCCAGCCGGCGTGAACGAACAGGGCTGTTACTAGGGTCCAGACGCGTCCAGCGTAAAGATTGTTGAGGCTGAAGACTAGATTCTGGTCAGCCCAGTTTGGATCTTGTTGCCATGCATAGAGGCTTGCTAGGACGCAGGCTAGCATCAGGAACCAGTTTACACGCATAGACTACAGAACTCGGACAGTGAAGGGATGGATTAGAGGTATTTCAGAAGTGTCTAACTTGAGAAGTGGAAAGACCGTTCTTAGCAATTGCGTGGAAAGAGATCGCAAGACGGGTCCGGAGTATCCAAGGAGCGTCCGGTGTAGTTCCAAAGAAAAATGGGGGTTTGAACGGACCATCGTCGACAAACTCTACGCTGATGTTAGAGTGCAGTTGTGTGCGGCCGTAGAAGTGCTCGCGGACGTAGTCGTTGTGCTCTGCTGATTTGCACCAGTACTAGGCGTGCCTGTGATAGCGGCGAAAGCATTGCCCAGAACGTAAGCGGTCGCGCCCGCGCCGACTCCAACTAAAAGCACCAAGAGCAACATTGATCGTAACGAGAATCCGCGAGATTTTACCGGTTGAATTTCTTGAAGCGACATTTTTCATCTCTCACCTCCACGAACGTAATGCGTTAGGGGAAGACGATGACCATTCTCCTAGGAATTCACTTAAATCAAGTCAACTAGGAGTCGATTCGATTTCTCAGAATCTGAGCTTCAGCCAAGTTTCTAGCTTGCAGATTCGAAAGCAAAAAGCGGAACGTAGCGTTGAAAAACGTTCGTGGCAACCGTTATTCCCCATATTTCGTCGTTAAACAATTAGGACAGACTTTTCCCTATCATTTGGACCAAAACAGGTTTTCAAGTTATGGAGTGGCATGCCCTGTGTCCACACTCGACCGATTAGTAACCATCGCTAGTTACGCGACCCGTAAGCCTTCTGACAGCCCAGTTGGCCTTAGGATTAGGGGATTGCAACACAATGCTATTCAGCAATCTAGTCTATCTGAAGGGGCTCCTAATGGTTCTAACGGCCGTGG
Organism: Candidatus Bathyarchaeota archaeon; assembly: GCA_005888635.1. Lineage (GTDB taxonomy): Archaea > Thermoproteota > Bathyarchaeia > 40CM-2-53-6 > 40CM-2-53-6 > 40CM-2-53-6. The sequence goes on along the minus strand of VBAW01000018.1, from coordinate 48,216 downwards.
TAGGAACAGTTGCGGGCGGCACAATGCTCAGCTCGTACGTGAATGGTGGTAAAGTGGGCCCTTCATTCCTTCTAACAGTGAATCCTTCGACTTTGTCCATTGAGCAGGGCTCATCCCTTACCTCAAGCGTAAGCATCATCAGCGTGAACAGCTTCTCCGGAACAGTATCATTGTCCCTATTCTTTACGGGTTCAAAACTCCCCGCAACGGTAAGCCCTACCAGCGTGAGTGTCCCAGCAAACGGCACGGCAAAGTCCACGTTGACGGTTACCGCGACTAGTAATATTGGAAATTACAACATCGTTGTAATCGGAATCGCAAGCAGTCACGGAAAGACGACATATGCGTCGGCCGATTTATCAGTTCAAGTCGTCTCCAATCAAGACTTCACGATAACCTCCTCCCCGTCGAACATCGTCAACGTCTTCGGGTCTAGCAACACCACAACCGTCACCGTTACAAGCGTGAACGGTTACACGGGAACCGTTAGTCTAACGGTCACAGCACCCTTCGGCTACATCACGGTGACGGGCAGCCAGAACCCGTTGACACTATCGAGTGACGGGACAGCCTCGAGCACCTTGGACATAACCACCAGCCTCAGCACGACCCTCGGAAACTACAATATCACCCTAACAGGAACCGATGGTTCACGGACCCATTCAACGGTCATCAGCCTAACGGTTGTCGACCCTATCATACCTCCACCCGTAATCGAATCCTTGAAGCTAAACAGATACCAATTCATCAATGGCACAAGCTTATCGCTTGTCCTTCTGAATGCCGGAAATACATCAGTGACAGTTCAATCCTATACGGTGCAGGACTCATCGGGAAACACGTGGACCCTTTCCAACTTAGCGGGACCTACGATAATTCCAAATGATGTCGCCACAATGAGCATTCTGATCGGCGCCAACTGCCCCGGTTGCGTCTACGGTGGAATTCCTGGGTTATTCTTCCAGTTCAACGTGGGACAATCATACACAGTGATCTTGACAACTACTAGAAGCAACCAATTCTCGTTCACCGTAACCCGATAAGAGCTGGACGAAACTCCACTCCCATTTTCTTACCCTCGCAAGGGAATCACGTGGCGCTCGTCTGGACATATCCAGACAGATTCTCCTGTGAAGGTAGTGCCACGATAGCATTGCCGACCGTGTACCGTACAGAACATGCGACCCCTGAAAATCTCTGGTAAGGCCCCCTCTTCCATCACACTGGCCTCTCTCGAAGGATCCGCTGAGGGGTTCGCTGCTTGATCTGACAGCGGGTTATCGAGGGGCTTGCTCATCCGATGCGTCCGCGGTCACTCTAGCTTTCTCCGGGCCCATTAAGCGTAGCCCCTCCTTCTCAATCCAGCTATAGCAACTCGTCGACCAGAGATCTCCACAGATTCCTGGAGAAATAATGCCGGGCAAACAACCGCAACAGCTTAGGTTACGTTTTGCATGAAACCTATACTCTGGCTAGCTACGATTCTTCTTGAGAACACTTGGGACTCGCTTTTGGCCGTACACCGCCCCCTTTTTTTAGAGCTTGAGCGGGCTAAATTGAGCCCATTTCCTATCAATCGACCGAACTTCTTTTATGGGCGAGATTTACGCGACCCAGTATCGAGGATTATCATATGGCTAAGAAATCCAAACAAGCCAAGAAATCTAAACCCAAAAAAGCTAGGATTGATCCGATTCCGAAAGGCTTCCGAACGGTAACTCCTTACCTGTCGATTAATGGAGCCGCTGCGGCTATCGACTGGTACAAGAAAGCCTTTGGAGCGAAGGAGATCGTCCGTGAACCTACCCCCGACGGGAAGCTCATGCATGCTCAGATTCGGATCGGAGATTCGATCGTGATGATGTCGGACGTATTTCCAGGGGCTAGCTCGCAGTCGCCGGATGTTCTAGGTAACAGCTCAGTCACTCTGCAGGTCTATGTGAAGAATGTTGACAAGCTGTGGCAGCAAGCCGTCGACGCCGGTGCCAAGGTAACTATGCCGATGGACAACATGTTCTGGGGCGAACGCTACGGTCAACTTACTGACCCGTTTGGTCACCACTGGTCACTGTCAGAGCAGATCAAAATGAGCAAGGCAGAGAGAGATGAGAAGCAGAAGCAGGCTATGGCAATGTTCTCGCAGGGACAGCATGCCGAGGCTTCAATGCAGACTACACCAGCTCAATAACTCGAATCGAGTCTCTTCCAAAGAAACTGGGCCCTAGGTTCAAAACCCAGTTTTCCGTACAGCTTCATCGCCGCTATCTCCACGGCTGGAACGGAAAGGGTCACCAGATCTATCTTTTTCTGTTTGAACGCTTCGAATAGTGCTGACAGTAGTGACGTGGCGATTCCCTGTCGCCTGTAATCCTCGTCTACCGCGAGCGTCTCGATTGACGCCACCTTTCTGGATTTCCATTTGTTGAGCGTTTCCGCGGGAGGATTCGATTCTCTTCCACATACGAACCCGAGAATTTTGTTTTCTGCCTCGGCTACAAAGAAGAATTCTGGGCTTGCGGAATGAAATCCCTCTACGTCCACCTCTGTCGATGTTAGGTCCCATGAGGCGTATCTTTCCGCTATTGCTACAACCTGGTCAAGATCATTGATCTTGAATTTCCTGACTCTTGTTTTGACGGCTTTTCCTCTTTGGACCATGGTCATATTCCCACAACGACCATGCTCCGGTCGTCTCGATACTGTCGGGGTCGTCTTCCGATCTCTCGGAGAGAATACTCAACGATTTTCTTGGGTTCTTTTTGCCTAGTCACTATATCCGCTATCTCATCATCGTTCAGTACTGCGGTCACGCCATCCGTTGCTAGAATTAGATAGTCGCCTGACTTCATTTCTTTGTTGTAGAGAGTTGCTCCTTCGAAGTATTCTCCGATGGTGTTGGTTAGAAATCCTTCCCGATTCTGAGATGCCGTTTTCAGGATCATTGCGTTCTCTCGGATGAGGAAGGCGGAGCTGTCTCCCGCGTGTGCGATCCTGACACTTCCATCAGTCACTTGTGCCGCGGTGAGTGTGCTGGACCCGATTCCAGGGCTCTTCTTCTTTTCTTCCAAAACTGTCCTGTTGACTTGCGGGATAGTCTCTGCCAAGTCGCCTTTGAACAAAGACCTGAGGCTGCTAATGGCAAGTCGGCTTGCGGGTCCGCCACCATATGGCATCGTTACTCCGTCAGCGACAGCATATAGTCCTAACTTGTCCTCAACCAGTATGGTGTCTTCGTTTTCCTTGTGTTCTTCGCCTTTGATAGAGGCTCCGTAGGAGACGATTCTTGGAGCTAGCAATGATCGGATGCTACGCTGTTCCCAACGAGATAAAACAAGGGTGTTGGAAGTTTGACTTGAGGGCGTGTTACTTTTTGGCGTATATCTTGCCGCTGCTTTCGCCGGTGGCCATGTTGCCTTGGCCTTCGACCCAGCCGGTCGAATTGTTGAGCCAGGCTAGTTTGGGTGATTGGGTCATGAAGTGTAGTTCTCCTTCCCAAGTGCCGGTTTGCGGACCGGCCATGCGGCCTTTGCCGCCTCCCCAGACTACGACCATGTCTCCGTCCTTGGTGTTGTGAATGGACTTTAGCTGCCAGTCATTGGTTCCGTCGGTCTTGAGGCTGACGCTGACTGTGTCGATGTGTCCAGCGTGGTATTTGCCGCTAACTTCTCCGTGATCATTCATCTCTAACTGTACACCGTTGGGTCCGATGTCTTTGATGGTGGTGCTGTTGTTCTTGGCCCTGAACTCGAATAGAAGTTCGCCCTTCATCTTTTGTGCTTGAGCTTGCATAATTGTTCTTCTAACCCGCGACCCTTGTCGAGGCTATAAGAACGTTCTCGACCAGGATTACTTTCAGTCTCCTAGTAGGTATCTCTAGCTACCTACAACACTGCCAGCACGGAATGCTAAGTCGGGCTCAGGTGCCGTTCCACGTTCTTTTTCATGAACTCGTTCTGAAACACGCCAGATTCCCGAATCCAAGCAAGCGATCCTGATACACGGCTTTTCACGAACAAGACACAGGCGTAGCCAAACTTTCAAGATCCGGTTCCAAGCCCATTCTGCGCGATAGACGGGAACCCTCCTGAGAATAAAGTTCCTCTGGCTAGGACCCTAGGAAAAAACCGGGGCGTAGTGAGGCTCTGCGACGCGAGAGTGAGAGATACGGAAAATCTGGAAAATGGCCTGGTTAGTTTCGCTCCGTCAAGAACACAACGAACCTGAAAATCCGCGACACTGGGCTCGGAACATCATTTCTTCCAGACCTCTCCTCCAGTGTAAGGGTCCAGAAAATTCAGCTCTGTGTCCAAGACCTGCTGGTAGACCCTGCCAGCTTCGGTCCTCCCGTAATGGGTGACCCTGCCGTCCATCGTTGCAGTGACTAGGGATGTTCGTGTCAGGATCCCCGCGGGTCCGAGCAATCGGTCGAAGGCTCTATCGTCTCCACCGAATGGTCCGTTGAGCAGTGTGCTCTTCGCGCATTTGTCCGCGAAGACCTCTATCATTTTCAATACGGTAAGTCTCTTCTCCGCTTCCTTCTTGGTGTCGGGAGACAGCGGCAACGGCTATCGGCCGAGCTTTTCAGCCAGAGCTTGAAGTCGGGCGTATCTCTCGCGTAGTCTAAGTAAGTTGTAGATGGAAACTACCGAGAGGGCAAAGAGGACGAGGGTTAGAGCCGACTCGAAGAGACCGGGAGCCGGCCCAGGGCCAAATCTGGGAGGGTAGAAGATTATCCTCACGAGCGAAACAACAGCAAGGAACAGGGCGAAGATGGCGATGAGAGCATTTGTCGTTATGATACTGAGAAGATCCGCTGCCATTCGTTGAGTGTCCTCCTTTAGCGCGTCGAGTAGTTCCTTCAGGATCGGATCGTCGATAGAAGACATGTTTCTTGACTCGATCTCCTACGAAAGAAACCAATAGAGAACTGCGGGTCTATGAGGATTTAAGCGGATTCCTAGGAGAACAGCCATCTTCATCCCACAACGTCCATAGGTCGAGGAAAATGTCACAAGCAACAACGCAACTACCAACAAGAAAGAGCTTCTCCACACGCTCCCTAATACTGGTCATACTACTCGTCGGGCTCGGCGCCGGCACAGCAGCATACGTTCTAGCCAGCGCCTCAGCGGCTCCTACCACCGCATCGAACCAGAACGGTCTCAACACTTACAATGGACAGTGGCTCGGCTTGAGGGGGGCCGGGCCACTCAGCTGGGAGGCACGCAATAACGGAACGTTCACTTCGTTCAGAGCTGCAAGCACCATCGCCAATGTAACAGTCACAGGCTTCACCATCGTTGACAGCACCCACATCACATTGACGCTATCCTACCAAGGAACAGGAACCACTCCGGCAGCAACAATAGTCGTCGCGGCTCCAGGGCTCAGCGGCAGCAACACGATCTCAGCAGGATGGAGCAGCCCAACAACCGTCAGCGTCCATTTGATAGGCTCAGGCAGCCTCTCGTCAACAACAACCTGTCTCCGAGTGTTGGTCGTACCCTTCACAGGAGCCTAGAGGAATGAGCCCGACCCAATCAAACCCCCCTATTTTTTGGAAATCCTCAGATCAACAGTTGCTTGAGTTCCGCGGAACCGCGGTCCGTCCCCGACTCAGCTGCTTAACTGGCCGAGTGGTGCACTGTCTTGACTCGTCCCAAACCAGGTCCTTCAGACTTGAGACCCAGTATTCCAAAGCTCCAGGAAATCTTTGGCGTAACTCGAAGATATTTGCCGGGACCGAATCTACCTTGATGATCTAAGACCTCTGCTGTGCCGTATACTTTGATGACCCTAGGCTTCCAGGGATCGATAGATTCCAAGTCATCAATTGTAAGCGCAACAAGCTTGTTGCCGTTCTTCACGTTATGGTATTTCAGCGTCCGGTGGAAAATCTCTTGGGTGTGGCTTCCGACCCAGAAGTATTTCCCATCGAATTCAAACCCTACGGGGACAACGTCAGGCTGACCCTTGGTGGATACTGTAGCTATCCTAGCCAGGCGTTGAGACTTCAAGTATTGAGTTTCCGCTTCAGAAAACATACGCTGCACTTCCATATCGCCTACCCCGTCGAGGTCTCTGGATATATTGACTAGTCTCGACCCAATCTTGCGCTGACCAAGGGCCCTGTTCTATGCCAGGGCATCGTTGTATAATGCGTCCAACGTGGAAAATGTCTCCTCAGGAGTAGAAGGGCTCACAGGGAGAATTTCCTCCGCAATAGATCTCTCAAGTATCTGTCTGATACAATAGCGCAGTTTCGTCGGAGTCATGCCGGCTTCAACGTACCACATCGGATGATCCATGTTCACAAAGACGGTCCGGACACCACTCTTGTCAGTTTCAACATAGGCCTGCCCTCGGTCTCCACCATGAGCAACATCGAAGGCTAGGATCTGGTCCTTGAGATGGATAATACTCCGGGTGGCTTCTCTACTATGTCTCTTTCCCCTCCTGCGCTTCCTCTCTCCAAGAACGATCTCCTTCCTCGTCTTGCCCGGCACTATGTTGATCTTCGGAGCCACTCTTGGATTCAGCATTGCCTTGGAGAGGATCTCAACGTTTCTTCGAAGACTTCGACGAAGCCTCTCGGCAATCTCTCGATTGAGATATTGGATGCTTCTTAGTTCCCTTTTGCTGGCTGTCTGTTTCAGGAACTTGTAGACCCTGTTTTTCACGAAGCTTCGCATTGCCTTCTCAAAAATACGCCACTGGGCACTGTCATGTTCGAAGTCATTTCCTCCGGGGAGGCGGCGAAGGAAGTCAGCGTTGACCCACCCCTGGATCCGGGACAGTCCGTGGGTCCGGTATTGGTCTAGACCGAAGAACTGGTGCTGAAGACAGGTGATGTGTTTCTGTTGGACGCTTATTCCCGCCTCGGATATTCCGGCTCTGACCTTTGATATGGGCATTATCATGATCTCCCCTGTTATCCTTCCATATTCCGTTGCGATGTTGACTGGGAGCATTGTCGAGCCTCTCAACTCCTCGGGTTTCACGTGTTCTCCGTTCACGGAGACTTCGAATGGTCCGTATCCTCGGAGGGCCAGAACATTGGCCCTGGCGAGTAGAGCTCTCCGGACGGCTACTGGATCCGGTTTCTTGGTGAGTGAGCGTATCTGAATTCTCAAACCATCGTGATCTAGAGGCGCTTGAATGAGTCGTAGGGGTCTCCACGTCGATTGGTCTGTAGCGTCCCAGTGTTTGTCGATGAGGTTCTCGGTGAGAGTAATCGTGCGGTCGAACCGGCCCTTGTGGACTTGAAGCTCCAGATCCTTACCCACCGTAAGCCAAGCGAGACTCCCCATACCATACGATTCTCGTATCGGACGCTTGTACTTGGGCGAGAAACCCTCGTCAGTCAACTTCCCCTTCGTGAGGAATTCTCGTAACCCGGTGAGGTCCATGCCGTTCCCCCATTCCTCATACTCGATGGCAGACCCACTCTCGGGAATCCTGATCTCGACTTTGGTCGCTTCGCCCCACATCCAAGAATTTACCACGAGCTCTACGAAAAACTGGGCAGCGTCAGTGTACTGGCGTCCCAGGGTCTTGATGATGCTCTTGTGAGTGGAGACTCGTAACTCATCATCCACCATAGAATGGACCGTTCTAGCTGGATGAGCGCGTCTCCTAGTGGCCAACGCTGGAATCTCTTGTCGCATGGAATCTCGGCCGGATAATGGAGTGATGTAACCCCTCTCAACAAAGCATGGGAATCAATAGAACCTGAGTGGCTTAGTGTCTAGACTCTGTCGTGATGCTCTCCGAGTCGTGGCTCGGCTCAAACCCACAAATCATCGCATTCTATTTTGACACCAGCCTGAGTGACAAGCTCACTCATCTCTTTGTACAGTCTCTCAGAGGAAGCGACAACTTCTTCCCGAGTAGTCGGGACGAACCCTGACATCTTCTCGACAAGCTCCTTGAAATCCTTAGGTTTAGTTCGTAAATCGAAGACGATCTTCCAGAGCCAGCTGGTCGTCGTTACATACCTTCGATTCAAGAGAAGGACTATTCTCGCAGCATCCTCCGCAAGCACGCGTCCTCTCGACAATATTTCGACCCTGTCGTTTGTCAGCATCGCATTCTTCATAACAGCCATAGACTCAGTCATCATCATGAACGACTTTCGAATCGCTTCAACAGAACCCGCTTTGTCATTCTTACCGACCGCCTCATCGAGCCTTCTAAACCACCCATCCCGCTCGTAAAGAGCAATTCTGTTCCTGTACTGGTCAGCCTCCCAAGGCCAGTTGTCTGTAAGCTGCTCTGCGGCAGCTAGCATGCTCGAAGATTTGAGATATTCAATCTGTATGATGAGTCCTTGGTGAAGATAGTATTTCATCGGAATCTCCGATTGATCACGAACCACAACGATCAGTTCCAAGTCGGAAAAGGGACGGTCAAGTTTCTTTGATGTTGAGCCACAGACATAAACTGCTAAAATATCGCTCCCATATTTTTCAACAATGCGGTCCGAAATTTGGTGCGCGATCCCCAACCGACCTTCGTGAGTAAACTCTCGTAGTTTAGGGACCAACACGGGTCAACTCTTCCTGCCAGATGTGTGTTTAGCGTGCTTTCATAAAGTACGGTTCTTCCTTACCCTGACCTATTCTATGCAAGGGAACTAATGATGGAGACTGAAACTGTTCATCGCCAAGCCTCAGCAAAGGTGACTCGCAGCAACAAGCTGAACGACCTTTCTGGAAGGGACTGGATCAAGTTCACAAAGTCGTGGTTCGTCCATAGGCCTGACCCTAGGGAAGACCGGAAGATTCGACATCCTGCTTCTTTTCCGGAATCCCTAGTGAGGGAATTTGTTTCTTTCTTCACAAAGAAGGGCGAGATAGTCGTCGACCCTTTTGTTGGAACTGGGAGCACCTTGGTGGCAGCACTGGAAACGGGGCGCTCAGGAATAGGATTTGAGATTGTCAAGAAATATGCCGGCATTTCGAAGGAGCGAGTCCGAGATGTGCTAGCTCAGAGAAGGGCAAGTAAGGAAGCGACAAAAAGTAAATCGTCCTGGGCCAAGATCATTACTGCTGATTCGGCAAAACTATCGAAGATTTGGAAGGAGAACGCTTTCCCTCCGGCCGATTATTGCATCACCTCGCCTCCTTACTGGAACCAACTGAGAAGGAGTCATATGCGCCAAAAGGGTCGCGCGGAAAAAGGACTAGATACGACTTATAGTGATAATCCTGATGAGATCGGTAACATCGGGGATTATCAGGATTTCCAGCATGCGCTGAAACGCGCCTTCGATGAAGTCTACAAGGTGATGAAACCGAAAGGCTACCTGACGATCATAACGAACAATGTCTTCACTGAGGGAAAAATGTACCCCCTGGCATTTGACACAGTCTCAACGCTCTCTAAGGAACCCTTTGCTTGGACTCCGAAAGATGAGAAGGTGTGGTGTCAGGATGACAAGACTCTCCTCCCGCTGGGAGTTTTCAACGCATGGGTGGGGAATAGACATCACCAGTATTGCCTGATCTTCAGGAAAGAAGGACAGCCGACGGCGGTCCCTAGCATGAACGTGCTAAAGAAGGGGTAAATAGCCGCGGAAATTAATACAAACTTGTAATGACTCCCGGCAGCTATGTGGTCGAAGTCATCGTCGAGAATAAGCCGCTAGCCCGAGACCCTGAAGGGGAGACGATACATCAGAATCTCATCTTGAAAGGCGGCTACAAACAAGTAACCGGCGTCCGCGCAGGCAAACTCCTACGCATGAACGTCGAAGCCAACAGTCCCGAAGACGCTCGCGCGATAGTCCGCAAGCTTTCCGATGACCTGCGAATCTACAACCCTGCAGCTCACACAATCCAAGTCAGAATAGTAGGATAACCAAGTAATGGGAAAGGTCGCAGTAATCCAATACCCGGGAAGCAACTGCGACCTAGACGCCCTAGAAATCCTCCGGGACGTAGTCAAGGCAAAGACAGATCTTGTCTGGCACAAGGATCTGGCGCATGAAGATTATGATGCGTACGTCCTTCCCGGCGGGTTCAGCTACGGCGACTATCTCCGAGCAGGCGCGATCGCAGCCACCAGTCCCAGCCTCAGAATAGTCAAGGAGGCGGCTGAAGGTGGCAAGCCAGTTCTGGGAATATGTAATGGATTCCAAATATTGGTAGAGGCTGGACTCCTACCAGGAGCGGTGTTGCGTAATAGCTCACTCCGCTTCGTTTGCACATGGACTAGATTGAGAGTCGAAACCACACGCACGCCCTTCACGAAAAGGGCCAATGCAGGACAGGTATTGGAAATTCCAATCGCGCACAATGAGGGACGTTATTATCTCGATAAAGAACAAATTCCAGAACTGGAGAGAAACCAGCAGATCGTATTCAGATACGTGAATGAAAAGAAAGAAGCTACAGAAGCGGGTAATCCTAACGGATCAATCGACAACATCGCCGGCGTATGTAATCAGAAGGGCAATGTAATGGGCCTGATGCCGCATCCCGAAAGAGCCTCAATACCAGTATTGTCACTTGACAATCAGACTGATGGCAGAGTCATCTTCGACTCTATGATGAGAACGTTGCACGGGCCTGAAGCTTAGGATGAACTTTCACAGTTCACAGCTCAACGTTTCGTCAGCGGAAAACACAGCCCCCTCAACTGGATCATATGCCGGTGCTCCTCCCCCATCCGTGTTTGGGATCATCGTTGTAGGACTGCTTGCTGGATTAGTCGTTGGTCTTCTGGCTGGTCCAAACTTCACTCTGCAGGGTTTCTTTCTCGGTTTCGCCGGAGGAGCGTTGATAACCGCAGGTCTGTACTTTTACACATCTCAGAGGAGCCGTCCTCCAAGATGAGCGAATCTGCCCGTTCCAAGCGTAGAATCGCGCTCGGCGTCTTCGCAATAATAATGGGATGTGTATCTTTGGTGGGATTATCAAGCACCAGCTACTACTTTGGCCTAGGAATCTTCGGCGGAGCGTATGGCGCCGTCATGATAGCACTTGGCGTAGCTCTAATCGCAAAGAAGGAGGCCGTTACCTGAGTAGCTCGACAGGTGATAATCGAAGGCCAAGTCCTACTCCGCGCGCGATCCTCGCTGGTCTGATTGCTGGACTTGCTGCGGGGCTCGTCAGCTACTATGCCATAAACAGCGTCTTGGGGCTGATAATCGGGTTCATCGCAGGAGCGATAGTAGGCTCACGAACCGTTCTCCTTATGCACAAGGCAAGAGAACAGGACCAATGACAACGGTACAAGTTCAGAAACCGAATCTGACAGATGAAGAGATCCGGTACGCAATCAAGAAACTCGGCCGCGAGCCCAACGAGGTCGAATGGGCGATGCTCGAGGCGCAGTGGAGTGAGCATTGCAGCTACAAGTCGAGCAAGCCGCTGCTTAGGCTTCTGCCTAGCAAGGGTCCTCGAGTAATAGTTGGACCAGGGTCTGACGCTGGGGTCATTGATGTTGGAAATGGCTGGGTCGTTACGCTTCACATTGAGTCCCACAATCATCCGAGCGCCATCGATCCCTGCGGTGGCGCGGCCACAGGTGTCGGAGGCGTCGTCCGGGACATCCTCTCACTAGGGACTCGTCCGATTGCGCTTCTCGACCCCCTCCGATTTGGAGCTCTGGGCAGCAGCCATAGTCGCTGGCTCTTCGATAACGTGATCCGCGGAATAGGCTCGTACGGGAACTGCATAGGAGTACCGACGGTAGGAGGCGAAGTAGAGTTTGACACCTCCTTCGAACGAAACTGTCTCGTGGATGTTGTATGTCTCGGCCTCGGCCTAAGGGACAAGCTCGTTCCTGGCGGATCCATCCGTCCAGGGTACCTAGTGTATGTCATAGGAGGAAGCACCGGAGGCGACGGGATTCAAGGTGCCAGTTTCGCAAGCAGAACTCTAACAGAAAGATCGGATAGCGAGAGATCGGCTGTCCAAGTCCCGGACCCGTTCACCAAGAAACTAATCATCGAAGCGGTCCTAGAAGCCGTCGATGCGGGTATTGTTCAGGGAATGAAAGACCTGGGCGGTGGAGGCTTGGCTTGTGGACTCTCGGAGATGGCCTCGAAGGCTGGGATGGGCATGGAGATCAACCTTGACAATGTTCGGATCCGGGAGCCGGGCATGCGCCCTGCCGAGATCATGATCAGTGAGTCCCAGGAACGCATGATAGTTATTGTCAAGTCGAAGAATGAAGAGAAGCTCACTCGGATCCTGGACAAATGGGAACTAGGCTACTCACGCATAGGCCATCTCACCAATGACGGAATACTCCGCATCATGCATCAAAACCACTTGGCCGCTGAGGCTCCTGCCAAGTTTGTCGCAGAAGCACCTTTGTCTCCGCGGTCCGGCAGAAAGCCCCCGTACATTGACGAATTATCCGACGCTCCTGAACCTCAGATTCCGGAGGACCTCAACGCGACTCTGTTGGCGCTCCTTGGCAGCCCGAACATTTGCAGTCGAGCATGGATATACCGCCAGTACGATTTCGAAGTAGGACTACGAACAATCATCAGACCGGGACAAGCAGATAGCGCCGTCATTAGACTTCCTAACAGCCGAACACTGGCAATTACCACCGATGGCAACAGCAAACAGGTGTACCTGGACCCATACTGGGGAACGGTTGGAATTCTCAGCGAGGCTTTCTCCAACCTCGTCGCTACAGGGGCCGAGCCAATCGCCGTTGTCGACCACCTTCAATACGGAAACCCCGGCAACCCCGAGGTCTTCTGGACCTTCAAAGAAGCAATACGGGCTATCCGAGACTATCTCAAGGCAACAAGGGTCCCGTGTGTTGGAGGAAAAGTCAGTTTCTACAACGAAGACACTCAGACAAGAACTGCCATCAAGCCTTCACCTGTAATTGCTGCCGTCGGACTCCGGAATGCCAGAGCACCGAAGATTGGCTCGGCTCTCGCCAAGGAAGAAGATGACCTGCTAATCGTTGGAACAACCTTGCCAGAACTCGGCGGAAGCGAATACTATGAGAGCGTTCAGGGACTAGTAGGTGGACGGGTCCCGAAGGTCAATCTGAGAACAGAGAGACAACTCCTCCGAACCGTCACGAAGGTTATCGAAAGCGGAGTGGTCGAAGCCGCTCACGACATATCCAAAGGGGGACTGGCTGTAAGTCTGGCTGAAATGGCCATCCAAGGCCAGAAAGGGTTCACGGTAAATCTAGACAAGGTCCCAACCAAGACGACTAACATCGCTCAGTTACTGTTTTCAGAATCGAAGCCCAGATTCGTCTTGGAGTCACGGCCGAAAAACACGCCCCGCATAATGCGCAGACTCAGAGCTGCGAGGATTAGGACCGCGAAGATAGGTAGAGTTCAAGGCGGCAAGATCCAACTAGAGTCCCATGAAGACCCTATCATCACAATCCCATTGTCAGTTGCGGTCGACGCCTGGTCCAAGACTCTGTCCAAGACGATGGACGCTGCAGTATCATCGACTTAGACGATCGTGTCAAGAAAGACCTATACACGGCCCGAAATTGATACAGGATTGTAATTGAACCTGAGGGGCTTCAATACCGATCCCATTGTCCGAGCGAAAGATCGTGTCCTCGCTCGCCCGGAGCGAATCCAGACTCCACAAATCCACGTTGAAGGTGGAAGCCGCTCAGTAGGGGAACATTGCGGAGTCATTGGAATCTATTCGTTAAAGAATGAACCCGTCTCCGAGCGTATCGTCAAAGGACTAGCTGCGCTTCAGCACAGAGGCCAGGAATCCTGGGGCCTAGCCATGCCCAACGAGCCTATCATCAAAGGCTTGGGGCTAATCGGTGTGGGAGCCGCAGCCAACGCCCGAAAAATCCTCCGTTTGGAGAGTAACCGAGGTATCGGACATATTCGTTATTCTACTAGGGGACGAACGAATCTAGAGAATGCTCACCCATTGGATATTCATGGAGAGTTTGCCATTGCCCAGAACGGGACCATTGCCAACACGGAAGACCTGGAGCCTCTGGTCAAAGGCGAATTCCCGATTATAGACTCAAACTCGGACACGAAACTGGCAGGGTACCGACTACTCCAGCACTATCGTCGAGAACATGATTGGACACGAGCCTTCACCCGACTCGCGAAGGAAATCAGCGGGTCCTACAGCTTCGTCATTGTCACACACGAGGGCGAGGTGCTCGCCGCCAGGGACGAATCAGGCTTTCGACCACTATGCCTAGGTTGGGACGAAGAAACCAAGACTAACATTGTAGCCTCCGAGAGCTGTGCGCTAACTGCTCTGCACGCCGAGCTTGTCCGAGACGTTCAGCCGGGAGAACTGGTCCGTCTCAACAAAGACAGTGTAACCGTCACAAAGTTTGCAGAAGCTCCACACCATCACTGCGCGTTTGAATACACTTACTTCGCGCATCCGAGTAGCAAGATCGAGGACCAATACGTCTACGAGGCACGACGACAACTAGGGAGGGTCCTTGCTCGGAAGTATCCGTTCAAAGCAGACGTGGTGATACCGGTCCCTGATTCCGCTCGACCTGCAGCTCTTGGATATTCTGAAGAGAGTGGGATTCCTATGGAAGAGGGTTTGATGAAAGACCGTTATCGGAGGAAGGGAAGTCTCAGGAGCTTCATCGAGCCTACCGATGAGAGTCGGGAAGAGATCGTCAGGGAGATCATAACCATCAAACCCGTAGTCGATGGGAAGAACGTCATCGTGGTCGATGACAGCATAGTACGGGGGACAAGCAGCAAGAACATCGTACGGGCGCTGCGCGACGCGGGTGCCAAGAAGGTCTACATGGTCGTGACTTATCCACCTATCCGCCACCCATGTTACATGGGCATCGACTTTCCAACGCACGGGGAACTGCTGGCGACCAAGGTTGATGGCGACGTATTGTCGATTCCAGAATTGAACACGAAGGTAGGTAATGAGATCGGCGTCGATGGTCTCGGCTACAATGATATCGAAGGACTGAGCAAGGGAATTGGGCTCAAGCAGGGCGAAATGTGCTTCGCCTGTGTGACAGGTGAGTATCTTGGATTGAAGAAGAATCCCGTGCTTCGGACCCGAGAAGAAATGAAGGCCTGACACTCGATCCGACTTGTAGCCGAATGAAGATTCTCATCGTCGGAGGCGGCGGCCGGGAGCACGCTCTTACTTGGGCACTCTCGAAGGATCGGAACGTCGAGGAGGTTTACGCGGCCCCAGGCAATCCAGGCATTGCCGAAATCGGGACCTGCATTCCTATTGCCTCGAACAATTCTAACGAGCTCGCATCATTTGCATCGAAAAACGGAATCGACCTGACTGTGGTCGGACCCGAGGCTCCACTGAGCGAAGGAATAGTCGACACGTTCAAAAAACAGAATCTCCCTATTTTCGGACCCGACAAGCAATCAGCTCGTATTGAAACCTCAAAGAGCTTCGCGAAAGACCTCTGCACTAGATACGCTCTACCGACTCCGCGCTGGGAGACTTTTACTGACAGGACTAAAGCGAACAGAGCTCTCGACGAGCTCGGCCCTCCATGGGTGATCAAAGCAGATGGGCTCGCGGCGGGCAAAGGAACGACCGTCACGAGAGACAGGCGCGAGGCTGAAGCTGCGATTCAACGGGAACTATTACGAGAGCCTAGGCGAATCGTGATGGAGGAATTCATCGATGGATGGGAGGCAAGCTTCACCGCAACCGTTTCGGCAGATCGGGTCCAATGGCTAGCGCCCGTCTTTCAAGACTACAAGCCAGCCTACGACGGCGACTCTGGACCAAACACAGGAGGAATGGGCGTCTATACTCCAGTTCCCTCAGTGACCCAATCGCTCTTCGAGAAGGTCAGAAAGAAGATCCTGGACCCCGCAGCAACAGCCCTGGCGAAAGAAGGTGCTCCGTTCCGGGGAGTTCTATACCTGAATGTCATCGTAAAGCACGGGACTGAAGACCCCTACGTGTTAGAGTTCAACGCGCGCTTCGGAGATCCTGAAGCTCAGGGAATAATGCCACTAGTAAAGGGCGGACTATTCGCACACCTTAGCGCAGTTGCAGCCAACTCGGACAGAGCGCCGATACCAGAATCTTCCAAGTCCGCGTCCGTAGTAGTTGTCCTCGCATCCAGGGGATATCCAGAAAATCCCTCAACGGGAGACCCAGTTACGCTTCGACCTTCAGGCAGTAGTAACATTGTGGTATTTCACGCAGGAACCGCCAGAAACTCAAACGGGGAACTCGTAACCGCGGGCGGACGGGTCCTTAGCGTGACGGCGACAGGACCCAGCGTCGAATCAGCTCGAAACGACGTCTATTCGGTCATCGGCAAATCGGTCGACTTTCCAGGAATGCACTACCGAACTGATATCGGAAGCGATCAGATACGTCGTAGACAATTAGAACCCATCAAAACGTGAGACAGAGTGAAAGACTGTATATTCTGTAAGATCGTACGAAAAGAACTGCCCTCTTACTTGATCTTTGAGGACGAGAATTTTATCGCTTTTCTCGACATTCGACCGCTAAACCCAGGGCACACCTTGGTCTCCCCGAAGAAGCATCATCGTTGGGTCTGGGATGTCCCGGAAGTTGGAAGATATTTCGAGACCGTTCGGATGATCGCGAAGACTCTCCAAAAGTCGATGAACACGGAGTGGGTGGTCGCTGATATTGGAGGAATGGGCGTGCTACACGCGCACGTCCATGTGGTCCCGAGGTTTTCAGGAGATGGTCATGGAGAATTCGTGAACGCGCAGAACGTCAAAGACATACCAGCAGAGGAGATGAAGAGAATTGCAGAAAAAATCAGAAAAGGATTCCACCGGGCAAACGTCGAGTAAAATGGAATGGAGTGCTGACTCTCGACTTCCCGACTCAACAGTCTCCCACCAGACATCAAGCACCTCGTCGAGAGTTATCGAGAGGGGCTACTGACGAATCTTGGCAACAACCTCGCGGGAGCATACCTGCACGGTTCCATAGCTTTTCCAGAATTCGAGCCCAGAGCTGGAGACATAGACTTCTACGTTGTAATTCGACGAACTCTCAATGCGAAAGAGATCAAGAGCTTAGATCGGCTACATCGAGCTTTGGCCGCCAGGTTCGAGTTCGGAAGTAAACTGGACGGATTCTACATTCCCAATGCTTCGGCTCGAAGGCGGGAGAGCCCGAAAAGTCTTGTCTACGGAGCTCACGGCAGGATTCATCGTGGAGGCTCCGACAATGCATGGGCTATCCACGGAGAACATTTCGCTCGTTCGGCATACATTCGACTCTACGGCCCAAGAGCTAGCAGAATCTTCTCACCAGCAAAATGGCCGGAAATCAGAAGCGAACTCTATCGACAACTAGCTTATGCGAGAAAGATCATTGACAGTGATCCCTGGTGGTCGGTCCTCAATCTCTGCAGGCTCATCTACGATTTCAAGAACGGAGGTATCGTCGTGTCGAAGTTGGGAGCGGCGAGGTGGGCTTTGAAGAGACTCCCATCGCGCTGGAAACCAGTTATCAAGTCAGCCATCAGGACTTACAAGGGAATTGGAGTTAGGAAGGACCACGTGATACTCAAGAGAGATGCGAGGAGGTTTCTTGGATTCGCGTCTATTCGAATCATCGCTTTCGACATCACATTAGATACTCGTCGCCAAATGACCGCATATCTTAGAAAGAGCCGGACGGGATCCGGGAGATAGTCTTGGTTCCTATCGGCGTCCTAGTCTCGGGGCGCGGCTCGAATCTAGAATCGATCTTGGATGCCGTTGATAGAAAGTACATCACGAAGGGCCGGGTGAGTGTTGTCGTCAGCAACAAGCCAAGCGTCGGAGCGCTTGAGATAGCCCGGAAACATAACGTGCCGACGGCAATCCTCGACGATAAGGGACTGCCAAAGATGGACACTGAGTATGATCGGAAGACTATCGCCACTTTGGAAGCTCATGGTGTTACTCCCAAAGACGGTCTCATCGCTCTTGCAGGCTACTTTCGCATCCTCAGCCCACAATTCGTCGATCATTATCATAACAGAATCATGAACGTGCATCCGGCGCTGCTTCCCGGGTTCCCCGGCCTCGAAGCGCAGAAACGCGCGTTGGAGCTTGGGGTGAAGGTCTCGGGGGCCACTGTCCATTTCGTCGCAAAGGAGGTGGATGCAGGGCCAATAATCCTCCAAGCCCATGTCCCAGTCAGAGACGATGATACGGTTGAGACTCTATCAGAAAGAATCCTGCGCCAAGAGCATCGGCTCTACCCAGAAGCGATCCGGCTCTTCACTGAGGATCAGTTGAAGATCGAAGGGCGGAGAGTCGTGCTCAAAACTTGACTGCGGTAATTTTAGATGGTAGGCTGATTGCCTCTGAGATCAAGAAACAGGTCGCACTCCAAGTTGGACAGCTAGCGAAACGAGGTATCAAGCCGTTCCTCGCGACCATTCAGGTCGGCGACGACCCTGCCAGCTCTAGCTATCTCAGGGGAAAACACAAGGCCGCCGAAGAAGTTGGGATCCAGTCCGAGAACCATCATCTGCCAGCCAACACGCCTCAAGACAAGGTTGAGGCTCTGCTCGGCCAGCTGAACACGAATCCTAGAGTCCACGGGATCCTTGTCCAGCTTCCCCTCCCACGCGGCTTTGATGAGGATAGAATCATTGAGAGAATAATTCCCTACAAGGACGTGGACGGACTCCACCCGATCAACCAGGGAAAGCTGGCAGCTGGCAAGGAAGAACTCGTACCATGCACTCCTAAAGGAATCATCAAACTATTGTCCCATTACAAAGTCCCTATTGCCGGGCAGCGGGCAGTCATCATCAATCGAACCACACTGGTCGGCAGGCCGCTCGCAAACCTATTTCTCAACAGGGACGCGACCATAACGATATCCCATTCAAAGACGCCTAATCTCGCCCAGATAACAAAGACTGCTGACATCCTTGTCAGCGCTGTGGGACGAGAGAACTTCCAGATCAAACCAGAACACGTCAAGCCCAAAGCGGCTGTTGTTGACGTGGGTCTGACGCGAGTCGAGGGGAAACTCCGGGGCGACGTGGATTTCGAAGCTGTTAGCAAACTAGCGGGGTTCATTACCCCCGTCCCTGGTGGGGTAGGGCCCATGACCGTTGCGTGCTTGGTTGAGAACACGGTCCAAGCGGCCAGCATCCAAACGAGAGGATGATAGAGGGAAGAAGAGTCTGCCTCAATCAATTGTGAGGAATGCAGAGCCAGAAGAGCTTGGAACGTTACCGAAGAACCTGCAAGAATGGACTTCGGGCTTTATCGAGCTTCCCGGCACGAAGAATGTACTATCGTCCAGCGCTTTTGACCCAACTGGTTGTTTCGTCGCTGAAGACAAAGGATCCATTGTCGGCTGCGTGGCAGTCACAAATCTTCCCCGGAAGAACTGGCTGGTCATAAGATACCTCGCGGCCAAGCGCCCCCAATCCCGGGTCTATGCTGTGGAAAAACTGCTCAGCAGAGCCCTACAGTATGTCGAGACAAAGAAGCCCGAGTTCCTCAGAGCCACAACACCCTCGATGCAGCCCTACGTCGATGTTTACAAGAGCTTCGCATTCAAACCCATTCGAAGAGATTTCAGGATAACATGGGACCTAACAAAGACCCCTGAATCGCCTACCAAGCAAGTTGAGGTCAGGGAAGTCACTGAGAAGACAGCTCCAGAAATCGCCAAGGTTCTTGTCGAATCTATCCGTCCATACTGGGACTGGCGAACCGAGGAACAGGGAGGCGAAGACGCTGTCGGCCAGAAATTCCAGGAAGGAATCAAAAAGGGCGAACGATGGCTCTCCGGATCCGTAGGAAAAGAGGTCGTTGGACTAACCGGACTAATCCCCGACTATTACAAAACTGGAGACGCCCGGTTTCGGGGAACATTTGTCGTTCCCAAACATCGAGGCCGAGGATACGGCCTAACCATGATGAGCCAAGCCTCAAGTTGGGCGAAGAAGTTAGGCCAGGACAAGATGACGGTGTACACCTTCTCGTATCTTGAATCTCTAGCCCCGGGAGCCTTACTGTACATCAAGTCAGGCGGCAAGATTGAGAGCGAGTATCTTCAGATGCAACGGGCATGATCATACGCGGAACCATTCCCCCATTTTGTTGTCTCATGATTGAAGGAGCCAGTGTGATGGCTTGACCGAAGCTCAGATTGCCGTCGAGAAGGAGAATCTCAGACGGTACATGCTTCGCTTGAGAGATCGCCAGTCAGTTGGAGAGATCGAGCAGAAGAGCCAAGACATTATCGATCAAGTACTGCATCTACACGAATATGTTCGAGCGAGAGGAATAGCGTGCTACGTTAACAAAGACAGCGAGGTCAACACTAGACCCCTGATCCGAGCGGCTCTTGACCAAGAAAAACGCGTCCTCATTCCAGTCGTGAAGAAGGGAGACATCGAACTGTTCTTCAGCGAGATCAAAGACTTGGGAAGCGAACTGGCTCCCGGCACGTTCGGCATTCTTGAGCCTAAACCTGAGAACGTTCATCCGGTCAGCCTTGATACTGTGGACGTGATCTTTGTTCCAGGCATCGTCTGGGACCGTGAAGGCTACCGATTGGGCTGGGGACGGGGATACTTTGACCGAGTCATCAAGAACCTGCCCCAACACGTCCGCTCGGCCGGTCTGGCTTTCAACATACAACTCATCGGCAAGGTGCCTAGGGATCAATTTGATGTACCAGTAGACATGGTCGTCACGGAGTCCCGCGTGATACGGTGTCGCCATTGACAAAAAGCGTCAGCATTCTAATGGGATCCGAGAGCGACCGAGAGATCGCAAAGAAAGCCGAGACCATCCTGGGTAAACTCGGAGTACCCTATGAGACGAAGGTCCTGTCTAGTCATCGGAATCACAAGGAACTTGACAAGTATGTTGAGACGTCGAAGGCGGATGTGTTCATCACGATCGCAGGTCTCTCAGCGGCCCTCCCGGGCTTCGTCGCATCACTATCGTTGAAACCTGTTATTGGGGTCCCGGTTTCGGGAAGGCTGAACCTCGACTCAATCCTTGCGATCGTCCAGTTACCCTCAGGGGTCCCCGTTGGGACGGTTGGCCTCGACAACGGCACAAACGCTGGACTGCTAGCTGCAGAGATCCTGGCCCTGTCGGATGTGGGAGTCTCCAAGAAGCTCACACAGTATCGTAGCGGACAGCTGTAAGATGTTAGAGTCCATGGAGAATCTATCAACTCCGTTCAAACGGGGAAAAGTCAAAGACGTCTACGAGATAGGACATGACCAACTGCTCTTCATCTTCACCGACAGAGTCTCAGCCTATGACGTGGTCCTGCCATCAACTATTCCAAGAAAGGGCGAAGTTCTAGCTAAGCTAGCAGCGTTCTGGTTCAACAATCTCAACACGCCACACCACATGGTCCGGCTCGAAGATACGAATCGGATGGTTGTTAGAAAGCTGAAGATGATTCCTGTGGAGGCTGTGGTCCGTGGTTATCTTTACGGAAGCCTCTACGAGAGATTGACGAAAAGCGAAATCTCGATTCCTGTAGAACCAATCTTGGCAGCGAAACTTCCTGAACCATATTTTGACCCTACGACAAAGTCTGATGTGAAAGACGAGCCTGTGACGATGGAGCAGATTGAGGAAGAGGGCTGGTTGGACCCGGCACAGTTGGATGCAGTTAGGAAGAAGACGGTCGAGATTTACAACAAGATGTCTCTGAGAGCTGAGAATGCTGGATTCATACTTGCTGATCTCAAACTCGAATTCGGCTTCGACAAGCAAGAGAACATTGTGCTGGCAGATTCGATTGGACCTGACGAGTTCAGATTATGGCCAAGGGCGGACTACTCGCCTGGGAAGACGCAGGAGAGTTATGACAAGCAGCCGATCCGGGACTGGCTTGGAAAGGTCGGCTACAAGAAGACCCTTGACGAGGCGAGAAGAGAGGGAAGACACACGCCTCGTCCACCGGACCTTCCGGCAGATCTTATCCAAGAGACGAGTCGGCGGTACATTATCGCGTATGAGCGTTTGACTGGACTGAAGCTGTAGATTGCCTCAGCCTCGCATGACCTATGCTAAGGCAGGGGTCGACGCGAGGCACATCCACGAAACTCACAAGCTGTTGGCTCGTAGACTAGAGTCGACTTTTGCGACGCGAAAAGGCAAGGTTGGATGGCCGATCTTTCCGATTGGACATTACGCGGGTCTTGTCGACCTTGGTCAAGGGAAGGTGTTGAGCCTCCACACTGATAGTGTCGGGACGAAGGTCCTCATTGCTCAGATGATGAAAAAGTATGACACAATCGGGATTGATTGTGTCGCGATGTGCGCAAACGATCTGATCTGCACGGGCACGGAGCCCATCAGCTTCCTCGACTACATGGCCATGAACAAACCTGACCGCGCGATCGTGAATGAGGTCGCGATCGGCCTCGTGAAAGGTGCAAAGGAGGCGGGGATGGCGATTGTCGGGGGAGAGACAGCCATCGTTCCAGAACTGCTAGCAGAGAACGGAGGGTTCGATCTGGTCGGATTCGCGGCGGGAATTTGCAAGAAGAAAAGCCTGATTCTCGGCGATAGGGTCCGAGAAGACGACATCATAATCGGAGCTGCCAGTTCGGGAATCCATTCAAACGGATTTAGCCTAGCAAGGAAAATACTCTTAGAGAAATACAGGCTCAACGAGACGCCGCCGGGGATCGGTAGAAGCCTGGGCAAGGAACTTCTAGAGCCTACAAGAATCTACGTAAAGGCCGTGAAGGAACTAATGGAAAAAGCGGAGGTTCATGGCCTCGCTCACATCACGGGTGGAGGAGCCTTCTTGAAGTTGGAAAGGGTGATCGGACAGGCAGGACGGGGGGCAGAACTTGACGAATTACCGAAGCCACCGGAAATATTCCACCTCATAAAACGAGCCGGACGTATACAGGACCCGGAAATGTACCGGACATTCAATATGGGCGTAGGCTTGATAGTAATCTGCCCGGAGACTCAATCGGAACGGGTAATTCATGCATTCCGCAAGCACCGACAAGGCGCGACACGAATCGGACGCGTTGAAAAGAGACCGGGAATCAGAATAAAGGGAAAACCCCTGAACTGAACAGCTTGATTGACGGGACGGAACGGTTTATGTTTGAGCAAATGATGCACCGATCGATTTCCGTTGGGTCTTAGGGAACTCCTAATTCCTCAAGAGAGGATATTCTTTCAACTACTAGAGCAAGAGTCCAAGAACGTTCTCGCGGGCGCTCTTGCTTTCAACGACCTCGTGCAGAATTTCGACCAACTGGCCGATAAACGAGACAAGATCAAGGATATCGAACATCAGGGCGATAACATCGTCCACTCAATCTACGACCGTCTCATTAAGACCTTCATCACGCCCATCGATCGGGAAGACATCAGCAAACTAGCATCCCTTTACGATGATGTCTTAGACTACATCTACGCAGCCGTAAACCGCCTCTATCTTTACGAGATCAGCTCTCCCACTGAGCCTATGAGGAGATTCACCGAACTCGTGGTTAAGTCTGTTCAAGAGATCGATTTTGCGTTTGCAAGTATTCACAAAATCAAGGCACCCGAAATCGAGAGTCGGATCATCGAGGTTGACCGGTTGGAAAACGAAGCTGATGTTGTTCTCAACGAAGCTGTCGCAGACCTATTCAAGACGAATGATGCAATTTCAATAATCAAACTCAAGGAAATTTACGAGTTGATGGAGACCATTACGGACAAGTGTGAGGATGTCGTCCAAGTGATTCGAGACATCATTCTCGAATACTCTTAGGTCAGGAGCTCCATGGCAACGGTCATCGTCCCAGTCGGGATAGTCATCCTTGTAATTCTCGTCGCGTTATTCTTTGACTTCTTGAATGGCTTCCATGACGCGGCCAACTCAGTAGCCACTATTGTGTCTACTCGGGTCCTGTCGCCGCGGATAGCGGTTCTATGGGCTGCCTTCTTCAACTTTGTAGCAGCCTTTGTATTCGGCGTAAACGTCGCGTCCACTATCGGAAAGGGAACGATAGACCCGGCGATCGTGACCGCTTGGCTTCTCCTCTCGACTCTAATCGGGGCGATCACGTGGGATATCATAACTTGGTGGTTCGGTCTGCCCACCAGCTCATCACATGCTTTGGTAGGTGGACTGATCGGGGCGGGCGTGGTCAAAGGCGGATGGGGAGTTGTCCAAGTCGCAGGTGTAAGTAAGATAATTCTCTTTATCGCGCTCTCACCATTGATAGGATTACTACTCGCTATTGGTCTCATCCTGTTGACGAGCAGAATCGGCGCCAAGTTCTCGCGTTCAACAGCCGACCACGCTTTCCGTCGACTACAACTAGTATCAGCAGCACTCTACAGTCTTGGCCACGGGACTAACGATGCTCAGAAGACGATGGGAATAATCACCGCTCTTCTGTTCGCACAAGGGTTGCTCGGAGCGGTCTTCTTCGTCCCGTTCTACGTTATCCTGATGGCTGGAACAGCCATGGGCCTCGGAACATACTTTGGAGGCTGGAGAATAGTTCGAACCATGGGCATGAAAATAACAAAACTACAACCCTTCGGGGGATTCAGCGCAGAGACCGCTGCTGCCACGACCCTTTTCGCAACCGCATCACTCGGAATACCGGTAAGCACGACGCACACTATCGCTGGCGCGATAATGGGAGTGGGTTCCACACGCCGTTTGTCCGCGGTAAGATGGGGCGTTGCTAGACGAATCGTCTATGCATGGGTCCTGACGATACCCGCTGCCGCTTTGATAGCCGGAGTGATGTACTATTTGCTCTCGTCCGCAGGACTAAGATAGCGCCCATGAGTTTCCACATCAAGTTTCGAAATGAGCTAGAAAATGGGCGGTAGTTCGCTCAAACAGTTTGAAAAAGAAGGGTCCGGTCCGACGCGTGGAACGTTTCTTACATTCGGCGGGCGCTCTGCCAGAGACCTACGATGTTACCTTCGGTGTCCTTGAAGTAGGCCGTGAAGCCCATGTCGGCAACCGGCTCTTTCTTCCGGACGGTCTTGCCGCCTAGTTTCTCTATGTTCTTCAATGCAGCCTCGATGTCCGGGACGTCGACTGTGATGACAGTGTTCTTGACTTCGTTGTTGCGCTTTGTTAGTCCGCCGTTGATGGCTCCTGGTTTCGTGGGCATCTGGGTCTTCTGGTCCATCTCTGTGGTCCCAACCATGTGGTACTCCATTCCGGGGTACTTGCTGATGTCCCATCCGAAGGCTTTCTGGTAGAAGCTCTTTGCGCGTTCCTCGTTGTCGGCCGGTATCTCAAAGTGTACGACCCTAGTGTGATGCATATTCTGCACGTGCGGGGCGGGCGAGAAATCTGTCTAATAAATACTCGCTATACTTTTCTTCCCCTCATTGAATGAGAATCAAGCGTCACTAAGGGCCGATCGGAACCAGGATTACTTCTTTACTGAATCGTTGGTGACGGATTTCTTAATGCTCCCGCTCGAATGCGGGTTATTCGGTTCCTAATGCGCGAAACGATGTTCGACGAATCATACAACATACGAGAAGTTCTTGACGACGTAATAGAGAGAGTAACTCTCCGCGAGAAACTCATTCAGACAGCGAAAGGGTTTGCAGAGAAAAAGAAGGAAGAAAGATACACACTCGCGATAAGACAGTTTGAGAATCTCATGACCGATTTCCTGAGACTCTACCAGCCCATACTCGACAGACTACGCAGCTATCGAGAAGCCCTCCAGAAAGAACTCTCCACCTTGAAGTCATCTCTCGCAACCGTCAACGGAATGCTGGAAGTCTCGAAAGGAATCGAAGGCTTGGCCGCTAGACTGCAACGGTTGGAGAGTGATGGCCAGGAGCTTGATGAGACGATCAAGGAGAAGAGCAAGATAGGCGATAAGATAGACGACCTCTTCAACAGAATCAGAACTCACAATCCAGGGATTCCGGGACCTGGAAGAGACTCGTTCGCCGATGTAATGTCAGGTATGCCCAAGGATTTCTTCCCCGAAGAGCCGACAAGAGAGGCTCCGGGGACCAAGAAGACATCAAGCCGAAGCTAGAGGGCCGCTCACAAAGCTCTGCCCCGTCTCAAATTTGCTCGGTGAAGTTCATCTTCTGAGGGGACCTCATTTCCTCGTGCGAGATCGAGGCTAGAGACGATGTTGTAAGAATAATCCTAACAATATGACGATCCAGATTGTGATTAGGATCGTAGCTACTAGCGTTACCTTCTGGCGGTTGGTAAGCGGTTTTCCGCCTGGCGACGGACGAGGCGGAGCATAGGTAGGAGGAATGGCTTTCAATTCAAAGTCTAACTCGCCAAGGTCGCGAAACTCCGGGCTTTTGAATCAGTTGGCCTTGAGAAGATATTTCACTACAGTAATCTCCACGAGACCTTCTTGGTTTCATCTAGACTCGAGATCCCCCGGATTCTTCCTTGCGTTCTTGTAGGCAAGATGTATGACCTTCTTTGCGTTCGCAATATCTTGCGAGATCTCGATTCGGAAGCTAACCCATCCGGCTTGGGCGTGCACCTGTGCCTGATGAGGAAGAGCCTGTCCGGTCTTGAGTACTGATGCCTGGTCCTCTTTCGAGAGCCGAATGTCGAGCCATGAGGGTCCGTGGGAGTGCATGAATCCGACGCCATCGACCTGGAATTCGACCCCTCCGATTCTATGAGGTGCCTCTCTTACTCTAGGCATTTGTAATATCCAAGCTCTCAGACTTTCGTAAATAGAAGTCTGGTCATCCAACGCGGCCTCAGTCTCAGGCGTTTAGTCTTGTTAGCTCTTCGCTTACCTTCCATAGTCTCTCAGCGGAGGTCTCGTCGTAGGATTCTCTAGATGATCTCTTTTCTTTCCCTCTTGAGAAGAATTTTCCAGTAGCGCCTTCCAATTCTGGCGACGTTGCGAGATAAATTGCAGCTCGAGCAGCCCTGTCTGGACTAATCATGAAAGGACGGCCCACTGTGACAAGAATCGACATGAGGCCGCCCTGATCTCTTCCAAAGCCCGTTCTGACAACCCCAGGGTGAAGACTGTTGACCGTGACCCCTGTGCCCTCCAGCTGTTTTGCCAGTTGATACGTGAAGAGAACGTTGGCTAGTTTTGACTGGCTGTAGGCGTGGTATCCGCTATACTTCTTCTCGCCCTGAAGATCCTCGAAATCCATCTCAGTCCCATAGTGTGCAGAGGACGTTAGGTTGATGATCCGCGACGGCGCGCTGGCCTTCAACACGTCCAAGAGTAGATTGGTGAGAAGAAAGTGTCCAAGGTGGTTTGTAGCAAAGGTTGCCTCGAGTCCATCGACCGTCTGGACCCGCTTCGGCAAGAAGATCCCGGCATTGTTGATGAGAACGTGGAGCTTCTTGTATCGGCCCTTGAAATCGTGAGCCAGTTCGCGGACTGAATCTTGGGACGACAGATCGGCAGTCATCGCGTCGACGTTTCTATTTCCACTCTTTGCTCTCATTTCAATGAGTGTAGCTTCGCCTTTGTCCTTGTCTCGGGAAACTATGACAACTGAAGCGTTTAGCTTTGCCAGACCCATTGCTGTGGCTTTGCCTATTCCCGAATTCCCTCCCGTGATCAGGCATACTTTGCCAGTCATGTCGACGTTGCGAACATCCAATAGCGGGTTCATCGGTGGAGTATGGTCGAACGGCCGGGAATAATGTTTGGGCCCAAGTTGCTCGACTCTCAGATCAGAAGAGTTGCCAGCCGACTGGCATTGGTTGCCTTACTGGTTGGGTTCTGTTTGTCTTAGTCTCGGTGCGGTTGGTGTTGGGGTTGGTTGAGTGTTCATGAGGTGTGGAGCGTGTGGGAAGTAGTGTTTTCCTGCCAAGGTCAGGATCAAGTGTTTGGCAGCTCGATAAGTGTGACCTGCTGAGAGAGAAATCAGACTTGTAAATATCCAGAAGAACGGAACTCCCTGAATGACGTATGTCTGTACCGGATACCCGACGATGCCGGGGGCCCCTACAGTCGTTGTCGATACGACGATGGTCGGTGGAGTGTTGAGGAAGATCCAGACAAGATAAGCCGTGCTTGCGAAACCAACGAGGGTGGCGAAGCTCATCAGAACATCGAAGAACTTCTCGACCTTGTGTATTTTCCCCATGATGCTCATCGGACTTGAGTTGTTCTCATATGGTTCATGTTGTCACAATCAGATTGAGACGGCTGGGACTGTTCGCTTGACCTGACCGACCATAGGCAAAAGCTGAAATCCGGATTTGTTATCGCTTTCCAGCGAGGGTAGTCGGGTCCGCAGATATCGGTGGATTAGATGGAAGGATCTATAATTGAATGTAATAGAAGCCGTGTCTCTATCAAAGATCTACCACCGTTCTAGGACACAAGCCCTCTCAGACATCACCTTAACAATTGGTCGCGGCGAGATTTTCACCCTCCTCGGCCGCAACGGCGCGGGCAAGACCACGTTTCTCAGAATCGCTGCAACGCAGCTGATGCCGAGCAAGGGCAGAATTTCAGTTCTGGGACATGATGTCAGAGATGAGCCATTACAGATCAGGAGTAAGATCGCGGTCGTACCTCAAGAGGGCAGCACGATAGGACCCTTGACGCCGTGGGACCACGTCTATTTGACGCTCCTAGCCCGGGGCATGTCGCGGAACCAGGCACACGAGAGATCAGAGAAAACGATAGAGCGGTTGGAGCTGACAGAATACCGCAACCAGCCTGCTGACTCGCTGTCCGGTGGACTGAAACAACGGGTCCGCGTAGCGATGGCCGTGGCGACAGACGCAGAGCTCATCTTTCTTGACGAGCCTACACTGGGACTTGACGCGGTCACCCGCCGTAGAATATGGGGTGTTCTCAACGAGATCCAGAAGGAGGGACGAAGCATACTGCTGACGACTCATTACATCGACGAGGCCGAGATACTTTCCAACAACGTTGCGATAATTGACCATGGAAAAATGGTCTTGTCAGGGAGTCCAGCAGAGCTTCTCCGGAACGTGAAAGAACATGTCCGCGTCGACATTGTCGGTTCGACCTTTTCCGAGGAAGAACTGAACAATTATGGTCGAGTTGTGAAACTGGCTGAGAGATTCAGAGTCCTAACAGACGATCGACTGGGAAGAGAGCTGGCCGATGAAGCATTGAAGCGCGGTTCTGATGTAGGCCTTGCAAGAGTGTCATTGGAGGATCTGTTCGTGGATCTCGTCGGGAGGGCCGAGGAATGAGCGGTTCAAAACAGTTCCGAGCCGCGGTCGTAATAGGCTACATGCTCTCAATAACTTGGCTCCGAAGAAACCTACTGAGCCTTGTCTGGCTATTCGCAACTCCGTTCAGCCTACTCTTCATTATCACCGTCACAACGGGCGGACGATCCTTCGCGCTAGGAGTAATCGGCTCATTGTTGCTGGTCCTTTCAACTGTCGGGACGGGACTCGCAGGCGACGCAACGTGGTATAGATTAGAGACGAAGCTGCAGGACTTTTTCGTCGCGAGTCCAGTCAACCAGCTAGGCTACCTGCTAGGTATCGCATTCGCGGGACTCTTCTTCGCTTCCCCCGCACTGGTAGTGCTATTACCGCTGCTGGTGTACATCGGACTTCCTCTAATCGCTCTTCCCATTGTACTATTGTCGCTCGCAGGAGTCTGGCTCTTCTCATCCGCAATCGGCTACCTTGTCTCGACCTTCACTTCGAATCTGCGAAACGGATGGCAGTCGGGACTACTTCTAAGCGTCCTAGTTGGAATCCTACCGCCCGTCTTCTACCCGGCCGAGATTCTTCCACACAACATTCTGCTAGTCACCTATGCAATTCCGACAACGAATGCCGCCCTTCTCATACGGGACGCTATGGGCAGCACCCCGACCCTACCCTACTGGTCCCCCCTGACAGGCTGGCTCCTGATCGCAGTCTCACTCGCAATCGCCCTAGCAGTAACTTCGCGAGTAGCTAGATGGCGACAGCCTTAGCGATTCTCCCAGGTGAAGGAATCTTGACCGCGCTGGAAAGCTTGACGCGAATTGAGTTGAAGCGGCTTTTTGACGAAACAGCAAAACGTGCTGCATCCTTTGTGAGGCGAGAATATCCGAGTGTGATCGGCGTTCTCGTGCATGGAAGCGTCGCGAGGGGTGAGCCGGGACCCTTCAGCGACATTGACATGTTAGCCGTGATAAGGAGTGGAAAGAAGCCGTCAGACTTCTCATATTTCGACGGAGACATCCATGTTGGAATAGGATTTCTCAAGATTGCGGAGTTGGAAAAGGAGTTCACTGATCCAAAAGCTTTCTTTTGGGCTCGAGGCAGCGCGCTAGCAACCAAGGTCCTCTACGACCCGAAAGGCATCATTCGGAGGGTTCTGCTACGCTGGAAAGGAGCGAAGCCTCCGCACAAGGTCGTGGAAAAATCTCTCTGGGACACTTACTACTACATGATCGAGTATTCAGGCAAGATGAGGAACGGCTGGCGGAAAAGAGACGATTACATGACGAGACATTCGGCTCGGATCATTGCGCAGTGTGCAGAAAGGGCGCTTATCGTGTTGAATGACATTTGGATTATCAGCGAGAACTACGTTTGGCATCAAGTACTGAAGGCCGTTAATAGACCCCGACACCTAAGAGATGACTATCCCATAGCTCTCGGAATACAAGGAACATCCGATACCTCGAAGGTTTATCGATCAGCATCAAGACTCTGCAAAGAAACCCTCCGTCTCATAAGGGACGAATTTGGAGGGAGAGCGAAACATAGACGATTCCAGGAACTCCTTGCAGAACCCCTCGAGAAACATGGACTGTGAATCCTGAGACTCGAAGAAACCAAGACTTCAGTCACAATTTAGGCTCGACAGCAGGCGATTATTCGTTTGGAGTCGGGTTTGAACGGTGTGAGGTCGAATTCGCCATAGCTCTTAACGTATCGCCACCCCGCGCTTGCAAGCAAAGCTCTCAGCTCAGAGGTTCAGAACCACATCGAACGTCTGCTCAGTCTGAGGACACTTGCGACCTTTCTCACGTCTGCAACGCGAAACTTTGCGTGGGAATTGACCTTCCGTGCTTTCGCCGTCGCTCTCGCGTTGGCTATGAAGAGAGGTGAGAGGTCTAGCCCGAGAACATCGTATCCTCTCTGTGCTAGCGGGATCGAGTGGCGACCGATTCCACAAGAAACGTCAAGGATTCTCGAATGCGTCGAGACCTTGAACTCTTCAAAGATTCGGACTAGTCCGTCGACTTCGAGCTTCGCCGATTCTGCCCTATTCTGCAACAGTCTCAAGAATAGGTTTGCGTGTTTGATGAACAGCTTCTGAGGCCAATCGACTTCTTCCTTGTTCAAGACACTCTCCACCGCAGGGAACAGTATGTTGAATTCTCAGATAGCCTCAGACAGGTAATCCCTGCTGTGAGGTCCAAGCCTTTGGCATCGCCCTTCCCAACTAGCCCGAGCCCGAAGTCAGTCAGTATGCTCTCTAAATTAGTCCGGTTTCTCAAGTCTCATCCAATACTATTCCTGCTTCTCCTAACCCCCGGCATTCCAGAGTACCTTTCCGCGTCAAGCCAGATCACCCTGCTAGTCGTTTTCCCTCCTCTCTTCTTCCTGTTCCTCGCTGCTAACGTCGGATTATACGGTTCAGGAGTCATATTGATACGCGAAGCGATGATTCGATGGAAGAAAGGCTGGGCCTCAGTCTTCCTCCTCGGAGTCGCATATGGGATTGTCGAGGAAGGATTGGACCTTTGGACCCTCTTCTATTCGAACGCAGGCCCCGTCGGTAACCTCGGCTTCTACGGTCACTGGCTAGGAGTAAACTGGGTCTGGACCGTTGGACTGTTGATATTCCACTCTGTCTACAGCATCGGACTACCGATCTTCCTCTTCGGACTCGTCTTTCCAGAACTAAAAACAAAGAGCCTCGTGTCCGGTACGCGACTAGCGGCGACAGCCCTCTGTCTTATTGCCGACTCGATTTTCCTCTTTATCTTCGTCTCGGCTATTTACTCAGGCTATAATCCGGGCGGGACCCTGCTTCTCTTCTCTGGGCTCGTCGCCGCAACTTTTGTGGTCTTAGCGAGAAAACTTCCCGACAATTTCCTTAGAACCAACCCGGGCCAACCAAGGTGGAGCCCACGCAAGTTCGCCTTCGCGGGCGCGCTATTGTTTCCAGCAACTCTCCTCGCCGGAGGAATCGCAGCGGGAGCAAATCTTCCCCCAGAAATCCCCTTCGTGTTAGACATCATACTTGCTGCGTTCATCTTGACGAGAGCTTACAAGTCGATGGGAACAGTGAACAATCAAGAAGAGAAGGTAGCGCTTAGCATAGGACTGGTCTTTCCAATCGCTGTTTTCGGTCTGATAGCAAGCATCGGCCTTGCCAACCCGCTGATAATCGTCGCCGACCTATTCTTCATCCTCTTCTCGCGTCGACTCTGGAGAAAATGGCACCAATGGACTCTCTTGCATCGTTCAGCACTACAGACTAGTCTCCCAGGCTTTGGAGAGTCACCTGCTCCCCTATTCCCCTGACTGAGACACTGCTAAAACTTCCACGGAATCTTTAGAGACGTTCGTACAGCAGGGAGGCCTATCTCAAATCAGCCTGGTGGGCGACTTCAGCCTAACGAGAACCAATTATAGGGTAATGCAATGAGCGGCAGTCAGGCTGTGAGAATGTTGAGTGGCAAGAACGTCAAGGCGAAACCGAAAGGGACCAGCATCGACGGCAAGGATGCGACGGAGATCATAGCAGGAGTACAGGCGATGTACGAAAAGATTCCAGCATTCATACGACCGATGCTACCCGCCTTACCTGACATCCTTCGCAGGATACCATCCTCCGCTGGCAAGTACACTCTCAATGAGATAATCCAGCTATTGGACGAAGCTTACGAGACTGGGCGGTTGAAGAGGTAGCAGGACGGCCTATGCCTTGAGTCATCCCTCTAAAGACATCATCTCCTCCAAAGGGCGGGAACTGGCTGGAAAGAAAATCGCTCTCCTCGTGACAAGTAGTGTAGCCTCGTTCAAGGCACCCGAGATAGCTCGCGAACTCATGCGCCACGGAGCAGACGTTCACGCCGTCACCTCTCCATCCACAGAGAAGATGATTGGGGCGGATCTTCTCGAATGGGCCACGGGAAACCCCGTAGTCACACATCTGACGGGCAAACTCGAACACATTGCGCTCGGGGGAAAAAGCGAAGGCCACGCAGACATAGTTCTCATCGCACCTGCAACCGCTAATACGATTGGAAAGTTAGCGTCTGGAATCGATGACACTCCTGTTACGACAGTTGCCGCGACCGCCATAGGCTCACGAATACTGGTAATGATTGCGCCTGCGATGCACGAGCCCTTGTACGATCATCCCATTGTCCAAGAGAACATCTCACGGCTCAAGAAGATTGGAGTAGAATTTATCGAGCCGGAGGTCTCGGAGGGCAAGGCAAAGATTGCGTCAACCGAGAATATAGTTCGTTCGATTATCGCGCGATTCTCGACCAGTCAAAGTCGGGACCTAGAGGGTCGGCGAGTTCTAGTGACCGCAGGTCCAACAATCGAACACATCGATCCTGTCCGCGTCGTAACCAATCGGAGCTCTGGGAAGATGGGCGTAGCCATCGCGGAGGAGGTTGCTTCGCGCGGTGCTGACACGACATTGATTCTGGGTCCCGGGACAGTAAATCCGCCTTCAGCCATTAAGACAATCAGGGTCGAGAGTACAAGCGAGCTGCTGGAAGCGGTTCTCGGAGAACTCAAGAAGACCGCCCCGGATCTAGTCTTCGCTGCAGGCGCTCCAACCGATTACAGGCCCGTAACGGTCGCTCCGAAGAAGATCAAGACCCGCGAGAAACCACAGATCAACCTGGAACTTCGCGCAACTCCCAAGATATTGGAGGAGATCCGGAAAGCGAGCCCGAAGACCTACCTCGTAGCATTCAAGACGGAACACAAAGTGTCCAATGAAGAGCTCATCGATGAAGCCTTCAAGATAATACACGAGAAGAATGCTGATCTTGTTGCTGCGAACGATGTTGGTCTTGAAGGCGTAGGATTCCAAGCGGATACGAACGAACTCTATGTCGTAGATGGCCGAAAGAAGGTAGTGCATATTCCTCTGGCTGAGAAGCGGGAGGTTGCGCGGCAGCTAGTTGACCTGGCGGTCAAGAGAATGAGAGACTAACTTGGGACTGTCTCTTTAGTGGCGAAGAAGATCATCCGAGCCGCAGCAGTACAGGTCAAACCGATCGAAGCGTCGGTAGAGGATACTATCTTTCATGCCGTGAAGCTCGCGAAGAAAGCCGCAGAAAAAGAGGTGGACATCATCTGTCTGCCGGAACATTGGTTGCCGGAAAAGACGATCCCGACGCCTATGAGTCCTCTGCCGGGCCTGCAGTCGCTGGCTGAGGAGTACGGAGTTGCTGTGGTGGGAGGGGCGTTCTATGAAAAGGTCAAGGGACACGTGCGACTCAGCAGTCCAGTGATTGGAGAAGACGGGGAGATTATTGGGCGACAGTTCAAGGTCCACTTGTTCCGTTTCGAGAGGAAGTACGCTAAGCCCGGGAGTTCCTACTCTGTCTTCCAGTTGAAGGGCTACAAGATCGGCATACTGGTCTGCTACGACGTTGATTTTCCTGAACCCTCACGCATCTACGCACTGAACGGGGTCGAATTGATACTCTGCCCTTCGAGAATAGTGAAGCCTGGAATCACTCCATGGCAACAGTACGTTACTGTTCGCTGCTTGGAGAATCGTATGCCGATAATCGCGCCGAATGTGTACGCGCCGCCGTGGTTTGATGGCCACAGCATGATCATTAGCTTGAGAGAGGACCGTAGAACAAGGATCTCTCATCCAAAGACCGCGTCAGTTTCCAGAATGGGAGAGGGATTTGCGGTCCAGGAGATCGACCTCTCATTCCATAACCGTCTCCGTAGAGAACGGTTCGCCGACCGAAGACCAGAGACCTACAACTAGAAGGCAGTAGCTATCCCGGCGCGAGAGATCGAAGCGGTCGTCTTCGACCTAGACAACACCCTGCTCAGATCGCCGATCGGGGCCAGACTGGCACTTCTTACTGTCGCGAAGCTTGTTTCCAAGCAGCTGAAGAAAAACGGCTACTCTGTCGGCTATGTCCCATTATTCGAACATCTGCGACGTATCGACCGTGAGATGTTGGGGCGAAAATTCCGGTACAACAGAGACGTATGGTGGAAGACACTGTTCAAGGAACTGGGGCTTAAGCGGATGGATCCAAAATGGATCCGTGATCTAACGCTTCAGTACTGGAGAGTCTATGCGGCGAACAGTCCCCCTTTCAAGGACGCAGAGCCGACCGTCCGCAAGCTGAAACGCGCCGGTTACAAGCTAGGTATCGTCTCGGATAGTGATGGGACACCGGGGATGAAGAGGAAGAGGATACGACAGGTCCCTTTCCACATCCTCTTCGAAGCTATCGTGGTGGCAGGCGAAGACACGCCTAGAGTCAAGCCCGGCCATGAGTCATTTAGTCTAATAGCAAGAAAACTCAGAGTTCAGCCGAAATCTAGCATCTACATCGGCGATAATCCCAGAACCGACATCGAGGGAGCAAAAGCTGTCGGTATGATCTCCGTCATCGTTCATCGCAGAGGAAACCAGGGAGGCAACCCCGATTATCAGGTTCCTAATCTACGCGCACTACCGGGACTGGTCAGATTTATTCAACTAGCTCGTTGATGGAAATTCATGAGCATTAAACTTCAGGCGCCAGGCGCACAGTAGACCTTCACACGGTATTCCGAAGGCGTATCGTTGAGGACTGTGAAAGCGCAGCCGTCGAGTGTGCAGCCCGGCATTGAGGGAGTGCAGCCGAAGTAGTTGTAGACCGCGGTCCTATTGTCGAATTTCAGCCAGAGGACTTGTTCCGTGCTTACTCCTCCATCACTGTACGAGGCTTGAGCTTGGGTATGGTTTCCGTTTTTCGTCAGTACGTATTCTGTCCAGTGCGCAGTCGGACTAATTGGGCCTCCATTCGGTCGGGGAAGACTTTCGTACCATGCGAAAACAGCAACAACGACTAGGGCGATCACGAATCCTGCAATGTGCTTGTTTCTCACGGTTTCTTCCGACTCCCAGACCTGAGTCTAATTCAGATTTCTCAGAGCACCGTATGCACTAATGCTGCGTTAGCTATCCGGAGTAATTGGAGCTTTGTCACCGTTCAAGTATACTAGGCATGTCAGCGTCAATTTTAGAGAACTCTTTCTTCGAAAGTAAACTTATGTTACCCTGAGGGTTGCAATCAGAACGTTCTAAGCATTCGATAACCTATTTGAGTACGGGTCTCGTTTTGAGGAAGATCTTCATTATCGACATTGATGGGTGCATCTGCGAGCATGTGGACAATGAGCATCCTGAGCTGATGTCAAACGCTCAGCCATATCCTGACTCGATCACAAAGATCAATCAATGGTACGACCAGGGGCATTTCATCTGCTTCTTCACCGCCAGAACAGAAGAGCATCGAGAAACCACTCTAACGTGGTTACAAAAACACGGGGTGAAGTATCACCAGCTAATCCTCGGCAAGCCCAGGCGCAGAGAAGGAGACGAGTACCACTACATTGACGACACTCCCATTCGAGCGACCCGTTACAAGGGAGTCTTCGGCGACATGGTGAAGAAGACAAAGGACGTGATGGTCTTCGAGGACGAGTAGCCCGGTTACCTCATCCCAAATCGGCTTCTCCTGTAGAACCTTTGGGGCGCCTTGCGGCTGTGAAGGTTGGAGAGGCTAGGTCTTCTCTCTGACCTTCTTGTGCCCACGAGCCTTCGATGGGATCCAGCCGCCGTCCTTCATCCTTCGATATCCTTCGTCGTAGTGTTTCCGGAAATCTTCCGAAGACATGAGGGCTTCGTTGGGGAAGAGGCCTCCCCAGCCCGGTCCTCTCATTATGATCTCGTTGAAGTCAGGATTGAGTATCAGGTCCTTTGAGCTATATGGTCGGTCGTGCCATATCTCCATGTCCAAGATACGGAGAGGTTCTCCGCGATCGGCGATCAGTTGAGAGGTTGCGTCTGGTCCCGTCGGCTTGGCTATGAGATCTCCACGCTTGACCACTACGTCCTTATCGTTGTACCTTAGAGTCCCTGAGCCCTCAAGAATGAGATAGTATTCATCAACCTCAGAGTGGCTGTGATAGCGGGCGGCTGATTCTCCATTCGATATCAATTCGATCCTGAAGAAGGCTCGACCAGGCCCGAGCAGCGGCATGAAGAAGCGCTGGTAGCCCTGATCATCTTTGCGGACCAATGATCTCTCGGACCCATCGAGAGTCTTATCGTCAAACACGTTGACAGCAGGCTTCCTCCACAGGTTCTCTGAAAGCGCCCCTCCTTTCTTCACATGGACCTCGTCCGCCCAGAAAGACGCCACTCGCAATAGGAAGTCGAGCGCTTCTTCGCTTAAGGCAGGAATCGCGAGTGTTAGTTCCTTTCCCGAGTTCCTGTTAAGGTAGCCCGCTTTCTTGCCGAGTTCGTCCCAGAGCCAATTTGTGAACGGAATGAGTCTAGCTCCATGTCCTTGGGGAATGGTTGACTTCGATTCGAGGAAGAGTTCCCATGCCAGGTCGACCCTTATCGCACCTTCGCGGGCTCCCTCATCCAGGGTTATCTTCATGGTCGTCAAATACTGAGTTGGCGAATAAAGCGTTTCTTCGTCCGGATCTATCTGGCGAGTTCTTTGATCGCGCTACGCTGTTCAAGAAACTCGACCTGTCTATGGCTTGATCTGACCTTGCTTTTGATAATCTCGGCGAGTTGTGGGAATTTTTCGTAGCCGAAGAACTTGCGATCTAGCTCCATCGCTACTTTGAGAGTTGTCCCCGACCCTAGGAACGGGTCCAGGATCACGTCTCCTAGAATCGAGAACATTCTGATCAATCTTCTAGGAATCTCTTCTGGAAAGGCTGCTACTCGCCTCTCAAGACCATCAATAACCTGTCTGGCACCTGGGACCTTCCAGACCTGCGAGAACCACTCGTCACGTTCTTTCTTGGTGAACTTGCTATCGTAGCGTCGGGGGTCTTTAGCTGGGAAGATGCGTGGCGGGCCTTTGCGGAAGATTAGGATGTACTCCATGTCGAGAGTTACGTAGGCGTTAGGTGGAAGGAATCCGGAGCCTAGGAAGGCCCCTTTGCCTTTGTAGTGGGGCCGGTTGGTGGGCTTCTTCCAGAGCACGTAAGGCAGGGTTACGAAGCCGAGCCTCTCAAAGTTCTCGATAATTCTGGAGTGATTCGGGTAAAGGTGGAAGACGCCGTTCGAGGTTCGAGTCGCATCTCCGATATTGATACACGCAATGCCGCCGGGAACGAGCACTCTTCTGATTTCTCGCCAAGTCTCATTGAGATACTGGTGCATATCATCGTAGGATGATGCTGAGTTTTCTGCGAAGAATTCGTCCCAGATCGACACCATAGGATAGGGCGGCGAGGTCACGGTGAGGTGGACTGATTCGTCGGTGACCTCGCTCATTCGACGGCTATCGCCGATTACTACTCGGTAATTGTACTCTGGATTAGAGTCCACAAACTCTCTCTCGACATGTACCGCAGTCAAATGCTTCAAGCCTTCTGGATCCCTGACTCGACCGACTTAAGGAGTAGGCCCCGTTTCATTGAACCCGAGCCATTCTTCCAGCCATCTTCATTGATACGACTTGAGCTCACGAAGCTGCGGTCCAAGTCTCCCGGCTAGCCCAGAAACGTCCTGAGAGTTTTGCAGGAGCACCTCGATGCTTCTGCCGAGTGCCTGTATCAGCTCAGTTTTTTCCAGCGAACCCACGAGAGCTCCAGTGACAGGCTGCAAGATCTCTCGAGGTAAATCATCGAAACCTCTACCGTAGCTCGTCTTTAGACTACGATGAAGACACGCGAGCATAAGCGCCTGGTCTCTGGCTGCACTAATGCAGTACTCAGCCTCCCACATCCTCCCCCGAGCAATGCAGGCGTGAGCGTGCAGCAAATAAACCACCGCAAGTCCGAAGGTCTGCTCGGCGGACGCAGGCTTCGCCGGATCCCTTTCGAGGGCGTTCCCGAAGAGCAAGTCGTACTTGAGACCCTTTGCAAGAAACTTGTTCCCCGGAGTGAAGGACAAGTCCACCTGAAGGTTGTTGGGCAAGAGGAAGACTCTGTAGATCGTTGACAGATGCGGAAGGTCAAATATGTGGACGGCTTGGAACTCGTTCGCAAGACGAACTGTCCAATCGGCAAGAACATCATCTACTGCCGCGCCGTCAGCCAGCCCAAAAGTGAGGTCTAGGTCCGACCATCTGTCGCCCTGACCTCCCGCTGTAGAGCCAACCAGTGCACCAGCGACCAACCGCGGGTCCGCATGGCTCATTTGCACGAGGCGATTGCGAACTCGATCACGCTCCTCAACTGTGAACATGACGATATCTCACTCCCTCCCTACAGTTTCGTATAATCCTGCGTGGCTTGGACTGGCCAGACACGGACCGAGCAGGTCCAAAAAACCTGGAAAGATGCGTGGACAATCTTCTAGGCTAGCTTCTTCATTTCTTGTTCGCAACATTTTCCTGGCTTGCTAGAATGGTCTCAACAAACTTCGCATTTGTACTCCGCCATATTCGAACTCCACCTCCCTGGCAGGCGTCATTCCTCGTTCAGGTGTGAGGCTGCGACATAACCTGTTAGCCGTCAAGTGTCCGCTGTTGTATAACCGGTTCAGTTTTCTAACTCCTCAAGTCTCGCCGGGTTTGAGGCGGAGGTAGGGCCCGATGGCTTGGAGTACTTTGTTTTCTCCTTTCCGGAGATGGTCTACAAAGCTTGTGCGTGGAACTCGAAGCCTCTGGGCAATTTCTCCAGCAGTGGCAGTTCTAGGTATGTTGTAGTAGCCGTTGTCAAGGGCCACCACTAACGCTTGTAGCTGTCTGCTCGTCAGTTTCCCTAGCAGGGTTGCTGTGGAGACAGGGAAAGTTTCTCGGACTGATTCGTCGTAGATTGCTCTCTTAGATGTGATTTCTACAGCGCAGTGCTTGTCGAGGTCTTTGAAGAGGTTCCTTAGATCTCTCTCCGAAAAAGCTACTACGCGGTACCATTCCCAGCCTCCAGTGTAGAGCGTGGGCTGGATTTCGAGGCAATTGCGCCGTTCGATCACTGGAAGGGTAGGGGGCGGAAGCTTGTCGCAAGCACAGT
This sequence comes from Candidatus Bathyarchaeota archaeon, assembly GCA_005888635.1. GTDB lineage: Archaea > Thermoproteota > Bathyarchaeia > 40CM-2-53-6 > 40CM-2-53-6 > 40CM-2-53-6. The sequence continues at coordinate 8,125 of VBAW01000018.1, read as the reverse complement.
GCTGCAATACTACTTGCAAGTTTGTCATCGCTTGAGATCTCCGGATGACCTTTGTCCCAAGCTGTTTAATCAGGTCTCGAATGCTCCTGACAATCGTCTGATCTTCTAGATCCTTGTGAGCTATTTCGAGCACGTCTCTGCTCCAGTTACACCAGTGCGAGATTATGACACTGGGATATTTTGTCGAGAAGGCGTTGTAGGGACATTCGTGCTGGAGCTTGAAGGCAACCTCGTAGTGGGTCATTGCATAAGAATGGGACTCGCGGAGGATATATCCCGCTAGCCGTCAAATGGCGGCATAATCCGCGTGCCGTCAAATAACCGTCGTGCAAGTCAATGAGTTCGAACAGTAAACTGGTACAAGTGTCCCGAAATAGCCGTTGTTTGACAGCGAATCGCTTATCTGAAAACGCCCGAGTCTAGAAGCTCATGATGAACGAGTTAGCTGGTTCAAAACAACAAAGTCAGGTTTGGACAATCAAAGGATTGGGAGCGGAAGGTCCATTCCCGGAACTCAAGGAAAAGTTGATGCTCTTCGGCCAGTTCGTGGGCGACTGGGAAATGGACGCTCGCTATCCACAGCCCGACGGAACAGAGATCAAAGCCAAGGGCGAGATCCACTTCGGCTGGATTCTAAACGGAAGGGGCGTGCAGGACGTCTGGATGGGTAAGGATCAGCGGACAGGAAGAGCGATCCCATCTGGGACGACGATCCGATACTATGAACCGAAGATAGACGCCTGGCACAGTATCTGGATATCGCCCAAGCAAGGAATCGTGCAAAGCTTCGTAGCGAGGAAAGAGGGGGAGGAAATTGTCCTGAGAGGCGAGACTAAGGAAGGCTATTCTGAACACTGGATATTTTCAGAAATTACTCCAGCATCCTTCCGATGGCGAGCCGTCGAATCTCGGGACAAAGAGAGGACTTGGACGGTCACAGAGGAAATGCACGCTTGCCGCAGCAAACCATAGCAACAGTCGAAAATTTGCCAGTAAGTATCCCTTCGAGAGATAGAGAGATTATGCAAACGGCGAGGGAGCCGATCGAATCAACCGAGAGACCGATGATGAGGAGTCTCGAGGCGGACGGCCCTTATTCTGAACTGAAGGACAAACTGATGCTTTTTGGCCAGTTTGCAGGCAACTGGCAGTACGAGTCACAGTATTTCCTACGTGGGATGGAACTACTGCTAAGGCGAAAGGAGAAATCCACTTTGGATGGATTCTCGGCGGCACAGCCATACAGGATGCCATGACGGGCGTCGTTCTGGACCCCCCGCCCGGGTTTCCACGAACCGGGTTTGGGACGATGGTGCGATTCTACGATCCGAACATTGACGCTTGGCATTGTGTATGGATCGCGCCCTTGAGTCGTGTGGTGCAGACTTTTACAGCACGAAGGGCGGGCGATGAGATTATTCTCGAGGGCAAAAACGCAGACGGTTTTCTAGAGCGCTGGATCTTTTCAGAGATCACACCTAACTCGTTCAATTGGAGGGCCGTCGAGTCCCGCGACCAAGGACAGACATGGCACCTCGACCAGAGAATATGGGCTGTAAGAATTAGCCCCGAAAAATAGGCACTGGGAGCGGTGTCGGACTTCGAGAGGGAGCTCGTTATGTTTGGAAACCGACCAGCACGGTAACTAGAATACAGCGGACTACCGTAGTTTGCTGTCGAGGAACTCTAGCGTCCTCTTCCATGCTAGGTTTGATGCTTCCCGATTGTATTCTACCGGCCGATTCTCTTCAACGAACCAGTGTTTCGTTCCAGGATAGAAGTGAAACGCGACTTCCCTTCCGGCCCCGCGAATCTTCTCCTCTGTAGCCCGCACATCCGCCAGCGGCTCCCACTCATCACCGGGCGCGTAATGTCCTAGATAGGATGCTTGAGACTTAGAGAAGTCTATGGGGTAGCTCCCGTAGAAGACAACAACTGCTCCAACAGTTTCAGGCTTCAGCGTGCTCAGTAGGAAGGACCATGCTGCTCCCATGGAGAATCCCACGACGCCGATTTTGTGTCCGGATATTGATGGGTCTGCTCGTAGGTAGTCGGTCGCTCCTAGGACTATCTGCTTTATTCTCTCGTCAGCGATTTTTGACCGGAGTTCCTTCGCCCCCTCTACGGACGTTGCTACAGCACCGTCATGAAGGTCTGGCGCTAGTGCGAGAAATCCCTGAGAGGCTAGCCTGTTTGCGAAGCCTTTGAAGAAATCGTTGAGTCCCCACCAAGCATGCAGAACGAGGACTCCCCCGCGGGGCTTTTCGGGCGATGACAGGTATCCGTTTCCCGGTCTGCCTTCTGCTTTGAATTCGACCATTCGACTCTTCAATGCCATCATCGAAAGTGAACTCCAAGGGCCTCTCGTGACGAACAGTCATTTATCTTTGGCTAGGCGAAACCGATTCACAGCCAATTGGTAAGGTATAGGTGGGAAAAATGCCATATTTCGTCGTGATCGAGGAACAAGGACCGGCGTGGGAAGCGGTCGATGCGAGATCAGAAACGGTGGACTGAACATGCCGTGTTCATCGATGCTCTCGCCGACGAACACTTTGTGATTCTGGGTGGTCCGTTGAAATACTCGAAACATAAGGGCCATGCTCGTCCTTGATGCACCTAATGAGGTGGTCCTGCGAAAGAGACTCGCTGAAGACCCTTGGATGCGCACCGGAGTGCTTCGCACGCTCGAAATTTATCCTTGGGAAGTTCTCCTTGGAAAGCTAACCTGACCAGCCGAAAATCGCCGAATAGCGTTCACACAACGGCGCGAGAGAGAACGCACCGTTCTCTCGGGTCTCGAAATAGAAAACTCTGCCCACTGTCAATTCGAGTCAATCGTCGAAACAAATAGGTCTGCTCTGCATTCAGATAGACGGTGTACATGATGAGCTCTGAGACAGATCGAGCAGCGCAAGAGGCGATTCTAGAACTGGAAAGAAGATTCGGAGAAGCGATGATCCGGAATGATGCGGATGCCATCGGACGCTTACTCTCTGACGATTGGATAATTATCGATCCTGATGGAGGTGTTATTGACAGGTCGCGTTTCCTCGCCGTGATAAAGTCGGGCGCGTTGAAGCATGAAGCCATGGACTCCGAGGATATTCGAGTACGCACCTACCCAAACACTGCTACTGTCACCGCAGTTACTCATACTAGGACAATATATTTGGGGAAAGAGTTCACGACACACGAGAGAGCCACGGACGTCTTCGTCAAAGAGGATGGGCGGTGGCACTGTGTGCTCACTCACCTCACTACTCTTACCAAGAAAACCAGAAACGAATAGTTGGGTTAATCGATTGCATCCATTAGGAGTCTTGGTTTAGGTCAAGGTCGCCAGTCTGGGTCAAGACCCTGTAAGCGTTCAGAGTGATCCACTTGCTGGGTTTTCCGATCTCTTCAACCGCTACGGGTGCCTTTCGGCCTTTGCCGCTGGGATAGAAGAAGTCGCCTTCTCGATACCAGTCGCCTTCGAGGTTCCAAGCGCCATCGGGTCTGCGTTTTGACAATAGTAGCTGAACGGCGCTCCTAGTCCTCTCATCGTCTTCATAGCCAAGCTTCGTCAACACACGCAGCGCGTGGAGGATGTCGTAGAAGTAGTACATTGGAAAGTGGAGCTTTGTGAAGAATGGATAGGTCTCCTGCCAGTGGTGGTTGTCTGACTTGTAGATGTGGTGCATTAGGAGAAATTCTGCTCCCTCACTGATTGACTGTTTCATTTTGCGGGTCCATTTCTGTCTTGGAATCTCAGAGTAGGCCCATAACGGCTCGATAGTGGACATGAAGCTACTATGCTTCACTTTCTTCTCAGGATGGTCGCAGTTCCAGCCGCCATCTTCCAGCTGATCCTTCGGCAGCCAGTCGATGGCTCTTCGAACCCGCGGGTCATTAGAGTAGCCGAACTTGATCAAGGTCCGAATCATATTTCCTGTGAGACACGGCTCGTCCCATCTCTTGCTCTCCTCGACCTTGCTCGGGCAGGCGAAGGCGCCTGTCTCTGTCTGGTGAAGGTCGAGAAATCTCTCGCATTCCGAACTGATCCTATGATCGGGCGGAGCGTCCATCTCTCCGAGAAGTGCTAGAGGCCAGACGGCTGACGTCCATTTTGGACGATAACAGGACTCCGTGGGAGACCAGATACCCTTGCTTGTCTGGGTGGCGATGATCTTCTTGACCGGCCGGTAGTTTGGAATCTTCTCACGTGTTGCCAAGACATCTTTCGCATCCTTTGGACTGTGGAGCAGATCGATGAGAACCTGATGCCTAACCGATGGGTCCTTGGAATCAAGAAGCCAGCTAAGAGTAGGATCTTTCATACAGGGTCACTACTCGTGAGCGTTGATTGTTATCTAACTATGTTCGAACGAGGTCCACGCGTACCGTCGTTCGTGATCCAGAAGCCATTTTTTCCGCCATATTCCTCCGCCGTACCCGACGAGCGATCCATCCGAACCAATCACTCTATGACATGGCACAACGAGCGATATTTTGTTAGCACCGTTTGCCTGTCCAACCTCGCGGGATTTCGCGGGCTGTCCAATCACTTCAGCGATGTCACCATAGCTACGCGTCTGTCCAAGAGGAATCTGTCTCAAGGCCCTCCAGACGGATTCTTCGAACACTGTGCCATGCTGGGTCGTAGGGATTTGGAAATCTGCAGACTCGCCGGCGAAATAATCGTCGAGCTGAGAGATGAGCATTTCTAGAACAGTGTTGCCTCCTGACCCGATCAGTCCAAAGTTTCGCTCTAGACGACGAAGCTCGCCTGTCAATGCCACACGATTCTCAAATTCGAGTAGGAATAATGCTGCGTCATCCGCAACGGCGATCATCGACCCGAGAGGAGTGCTAATCTTGGTACGAACAAGCTTCCCGTCAATCACAGATCCTAGCCGATTTGCGACTACTGCCGCTTGAGTTGAAAGCATGGCCCGATCACGGGAGAGTAATCAAAAATAAAGGTTTGACTCCAAATCTTGCGGTCAAAATAGGTAGACTAACGCTAGGAATAGACTCTATCCGACGTACTTTGCCTTGCCCGGCTGGGCCGCCGAAGATTCCTTGTCATTGCCCTTCTTGAGAGCATCATCAATCTCCTTCGCCTGCTCTTCCAACTCTTTCATCTCAATCTGTAACCCGAGCTTACGTATCAGGACCCGGAGAATTATCATAGCCGCTCTCGGATCAACCATGAAACCGGAGGTTTCCCCGGAAAGGAATAGCCCCTTGAGGTTTCGGACTTTGGCGAGGCCGGGGATTAGGCCGTTCATCCAGGTTACTGCGCCGCTGTCTATGATCTGAACATCTAGAGCTTTGAGTTCCTTGACGAGATCGGACTCGCTGGCTGCCCCGTAGACCTTGGGGTTATCAGAAATTCTACCAGTAATGAATGCCCCGACAGTGATCAATGTGCCAACGCCCAGTCGTTCCGCTAGGTCGACCACAGCCTCAGAGAGTCGGAAGGCTCCTTCTGGAAGTATGGGTTGAGCGTCTCCGGTGTATAGAACTAGATCGTTGCCAGCTTCATCGCTGTTGACCCAGTAGTAGAATTCATGCTTCATCAATTCCGGGGTCCCGTCAGGTTTCAAGAGGACGCGAGGCGGAAGATAGTCGGAGTGAAGGTAGCCGAGCGGGGCGGCTTTGAGGGTCTTGACAAGATGGTCGAGGACGATCTTCGCGACGCGTCCACTGTCCGGTAGCCCAGCGATGAGGATTGGACTGCGGAGCTTCGGAGCTTCATTGAGGTGAAGTTCTATTGGATCTCTCATGGCAGACGCGGTCGAACGGGACGCTCTATCCTCGGAACGGAGAAGCGGTCACGGACTGATAGGTATTCCTTCCAATGTTTTTACTCTCTTGAGAGGAAATCATCCGTACTTTTTTTCGGAATCTTTATATGAACTGCTGCCATCGAACAACTCCCTTCCAATTAGGTGACTCTTTGGCAAAATTCATGCTCTCCCTCCGCGACGAGAACTTCAAACTCCTAACAAACGAAGCCGAGGACCGCGGCATAACGGTCCAAGAACTAATCAGAGCCGTAATCATACCAGACTGGGTCAAGATCAACCCCCCAGCCAAACAGAACAGTAATGGAAACACAGAGAAGATCCGGCCATACCAGCAAGTCAGCAGCCGGGAGCACATTCTCCAAGCAGTAGGCAGACTACGAGACTAACAAGTTACGCGGAATTAGGCTCCCTCAACCCTTCTTTTTTCAAGAACGCACCAGGGCACGGTGCATCGTAAAGGTATGACTTGCGTCAGTCGGGTTGTAGAAGCGAATTACTAGGGTGTCACCCTTGTTTACGTTGATTATGCTGGAAGAGAAGGTTTAGCACGAGCTATCTTTATCGCGCCGGTCCGGGTGCTCAGACACGGGATTTCTATCTTTTCGGGGTTGACCAATCGTTCAACTCTAGCCTCGCCTCGGGACTCGGAGGTGACTACGCCCAGTGACGCCTCCAACCAGCGCCGACAATAATACTGCAGCCGATCTTATCCACGAGGCAGTTCTCGCAGTCAAGTACAGACTGACGATAGACGACATCATCGACACGGTACACGTCTTCCCGACAATGACGGAATCCATCAAGCTGGTCGCGACCTCTTTCCGGAAGGACATAGACGAGCTCAGCTGCTGCGCGGAGTAGATGACGAGGTCTGAAAGATATGGCGTTTTATGGTCCCATCAGACTGGTCGGATTCTCCGACATCCCAACATTATACCGAATGATTCTGCCGGAAAGAGGAGATGTCTATGTCATGTGTGGAGCGGACATCCTCATCAACGGGCTAAAGACAGACCTCAGGGCCGAAGCTCGATGCCCCATATGCGGGACCGTCACCCGTTTCCACGTCGACAATAGACGAATCGAAGATCTTGCCCCGAAGGACCCAGCGCTTCACGTCGTCGAACTCGAGCAAGCGCCGGGACGTATGAGCATCAAGTGTGATTCGACCCATATTTTTGACAAGAAAGATTGCCTCACAAAGTGGCTATCAAACTATACCGGAAAACCGGGACTAGTGATCTCGCTGCCGGAATACATGGATTCTCTGAATAAACGGCCTCCAAGAAAAGTATCACCAGCATGAACCTTCCTAGATTACCGACACAGTAAGGATTTAGGAAACTTGAAACGAAAAGTTTCGCAGGCAGAATGCTGATATCAAAGAGCACACTATCAAGCACGTCCCATGCGAGAGCTGGTCGTCAAGGAACTGACGCCGTCTCTGAAGGACGACTTTCTACACTTCTTCGACACTGTTGCTTTCGCTGACAATCCTGACTGGTCTGACTGCTACTGCTCAGCCTATCATTTCGCAAACAACAAGGGAAAGGCTGAGAGTCGTCGCGAGGCCTCAAGCCTCATCGAGGAGGATAGGATGCACGGATTCCTCGCCTATGATAACGGAAGACCGGTTGGCTGGTGTAACGCGGCTCCTCGCAGCAGCTACCCTGGAGTCCAGTGGCTGATGAGCCCGGGTCCCGATAAGTACGAGCGAGTCGGTTCAATCGTCTGCTTCGTAATAGCCTCTACGCATCGCAACCAGGGAGTCGCCTCCCAGCTACTGAACGATGCATGCAAGAAATTCTCCGAACAAGGATTAGAGTGTGCTGAAGCTTATCCGGTCAAGAAGCCAGAGTCGGCCGCTTACAATTTTCCGGGACCGTTGTCAATGTATCTCAAGAATGGTTTCAGTACACACCGCGACGCCGACTGGTACCTAGTTGTGCGAAAGCGGCTCAAAACACCAGACTGAGCTAGGTGTGCCGAAAAAAATGCCGTGAGGATTCCGCTTTAATCTTGGTTCAGCTGATTCCGAACCCGAGTTCGCTTTCCGAATAATCGTCAAACTGCTGACTAGAATCTTTCTATCCAGATATCCTTTCGGATCCCGCAAAAAGGGGGGGAAGGTCGACGGAGCTATATTGGATTTTTACGCTTTGAAGAATGGTGCGTAAGCGAGAAGTGTCTCGCTCTTGAAGATGCCTGGGAGAGTTGTAACTCTCTCAACGGAATTCTTCACGATTTCTTCAGAGGTCTTTGCTTGCCAGAGTGCTACGATGTCGAACTGTCCGGGTACTGTGGTTGCTTCGATGAAGCCTGGGATG
>VBAW01000125.1 GCA_005888635.1 Candidatus Bathyarchaeota archaeon | reverse complement strand
AGTATTCTCAACTCTCTCCTCTATTACGGGTAGCGTATCATGAACGCTGGCATTCGCTTAGGAAAAGTTGTGATGTTTCTTCTCGCCGGAGTTCTTCTCTCTTCCATTATGGGTTCGACTTTCTTCTACTGGACTGGTGCGACCGTGCCTCAGTTTCCCGTGGGTTCTGGTTCTTGGAACGCTCGCGTTCCATGTTCCTCGCCCTGGATTGTGAGAATTACCGATATTACCGCCAACATGTCTGGGTCAGCATCGCAGACGAGTAGCATCTTCAACCCGGGAAGCCCGAATAAGAGGTGGCTTACCCCCGGCTCCACGCCGCCCGGCTGGGTTTCCCCAGGCCCACCATGCACCATAACCAACTCTCATGGGACTGTAGCGGTGTTTGTTGAGATTGATGGGGTGAAACGAGGAGGCATTGTCAATGAGGACTGTTCAGGAAGCTACGACGCGATTAACGGCGGGACCTCAAACGGTGGGTCATATTGCGATTCGACTTTCAACATTTACGACCCAGTAGTTGTTCCGAACGATTCTACTTCATGCACAAGCTCTACTGACCATACCTGTTATGGTAAGATTCATTCGGAGATTGATCATGATTGGAAGGCCGCACACTACTGTGGATCCTCCACGACTTGTGACGATGTTGCGTTGGGTTCTCAGACTACAACCTCGACGCTCATAGATGTTCAGGGCTTCGTCTACTGGGACCCAGATCATCTCACCGCGCAATGGCACAATTTCAACGGCTGGGAGATTCATCCATTGACAGCCTGGCGTCAGCACGAAACAAACCAGGCGCCAGACTTTAGTATCTCATCTAACCCCTCCTCACTCTCGGTTCCACCGGGGGAATCTGGCACCTCTACGATCACACTCACTAGCCTGGGATCTTTCGCTGGAACAGTCACCCTGTCTCCATCCATTTCGCCGAACGGTCCCACCATTTCAGTAAATCCTACAAGTGTGACCCTTGTTGCCGGGGGGAGTGGGACCTCAAAACTGACCGTGTCAACATACTCCTCAACGCCGCTGGGAGACTACACTGTGACTGTGGCCGGAAAGAGTGGCTCCCTCTCTCATTCTAGTGTCGTCATGGTTTCAGTTAGATTTGCGCCCGATTTCTCTATCGCCGCCAATCCCTCCTCAATCTCTATCTCGCAGAGTTCGTCTGGAACCTCCAACCTGACTCTGACGAGCATGAATGGATTCAGCGGAACCGTAAACCTCTCGGCAACAGTGTCGCCTTCCGGTCCAAAGACCTCCTTGACCCCTACCTCAGTCACATTAGTGTCTGGCGGTTCAACGAACCCCGTTCTTACCGTTAAGGCATTGAAAAAGACGCCTATTGGCAATTATGTTGTTACGGTCACCGCGACGAGCGGGACACTCTCCCACTCCATCACCATATCGGTCAGCGTCACCTAGCCCCATAACACATGGGTCCTGAATCTAGCCGGTCTTTGGGCCTAGGCGGGTCTCGAACTGGGACGGGTTTTTGATCGAGTCTACAGTTTGCTTCCGATCTGAGTCTTCTGAAGACAAGCCGCTCCCTGGAAGCTCTTGAAAACCGCTATAACCCGCAAATTGGCGTTGTTGATCCGTCGGAAATCCGGGAGAGCTGCACTGTCCTCCATTCGGTGCCTTCGGCTCTGTCACTTATTGCGTGACAACGATGTTCGCGCCTTTCCCATTGTTGTCTAGCGGAACAACTGGTGCATGACCGAGCTTGGAAGGTCCAGGCGAATCTTTCTCGATGACTACTGGGCCCGATGCACCCTTGAAGTAAGGATAGATTGTACCAGGCGGAAGTCGCAACTGCTTTGCAGTCTCCCGAAGTGATAATCCGACACGTTTGTAATCTTGGATTCCCTCGATCTGCCATTTGGACAGCTTGGTCGATTTTTGGGCTAGAAAACTAGGGTCTAGGCCAGCAGACGCTTCTTCTATCTCGGCCAAACGTTCGTCGGGGTTCACATCTGTTTGGTTGTTCTGTTTGGTCTCTTGTTTGGTCACTAGTTCTTCTTCTCCCGTTTTTTCTCACCAGACCCCTGTTTCCCTTCATCTGGACCAGTAGCTGTAGAGAGTTCTCTGTCCTCGTTTCATGAGTATGGCAGCAGTCTCGGTTCGGCTAAATGCTCCAGCAAGTAGACGACTCGGTCAAAACGCCTCTAGGAAGGCCTGGTTCTAATTGGCTGAGCAGAGAAAAATAGGGATGTTCGCAGAACTGCCTGTTCCGTTCTACTGCAAGATGAATAGAGTGGAGCCGCTGACCTTCTCGTTGAAGTTGATTCCTGCTCCGAGAACAGTCAGCTCTACTCCTTCATGTATGCCGCCGGGCGGATTCCCGAGTTCACATCCGATCTTCAGAACTGCGTTGAAGACTGGCTGGTCGTGGACCTTGAGCGTTACCTGTATTAGCGCTAGACCGCCTACAAAGTTCGAGGGCAGTCCCTGGACAGAACCGCTTCCGAACGAATGGAACGCGAGCAGCCTCGTTGCCTGCCAGGTGCCGGATGCCCGTACCGTCCCGTCTGCCATCTTGTGCACGAACGTGCCGTCACCTGTTGCTACCATTGACCGAATGTCGAACGTACCTTGCCCTGCGACTGCTACCGTGTCGCCGTTCGGCGCACCTATAATGTCGGGACAGGCGCTCGGGGCGAGGCTGCAGAGAGGGTCGACGCCTACCAGGTACTGGTATGTATTGTGACCGCTGTCAGCGAAGGCTGTGGATGGCAGAACCGCTAGAAACAGTGCCGAGAGCAAGAGAAGTAAAGACTTGTTCGTCAACATTTTTTCCACAAACAAATGTCGCGACATTCGGATTGGTTTTAAGCCTTTTTCTCCCCAATCCAGCCGGATACATCCATGTACTGCCGAAGCTATCCCGTTTGGTGCTGAGGGTCTGTCCCTGAAACGCGTATTCAGGGATCAATTAGGCATGGGGGCGAAGCGCAAAAAAAGGCGTCTCGAAAAAAGGAGGGGAATTAGCTTCGAATTAAGTCGCTA
>VBAW01000030.1 GCA_005888635.1 Candidatus Bathyarchaeota archaeon | reverse complement strand
CTCCACTCTCGGCCCTTGGAGGGTTGTGGTCAAACGGCGTGTCAAAAAAGATTACAGAAACCCATCGCTAGACGAACAGATTAGACATGACAGGACTATTTTAGAGGCATCCCAGATTCATGAAGCAAAGAGAGGCGGCGCGAGAGTTCCCAGCATTGTTGGAATGGATCTTGAAAACAATGCTATTGTCATGACCTACATCGCCGGGACTGTTGCCAGGGAGTGTTTAGATGAATTGAGCGCGAAGGAAGCGCGGAAACTTCTCCGATCCGTGGGAGCCCAAATTGGACTACTACACACTGCGGGCATTGTCCACGGGGATCTCACAACTTCAAACGTGATCGTGTCCCCCTCGGGCGCACCCTTCATCGTAGATTTTGGAATGTCGCATCGCTCGGTCGAGCCTGAAGATCGAGGGGTCGACCTCCATCTCCTCCAGCGATCAATAGTGGCTAGTCATAGTCAGGATTCTTCATCTATGATGAATGCCACAGTCCGTGGATATGAAAGGACTGCAGGGAAGAAAATCGCTACCTCGACGTGGCGGAAAGCTCGCGAGATAGCTAGAAGAGGCCGCTACTTTACAATCCGATAAGAAACCCGTCTGGTTCATGACAGAGAACCCAGACAAGTTTCGAGAAGCGAGATCGATTCTCGCCCCCTTTGGAGTAAGAATTCAACGCTTGAATCGCGCAAAGATAGAAGTCCAAGATCCAAGACCTGAGAATATTGCGAGATTCGCACTAGTCTCTGCTCTGGAGAGTCATAGGAGACCGACTCTCGTCGAGGATTCTGGACTCTTCATCGAAGCACTCGACGGGTTTCCAGGACCCTACTCATCCTTTACCTATGATACCATTGGTCTGCAAGGCATCCTAGACTTGCTGCGCCATTACAGGACGCGGAGAGCCTACTTTCAATCAACTGTAGCGTTCGGATCTCCCACAATCACACCTCGACTGTTTACTGGAAAAGTCAGAGGAAGAATCTCGAAGAGGATCCTTGGGAAAAACGGATTCGGTTATGATCCGATTTTCATAGCGGAAGGTTCAACGAAAACCTTCGGACAGACCAGCCAGTCGTCAAAGAACATGAAATCACACCGAGCAAGGGCGTTTCAGAGGTTCGCAAGATGGTTTTTGACGCCGTCAACTCACACGGTCGCGAAATGATTCGGCAAAAGAAGACCGTGTCAAATCTTCGGTTGCCGGGAGGTTGGTTTCAGCCACCTCTTCTCTGGAAATAACAGTCGATAGCCGTCGTGTCCTCGCTGTCCACATTGCTTGCTTTGAAGTCAGTAACGCAGAGCTACTTGCCCACTCCTGAGATTCAGAGGATCTTTGGAATATTTCACAGAATGGTTAACGACTGCATCGACATCGGGCTATCATACAATGTGACGGCGCTCAAGCGGCTCTCCACGCTCTCTTGGCCGCAGAGGAGTAAGTACGAGTGCCCTTCCTACTACAAGGCATGCGCTGTTTCACGAGCATCTGGCATTTTGGCTGCGAGAAAGAAATCCTTGATAAGAGGCAAATCTACAAAGAATCCGTATTCCCTCAAACCACAGATCACTGCTTGCCGGGGATTCAAGATCAATGATGGAGTTCTTCGGATCCCAGTAGGCAAAGGAGACTTTCAATATATTCTGCTCACAAAGCACATGGTTTGCGTCCTATCTGACCCCACCCTGACCGTCCGGTCTTTTACACTCACCCCCAGCAGCCTTAGCCTCTGCATCTCAAGAGAAGTTGCTCAAATTGAATGCACCGACACGATTGGAGTTGACAGGAACCTGCGCAACCTTACCGTTGGTAACCGAGACCGAGTTACCCAGTACAACCTCTCAGAGGGCGTGAGGATAGCAGAGATGACGAGGGACGTAGTCAGATCGTTCAAGCGCAACGATTTCAGGATACGAAAGAAGATTGCTTCAAAATACGGGCGACGGAGACGGAACAGAATCGAACACTTACTCCACAACACAACGAAACGAATCGTATCAGAGGCTCTCCAATCGAAGCACGCTATTGTTCTTGAGAATATTGAAGGCATTCAGGGACTCTACCGTAGGGGTAATGGTCAAGGACCAAGGTTCAGAGATAGAATGAATCGTTGGAACTTCCACGAAGCCCAACGGCAGCTGGAGTACAAGGCAAGATGGGTGGGCCTACCAGTCATCCATCTGAGTAGGACCCAGACTCGGGGTACGAGTAAGACATGTCCTCAATGCGGGGAGAGACTCCAAGAGGACAGGAAAATCGTAAGAAAGTTGTGGTGCCAAAAATGTAGCGTCATGATGGACCGCGACGTGGTTGCTGCAGTCAACATCTCCCGGCACGGACGGTTGAGGTTCGACCGTTCACGAGCCCAGGATGGGCTAGAAGGCAGAGCAGTTGAAGCTGTGAGGGGGAACCCGACGCCTACGGTAATCCTCAGAGTCGACGCTCTGAAGTCAAGAAATCGGCTTTCGACCGAAGACTTGGCAGAACCAGAGCCCTAAAATAACGCGTCGAAGGCTTGGTCGACAATGTTTCGTATCGTGACTGTTGAGGACGTTGTACGCATTCCTCCACAGAAGTTTGGCGACCCTATCGATGATGTTGCCAAAGAGCAGATCAAACTAAAGTACGAAAACTACGTCGACGAACAACTAGGATACGTCATCCTCGTAACCGGAGTAGATGTAGAGAACACCGGCAAGATTCTACCAGGAGACGGCTCAACTCACCATCGCGCCGTTTTCAAATTGTTGACCTTCTTCCCTGAATTGCACGAGGTTGTGGAGGGAGAGATTGTCGAGGTAACGGACTTTGGCGCGTTTGTCAGGATAGGTCCTGAAGATGCACTATTGCACGTGTCACAGATAATGGATGATTTCATCACCTATGACGAGAAGCATGGAGTCTTGGCAGGCCGGGAGAGTCATAGAAACCTTGGAAAGGGGAACCTTGTGAGAGGGAGGATAATCGCGGTCAGCTTCCCAAGAGGGGGCTCCGGCGGTAAGATCGGCATAACCCTCAGACAACCATTCCTTGGCAGAATCGAGTGGATTCAGGAGGATCTGAAAGTGAAGCCGTCAAAGGCAGAGAAGGCGGAGACCAAGCCGGGAAGGGCTGAGAAGGCGGAGAAGAAAAGCTGACCGACAAAGCGTGTAAGACCTGCCGCATGATAAGCGCAGGCCCTGTCTGCCCCAACTGTAAGCAGACCATCTTCAGCGACGACTGGACAGGATTGGTTGTAGTGATCGATCCTGCGAACTCTGAGGTGGCTCGGTTGATGGGAATTAAAGTGCCTGGCCGGTTCGCCGTCAGAGTCAGATAGAACGAGACTGCTGACCGGAGAGTCCCGGTCTACTTCTGTCCGTAATCAGTAAAACTGCACGAGCCGCAGACCCACCTCTGAGCAGTCCCACCGTGGAAGGCCATGACAGAACCACAGCGGGGGCATTTCCGATTCTTCAACTTGGCTACTGCTCCCGAAAGATCGTAGAGGTCGCCCCTCATCCGATGCTTCTTCGCCTTTGGTTTCTGTGGCTCCTTTGCTGCTTGCTTCTGTTGCGGGGTTGCTGCTTGCGACATGGAATGTGAGCCATCCGTCTATGCGCGTATTTAGTGTTGATTCTCGTGTCGTCGAAACTTTATTAGAACCCCGCGGCCGCCTTGGCTTCTTCAAGCTGATGAGATGAGGCTAGATGGCTCAAAAATCCGTGTATGTAAGATTCCAGGTTCCCAAAGAGGCCGTTGACAAGACCTACCAAATTCTACAAGTCGCTAAAGACACGGGTAAGTTGAGAAAGGGCACAAACGAATCGACTAAGGCGATCGAACGAGGGATCGCTAAACTGGTCGTTATAGCTGAGGATGTTGAGCCTCCCCAAGTCGTCGCTCATCTACCGATTCTATGTGAGGAGAGAAAGATTCCTTACTTGTATGTCCCGAGCAAGCTTGAGCTCGGAAAATCCGCTGGCCTAGACGTTGGGTCCGCCGCCATCTCTGTCGTCGAGCCCGGTGATGCCGCGCAGTCTCTAAAGGAAGTCTTGAAGATTGTTGAGACTCTGAGGAAGACCGGTGCCGCTAAGTGAGTAGATCGAGAGACAGTGCCGAAGAACCGCTAATCCCAGCTGAAGTAACTCAGGTGATCGGCCGTACTGGAGTCACTGGCGAAGTTATACAAGTCAGAGTGCGGGTGCTAGAGGGACGGGACAAGGGCCGAATTATTACTAGAAACATTAAAGGACCGATCCGCCTAAACGATATTCTGATGCTCCGAGAGACGGAGCGAGAAGCCAAGAAGATCAGGTAGGGAGTCGACTGCCACGCCAAAGACATTCAAGTGCTCCTTTTGTGGAAAGAACTTTCCAAACTCCACAGGACTAATGCACATAAAAAACGACGGAACAATCCTCTACTTCTGTTCCAGAAGATGCCGCGTCAGCAACCTATCCTTCGACCGCGACTCTAGAAAACTAAAGTGGACAGCGTACTACGGAAAGAGAGAGAAGGGACGCTGACCGAGTCTAATCAGAGAACCTTCTCATTTCTCAAACCCGACACAGTCAAGAATCGCTTCGTGGGCGAAGTCCTGTCGAGGCTAGAACAGAAAGGGTTCATATTCAAACAGTTGAGACTACACCAGATTACGCACAAGGAAGCGGAGTCACTCTACAGCGTGCACAAGGGGAAGCCGTTCTTTCAGGAATTGGTCGATCATGTGACTTCGGGTCCCGTGGTCCTTATGATTCTGCAGGCACCGGACGCTGTTGAGACGCTTCGTAAAGTGATTGGAGCCACGAATCCTCTGACAGCCGAGCCCGGGACCATACGCGGCGATCTGTCAGTCTCCATTACAGCGAATGTGATTCATGCTTCGGACAGTGTTGAGAATGCGAAGAGAGAATCCTCGATCTTCTCGCTCGACACTTCATGACCAGATAGTCTTCAGCATCTCATCTCATTCTCATACGATAAGTTCTCTCTCCTACTAGCTTGAACATTTCATTGAAGCGTCTCTTTGCAATTATAGTCAGGGCGGCGAGTTCGCCCTCAACTCTTGGCCTACTCCCTCGGCCAGCATCTTGTGAACGGTTCTGTCTCGCAGCGAGGACTATTGGTAGCGCATTTCGCCTAATTTCCAGTAATTCCTCAAATTCTATTGGAATCTTTCGTATGTGCATGTTTATCTTTGCCCAGTCGACGTTCCCAACTCGAGAGTCAACTTTTCTCGCAAAATCGTCCGGGACGCCCATCGCTACCTTCACCATCGGTCCCAGGTAGGCAAGGGTCTTCTGTCTGACGCGTCCATTCTCCCTCCTGCCTTCGACTAGATACGCGTAGCGTTTCGACCCGATTTTCTTTAGCTTAACGTACACCCAGCTCGCCTTTCGACACGGGTGAAGCCCTTTACGGTATAGGAATTGTGCCCACGTTTCGAATCTCTAGAGAGGTTTAGGGTTTAATATTCCCCAGCGCCACTAGAGGAGTTCAAATGGAGTCTCGCAAAGATGCCGATTCGTCAGCCTATTGCAGTGGTTCTGGGCCATGTCGACCATGGCAAGACTACACTTCTAGATCGGCTTAGGGGGACTTCCGTCGCGGCCCGTGAGCCGGGCCAGATAACGCAGTGGATTGGTGCCAGCCTCATCCCAGCCAAGACACTGACAGAGATTATCGGGCCCTTACTTGCACGGTTCAAGCTGACGATAGAAGTTCCAGGAATCCTGTTCATCGATACTCCGGGTCACGAGACCTTCAGTAATCTCCGCAAGAGGGGAGGATCGGCCGCGGATGTCGCGATACTGGTGATTGATGTCACGAAAGGGATAGAGCCACAGACAGTCGAGTCGCTGACGATTCTGAAAGCGCGGAAGACTCCGTTTCTGATCTGCTGTAACAAGATTGACGCAGTTCCTGGATGGAAGAACTCGGGTGCAGGATCGTTTCTGGAAAACATGGCGAACCAGCGGCCCGAAGTGCTGACGGATCTTGACAATCGGCTCTATACAATGATGGGGACCCTGTCAAGATACGGTATCCGAGCAGACAGGTTCGACCGGATCACGGAGTTCGCCAAGACAGTCGCACTGGTCCCGGCGAGTGCAAAGACAGGGGAGGGAATCCCTGATTTGATGGCAGTACTCCTGGGACTGACCCAGGTCTACATGAAGGGAGAGCTGAGCGTTACCAGTGGTCCTGCTGAGGGAACGGTTCTCGAGGTCAAGGAGGAGCCGGGGTTGGGTGTGACTATTGACGCGATGATCTACAATGGACGTTTGGAGGTGGATGACCAGATCATGGTTGCGGGACGGAATGGGGTTATTGGTACGCGGGTCCGGGCGCTGCTTCTTCCAAAGCCTTTGGACGAGATTCGTGATCCGAGGGACAAGTTCTCAAACGTGAAGTCTGTGGATGCGGCGGCGGGCATAAAGATCGCTGCTGCAGGGTTGGAGGATGCGATTGCCGGGTCATCGCTTTACGGGGTCAAGGACGCGGCGAGTAGGAAGGCGATCAAAGAGAGGATTCTCAGTGAAGTTGAGGAGGTTCGAGTCAAGAAAGATCTTAGCGGTGTCGTTGTCAAGTCGGACGCTCTCGGCTCACTGGAGGCACTGACCACCTCGTTGGAGGCGTCAAAGATCCCTGTCCGGCTGGCTGATGTTGGTGATGTTTCGAGGAGGGATGTTGTTGAAGCAAAGGCTGTCCGCGTCAAGGATCAATACCTGGGTGTCGTCTTGGCTTTTGGTGTGAAGCTATTGCCGGATGCGGAGGAGGAGATCGCATTATCAAAGATTCCCGTGTTCAAGGGGGATGTTCTCTATCATGTTCTGGAAGAGTATTCGCGCTGGGTTGACGCTCAGAGACTGGCGGGTGCAAAGGCCGAGATGGACCTTCTGATACGGCCCGGAAAGATCAAGCTATTGAAGGGATTCGTTTTCCGCCGTAGCGATCCTGCTATTGTTGGGGTAGAAGTGCTCGACGGGATCATCAAGCCGAAGTATCCGCTCATCAATAGTCGTGGACAGCGGATCGGACAGGTCGTCCGGATCCAAGACCAAGGAAAGGATGTGGGAGAAGCTGGTGCCGGAAAACAGGTCGCAGTGTCTATTGACAAGCCCATGGTTGGTAGGCAGATTCTCGAAGGCGATGTCCTCTATGTCGACGTGCCCGTGCAGCACTCTAGAGTGCTATCTTCCAAGTTCAAAGACTATCTGAGCCCGGAAGAGCTCGCGCTACTCAGCGAGCTGCCAACGTTAACTCCGGGAGGCGCGACAAGCTCGGGATAAGGTAAGAACGTGCCCCCAATCTTCTACGCACAGTGCCCGATCTGTGGCCAGATAGGTGGTAGCGGTTGGTCGCCAAGAAGCCACTATAGCTCTGTGCATCCTGAATTCTACGGAGAATATCGCCAACTCAACACCTATTTCATGAGAGTCAGTGTGGTAATCATTCTCGCATTGTTAGGGTTCTCGTCGTTAATCGTATTTGGCCTAAGCCGCTGGCTGGTTCTTTTTTGGGGTTGGCCAATCCTTGCATGGTTCAGTTATCTTCTCTTATTTTGGCAACCAACAGTCGATAGTATGAGTGATAGATACAACGACAATTGGCGGGCCAATGGCAAGACCTCAAAGCTGGATCAGATCGTAGAAGGCTCACCTAGAGGAACGACCAATTCCAATCTGTGTCAGATTTGCAGGCAAGGCCCATACCGTTTGGGCCTGGGAATCAGGTACCACCTTCGACTGAATCACGCGGAATACTTCGACTGGTATCAGAAATGGATTAGACAGATCGAGAAGATAGAGATCATAACAGTTAGCTTCCTTGTTTCCCTTTTTCCAACCGGACTGCCGGGCACTCTCATAAGTTCCTCATTCGCGCCGTTGACTCTCTTGGTCCCGGCAGTGGTGTTAGCGTCAGTCTTCGCCATAGGTCGTGCTAGAAAACAAAAGATTTGGCAACAAGTATGGATGCAAGCTCATCCCGCCTAACCACCGACGTGTCTCGAAGCGCCGCGAACTGACGCGGGTGTTGTCTTTCGCTCTAAGGACGTTTATTAAGCGGATAGCTCGCCGACTCTCCCGAATGAGGATAGCTAATTGGCGAAGTTTCAGCTCATAGTCTCAGACCCGAAGAGCAAGACGTCGAAGGCGGCCTCTCTGGAAGGAACCAAGGCGCAGGCTCTGGTAGGAAAGAGTATAGGAGAAGAGATCGACGGGAAACTTCTCGGGCTCGGGAATGTGAAGTTGCGGATTACTGGTGGGACGGATAAGGATGGTGTGCCGATGCGGTTTGATATTCAGGGGGCTGCTCGGAAGAGGGCTCTCCTCTCAGCCGGAGTAGGATACCGGCCGAGTGATGAGGGTGAGCGGCAGAGAAAGCTCATTAGAGGACGAGTCATCTCAGAAGAGACGTTGCAGATTAACAGCGTAATTGTGAGCGCTGAAGCGAATGTGGAGGCTGTGAAGAGTTGAGTTTTGAAGTAGTCGAAGAGCATACTAACAACCTGCTGGGACGCCGCGAAGCAAAGCTAGTCGTTCACCATCAGGGAGCAGGAACGCCGGACCGGCTGACGGTGCGGAAACTCGCGTCTGAACACTTCAAGGCACCAGTCGACATAGTATTCGTGAGAAGCATTGCGACACGGACAGGAGGATCCAGCGCTACATGCATGGTCGAAATTTACACGGATGAGAAGGCCGCCGGTATTGTCCCTGCGTACTTGAAGAACCGGATGCTTCCGAAAGACCAGCGGGTCGCGAAAGTGAAGAAGGAAGCGGAGCCGAAGCCAGCCGCGCCAGCAGCTAAGGCACCGAAACCGGCCGCCGAGAAGAAGACGGAAGCGAAGCCTGCTGAGAAGAAGGAAGACGCCAAGGCTGCACCAGCGAAAGAGGCGAAGCCTCCAGCGGGCAAGGAAGCGAAACCTGCAGCTGGCAAGGAAGACAAACCGCCCGCTGCGAAGGAAGCCAAACCAGCGAAGGCAGACTCTAAGCCGAAAGCATAGACAAGCCAGTCGCATTAGCCTAGAACCGGAAACAGGATCTTCCAGTTCTGCGTCGCGAGACTCGCCTTCATACCTTTTTTTTCTGGAGCGTTGTCAGCGGACCAGATTTTAGCACCAGACTGATCAGCCGGTCCGTATCGCGGATCGCAGATCTCCCGCTGACATTAACATCGTCGTGGACCCTCAGGCTATTTTCAAGGCGTTTCCTAGGGACAATCAGGTCGCTCACCGTACTATCTGCAATCAAGGGACATAGAATGAAACCTACAACTCTGCTCCCAGAGAAGTTACCCAAAACACGACGACGTTTGCGATGCGTGACTCAGCTGCAATTGACATTTCTCAACTGGTAACGAATCTGGTAAGTCAATGACTCAGCTTCTTGGTTGCTTCCTTCCAATCTTTGAGCTCAAACCCATGCATCGTGAGGAATTGAATAGACTCCTTGTTATTGGGATTCAGTATAGTGTACAGGAGAGAAATGTCATGAGTGTTCGCGTACTCGATTACGGTTGACATCAGCATGGTTCCAATCCCTTTTCTTCTACTCGCGGGCTGAACAGCTATGTATTCTAGCCAGATTTCTCTTTGCGCACTATGGACAAAATAGGTCGGCTGAACAAGGATGAAGCGTACAAGCTTACGAGCTATCTCTGCCACGTAGCTAGCTTGGCCTCTTACGTAGTGATTGAAGTATTCTGGAGTAATCCATGGCTCAATCGTGTCCTCCTCCCCCGTTTCCTTCAGATATCCAAGGTATTCGTCCACGATGATTCTCTCCATTTTCTTGACAGCCCTGTAATCCCTTGCAGCCAGCTTTCGTATTCTGACCATTCAGCTGGTCCCCATTACCAAGCCTACGAGCATTGTGGCTGACGGACCTACGAGAGCCGTCGACATCTTCGTCCTGCAAGTGCGATGATTAATGCGATAAAGACGATTGCGGCCACGACACCGCCGAGAAGAACAGGTACAAATGGGAACACCACGGCAATGGAGTCGCGTCCCAGCGGCTCAACAGCGCCTGCAACAGGTTCTCCGAGAAAGGATATGCGTATGCTGAAGCTTATCCGGTCAAGAATCCAAAATCGGACGCTTACAATTTTCCCGGGTCCATTGTCGATGTATCTTGAGAATGGTTTCACACAGTATCGCGATAATGATTGGTACCTTGTACTAACAAAACGACTCGAAACGAACGTCTTAGCTGTGCCCGCGTAGAACGTCTTTTACCTCTGCCACAGGGTCGAAGTTACAGTAGAAGTTTGACCTGCTCCTTCGCTCCGTGTTGAAGCTTTGAAGCGACTCGGTCTAGCGCTCGGCTTGATAGTCGTGGTTCTTGCTCTGATCGTCGGAGCAGTCTTATTCTCGAATCCTTCTCCCCAAACCCCGAACAATGTCAGCCCGTTGAGCTTCACGTATACTGTCAGCAACAACACGTTTACGTTCTATGCGGCAGACGGCTTCACAAACTACTCTTGGGACTATGGAGACTCTTCGACTGGTGCGGGGTCGGTTGTCTCGCACACCTACCAGGCGAACGGAAACTACCAGGTTACTCTGATAGCTGATCCATTGACTGGTCCGTCAGGGTCCCTGTCAGCATTCAAACAAGTACTCGTTACCACAGTAACCACACTGATTCACCACTATTTCGAAAACTTGAACGTGACCATGGGAAACAACGCTACCTGACCTATAGAACTCGTCCGCTGGTATCTATGATACCTGACAGATCGGCCATCGTCTTGTAGTTTGACCACTGATTTCTGTTCCATTCGTAACGGGTTGGGCAATGCGGGCAGTTGTTTTGCTGACGGGGACGGGAGGGTTGTCTGGTGGATGCTCAACGAGCCTAAGCTCTCAATACCTAGGCAGGCTAGCACTCATTCCCTAGGACTTCGCTGGTTCGATAGCGAGAAGCGAAATCCTCCCCTTCGGGGTGCTGGCTCGAGCCGGTTATCCGATCTTCGAATACTTGATGTCGAAGTCGTGTATCCATTTCTTTCCGTCGACGGATCTGTCCCAGTAGGCCTTGATGCGTTTTCCGTCACGAAGGAGCCCTGCCTCGAAGCGTTGATGGAACGTGGCTGAGTCCCTCCATATCTTCCAGACTCCTCGGCTGAGGGTCATCCTGTAGACCCTAGAGATTTCGCGGTCGTCGCTATATAGAACAGTATACTCGAGTGACGGGTCGTCCCTCCCAATAATCCAGTGCGAGGGGCCGAACTGATAGTGGAGGAACCGTCCGCCCTCACCCGGAGTAAACCGGGCTTCTCCTTTCAGCTCTACAGGCCCACCCACGAGTCTGCGAGTCTCTTCGGACCACCTGATGACCGTCTCCCATCGTCCGACGAGAGGTTCGAGCGGTTTGAGCGGACGAATCAACCTTGGGGTTTCAGCCATAGCTACGTCTTCAAATGGGGGTGAGATCGAACCCTGTTATATTTCTCTGAACTTGAGGGGCGGTGCGAGATGCTCCGTTAATTGTCTCTTGAGCTTTCCGGAGATCTTGGCTGCAGATCTGGTTTTGTAGTTGTAGGCTACCTGTGTAGTCCTGCCGATCGCATATTCCAATCGTTTGGGTCCACTGATGGAGTAGTCGAGGTCCCATGATCGATCTCCTATCCGGCTCACCCATACCGAGACAGTTATCCGGCGTTCGTCTCTGATTGGTTTCTTGAACTCGCAGCGCACCGAGGCGACGATGAAGCCGGCACGGAACCCTTCTCTAACCTGTCCCAGCCTTCTGGCAAGCTCGACACGCGCAGTCTCCATGTACTGGAGATACGTCGCATTGTTGACATGACCCATTACGTCAATGTCCCGGAACTGGACTGGCAGATCAATGCTAAACTTCAACGACAATCCTTCCCTGCCTAGAGGACAACCTCAGACCTGGTCATGTGAGATTTTCACGTCCATACCTTTTATCTGCTGAAGAAAAGTCTGCTCTTGCCTTGGAAAATAAGTTCAAGCATCCGGTTCATCACTTCCAGATCCAAGTCTCGAATATTCAGAAGTCTGCAGTGTTCTATGGCGAGTTGCTGGGCCGACTTGGCTTTACCGAGGTTATGGAAATGGAGGGAATGGTAGAATGGCAGAAGGAGGGAACCAGAATAATCGTCGCCCAGTCTCCCAAAAGGTTCCTCACGGATGGCTATCATCGAAAACGTGTCGGTCTCAACCACATAGCCTTCCGAGCACCAAGCCGCGCAGCAGTCGACGACCTCTATCACAACTATCTGGTTCCCAAGAAGATCCCGACACTCTACGGCGGGCCCAAGGAGTGGAAGGACTATGATCCGGGCTATTACGCGGTCTACTTCGAGGATCCCGACCGGATGAAGCTCGAACTAGTGCATGTTCCAGGCGATTTGTAGAACGAGACGTAGTTGGTTTACCTGTGGGCGTAGTAGACAGTTACTTGCGCATCATTCATTGAATCGATTCTGCCGAATCCGAACCTAACCATTTGGATAATGCTCCCCGCCCTCTCCTGGCGAATATTCGTCTCGACCGGACCCTTCGTTCTTGACGCATCAGGCATCACAACTTCTGCGATCATATTGTTCCCGCTTGGTAGCCAGTTGACCAGGGGCGCCTTGACTTCTCGTGCTTTCATATAGTCCTGGCTGTGGAACGCGGCTGTGATCAAGTTGTTTTCCACGCTATTGATCTCAACGTTGAACAGTTCCATCAGTCGGACCACTTTGCTCTTTCTTAGAAGATCAATGTCAGATGAAGGGATCAGTAGGTTGGCTGAGCCGTTCTTTGGGACCACCTTGAAGAGTCTGTCTGGAAGGTCCTTCCTTTCTGGATGTAACGGCAGACGCGCATTGTAGGTCCGTTCGACCCCTGAGACTGTTATTGTGATCGGGTTTGCGATGAAGCTGTACCTGTGCGCGAGCTTGTCGATCTCCTTCCGGTTCGTAGCGTTCACATTGTCCCAGCTGAGCGTCGCGTCCACCGGTCTAGGTCCCATCTCGTAGACAATCTTCCTCAACGCGCCCGGAACATACCCTCTCCTACGAAGAGCCGCCAATGTCGGAAGTCTCGGGTCGGAGTAGCCTTCAACGAGACCCTCCTCGATCTCCTTGACCATCAACGACTTGCTGAGCTTGATATCCGTCGTCTTCAACCGGCCATAATGCACATACTCTTGAATCTCCCAGCCTAACGCCTTGTACAGATACTCGGTTCGTGGGGCGTTTGTCAAGTGCTCCTTTCCCCGGATAACGTGGCTCACTCCGAGCAGATGATCATCAATCGCAGCAGCAAAATTGAACAGGGGCCAGACTCGGTACTTCGAGCGAACCCTAGGATGAGGATACTTGACTGGATCAATTATCCGGAGCTCGGGCCAATCCCTGACCGCCGGATTCGGATGAGCCAGATCCGTCTTTATCCGCAGTACCGCCTCTCCCTCCCCAAATCCTCCGTTCAACATCTTCGCCCAATCCGCCAGTTTCTGCTCGGGGCTCTTGGAGCGATCCGGACACGCTCTACCGGCATTGACGTTGATTCGGAAATTGTCGGGAGTACAGGTGCAGATGTACGCGTCTCCTGACTTCAGAACCTTCTCAGCATGCTCATAATAGATCGGTATCCTATCGCTAGCAATGTACTCCGCATCCCACCGGCATTCCAGCCATCGAACATCCTCCCTGATCAGATCATAATACTCAAGCGCCGACTTTTTCAGCCGCGGGTCAGTATCATCGAACCTCAACAGAAAGCGTCCTTTGTACATTCGCGCATAGTCGTGGGAGAGGATTATCGCCCGTATCGAACCCAGGTGGAGGACAAAGTCCGGGTTCGGCGCGAACCGCGTCACGATTGTGGCGTATTTGTCCGCGTTAGGCAACGGAGGCAGAGTTTTTGGCCCGGACTGGCTCTGGGGCGATACCGCCTTAGCGGACATAATTTGAACGCTATTCAACTAGGTTCTATCTCTTTCCCACCGAAAAACACACGCGCTGTCATATTGTTAAGGCGATGGAAGAAACAGCACGGGCAGGAACTGTGTCAGAGGAAGCGCGGTGAGATTCTCGGAGGCTACTCAGTCCATTCTAACTGTGGGACACTCGACGCGAACACTGGAAGACCTGATTCGCCTTCTGAAAGCTCATGGAGTAAAGTTGGTCGTCGATGTGAGGACAATTCCACGTTCAAAGCGAAACCCGCAATTCAATCAGGAAAGTCTTCCCGGTAGCTTACGAACGTCCGGAATGGATTATATTCACTTGAAAGAGCTCGGTGGACTACGTCATCCGAAGGTCGATTCCGAGAATATGGCTTGGAGAAACTTGTCTTTCCGAGGCTTTGCTGATTACATGCAGACCGCTGAGTTCGAGGCCGGGTTGGAAAGATTGATCATCTTATCCCACGAAAGGACGGTTGCTATCATGTGTGCGGAGGCGCTGCCTTGGCGGTGTCACCGGTCGCTAATTGCAGACGCATTAACTGTTCGAGGAATACCCGTGGAGCACATTATGACTGAGAAGACTCGAACAAAACACGTTATGACAAAGTGGGCTCACACAGAAGGCATCAAAATTACTTATCCCTACATCCAAGTAAGGCTCCCGAACAGTGGACAGACGCATGGAAAAAGATAGTCTTAAACAATGAACGCCGTTGAGAAGTGTTCCCATGTCACAAGTTGTAGAAAATCTGACGAACTTGATGCAGACTCTAGACGACGCTTGGAACGCGGGACCCAAGAGTCCACTCTGGGAGACCTTCAGAAAGCGTCATACTGAGGACGTCGCCGTCTACTGGCCAGGTCAGCCCGAACCGACGAGGGGCCGGAATAACCATGACTTGGAAGCAGTCGAATTCTTCAGGACCTTTCCCGATAATCATCTGATAAATCGACCCTACAAGATTCTATTCCAGCAAGGCAATCACACCTGCTCTATAGCCGATTTCTATGGAACAATGAAAGGACAGATGAAAACAGCCGACGGTAAAATAATTCAGCCTACGGGAAAGAGCTTCCATGTGGAGTTTTGCACCGTCGCCACCTGGAACAATAGAGGCGAGATTACTGAAGAACGTCTCTTCTACGACCAGGTCGGACTCATGAAGCAGATTGGACTGATGTAGAAAGGCTCATCCCAGAACGAGAGACTCACAAAGCGCCATTCACGCGCCATCTCTCGTTTCACTTCCTAGGTACTCGAATCCTTTAGCAGGGCGTCTATGACGTCTGCGTTAGTTGCCATCGACCTCTTATCAAACCCGGCCCCCCTTGCGATGTCCATTTCTGAGACTTGTAGCCCTAGGTGTCTAACTACTTTGAGCATTACGCCCGCGGCTCTACCCCTGTAACTCATTTTAGGGCTCAGACCCTTTTCAACTGCTGCATCAAGGTAGTCATAGGATCGACGGACCAATTCCTCCGTTTCATCGCTGCTTACTAGTCCGCGTTCGGCAAAGACCTCGGCCATACTTTCGATCTGCCTTTTCGTAAGCTGCGAAACAAGGTCTGGAAAAAGTAGGATGCTGTCTTGGACCCCGAATGACTTGATGATGCGTTCCTCGGCATCGGCAAGCTTTTCCCTGCTCACGAACATCTTAGATTCAAATTCATGGTCAGTCCTCATATCTCCCATGGCTTTTGCTGAGAGTGATATCGACGCAATTAGGAAGATGTCCAGATTCTTGTGATCGGCGTTGTATTCGCCGATCGGCCGCTCTTGAAGTCTAGATAGAGCGCTACTGCGGCCTGCTTAACCTCGTTTGGCAATCCGAGGCTCCGTACTGCATCGAAGAATAGGCCGTGTTCTTCTTTGCTCAGGGATTCTACGCCCTTGTTTAGGCTGTAGATCCTTTGTTGAGCTTTCACACGAGGACAGCAACAATTCGTATTTCCAAATATATACGTGTTCATTAGGGCCAAGATCAGGCTAGAAATTCTGATGGCACGGCCGCACCAGACATGTAAGGTCGGAGAACTCGCCACCAGCGTGGTATGTTCTATTCAAGGCTAATGGTTCAGGGTTTGGCGACTGCGCAAACTGCGAGATCCCTGCTCGTGCCGTACGGAGAAGGTCGGAGATAATCCCGGCAGGCCGCGTGACTATCTCTCAATGCAAATAGTCAATAACTCCTCCGTCTACGATAACGGCTGACGAGCACTATGAGCGATTGGAACGCGGGCGTTATTCAGGAGTTCCGTAAGAACCGTGGAAAGGTAGGCGGCAACTTCGAGGGCGCACCCTTACTGCTCATCAATCACACCGGTGCCCGCACCCGCAAGATCCGGATCAACCCTGTGATGTATCTCAAGGATGGCCCCCGCTACCTGGTCTTCGCCTCGAAGGGAGGAGCAGACACGCATCCTGATTGGTACCATAACCTGAAGGCTCACCCTGACGTGAAGATCGAGGTTGGGACTGAGACGATCGACGTACACGCGGAGGAAATTAAAGGTCCCGAGCGCGACCGACTATACAAGAAACAAGCCTCACTCTACCCACAGTTCGCACAGTACCAACAGAAGACCAAGAGAATCATCCCTGTAATAGCGTTCACACCAAAGACCAAGCGATAGTAGCTAGAACTCGATAATCCTTCGAGACTGCTTCCTCGATAGTGTAGTCTACAAGGACAAGGTATGACCACCACAAGCAGGAATGGAGACAAGAGGATTCGTGTCGGCATCATCGGCGCCAATCCGGATCGCGGATGGGCGGCGCAGGCACACATTCCTGCTTTGAAGTCGCTTTCGGATGACTTTGAGATCACGGCGCTGTCCACCAGCCGACGCGAATCTGCCGACGCCGCCAGCAAGCTCTTTGGTGTGCCTCTTGCGTTCGACAATCACCAAGACCTCGTGAACAGCCCTGTCGTCGACGTCGTCGCCGTGACAGTGAAAGTGCAATATCACCTTGAACTTGCGACGGCAGCGCTCGACGCGGGCAAGGCCGTCTATTGCGAATGGCCGCTCGGCAACGGCTTGAAAGAGGCCGAGACCTTGGCCGCACTGGCGAAGAAAAAAGGCGTCCTCGCCGTGGCGGGACTGCAGGCCCGCTCTGCGCCGTCGGTGGCCTACGTGAATGACCTGATCAAGCAAGGGTACGTCGGTGAGGTGCTCTCGACCACGTTGATCGGTTCGGGAATGGGCTGGGGACCAAGAGTGGAGCCGTACAACGTGTACACCAACGACAAGAAAAACGGCGCAACGATGCTCTCAATCGCGCTCGGCCATGCGGCGGACGCGCTGTGTCACTGCCTCGGCGAAGTCCGCGAGCTCTCGGCCACCATGACCATGCGCCGAAAGTCCTTCACGATCACAGGAACGGGCGAAAAGAGTCGCATGAACACCGATGATCAGGTGTTGGTCAGCGGACTACTCAAGGGTGGGGCCGCGCTATCGATCCACTATCGCGGCGGCGTTTCGCGCGGCACCAACCTGCTCTGGGAGATCAACGGCACGGAAGGCGACCTGCAGCTCACCGCCGCCGGCGGCCAAGCCCAGATCTTCGAGATGACCGTACACGGCGGCAAGGGCGCGCAGTCCTCGCTCGAGGTGCTGCCCGTGCCAGAGAAGTATCTGTGGTCGCCGCCGCAAGGCGCTTCTACCAACGTCGCCCAAGCGTACGCGCTTTTCGCCCGCGATTATCGCGAGGGAACGCATTTGTGTCCTACATTCGACGACGCGGTCACGCGCCATCGCATGCTGGACGCGATCGAGACGGCAGCGGCAACCGGTCAGCGTCAAACGCTCCGTTGATCCGGCAAGTTCATATGAAAAATACTGTAGTCAGCTAGGGTCCTGGAAATCATCCTCAGCTTCTGGAATACATTATTCTAATCAGATCCGGAGACGACGAACTGTTTCAGAGCCGTCACCGCAACCGGAGACTTGGCCATATGAAGAAGGTAGTCAGCTGAACCCAGGCCGCTGACTAAGTATTATTTCGGGCAACTCCGTGGCAGACGACCAATTCACGCTCTTGACCTAGTTTCGTCTCGTTCAAATCTTCGCCGCTTTTTTCTCGGCCGTGCTACTGTCGTCGCTAAGGCGCAAACGACCCGGTCTTCACTTCTCCTTCGCGTTCGTATACGGAGGCTATGACTCCTCTGGGGGTTGTCTTGCAGTCGACAAGCCTGAACCCTGCCGGCACTGCTCCTTCGGAGAAGAGGCGTTTGCCAGCACCCAGGGTGATCGGGAAAATCTTGAGGCGGAACTCGTCAACAAGGTCGTTCTTCAGCAGTGTTTGAATCAGTTTCCCACTGCCATGAACCTGAAGTTCTGGGCCGTTCTGCTCCTTGAGTTTCCTGATCTTATGGGCAGCGTCGCCTGAAACGAGTTCGGAATTGGCCCAGTCAAGCTTCTTCAACGTCTTTGACACGACGAACTTCCTAGCACTGTTCAACTCCTTCCCGCCGGGTTGGTCAGCGCCTGCGTTAGGCCAGAAGGCTGCAAACAACTCGTACGTTTTCCTCCCGAGAAGTAGGTCGAAAGGGCCTTTCATCTGCTCGGCCATTACGTTACCTAGGAAGTCGTCCCAGTAGCCGGCAACCCAGCCTCCATGTTTGAATCCGCCCGAGGAGTCTTCTTCAGGTCCTCCGGGAGCCTGCATGACACCGTCGAGTGTGACAAAAGTAAGGACCGCAAGCTTCCTCGTCCTAGATCGCCTCGCTCGGTTTCTAGCGAGATTTCGATAATCAGCACCTAAAAAAGGTGGCGAGAGATAATCTGTGCTGGTCCTCCCGGATCAGACGATAATACGGTATCAGACAACGTTTTGATTCTCCTCTCAACCATCGAGGCCGCCTTGGGTATCGTGTTGATGAACACTGAGGGTCCTGTGTCGAGAGAATACCAGACTGGGACCCCCTCCTCCAAGCGAAGCTTGTGTACCTCTTCCATGATCCGGATCGACAACGGGCTAACCAGGACCGTCTCTAGTCTGCCCGTCATAGTAATCGCATGGAGGTTCAACGTGTCTACCTCGGCAAGCCTAGAGACCTCTGAGGCATCCTTTCTCGCTATCGCGCGTCTCATCTTCTGAACGACCCCCTTTACGTATGCTAGCCTTGCTTTGAAGAACGGAGACGTCAAAACGTCTGCGTGGGCCCTGTCAGTCTTGACATTCGACGGAATCGGAACAATCAGCGTCCTCAAGCCGATAGAACTCGCAGAGGCAAGCTGCTCAGCATACGATCGTCCCTTCCTGTTCGCATACCATATCGAGAATCCCCCCACGAGACTCCGCGTGGCAGACCCGGCTCCAAGTCTGACGACCTCGGACAGTTCCCGAGGCTCAAGGCTGAGCCCCAGAGCATTTGAACTTGCAAGGCCTAGAGCGGCAAAACCAGACGCGGAGAAGCCCAGACCCTTCCCTTTGACATTCGCGTTCCTCGACTCGACTCGAACCCGAGTCTTCTGGCCTCCCAGTTCTCTTAGCTTATCGATAACAACGCGGGCCCTCAACTCTTCGCCTGTCGTCGGAACAGTTCCATTGATCAGTATTCTGTCTCTCTGGAGTCTATTCCCCGTCTCCACCGTGGTAACAGTGTCCAAGGATTTCATGCAGACAGAGATACTGTCATGGTAGGGAATCCGTAATTTCGCGTTCTTCAGGCCATGATACTTGACTAGTCCCTGGATAGCATACGCGCGCGCCGAAACCTTCAACGTGGCTATCCTATGACGCCAGTCGCTCGCGCAACCTTCTCCGCCGCACCCTCGGTAACCCCCGTCTCGCCGAGGATCGTATACCTCTCCGGCCTCAGACTATGAGCCATCGTCAACGCTTTGACTACTTGTTCCGGTGATACTTTCAGCTCCTTGGCAGACGAGGGCGCGCCTATCTCCTGGAGAAATTCCCTGATCGATTCCCAGTTGGACCCGTGAAGATAAGCGCACATTATCGCTCCCACACCCGTCCTCCCACCATGCAGACTCGTCTCGCCCGCCACAATATCCAGCGCGTGGCTGAAGAGATGCTCGGCACCACTACATGGCCTGGAGCTACCCGCAATACTCATCGCAACGCCGCAACTGATCAATGCCTCCACCACTGTGCGGACTCCCTCTTTGCTACGCTCAACGATCTCCTTCGAGTTCTTCGTGACCAGTTCTGCGCTCATCAACGCTAGCTCCGCAGCGTAGTCGCCATAGTATTCGTTCTTCAGCTTGTGAGCAAGCTGCCAGTCCTTCACAGCGCTAAACTTCGCAACAATATCGCCGCAGCCAGCCGCCAATAGATCATAGGGCGAATCCGCAATCACACCAATATCGCCGATGATTGCTATCGGGGCCTGCGCCCGGATCGAGTACGGCTTGGGACCACCCTTGATGGAAGCATAGGGGCTGGCGATTCCATCGTGGCTTGCGGCAGTTGGAATACTCATGAACGGAATGGAGGCTTTTGCGGATGCTAGTTTGCCCAGATCGATATCCTTCCCTCCGCCGACCGCAAGTACGATGGACGGCTTGGTCTTCTTGATCATCTCTACGATCTGATTGAGGGAGGCCTCAGTCGATTCTTTGACAATGATATGGTCCACTCGAAGTCCAGCTTTCGCAGCCGACTTCGCGACCCCAACTCCCGCGATGGGATACGTCACAGGTCCCGACACCACCAGAGCGGTGCCGTGAAACCCTTGCTTAGTGCAGATCTCGCCTACTCTGTCGAGAATGTTGACGCCGACAATGACCTCTCTCGGAAGCTGCATGTAATGGATCGATTCATCAGACTCCAGCCTTCGATCACACCGCCAAAACGATTACGACGGCAATCAAGAACGTGGCAATTTCAAGCCTGTAGAATGATCTCCCAATCTGCCGCGCGATCCGGCCTATGAACCCGGTTATCGACTGAAAAGTCTCCGAGCCCAGCACTTGAAGCTGCAATGAGAATTTGGAAAAACCAGCTGATGACTCTTCTAGATTACTCATCGCCTTCTGGACTGTCTGAGTTATCTTTGTCACAAAGGCTGCAGTTGGCAAAGCTGTTCCCACTGGATAGTATCCGAGAGGCGATCTGACAAGGCCAGTAACGAGGTGGGTGTCAGTCGTCATAACCTCAGCGTCGCTTACTCCCTTTTGTTTGATTGACTGAAGGATATGGTCGCGGAGACCTTGCTGCATATTGTTTCCATCTATCGTGAGGTAGGATGCGGTGGCATTCTCGGTCTTCACTACCATCGCGGACAATCCTCCGGGGCCGATCCCGTCTTTGAGCGTGTAAGAATCCAGGGCGTCGTATGCGGATCCGACGCTGAAAGGTCCCTGTGACAAAGCCTTCAACCTGCCAAGCACTCTGATCGCGGCCGCGACGATGCGGTCAGCCTGGAGAGGTGTTATAGAAGTTTGACCCACGATACTATTATGAGCGTCGACAATGAGCACCTCGAACCCGAGCTTCGACGCCTCCCTCTCGATGTCTGTGGACACCGAGGTCGGCAGGTCCTCCATCTCCATAGGAGCCAGCGTAATCGTAAGCAGCACGATATTCCCAAAGACTTGGCCCGAAACGATAGCCTCTTCCTCCTTTTCCCGAATCATCGAGGAGGCTTTACGGATCCGGTGATCCGACGGATAGTTCTCCCTCGCCGCTGAGAGAAGTCTATCGATGTCCCGGTGGGAGACGATGTTCAGCTTATGGTTCGAGATGCCATGTGGCACTTGGACGACACAATGTTGTGATTCTTCCAGTGACTGTTTCAGCTCTGAAGGTAGACCTCCGCTTCCCATGTCCCTATACGGCCCAGGATGAAAGTTGGACACGACAAACGACGCTTTCGGCTTCGAGCCCTCTCCAGAGAGGCTCAGAATCTTCGTCTCAATGGACCCTTCGGTCGAGAGAGTCAAGAGTCTCTCCTCGAGGGCAGTTGGGGTCTTGAGCAACCAGTGGTGAAGGAACGATCTGAATAGCTCCATAGGAGAAGAACCGATCTCTGATCTTCCGGACACCTCCACTCGATGGATGATGAAAGAGACTCCTAAGGCCGACACGATTGAGCAGGCGACTAGCAAGACGAGGACCTTTGGAAGCAGCGTTTGGAGAGGGGTAGCTGGCGAGACAAAGTAACCTAGAGCAAGAAACGACGCCGTAGCTAGAATCGGTGTTGTAAGCCCGGCTGAGAGTTTCCTCCAAGCGGCAAGAGAAGACATCGCGTCGGTCGACAAGAATCGGACGGGAAGGGAGACCGCCAAACCGACCAGAAACCCATACTCCCAGAGAGTCTTCTGCCCGACGATTAGACCCACCCAAGAAAATAGGGGAAGAAGCACAGCAACTGGGAATAGTGAAATGATCTCGAGTCCCATCAGCCGCCTGAAATCCAGGATCTTCTCCCTGTGAAGAATCAAAGTTGCGTTCAGAAATTCGCCGAGAACCGCAGGCCATACTAGTATCGCCCCCACGAACACCAGTGTCTGGGCTAGACTCTCGTTTGACGGTAGTAGCGAGATTGATGCAGATAGAAGCACAATTCCCGCGAAGATCTCGATGACTCGGAGGGTAGTGGGGAAGCCTACACGTCTGATGAAGTTGAAGGCGTCAACTGTCCCGCCCACGCCAGTCTTCCGAGCAGTCGCCATCGGGCTAGGCACGCTTTAACGCTGCAAGAATCTGCTTGACCCGTCCGGGTCCTTCTTGCTCTATGACTGTTCCGGTAACGATCGCGGAGGCCCCCGCCCGGGCTAGTCGCTCTGCCTGGCTCGGGGTTCTAATTCCTCCTCCAACTATCAGCGGAACGTTGATCCTTTCGCTGACTTTGCTCACCATTCGGGGGTCTACCATGCGCTCTGCCCCGCTTCCAGCTTCCAAGTAAACGAACCTCATTCCCAGATACTGGGCCGCGAGAGCATAGTCTGTCGCGAGATCGACTTTTGAGAAGGGTATGTGTTTCGCCCTTCCAACCGCGGCTACGGCTGTCTCAGATTGGCCAACCACCATGTAACCTAATGAGATAGGCTCGAGGTTGAACCGTCTGACAACGGAAGCACCGATCACCTGTGACTCAATCAGATATCGAGTGCTTGACGAGTTTAGCAGGGACATGAAGAATATTGCATGGGCGAATCTGCTGATTCCCACGGGTCCGTTGGGGAACAGTATTGTTGGGAGTGAGCATGAGTCGCGAATCGTTTTTACTGTCCTGTCGAGAAGAGTCGGGGATTTGAGAGTCGATCCTCCGACCATTATCGCGGAGGTGCCGTGTTCTTCGAGATCATTTACGATCTCGGGCAGATTGTTGGAGAACTTTTCGGGATCAATGAGGGCAAGATGTATGCAGCCTTTCTCCCGTATCCCATCGACTAGAGTTGATTCTACAGGTCCGGGCATGAGTAAGCTTGCCTAGCTAATCAACTGGTGAGCGACTTTCATCGCGAGGATAGGGTGTCGGACCATCAGGCCCACAGCTTTTGATGGGCGAAATCCATGGGCCATGTCAACCAGGTCCTGCCCGTCGAGAAAGTCAGTTATTATGTTGAGTTCGTCGTCTGAGAAGCGTTCGAACGATTCCAGTGCTTTGAGACTGTTTGAGATTTTTTCGCCCCATAGCGCCTCGAATCTTTCCCGGTATGCCGAGAGCCGCTTTGACCCTACTTCTCCCTCTTTTGCGGCGGCGCCTGCTACTTCGCCAGCGATCTTCCCCGCTACAATGCTCGTGTGAATCCCAGCTCCTGTCAGAGGAATCACTTGTCCAGCCGCGTCTCCGCACAGCATCATGTTGTCCGTGACGTAGTCTTCAACTTCTCCCCCGACGGGGACGGGAGCAGCCTGTGACCGCTCAATCTTTGAATGGTTGAAAACGTTTGGATGATCTTGAATGAACTTGTCAAGGAGCGATTTGGCCCCGGATCCCTTTAGCCCGATTCCCACGTTGGCTGTACCCTTCCCCTTCGGGAAGATCCAGATGTAGCCGGCAGGTGCCTTCTTGTGACCTATGAAGATCTCAAGTTTTGACTCATCTTCAAGCTGGCAGTCTGTCATGTCATATTGAAACGCGGCTATGACTGGGTAGTTTCTTCTCGGGAAGAACTGACGTGCAAGGATTGATCCAGTACCGTCGCATCCTATGACAGCTCTCGTCTTAAGGGAATATGGCTGAGAGTCCCTCCTCCCTTCAATTAGGACGGCCCCGTCCTGTCGTGATACACTGTCGACTCTAGCTCCGAAGACCAGCTCTGCTCCGGAAGCGCCGGCCCTTTCCGCTAAACTCCTCAAGAATGCGGGTTTGTCCAGAATGTAGCCTTCGCCGCCTACACGAACTCTTCTCTTCTCGTCCGGGGCGTAGAGAAAGGCCCCGGTGATTCTGTTTGTTGCGAATTCATTCTGAGGCGGCATTTCGGCGTCATCCAAAACCTCTGAGAGTATTCCTTCAGCACAGGGCTTTCGGCCTGCGGCAGTCTCTCGCTCTAGGAGCACGGTGTGGGCTCCTTGCTTGGCCGCGGTCCACGCAGCCATGACCCCTGCAGGTCCAGCTCCGATGACCGCTACATCGTAAGTGTCCATCTTCGCCGCACTATTTTGACTGAGGGGATTCCGGAGGAACCTGAGCGTTCGTTGTGACGGCGAAGGAGTATGCTCGGGTCATGGGGCTCGTCTTGATTGTGTTCGCATCATAAAGGTCCTGCCGTGAAAAGGAAACTGGTGGGGTCGGATTTCGTCGTTCTATCTCCTTGTCTACTCTGAATAGGAACCAGAGAGAGTAGACTGAAAGGCTGAACACGAGTATTACGACTTTTGTAACGAAGACCAAGTTGAGAGGCTTGGGTAAGGAAGGCCACCTACTGGAGATCACATCAGGACTACATGGCGAGGGGCTGCAGCTTTGGGTCAGGACTTCTAGCGCTGACCAGATCATGAAATTGTAGAAGATTTCGTAGAAGGCTCCAAAAGCTACGAGGGCAGTCACGATGAAGAGAAACCGTCGAGTTCGGTCTGAAAACTTGAGGAAATGTATCCTCTGCGCCTCAAGTCCTGCTGACCAGTAGAGGAATGCCGCATAGATGAACCAAGTGATTGGTTTGCCGTAGAACCAGGGTGATATCGAAGGAGAAGGAAACTCAGCGTCCACAAACTGTGCTCCGATGTTAGCTGGAGGGTTCCCTATAGATAGAATCCCATAGTATCCAATGAATGCCAGAGCGATGATCCCTGCGCCCCAAGAAAGGATCGACCAGGGTCGTCTCTGGATGAGATCGCGGACCTCAACGGTTCTGATCCAGCTCGGCTTCTGTACCTTCAAAGCGACTCAGTATCACAATCAGAATTGGCCATCGCGCGGGCAGCTTTCATAAGCCTTCGCCCCACAACGGCATGCCTTGGTAAACACGGTCCTACCTGCGTGGAGCCCGCTTCGAAGGGTTTTCAGCTTATCCCAGTGATGAGACAATGCGCTTCGTGGTCGCGCCGACAATCACGTGTAGGGATGAATCCTTCGTAACCATAGAACGGGAAAAAGGGGACTGAGGGAGGAGAAAAATCCCTCGTTAGGTCTATTGGACGACTTCGCCGGATGCGAAGCGGTTCGAAACCCGAGTAATCTTGATCTTAATATGGTCCCCGGGCTTCGTGTTGGGCACAAAGACAACTAGACCTTCAACGCGAGCGATACCTTCGCCGCGTCTGCTGATCTCTTTGATGTCAACGTCGTATTCCTTGCCTTCCTCGACTGGCTTAGGGCCGAATCTGTTTGCGCCGCCACCATAACCTCTCCTTTCATAACCCATAGGCATGTTCCACCTCCGCTTTTCGTCTGTTCTCGTTTCGGTTGCTACGGGAGAAAGCAGCGGTCGTTACGGTAACGGACAGCATACGTTCCTCGGCGAGCTAACCTTCAACAGGAGACCATCAACTTTTCCGATATAAGCATGTTGTTGGTTTGACTTTTGACAATTGGTTGCTCACGTAGAAGAGGATACCACTCAAGTGTAAAGAGGCTGAAGTATGGGCACGTCCAGAACCAAGTTGAGCATGGAGAAAACCCCCGTTCTCATCAGACAATCCTCCGCTGTTTTCCCTGAACGGGACCCAGCCCGCACATAAACTATCTTCACTCGGAGCGCTTCGGGCGATCTTGTATTTGCTGGAGGCGACGATTACCATGATCACCACCAAGCCTAATCCCTTGGAAGTCCTCTTCGACTGAGATGGAGGCGGAAAGGGTTGGGGTTGAGTCAAGGCACTAATGTGTTCTTGCTGGCGGGATTAAGTAAATCAGAGTCGCGTGGAGTGTCGTATCTCCTCACAGTTTTTCCACGACAATATTCGCGCATACCTTACACATGAAACATTTGCCGCCCCATCGCCAAGTTATCTCGTGGTTCGTGACCTTGCCACAAGTCCAGCACCATAGCGACTCAAAGCGTGCGAAGAAGTCGGAGTTCTTCTCTAACGAGGGCACGAAAACCGGGGTGCTTTTTGAGAGCGTTAAGCAAGAGACCGGACCGAAACTTTCGCTTTCTCTCTTCCGTGCACATGTCACACAAACAATCGCCGCCCCCACCGTGATGGGTCATCGAAAATCACGCGGTCACATCGAACGGTGAGGACCGAGGTCCAAGCCGGATGTATCGTGGTACGCCCCACAGTGAGGATACGGACGGTATCAACCGCCCGTTCATAGTGACGATTAAGCCGAGTCCAACCCGGGCGGGGAAAGCTCACCGGAGTGTTGTTTTCGGTCTCGCCCTTGTCATTGATGCGATACGAGCGCGGTCGCCCACAAAAAGAGCACACCCACACGCCATCTTTGCGGCTCGTGATTTAGTGTTGATCACAGAGACACATTAATTCCAATTCCCAACTCAAGCCGCGCAACACAATATTCTTTCCATAGCGCCTTCAACCTCTGACCCCTACCCAAAACAAAGCGGTGGCGTCGCATGAAGTCATCAACGAACCACTCAAACTCGGGTCGGCGCGCATTCTCATCGCGCGCGTGTATTGCTTCCTCATCGTAAACATCACCGCTCTCACCGGTATCGGGATACTGCTCGGAAGATGAAAAACTTCGGGGAGATTGGTCCTTCTTCATGTTGAGTTACCTACGCGATAGTTATGGGGAAAGATACCGGACCGAGAGCGACTTCGGACTCACGGCGATAACAAAGTCCATCAACGCGGTGGTCCATTTTTCCACTATCAATAAGGACATAAGTGACCACGTTATAACCTTTCTAACTTTTCTCACGAGTAAGAGTATAGTAGGAATACTGATAAAGGAAGCACTCGCCGCATAAGCGGCGAGCCTCGGGTTGAAGCAGCGAGAAATGATGCCGAAAGCGCTTGGAACAGCGAAAGTCCGAGTCAAGAGTCAGATCACTCTCTCACCTGAGGTCATACGACTTCTCAAATTAGAGTTGGGCGATTACGTCGCCTTCGTAAGAAGCGTCGGATTCGTGATTCTGAAAAAGGTCGAATAAGCGGTTCCGTCGGACCGCGATACACCCTCGACACCGCTTACACGATTCCACGGTCAAAAAGCGGATTTGAGGACCAAGAACCGAGTTGAAAACGCGAAACCGCGAGATTGACGCGATACCCTTCGGACCCTTTACACGTACAGGTGACGCGCGAGAACTTGGGGTTTGTGGGGGATCTGGGACCATTGAGACGTTCAAAGCCGTGCCGGGATAGTGACTTAACCGAGTATCCTTACACGTCGTGTCCCGCTCACGGGACAACCACTTCTTTCCGGAGTTTGTCAACCCCCTCACGGTCCCGTGCTCGTGTCCAAATTAGGCATCCGTTCGGTCCCGCATCAACGGGTTGTTGCCGAATAATTACGCGAGTCACTCGTCCTTAAGTCGACGGTTTTGCTTAGGTTCTATGTCCGCGCGGTCATTGTGTTATTCGATTTCGCGCGAAACGGTCCGCGATTATTGGGGTGGGGTTTTGGGGGTCCCATCGCATCGGACCACAGCGAGAGGACACTCACCCGAACAGAATTCGATTAATGAGTTCTTGGTCCATAAGCGCGAGATTGTCCCGCAACACAAGTTTCGCGTCCACGTGATCCACACACCTAAAGCCCGATTCGACAGCAAAGAAACCGCGCGTCTTGCGACGACAACGCGGACACTCCCAATCCCAGAATCCGGTTCGAGCATTAGCGACGAGAGTCTTTTGATATGCCGTAAGACCGTTCATAACCAGGACAACCATAATAGAGGTTGTTGCGACTTATGAACACACCGGAGCCGGTCCTATGGACGTGCGGTCATTGCGAATTTCGATTTCGCGCCAAACGATCCGCGATTATTGATGTGGGTTTTTGGGGCATCGGACCGGGGAGTAGGTTCCCTCCATCCGACGACCGGGACTAATGGGGTGATTGCCACCGCGAACGACCATAATGCGCGAGAATTTTTGTAAATTCACGGAGAACACCTTACACGACAAAGGTCTCTATTCACGAGAGAAAGAAACATGAAACGAGCAACTTTGCATGTATGAATTTGCCTTATGGTCCTCCGACGATGGGTCGGGAACCCAGCATGCGACTAGCTTGAATACAACAACGATGCCCCGCTTTTCCGAAATGTCACGCGCGCTGGAAATAGTCCCGCTGGATCAGCTTCCGCTCTTTAAGGAGGGCGACGACCTTGCCGGAATAATAGTGTCGAGAGCAAAGAAAATAGGGGTTGGAATCAGGAATCGGGATCTTGTAGTCATCGGACAAAAGGCAGTGTCCAAAGCAGAAGGAAGAATCATCGATATCAGCAAAATATCACCGTCAGCGAGGGCGGCAAAGATCGCGGAGAAGACAGGAAAGACCGCCGAGTTCGTAGAAATTGTCTTGAAAGAATCTTCGAAAGTGCTCAGAGCCGACAAGGACGCATTTATCGTTAGGACGAAGCGAGGAGCGACCTGCCTGAACGCAGGTGTGGACAAATCTAACGTTAAGGGTAACAGTACGTATGCTCTACTACCTCAAGATCCGGACTCCTCAGCCAGAAGAATGCGGAAGAGAATTCAGCAACTGACCGGGAAACAGGTGGCGGTTGTCATATGCGACACACGGAGTCGTCCGTTCCGGAAGGGTCAGGTTGAAGAGAGCATTGGGGTTGCGGGTCTCAATCCCTTGATCGACTATCGTGGCCAGAAGGACTTGTTCGGTTATACTCTCCGATTCAAGAACGTCGCCATAGCCGATGAACTGGCTTCCGCTGCAGAGCTTGTCATGGGGCAGGGAAGAGAGAAGACCCCAGTCGCGATCATAAGGGGCCTAACAAGAGTTCGATTTCAGGATCATGCATCAAGCAGATTCCTCGTAGTTAGCTCTGAAGAAGACTTGTTCAGAGGAACTCTATAGTTTACGACCATCGAGAATGACTCGGCCCCGGCCACAGAGATTGAAAGGGTAATATGAAACCCACCCGCTCCGTTCACAACTCCGCGCTAAGTGAGAAGCAACATGAGTTCTCTGTTGGACCCCTACATTCCGCTTCTCGAATATCTGGGAGTGTGGCTTGTGATCGTCGGCATAGGCCTACTTGTGAAGGCCGACAAATACGGAGTTATCGTCAAGCCCTACTATCTCATGCTGCGAACGAGCGTCTTCAACAGCTGGATGCAGAAACTCGGAGGCAAGTTCCGTAGAGCCTGGCTGACCTACTTCGACATTGGAGCCGCGATGGGACTTGGGCTCCTAGCGTTCATCATTTTCAGCCTAGTCTTGAACGCGCTGAACCTGTTCAACCGGTCATCCCAGGCCGGTCCAACGCTGCTAATTATCCCGGTTCCCGGGGTGACCATAAGCTGGGAAATTTTCCCTTACATTCTCATTTCTATCGCCGTATTACTCATCCCGCACGAAGCCGCCCACGGCATAGCGAGCGTGCTAGACAAGGTCCCAATCAAGTCTTCGGGAGTCTTCCTTGCAATATTTCTCCCGGGGGGGTTTGTTGAGATTGACGAAGAGGATCTTTCTAAGAGGAAGGCTCGGACGAAACTCCGAGTCTTTGCTGGAGGGTCGTTCACTAATGTAGTCAGCTGGTTCTTGGTGGTCCTCTTGATCACAAACTTTGCCCTCGTCATCAGCCCTCTATACCACTCAAAATCGTCGGGAGTCCTGATTACGGGCCTGGTCAACGGTGGAGCAGCTCAGACCAACAATGTACCAAGCTGGTCAGTGCTTGTCGCGGTCAATGGCACTTCAGTCAACTCCGTCGAATCGCTAAGAAACGTCTTGTCGCCTCTATCACCCGGACATCATCTTCTACTCACGATCAATAATGGCGCGTCAAATGCCCAGACAACTTATTCGATCATCACTCAACCCGCCTCGGACAATA
Organism: Candidatus Bathyarchaeota archaeon; assembly: GCA_005888635.1. Taxonomy (GTDB): domain Archaea; phylum Thermoproteota; class Bathyarchaeia; order 40CM-2-53-6; family 40CM-2-53-6; genus 40CM-2-53-6. Next base: position 1,142 of record VBAW01000030.1, on the reverse strand, counting down.
GCAGTCGAGCGACAATAGGAATCTTCACCTTCCCATATTACAAACCAGTCGCGTCTTTTCTGCCAGTCTCTCTGCCGTACCATTTCTACAACACTCTATCGTGGATGTCTCTGATACTTCTTGGAGTGGCATTGGTCAACATGCTGCCAATGTTTCCTTTTGACGGTGACAGGTACTTTGACACTATACTGGGCATTTTAGGAATGAAGAATACGAAGAACGTTAGAACCATCGCAAGCATTGTTTCTCTGCTACTGCTCGGGTCGAACCTTATCCTCTCCTTTGTTCTCTTCGGCACAATATTTCCGAAATAGAGACAGACGTTGCAGGGAATAACTTGTAGTACTTGCAACCGGCACACTTCCTACTACAGACGTGAAAACGAGGGCGTAAACCTCTGCAAAGGCTGTTTCAAGGACTCTGTCGAGAGAAGGGTTCGGAGAACAATCAGCCACTGGAAGATGTTCTCTCCCGCGGATCACATTGCTGTCGCAGTCTCTGGCGGGAAGGACAGCCTTACGATGTTGACGATTCTCAAGAAACTATCGGCCAAGTTCAAGCAGACTAGGATTACCGCCGTCACTGTCGATGAGGGAATCGCTGGTTACAGGGAGGAGGCGGTAGACCTGGCAAAAGAATACTGTCACAAGCTCGACGTCGATCACGAGATCGTATCATTCAAGGAATTGTACGGCGATGGCTTGGACGATTTTCTCAGAGGAAGACCAGAACGAATGACGGCGTGTTCGTATTGTGGCGTCTTCAGAAGAAAGGCCATCAACATCGGGGCCAAGAGGGTCGGAGCGACAAAGATTGCGACGGCTCACAACTTGGACGATGTTGTCCAGACATACTTGTTGAATTTGTTTCAGGGTGATGTTGAGAGGTTTGCTCGTTTCAACCCGGTCCTGCGGGATCCTCGCGGCGGTTTCCTCCCACGGGTCAAGCCGTTGTGCGAAGTGCCTGAGAAGGAGGTGGCGCTGTACGGATATGTGGAGGGTCTGACTTTCCAGTCGGCGTCGTGCCCCTACATGACTGAGGCTTTGAGGAATGAACTGCGGACTATGCTCAACAGGCTTGAACTCGCGCATCCAGGAGTATTGTTCTCGTCCTACCGTGCAATGACAAAGCTTCGAGCCCTT
>VBAW01000043.1 GCA_005888635.1 Candidatus Bathyarchaeota archaeon | reverse complement strand
ATTCACCGCCCAATTAGTGACACCACCATTCAAGAAACAGTTGCGAGTCTTAGGCTGGTGTCCTAGGGAAAAGTACGCAGGAATCACATTAGCTTAGAACCAGAAATAGGATCTTCCAGATCTGCGCCGCGAGACTAGCACGCATACCCTAATCTTCTAGAGGCTTGTTAGTTGACCGGATTTTTGACGCGGACCCATCAACCTGTACGAATCAAGGATCTCGGATCTCTCGCCGACCCTAACACCGTCGTGGACCCTCAGCCGTTTTCAAGGCGATTCCTTGGGACAATCAGGTCGTTGCCCGTGTCATCTGCCATCAAGGGACACAGATTGAAGTCTGCAACCCTCCCTCTCCGAGAACTTCCCGAACACGAGACTTGCGTCACAAGACTCAAGTGCAACTGAACATTTCACGATTGGTAACGGGTCTGGTAACCGTAAACGTTGGCAGAATCCCCGCTTAGAGTTGGAACCCCTTTGTGAGGTTCAAACCTTGAAGATTTGTCTGAGGCTGTTTTCCTCGCTTTCTATCCCTTAGATTATCCAGCATGATCAAAGCCATTACAGAGATCAAGATTCCTATCGCAACCAGAGATTGTGTTTGAACTACGGGTCCTGGAGGAGACGCGGTCGACTGGGGCCAAGCTGACACGTGATATACTAACTGATGAGACTTCGCTCGACTTGCAGTCGCCGTTATGGTGACGTTGTAATCTCCCAGCTGGACCCCAGCAGTATCAACAGTCAGCAACACTTTAGCCCACTTTTGGGGAGTAATAGACACCTGCGTTGCGTTGAGAAATGCTCGTGGTCCTTGCTGAGAAACCGCTATTGCTAGGGTTATGTTGCCAGAGAAGCCCCATGTAGGAATCACTCTGAAGGTATCATTCCGCGAGGATCCTAGAGGCACCGGCATGTTCGTTGTTCCGCTCAGCTGAAAATCTGCTACAAAGACTAGAGTCATGACACTCATGGTCTGGGACCCTGTACCATCAGAACCAGTCAGTGTGACATTGTACCTTCCTTCTGGGGTAGAAGCGCCTGCGGTCAAGTTGAGCAGGGTGGTCCCGGGCGTTGACGGACTTACTGAGACGCTCGACTTGGAAAGGGTTCCCGTAATGCCTGCAGGGCCGTTCGGTGGAGAGAAGTTCACTGTGCCAGAAAAGCCGTTAACACTTGACACCGTGATTGTAGTAGAGCTCGTCTGGGAACCATGGACTATGACGGCCAACCACCAGTTCGGGGTGATGGCAAAGTTCGACCCAGGCGGTGGCAGCACGATGAATGTGCCGTGCATGGTCGCAGGGTAGTTTACGTCGTAGTAAGTGTACGTCCCAGGCGCAACATAGCCCAGCGTCGTCGTCGAGGTGGGCGGGGCCGAGTCTGCCATTAAGTCTAGGGGATAGTCTCGTATACCGTTGCCGTCCACATCCACGTAGAATTGATGCAGTTTGCCATCACCGCTGGAAGTTGTTATGTTCAAGAGTTCTCCATGCGGTATGGTTATTGTCGGATTTACTGTGCCGTCAGTGCCTACCCACCCAGTACTCGCGTATCCTACTAGTGAAATAGTTGCTACTGCTGCGTTTGCTTTCTGAATGATAGGAATTTTCAACAGGCCAATAGGGAATAGAATTACCAGAAGGAGAAGGATGATAGGTAGGCTCCATGACCTCAAGATGTCAGAAAGCTAACTCCCTCTCAACGAGAGGTAGTCTGATCCATAAAAAGTAGGCTCTTTCATTGGAGGCTCTATCATCTTCTTCGTATGTGCATGGAAGCCAGCTCGACGCGCACTCTAGTTACGGTACCTTCCCGTCTGTCCGGATGTTTCTCGAGACAAGTAGCAAGCCGATTCCCGAAGCAGTCATGGCCAATCCGGCATAAAACTCATCCCAGTATGGGGCGTAGTAGGGTGAAGATATTGGGGGGCATCCGTTGATTGCACACGGGATGGCACTACTCTGAAGGCCATTTATTCCAAGTATGAGGAATAATATTCCCGTCGGTGCCAGTACGATGCCGGGGAACCGAAAGGATAGTCGTCTGTTCGCGGTGCGATTCGCGGCAACAGCTACTGCGGTTGTAGCAGTAAGCAATGGTGGAAGTATTGCGAATGGTCGATATGGATCTATACAATCTACCCTCTGCTGTCCCGTCGACGGGGTGTACTTGTAACAACCTACCTGGCTATTTTCCCCAGCTAAAGCGACCAGAACTGAGACCTCCAGTGCAAAGCCAACAATTGCTACGCCAAGGAACAGAAGGGCCAAGACTGCCGTTCCCCGCTTCATGAAAATCCTCTTACCCCGCATCGTAGTTTGAGCCTTTCCATGATCGATACCAGCATCTCTACGAATATTGTTTCAACTGCGGGGTTGGACGAATGAACGTCGTTTGAACTGAGGTAGCCCTCTCTCTGTGAGGCCATCCCTTCTGGCTCACGGGTTTCATAACCGTGAATGGTGACAGAATCGGGCTAGAGAGTTAGAAGCCGGGGTCTCTTCAGCAATACTTTCTCTTCCTGTCTTACGTTTCTACTTCGAAAACCTCCACCTGGGACCATGCAGAGCCTAGATTACCGGGTCTTCTGTCAAACCTGCCGTGAACTAACGTATCGCGAGATCCGATACCGCTCCGACTTCCAGTTCGTAGGCCGACTACTAGTCTGCCAGAACTGTGGCGAAACAATCCTAGAACCAGTCGGAACCGGGACAGAGTGCCAAGACTGTTGACAAGCCTACAAGCAATGTGGCTACAAGACCTACGAGAACCACCAAAAGAGAGCGGCCGCAGATACCAACAGGGTCGTCCAACTGGAAGGGTCCCTCGGAAACAGA
>VBAW01000042.1 GCA_005888635.1 Candidatus Bathyarchaeota archaeon | reverse complement strand
TAATTGGAGTCAACACCGGGAACCTTACCAGGGGCGACAGTTGGATGAAGGTCAGATTAAAGGTCTTACCGGACTAGCTGAGAGGAGGTGCATGGCCGTCGCCAGTTCGTGCCGTGAGGTGTTCTCTTAAGTGAGAAAACGAACGAGACCCGTGCCCTTAGTTGCCATCGTATTCCTTCGGGAATGCAGGCACACTAGGGGGACTGCCTCCGCTAAGGGGGAGGAAGGAGCGGGCCACGGCAGGTCAGTATGCCCCGGATCCCCTGGGCCACACGCGAGCTGCAATGGCTGGGACAATGAGCTCCGACCCCGAAAGGGGAAGGTAATCCCCAAACCCAGCCTCAGTTGGGATTGAGGGCTGCAACCCGCCCTCATGAACATGGAATCCCTAGTAACCGCGTGTCATCATCGCGCGGTGAATACGTCCCTGCTCCTTGCACACACCGCCCGTCGCTCCACCCGAATTTGGTTTTGGTGAGATGCAGCCTTGTTGGTTGCCTCGAACCGAAGCTAGGTAAGGGGGGAGAAGTCGTAACAAGGTGGCCGTAGGGGAACCTGCGGCCGGATCACCTCCTTAGACATCGCAGGGATGGCTGGAGGGCAAAAGAACGGCTACGAGCCTATCAAAATGCAACTCTCAAGACCTGTCTTGAGAGTGAAGAAGGCGAGAGTGAGAACCTTGGACAAGTCCAGGGTCCACGATGAAGTGCTGTGTAGAGGAAGCCTCAGAAAATTTGACGCGAATCGAACGTGGGTTCCTAAAGGGCTCGGCATGATACGCCACCTGACGGATGGCTCGGCTTGGGCGCTGACGAAGGGCGTGGCAAGCTGCGATAAGCTCCGGGTAGGCGCACGCAGCCTTCGATCCGGAGATTCCCGAATGGGACTTCCCACCCCGGGTGATACCTGGGGTACTCCCATATGGGAGGGGGAACCCGCCGAACGGAAGCATCCAAGTAGGCGGTGGAGGAGAAATCAATTGAGATTCCCAGATTAGCGGCGAGCGAAATGGGAACAGTCCAAACCGAACCCTGACAGGAAACTGTTGGGGGATGTAGTGTTGTAGGGCCCGGCCGCTTCCTCGTTGCTGAAATCGAAATGGCCTGGAACGGCCTGCCGTAGAGGGTGATAGCCCCCTAGACTTAAGGCAACAGGATTAGGGCTGGAGTCCCTGAGTACCGCGCCCCGACATGGGCGCGTGAATCTGGGAGTAAGCAACTTCCAAGACTAAAGACGTCCCAAGACCGATAGCGCACTAGTACCGCGAGGGAAAGCTGAAAAGTACCCCGGAAGGGGAGTCAAAAGTGCCTGAAATCAGGTGGTCACAGACGTGTACGGTCCGCAAGGGTAGATCCTCCCTGAAGGAGGCCGTGGTAACGCGGCATTACGAAGGGAGGGGACTAGGATCGTACGATCCGTTTAGTACCATGGGCCGGGGAGTTCATCTATGTGGTGAGGCTAAGAGCGTAAAGGCTCGGAGCCGCAGGGAAACCAACAGTCCATAACGCGGATTCTGATGAAGCGTGAGGGACGAGGTCTGAAAGGGCCTGGAATCACATGGATGACACTAGAAACCGAGTGATCTAGCCCTGAGTAGGATGAAGCCGGGTGAAAGCCCGGTGGAGGTCCGAATGGGTGTTGACGTGCAACTCACTCCAATAACTTGGGGCTAGGGGCAAAAGACCAATCTAACTCGGTGATCGCTAGTTCCCGCCGAAATATCTCTCAGGATAGCCCGGCCGGAGGTTGCTGATGGGGTAGAGTCCTGATTGGGGAACAAGGATTCGAAAGGATCCACTCTCCATTCAAACTTCGAATCCATCAGCGCTGTAGATGGCCGGAGACGGGCCGTGGGCGTAAGGTCCATGGCCGCGAGGGGAACAACCCAGGCTTGGGTTAAGGCCCCAAAGTCCTGGCTAAGTGTAGAAATAGAAAGCCGTCCTCAACCCGAGACAGCTGGAAGGTAGGCTTAGAAGCAGCCATCCTCCAAGCAGTGCGTAACAGCTGACCGGCCGAGGTTGGGGGCGCCGAAAATATACGGGGCTAAGCCAGGCGCCGATACCCAGGGTCACGGAATCACATCCGTGGCGGTAGGCGGGCGCAGCGTTCGGGTGGAAGCTGGGCCGTGAGGTCCAGTGGACCGTCCGCTGTTGCAGATCCCGGTGGTAGTAACAGCCATAGAGAGGTGAGAATCCTCTCCGTCGAAGGGGCCAGGGTTCCCCGGCAATGCGTCGTCAGCCGGGGGTAAGTCGGTCCTAAGACAGACCTTAACCGGATCTGTCGAAAGGGAAACCGGTTAAGATTCCGGTACCAGGGAGGTACACGCGGCAACGCAAGCTCTTGATCTGACGCTTCCGGATAGGCTGAGCGAGACTGTCGTCTCATCTAACCATTGAAGCCTGGGGAGTACCGTAACGGTGAGAACCAGGCGAAAATGGGAATGGCCCCCCGTCTTAGGGGGGTTCAGCTGATTCCAGGAGCCAAGGAAAAAGATCAGGGGATGGATCCTCCCTGTCCGTACCAAGATCCGACACAGGTGCCCCTAGGTGAGAAGCCTAAGACGTATCGGGTGTAACGTAGGCGAGGGAACTCGGCAAATTAGCCCCGTAACTTCGGGAAAAGGGGTGCCTGAACTCCTAGCTCTGCTGGGGGTTTAGGTCGCAGTAACAAGGGGGAGGCGACTGTTTACTAAAAACATAGGAGGCCGCAAGCGCGAAAGCGTGTAAACGGCCTTTGAGTCCTGGCCAGTGGCGGTATCTCAAACCTGGGTTCAACCGGGCGAAGGACCGCTAAACGCCGGGAGTAACTCTGACTCTCTTAAGGTAGCCAAATGCCTTGTCGGGTAAGTTCCGACGTGCATGAATGGACCAATGACCTCCCCGCTGTCCCCGCCTACGGCCCGGTGAACCCACATAACCTGGACGAACAGTCCAGGGACACCCAGCGGGGCGAGAAGTCCCCGTGGAGTTTTACTGCAGCTTGTCGCTGGGATGTGATTGCGGGTACAGAGTGTAGGTGGGAGCCGTCGAGGCCGGGGTCTTCGGGTCCCGGTGGAGGCGCCAATGTAACACCACCTATCTGCGATTAC
>VBAW01000119.1 GCA_005888635.1 Candidatus Bathyarchaeota archaeon | reverse complement strand
TCCGGGTGCGGCAAAACAACCCTCCTCAACTGTGTGTCGGGCCTGGACGACCTCTCGAAGGGCAGAGTGTCGGTCGAAGGAACTGACCTTGCTAAGATGTCTGATGATCAAAAGTCTGAGTTCCGTGCCAAACGAATGGGCTTCATCTTTCAAGCCTACAACCTCCTCCCCGTTCTCACCGCTCAGGAGAACGTCGAACTCCCACTACTGCTCGCGGGGGTCTCCGAGTCAGAGGCGCATCCTGCAGCTCTCGACGCGCTGAAGATGGTCGGCTTGACAGAGTGGAAGTCTCACAAGCCCATGGAGTTGAGCGGAGGACAGCAACAGCGAGTCACCATAGCTAGGGCCTTGGTCAACAAGCCTGCGATTGTCTGGGCTGATGAGCCAACGGGGAATCTGGACTCTGAGAATTCTCAGGAAATAATCAAGCTTCTACGGAGCTTGAACAAACAATACGGCTTGACTCTAGTCTTAGTCAGTCATGATCAACAGATTGCTCAGCAGACCGACCGGATCGTTCACATGCGGAACGGCGTGATCGAGAGAGAAGTCATCCCCACAGCCGTCGCAGCTGCCTAGGCAGAAGAAGGTCGGACACTTGAGTGCAACTCGTTCGAGATCTCTCCTGATCAGTCTGACAGTCCTAGTCGCAATCATCGCTCTCGGCGAACTGTTCGCGCTTCTCATGGATTACCAGAACAACTCCTACCTTCAACAGTACGTCTCAAACAACATGTCCCTGATCTTCGAACAGATCATCGGACTAGCTTTGTTGAGCTCTGGAAGCGCATTCCTGGCCTACAAGCTCTCTACAGCGAGGCCAACAGGGAGACTGGGACGAGCGTCCCGTCGAATCCGCGGTCTCTCTCCGATAATCGCAGTTATCATCGCACTGGTCCTCTGGTTCGCCGTCTTCAGTTCGATCTTCGGAGGCTCCCTGACAAGCCTAGAAGTCTACAGCGTGATAGTTCTCTTCCTAGTCTCTCTCGGCATGATGACTAGGGATAGAATCACCGTCCGCATGAGCATCCGAAACTTCGCCCGCAGAAAGACCAACATGGCGATCGTCATCGCAGGACTCATGATCGGCACCGCCATGATATCCGGATCACTAGTCACCGGAGACACGCTCACCAATCTCTTCACGCGAGGCGCCTACAATGGCTACGGTTACGCCGACGAAGTAGTGTACACGCTGAGTGGGCCCGGAGGATACCAATTCTTCGACATCAACATAGCGCACCGTCTCTACCAAGACCTCTCAAGCAGCTCAGGTGCAGGGCCGGTCCTTCGGGGTGTAACACCTGAAGTACTCATCGCGGTCCCCTTGGTGAATGATACCACTAAGGGCGTCGGTCAAGCTGGCGCGACATTGATAGGGACGTATAACAACGCGTCGCAGATTCTGGGAGACTTTCACGCAAGTGATGGTTCTGTAATCCAGCCGAGCCTGACTGACAGCCAAGCAATCGTAAACGATAGGGCAGCACGAGACCTCAACGCCACTGTGGGAGACCAACTTTCGATATTCTCGCCTTTCAATCAGACGTTCTTCGTGTCAGTGAAACTTGTTGGAATCGCGGTGTCAGACGCTAGAGGGTCATTTTCGGGTAGCGACAACGTTTTCGTCAGCATGAACACGGCTCAGGCCCTGACATTCCATCCTGGTTCTGCAAACTACATCGCCATAACAAATATCGGCGGGCTACGAAATTCCATTCAGTACACTTCGACTGTCGGTTTAGCAGCAAACCAGACACTCAACAGTCTCCAACCGCATACGCCAAACTTTGCCTGCAAGACTAACCCAAATGTTCAGGGAAACTCAACAACAATCCTCTGCGCTTATGGGTCAAAGATGGTCGCAGTCAACGACGCCACAACGGGGGCTCAAAGCCTCTCCAATCTATTCTCCGTACTTAGCACAATCACGATCCTCGCAGGCGTGGTGCTCATCATCAACATGTTCATCATGCTAGCGGAAGAACGAAAGTCAGAGATGGGCATGGCTCGTGCAGTAGGCATGAAGAGAAGCCAACTAACGAAACTCTTCCTATTCGAGGGGACCCTTTACGCGGCAGGAGCATCCCTTGTCGGAGTCTTTGTTGGAATCGGGATAGCCTACGGGATACTCTACGCCTTCGGAAAGATAATCAGCGGTTTCTTCCCAGTAAGCCTCGCCCAAGTACTTGACAGCTTCACCTTTACACCAACCAGCCTGTTCACAGCGTTCGCAGAAGGCCTCTTCTTCACATATCTCACGATCCTTCTGACCTCCTGGCGCGTCAGCAAGCTCAACATCATCCGGGCAGTCAGGGACATCCCGGAACCTCCGAGAGGAGTCAGAACCTACACAGTCCTGTCAGTACTTGGAGTGGTTCTCGCAATATTGGGAGTCTTCCTGTTCGAAGCCTCCTTCGCAGCTAAGTCGGCACTAGAAGCGCTGGTCGGTCCCAGCCTAGTAATCATCGGTGCGGGCCTAGTCCTCTCGAGGTTTCTCAAGAACCGCTACGCCTTCACCTTAACGGGCCTCGCCCTGCTAGTTCAGTGGGGCGTACCGAGCTTTTCCTTCAACAATAGTATCATCCAGAACTACACGTTTGGCCCTGAAATTCTCATCGTCGGCGGAATGATCATGGTCATGGGCGCCATCCTCCTCGCATTATACAACACAGATGTGATTCTTAGGATCCTGCACCTCTTCTATCGGGGGAGAAAACGTCTAACCGTCATTTTCAAGACCGCCTTGTCCTATCCAGCTAGTAAGAGATTCAGAACCGGCGCCACAGTCGCCATGTTCGCCCTAGTATTACTCTCCGTCACCGTGATCGCCTTCCTCACAGCCGAACAGAATGCGGCACTAGATACAGTGGTTAGACAAGACTCTGGCGGCTACGACGTATTAACCCAGACAACATTGGCGATTCCCGACCTTGCGGCCCGAATCGGCGCAGACCCCAACCTCAATGGCAAGGTAGCCGCTGTGATCGCATTCAATAACACCGGCGTAGTCGTCAGGGATCTAACTTCAGGAGTCGACTTTGGACCCCAGCTCGCAGTTGGGGGTGACGCCAATGCGCAGCTGCAGAGCAATTTCTACAAAGGTAATACGTTCAGCATGCCTGTCCTTGCAAACGGCTACAAGTCCCCGTCAGATGTTTGGCAGGCGGTCATAAGTAACTCTTCCAATGTGGTCTGGTCTTTTGGATCCGTAAATTTCAACGGACCGCCGACAGGTTCCAGAACGCCGGCAGCCGGCGACCTGCTACAGCTTTTCTACATACCAAGCGCCGGGCCAATAGTTTCCAAGAATGTTACGATAGTCGGTGTAATGAACGGTGTCTTTTTCAGCGGAATAGTAGGCACAAGTGGGCTTCTGACGAGTTCGTTCGGAACTGGAACGGGCCAGCTTGGATTTGTGAAGGTTTCTAACGGAATCGACCCGACATCAGTTTCAATTATCCTGAAGAAGGATTTCGCCCGTTTAGGCATGCAACCGCTCGCCATAGCCGTCGTCATCGGTACCTTCGTCCAAATCGGCCAATCGTTTCTCGGAATCTTCGAAGCATTCCTAGCACTTGGATTGGTCGTAGGAATTGCGGGACTTGGAATAATCTCGATAAGATCCGTGGTGGAGAGGAGGAAGGAGATCGGAGTACTCCGCGCTATCGGCTACAGGAAGAACATGATACTATGGGCGTTCCTGCTCGAGAACAGTTACGTCGCGCTTCTCGGAATACTAATCGGAATAGTATTGGGAATAGACCTAGGCTACCCTTAAGTCAACAAGCCGACATCTCGGAAAGAAGTTCCCTTGTCCAGCGAGCTTCAGCTCATTCATTCCGAAGTCTTAGAGTGCACGAAATGTGAGCTTCACAAGAGCCGTACAAAGGCCGTTCCCGGCGAAGGTTCCCATGATGCAAGAATCATCTTTGTAGGAGAAGGCCCGGGCCAGAACGAGGATGAGCAGGGCAGACCCTTCGTTGGTGCAGCAGGCAAGTTTCTTACGGAACTCATAGAGTCCATTGGGCTGAAAAGATCGAACGTATTCATCACGAACATCGTCAAGTGTAGGCCACCAAACAACAGAGCACCGAGAAAATCTGAGGTAGAAGCGTGCAACCCGTACTTGCTGTCTCAGATCAGACTGATCAACCCTCGAATCGTCTGCGCGTTGGGAACCCCGGCCATCACCACGCTGATGGGAGACGAATATTCAGCAAGCAGGCACCACGGAAAATCCTTGACAAAGGGAGAAGTTACAATCCTACCCATGTACCATCCGGCAGCAGCCCTCTACGACGCCAGCCTCAAGGAAACAATCTTCCACGACTTTCAGCTTCTCAAGCAAATGTTGGAGAACACGGAGACCTTCAACCCTAGCACTCCAAAGAGTTCAGAGCCAAGCGGGAGTAAGCAGACTCTGGAAAAATGGGCGTAAGAACAACCAGCGAGTCATCAATTTCCTAGCAGATTAAATTCATATCAACGTGAAATTGATTTACCGTCCTATGCCAGAAGTTCTATTCCGTTCCACGGAAAACGGGCCTAACCTAGTGATCGTCGACAGAAAGGTAGTGAAGGCGTACTGTCGGTGCGGAGGCTCCAGCAACAAGCCCTTTCTGGGACGGCACACGCGCGAAGAACAGCTCCTTCATGGACGACCAGACCACGATGATGGCTCTCAAGAAACAGGTCTCCCGTTTCAGGGACGAACGAAACTGGTTGAAGGATGATACTCCCAAGAATCTAGCAATTTCGATTAGCGTCGAAGCGGCGGAATTGTTGGAGCATTTTCAGTGGAAGACTGATCAGCAGATACGGGAACTGGTCAAGGATAGTGTGAAGAAGAACCAAGTTTCTGACGAGCTTGCCGACGTCTTGATCTACTGCCTAGGTTTCTCGGATGTTTTGGACATTGACATTTCTGAGGCGATCGAAAGGAAATTGAGAAAGAACGCTGAGAAGTATCCAGTGATGAAGATCCCGCTAACGGCTGGACTCTGAAAGCAGCGCGAATTGGGCCTTCTCTTGATAACTAGACTAGACTTTTGCACTTTCTGACCCGGAGTCAAGAATTGCACATAGCTCTTCTTCGACTGTCCCGTATTTCTTGGGGGTCTCTATGAATCTGCCGATTTCTTTCCAGTTCTTGTCGAAGACGATGATTGTTGGGAGTTTTCCGACGCCCATCTCATCTCCCATGTCACGGTAGTTATCATGGTCTATGACCCTGGCTTGAATCATGTTGTTCTTTGCGATCGCGAGGGACTTTGCGAGTGCCGGAACGTAGGCTACGCAATCGCCGCACCATTCGGCTGAGAAGACGATGAGATGATACTTCTGATCGATATTCTCAAGCTTATCGATTGAGCTAGGATTCGGCGTGTACTCCTGTAACCGACGTTTCATTGCGTGCTTGGACCGTTCGACCTTTACTTCGTTGATGTAGTCGAAGGGGTCTTTCCCGACTCTGAGCGCCATCATAACTTGCTCACAAGTAGTGTCTATGATTTCTCGAGTTGGGTTAGAAATACGGTGGAGGCTTCTTTCTCACCGTTCATGTTCTCTCGGACCTTGATGCCTACCAATCTTACATTGTCTCCGGTTCTTAGGCTTTCAGTCTTCTGCGCGTGGGTATCCCAGAGGCTGACCCGTACCCTACCCGTACCATCCTCAAGTTGAATATTTGAGACTCTTGTTCTCCGACCCTCCTTCGTCTCTATCTCTCGCACATCACCTCTCTCAACGATCTTACCCTTGATACTCCATAGAGCCGGTCCGGGTCGGAGAGACTCAATAGTCGCAATGGGGATGTCAGGAACGAAGTCTGTACTCTCCTTCTTGACGGAGGCCTTCGAGCCGACGTTGACGTAGACCAGGCCATTCCTCTCAGTAACCCAGTGATTCTCTATCGCGACAAGCGAGCCTTCACCGAGTTCGAGGACACTTTGAGCCTGGTTGTCCCAGAACTTCGCTATCATCAATCCGGCCTCATTGGCGCAGAGTGCCCACGTGGGACCCTGGTCTGACTGGCTCTTCTGAAGCTTGAGGAGACGTATACGGAGCAGATCTGACACTCCAACCTTAACCGCGGCACTCGACACGCCACTCGCGGCGAATCCCTGCGACTGGGCCCTCCTTAGGATCTGGAGATTAGCCCGAGACCCAAGATGAAACTCCACTTCTCCAGCCCTCCCAAACTTAGTGTAACCATGAAGGAGCCTAACTTGGGAGCCGGGAGTCAAAGCCTCCCTCGCTACAGTGTCTGCAAGAGAATCCCAGAAAACACCAGTAATTTGGCCGGAAGGGTCCCCGACCCTCATTCTCAACACCTTCCCCACCGTCCCGTCGGACCGTTGAAACTCGTGCACATCGCTGACCGAAATCACTTGGCCGGTAATCGTAGAATCATTCAGTCCCGCATGAATGCTGGATATCCGCTGGTCCTTCAGATCGGAACTTGCAGGAGGCGAAGCCGAGAGTTGCTGAGCCAACAGCCTGATCGCGCCCTCGTCTGACAAGAGACCGTGAGATTCTTCCTTCTTCCGTTCGACCATCGTCAGAAGCTCGTCTCTACCGATCTTCGGATTGCAAGAGAGAATCTGGTTGAGAAGATCATCAAAGGCTGGCATAGCGGCTAGTCCCAGAACATGCGCGTGCGCTCGAACTCTCTCTCAGCCCTCAAAATACTCAGGTATAAACTATCTTCCCCACCGCTACGATTTCGCAATATTCGAGTCGCTGTGGTCGGACCCACTCCTCTAGCTGCCAAGACCAAACCAGCTTTCTTTCCGTAGGTCTGCAAGAGTCCCGCGGATCTCCACGCAGTCATCCATTCCTTCTCTTCCTCGCCGGATAACTTTGCGCTTCTCATCTTTTTCAGAATGATCTTTGGCAGAGCATCATCGCTGAGATAGGTGGCCGCGATCAATGTCGACCGACACTTGGGACAACGAACCTTGTCCTGCAAATTATCGACGGTCCTGATGCCGTCCCATTCTCCACAGTTCATACACAACAATCGCAGCTTTGTGGAGAGCAGTCTGCTCTTCACCACATCGATAATAGAGGTCTCCTCAATCGCCGGACGAAGAAGCCCGTGGGGAACGATCCGATCCAAGAGCGGTAGTGCCAGCGGAGTGCACTGACCCGCGTCCTGTATCACGTCTATCGAAACCTCGCCTGAGCTTACCATAGCCAGAATCTTCTTGGCCCCTTCGACATCCAGCTTCTCAGTGAACAGTTCGCGCCGAGTTTCTTTGTTGGCGATAGAGTTCTTGAAAATATCAACCAGCAATCGGGCCTGTCGGGCTTTGTACTCTGCCTGCCGACTAACCGCTCCAATGCGTCGGAGCACATGCCAGTGCTTCCAAGCGAAAAGATCCGACGCCTCCACTGTCTCGTGAATCATCGATTCCAAGTCGTTCGGCGTCAGCTTTCTGAATTCTTCAGCAACCATGTGAGCACTCACGGGTCGAGGAAAGATCAGACCGAAACGATACTGGTCGACCTGGGTCGCAATGTTGGATCCAAGCCGGGACCCGAAGAGTGCCGCCATCGCGTTTGCAAGCGCCTCATTGACCAAGTTGCCGGCACACGTGTGGACGATTACACTGTTTTCGAAACCCTCGATTAGGACGAGCTTGTCAGACGGAATCTTCGCCTGCTTCCCCTGGAGAGAAAGTGTTGAGCTTACCCTCTCCCTCTCCGTGTCCTCCAATCCATCCTCTGCCTGTCCACTAATCCCTAGCGTACGCCTCATCCTGCCCACCTCTGACGCTACATCCATCTGGACAGGAATCATGTCCCCCTCCCAGCCTGGAATCGCTTTGAGACTCGGGGGCGCAGCCTCGACTTCTAGGTGGAACTTCTCTTCGTCCACCGAAATTACCCGCCAAGTCTGTCCATGAAGAATAAACTCCACGCCAGCAACACATCTCCTAGCAACAAAGTCCTGATCTAGTGTCCCGATGCGGCGTTTGCGGAAGAAATCGAAGACAGTATACTTCTGCACATCCGGGATGACTGAGAGATTTTCGAAATAATACTGAAGCGCCTTCGGGTTTCGAGGAGAGTAGGAGTCGCCAAACTTTCGAAGCAGACGCAGCTCGTCCAGCTGGTGGATAGCCTCCTCCAGCTCGCCAACCTCTAGGTCCCGAAAAGGATAGGATCGCCGGACCAGCTGAAGAATCTCCTCGATAGTCATCCGTCGCTGCTGCATCAACATGCCGATGATCTGGTGAGCCAGAACATCGAGCGCTTTCTCGTGAATGATAGGCCGTTCAAGCCTACCCTCCTTCGCCCGCTGGATTAGCACAGCTGATTCTAGAATGTCATCAGGAGTTATTGTTAGAATTATTCCACGTGACGTCCCACCTAGCGTGTGTCCGCTCCGACCGATCCTCTGGACCAGCCGAGTTGTCTCTCTGGGAGACGTGTATTGGATGATGAAATCTACACTACCAATGTCAATCCCAAGCTCAAGTGAACTAGTGCAGATGAGCGCTCTTAGCGAACCAGCCTGGAACTCTTTTTCCGCTTCTTCTCGCAGCTCGCGGGACAGAGAGCCATGGTGGACCTTTACACCAACCGCGCCCAACGCCAATAGTTGAGAGGCTAAAGCCTCTGCATGTTCCCTGGTGTTCGTAAACACCAGCGTTGACTTGTGAGCCTCAATCAGTCCCAGTATCTTCCGAGCACGAGCGACAGTAGAGATAGGAAGACCCAATCTTGTGGCTTCCTCATGATCCTTCCCCGTTGGGGAGACAGATCCGATGCTGATCTGGAGACCTCTCTCCTCGTCGGAGCGCAGAATGTTAACCCGCCGACCTGTTCCGACCAGGAACTGTCCAATCCTCTCCGGTTCTCCAATAGTCGCAGAGAGCCCGATTCGCTGAAACTCTCTCCCAGTCAGTTCCAAGAGCCTCTCCAAGGCTATCGATAATTGGACACCGCGCTCGTCGGTCGCCAGCTCATGAACCTCGTCGACGACCACCCATCGTACGGCGCGAAGATGTTCCTTCATCCTCTTCCCGACCAGTATCGACTGAAGAGTCTCAGGCGTCGTGATCAGCATGTCTGGAGGGCTCTTGGCTTGTCGAGACCTAGCACTCGTTGGCGTGTCCCCATGACGCACCTCGATCTTCACATCAAGGTCCCGCCCCATCTCTTCCAGTCGTCGCAGGAGGTCCCGGTTCAACGCGCGGAGAGGCGTAACGTAGAGAATCGAGATCCCATGAATCTTCTCTGAAGAACGAGCCTCGAGAAACCTGTCCAAGACCGGCAGTATAGCTGCCAGCGTCTTTCCCGTTCCCGTTGGAGCGATGAGGAGAACGTTCTCGCCTCTTAGGATGGCTGGGATGGAGAGTTCCTGGATCGGACTTGCTTCTAGGAAGCCTTCTTTCTCGAGTCTCTTTAGGACTGGAGGTTTCAGAACTGAAAAGGCCGAACTAGGCATCTACCGCACTAGATACCCCTGCGCGGTTCATAAACCCTAGACGGGCCGCTCCTCGCTCGACTGACTCACGAAGAGGTTGATCAAATCATGGCGAGGGTTTCGAGGACTTTCGGTTCGCCAGGTAGACCATTGGAGCGAAGAGGAGAACTACGATTGAAGCGATAAGTGCAACTATTTCGTTTATTGTTATTCCAACCGGTACTTGCACTCCGACAAAGAAGAACTGGGCTTGGTCGCCTGGGGCGAGGAATACGTATTCGATGGCTGCGACGATTCCGGATATTGCAGAAATTCGGGGTTTCTTGAAGATGAGAATCAGAGAAGCAAAGTCCAGGATGGTCCCGGCGAGGAAGAGTGGAATCAGAGTGTAGGATCGTAGTGAGGAGAGGGGACGAGTTTCAAGCCCTGCTGGTGTGAAGAGGATGCCGCAGATCGACATCACGGCAAAAGCTATTGCGAGAATCTTCTCGTTTCTCGACAGGTGCATTTTCCGCTAGTCTTCTTCCTCTTCTTTCTTCTTCTTCTCGCCAGGTCTCTCGCTAGCGATGTAGAGGAAGATTAGGAGGACGGTGACGAAGCTCAGAACGTAGAGTATGAGCTGGAGTAATGAATACTCTGCATCAGGCGTGAGGTTGTAAGACACGCGCGCTCTACCATTTCGAGACGATTCGCCGAGCGACGGCTACTAAAACTTTCAGCTACGAAGAGAAGAGGCTGGCTCTCCCAACCAGACGCAAATCATTAAACTCATACAAGATGCCGCAGAACAAATGAACCAACCCGGAGAATCAAACGCGATTCCCGAAGCGAGAGTAGTCTGTTTCATTTCTTGCGGCTGAGGATTCCAGAGACATAGTCTTGGAATGGCTTGTCGAACATTTCTCTGGACGACTGATGAACCTCCCTGAATACAGGGTGTGCGGCAACAACTTCGAGAAACGCTGCCCATTGCCTCCAAGTGTCCTCGTCGATCCATTTCCGTCTGTAGAGGAAGTGGACTCTTTCGAAGAATCCGTAGAGCATGATGACGTAGTTGCGGATGACCATTTCCTCGCGTGAGTATGACTTTTGTTCTCGTCCAAGTGGTAGTTGACTCCTGTTGAAGAGTTCGAGCTGGAATGCATAGAGTTCTGGCCTCTCCGATAGCATCCTCATAGCATCACCATAATCGTCCATTACCTTCTGGTAGGCCTGTTCTTGGATTGCCTTGTTCTGGCTACGGAAGGAGAGCGTGAAGATGACAAGCGTCAGAGATAGAACAATCGTCTGGACGATAGTACTCCAGACTGTAGGATCCGAAATATCGGCCAAAGTATGCCGTCTCTTTCCAGAGTTCTAAATAACCCTGACCCGCGACAAATGTTCGATTCCTCTCTCGGAGAGATACTGATCTCTGAGCGCCTAACCAGATAGGCCGGTTTCCCCCATTTGATAACTAGGATCACTCCACTTCGAAGTAACCTCGGCGTACTGCGAATCGGCAAAGTCTAACATGCCATACTGGCCGAGTGCCTCGGCAATCTGCTGCGCGACTAGGTGATAGCATAACTGTTTCTTGTTGTCCATCACTCGGAAGTAGTAGTCGTCGCAAGTGCAGAACATACTATCAGGCATCACTTGATACTCGCCCTTTCGACCCTTTACCACCCAGAGGGTCCTTCCGCTCGGCTTGAACCGATAATTCGTGACCTTCCTAGCCTCAACTATAGCAAGCGCCTGCGGAAAGCGTTTCTCGAAAACCTTCGACAAAGCTTGCTTCTGCTCATCCGTCAGAAGATGAGTCCGGCGGAGCTCCTCAGAGACCTGCCGCAGAACAATGTCTTCGGTTGGCTTGCCGGTCGTTGCTCTTCTCTAGTAACCCAACGCGCCGCCATATGATAGGGTTTCTAACTCAAATCTGGGGATTGCGGTGGAGGGGGTCGGTGTCAAAGAATACGGACTGGAACATACTTCGCGACGTTTGCGATACCATCTACGTGCCGACTGCCACCGTTCTTTCCAGTGTTCCAGGCCCGAAGTTGGTCCCAGAAGCGTTCACCTTCAAGATGCACTGGTCCAACATGGGGTTCTATCTCCACGTCATTGAAGAAGCGATCGTAAACGGTAGACCTTTCGTGCAGAAGAGGCGGGTTGCAGTAGCATGTCTCATACCATGAGACCTTGCCTCCTCCTATCACCGCCCTCTTCATTGATGCCACAATCTCGGCACCGTCGGGTTTCTGGGCGTTAATAGTCCCGTCGTTAAGGAGGCTCCAAAAGCTCGCCATTTCTGCAACTATCGGCCGAGCAGTGACGACATATTGCATGCTTCGTTCCCTTCTATTGGAGCGCTTACCTTAGCTGCGAGTAGAGGTTCCGTGCTTGAGCTTTGCCCTTTGTTGCCTCGATTGAGAGGTTCGCCCTTTTGACCGCTCTTCGACGCGTCTCGAATGCCGGGGCGGTCAAACATCGCACGCAGGTCGGGCCTTGCCCTGTTCTGTGGATCGTTGGAACCAGTGACGATAGAGGACCTTGGTTATTGTGGGGGCCTTTTCTAGTTCCCAAATCTAGACTTCCTTCATTCAAACTCATGTTTCATTCACACAAACCAGCCTTTCACAGGAGCTATTAAACTCTTGGTTTTACTGACTAAAACAGAGGTATGGCTGATTCAGAAAGCGCTAATAGTAAGTAAACTCCTTACTTGGTAAGTAGAATATGAGAACTTGAGGACATTCAAGTTCATCCGAGACCCCAACGCTTTCGAACTGATGGCTGACGACACACGCAGACGCGTAGTCTACCTCCTAAGAGCAAAAGAAATGACCGTGGGGCAGATACACCACGAACTTCAACTAACACCCCAAGCAATCTACCACCATATCCGCAAACTCCTAGACGCAGGACTGGTAGAAGTAGCGAAGGAGGAACGAGTCGGCCACTTCATCGAAACATACTACAGGGCAACTGCAGAAGTCTTCGAATTCATCCACGGCGAAGGAGGAAGCGAGAAGTACGGTGAACAACGAACCCGGGACGCTCTCCAGGCCATGAACCAGCTCGGCATCAACGCCAACGTTGATGATGAAATCATCGCGAAGATGATGAAAATTGCAAAACAGAAAGACAAACTAGCGCTGACTCCCGAAATGGAGGAGAGGATACAGGCACTTGAGGGGGTCGACTTCATCGGAAAACAGCAGATCGCAGACTACGTGAACCTGCTCGTAATGAGCGACAAACAATTCGAAGAATGGCTAAACTTCGAGAGGAGCCGACGCAACCTGCTGAAGTCTGCAGTATCCCAACCGATCCAAGTCACAGTCAAGCAGTCAAGGGCTAAGTAGATCCTTTCAAGAATTAGTAGAAGAGACCACTTCTAGTATCGACCGAGCCGTTATGATCTAGGCGTTCTGTCATGTGGTCGTTTTTTGGACTTCAAGTATTCGTCTATGTCGAGTTCGAGGAAAACTTCGCCAATATCTCCCATTGTCTGTTTGAAATGATGCCTTTCGTACAGTTTCTTTGCTGCGGCGTGAATTGCTGAGGTTTCGAGACCGACGGCCCCTCTGGCAAGGGAGTCCTTGACCGCTACTTCTAGCAGAAGTGTTCCCACTCCTCTTCCCCTGTATGCAGGAGTTACGTAGAATGCGGATATGAACGAGTTCGCGCCTCCATCGATGACATCGTCATGCATGACATAGTGAATGAAACCGACAATTTTAGAGCCGGTTTCCTCAACGAGCAGTTCTCTGTTCTTAACTGCTCTTCGTACTGACCCTATTCGTCCGGAGCTTGGTTTCCAATCAAACCATTCGGAGAGAAGATTGTCTACAGCGAGGGCATCTGTGATCAAAGCTCTCCTTGCTACAAGTCCTTTGAACAAGCCTCATCGGGGCCCCTCCAGCATACAGGAATATCTCCGACATAGGATAAAGCCTCCGGCCAAACCAATAGACAAGTCTGAACTTAAACAGAGCATCCCCACTCCATATTGCTAGGGATTCTGAGCCGTGCCTGAAACAGTCATTGTGAAGCCGGTTGCGGACCAGCCTGCTCTCTTAATGGAGAAGGACGGTGAAAGGGTCCTAGTTGTGGCGGATCTGCATCTCGGCTGGGAAGTATCCCTGTCTCATCAAGGAATACATGTGCCCTCGCAGGTCCCGCGCTTGCTCGAGAAGCTCCGTAAGATCATCAACGACACTCATCCTCGACGACTCATCCTGCTGGGCGATGTGAAGCACGCGGTCGCAAAAGTTGAGCTGGAAGAGTGGAAGTATGTTCCGGAATTCTTTGAGGGTCTCGTCGAAATGATCCCCGACGTACGAGTTGTCCCTGGGAATCATGATGGAAATCTCGAACCACTCACACCTCCCAGCGTCAAGATCAGCACATCCGAAGGAATCTCCATCTGGAACAAGGTCGGTCTCTTTCACGGCCACGCCTGGCCCTCACCACCATTGCTAGGATGCGAGTTCTTGGTCATGGGACATCTACATCCTGTCGTCGTCTTCAAAGATCCCTTGGGCTTCCGCATCACTCGCCAGTCATGGGTCCGAGCCAAGAGCAATGGACAGAAGCTTGCAGAAGGAGTCCTGAAACATGAGTCAGTCAAGTGGGAAGGCGATTCGGTCGAAGAGTACAAGAAAAAATTCGGGATAACAGTTGTTGATGCTGAGTGCATCATAATGCCCAGTTTCAACGATTACCTTGGGGGACAGCCTATTAATCGGAGTTTCAGAGAAGGCTGGACGGATCTCTACAGGGAATACATGGGACCCGTCTTGAGATCAGGCGCGGTAGACTTCGAGAATGGCGAAGCATACCTGTTCGACGGAACATATCTAGGAAAAATTCAGGATCTGAGAAAGCTAGACCAAGAAACTGGCTAGTTCTGCTCGTCTCGTGGCGCCATATTCGCGAGTATTGTTCTATGGTTCGTGCCATTCAACTTGGCAATGTCCCGCAGTAGATCATAGTAGGACCGAACGTGGCGCTTGCCATCTCTGGCGTGATAGAGGGCGAAGTTCGCATACATTGTGGGAACAATCTCGTGATTGTACATCGGATACTGAGTTTCGGCTAATCCCAGTTCTCCGAGCTGTTGCGAGATAACTCCTTCTTTGAGGTCTCCAGCCTTTCTGCTCTTACGTTTGCGTTGGCGGGCTTTGAGTCGGTTGCCTTCCATTCGGCAGTCGGCGCTGCAGTATTTTTCGCTGAACCAGCCGAGGAACTTGCGCTTGCAGACGAGGCATGTCTTTAGAACTTTCTTGTCGGTTGTTTCCAACGCTTCTTCCTTGCCGGTTGGGGGTTTGTTTGCTCCAATGTCTACGTCGTACTGGTATAAAATCTGGTCGCATCTACACCGCAAGATGTAATGGCCCGAAGGATTGTCCTTGCCTTGTTTTTCACGACTTGAGTGATAGTAAGAGCTAAAGCGATACTGGTTGAACTCGGCCTTCGAGGGGCTGTCGGCTAGCCAGGTCTAGAAGGCTTATCATGAAAAGCCCGGACTGGCCGCGTGGCTTGGGAGCCATTATCCGTGGCCGCGAACCCACGAAATCGCCGGTTCAAATCCGGCCAGCCCCACCATAGCCCCGCTGGACCTAGTTCAAGTCCTGGGGCCTACGACTCATAACTGACCTTTGTGAACCCATTGCAACCATTCGCCATGAGGATTACAATAGGCTAGAACTTCCTCCTCCCTGTTACCATTACGAATTCGGCCGAGTTCAAGCAGGGGTTGCTCTTTTCCGCGCCACCATTCGAAGGAAATTTCGAAGAGATTTCTCCCTCGCGAAAGTTCTGCGATTTGCGACGAGAGCCGGTTTCGCAGTTCTTGAGGAAACTGGTATAGAGTATGACTGTGAAAGAGGCAGATTGTTGAATCGTCTGGCAATTCTGGCAATACGTCGGGCAACACGTCAAGGACATCCCATCGGATTGAGATCTATTCCCACTCGAGATGCAACATGGGGAAAAACTTGGGGAATCCGCGGTTTTTGCTGTCCTCGCAGAGTGCAAGGGATCTGAACGGGAGAGTCAGCGTTCCCGTACTTTCCGCCCGGGCCGTAGTCATATCCATATCTGTCCCACAGAAGATTCAGTCCAGCACTCGCACCGATGTCCACGACGGACAGCACTCGCTCCGATTCTCGAGCTACTAGTGCAAAGGCGGGCAGCAGACATGCGCAACGCTGAACCTCATTCGTCTGGACCCTCTTGGTAGATATCAGATGGCGAATGTCGTCTTTTTTTTCCAGACAGAACGAACGAAAATACGCGTAAGGATCACCATTACCGCTGGGGGGATGAGACACACTCGGAAAGAAGGAGGACAGGTAATGATGAGTTGTTCCTTGAAGAAGTAGAAAATGAACAGCTGCAAAGAGCAGATTTGGGACGAGCTCTCCCTTCCGAGAGTGTGAAGCGACGGATAGGATCTCATGATCCTCGACAATTCTGGCGGCCAGCTGTTGGTATAGAGGAGAAGAGCCTGGATAGACTTTTTCCGAGAAGTACTTGAATTGGTTTGATAGATTTTCTAGCTGACCTTGCAAGACGCGGGAAGCCAAAGGTACTTTCCTGTTTAGCCGTTCTTTCTAAAAGACATTACACGCAATAATGAGACATTCCTATTTTGCCCCAGAACCAGCTCTGGTATGGACCCCGTCAGCTCAACAATGATTGAACGTCCGAGTTTTCCCGGTATGTCCTTATACCTAGCTGAGGGATCCAATTCGAGATCAACTTGTTGGAGCTAGCTGCACGCGGGCGTATAACGAAAGACGCGGATAGTTCAGCTGTCGAATGGCTTCTCCAATCCGAAGATCCGTCAGTACGCTACTTCACACTAACTGACATTCTGGACAAGCCAAAGGATTCCCCGGAAGTTGAGAAGACGCGGAAACTCATTCATAGCGGACCGAAGGTCTGCACCTTGATTGACGGCCAACAGTCTGACGGTGGTTTCGGTGTACATCCGTATCAGAAATGGACGGGGGCTCACTGGCGTCTCGTGTCTCTCGTCGAATTGGGAATACCTCAGGGGTTTCGCCCAGCGGTCAGAGCGACCAACCTCGTACTAAACTGGCTGCTCGGTGAGGCTCATGTCCGCAATGTTCCACAAATCCACGGGCGGTATCGAAGATGCGCGTCTCAAGAAGGCAACGCCCTAGCTGTCTGCAGCCGTCTAGGAATCGCCCAAGACCCTCGCGTCAGACGGATCGCAGAGTCATTAGTGGAGTGGCAGTGGCCCGATGGAGGATGGAACTGCGACCGGAGAGAAGAGGCGAATCACTCCTCATTCAACGAGAGCCTATCTACACTCTGGGGACTAGTCGAATACTATCACGCCACAGATGACAAGCGGGTAGCAGAGTCTGTGGAGAAGGCTGCTGAATTCTTTCTAAGGCATCGCCTCTTCCGTTCTTGCCGAACAGGCGAGGTACGCCAGCCCGAAACTTTTCACTCGAAAGTTCATAGGTCGATTCACTCGTTCACCGAGCTCCACTATCCATTGTACTGGCACTACGACATTCTCCAAGCGCTCACAATCCTTCATCGAGCAGGAAAGCTAGCAGACCCCCGTGCAGAGGAGGCAATTGACCTTGTCGAGTCGAAACGTGGAGAAGATGGTCGATGGAGGCCTGAGGGCTACTACTGGAGCCTGAAACGGAAGACACGAGCAAAACTTGCTGTTTCAAACGTTGAAATTGTAAACTGGGGGCGCGTTGGACCCAACGAGTTCGTAACCCTCAACGCCCTTCGGGTCCTGAAGGATGCAGGGCGCTTTCGTTCTGCCTAGAGCATTCGGGCGACGCTCTGGAAGTATTTCACGCCTTTCTTCCCGTTCGTCGCGTGATCCAGCGCCTGCTCCACAGCGTCTTTCGGATTTGAGGCTGAAATGACCTTCACAGTTTTTCTATCATCAAGAAAAGTGTCTGCGATCTTGTCCGCGGTCCCGCCGCTACCTACCAACGCCACGATAGGCTTCCCTTTCTGATATGCCACACACGCCTCGATGAGAGTTCCAGCACCACCACCCACTACTATGGCAGCGTCTGCTGCGTATGCTGTGATGAAGTTTCGAGCGAAGCCGATGCCCGTGGGAATGATGATGTCACAATACGGATTCGCGTAGCTCATGTCCTCGTTAGGAATTATCCCGACAACCATCCCGCCCTTCTCCTTCGCGCCGCGTCCTGCCGCCTCCATCACTCCACCCAGCCCACCTGTCACGGTTATCGCGCTCCTAGCGGCTATCTGTGCGCCGACCTCTTTTGCCGCGTCATAGGTGGCTTCTGGACAGTGATCTCCGTCTGAACCGATGACTAGGACTTGGATTAGTCGCTTGTAGTTGGACTGCGCTGTTCTTGACGCTACTCCCCTAAACAAGGCCAAACATCACGACTGAAACGAGTGAAGGACCTTCCCATGCGCTAGGACCATAATGAGGGTAATGTAACCGCTCATCAAGTGGACAAGGTTTTAATCACGACTCGGCCCGCCGACTCCCAAATTCGCGTTTGCATGATGCTTCATGTCAAGTTTCAAGCCTGGAAAGATTGAGAGGGTTGCAGGCCCGGTAATCGTTGCGGGAGACATGCTCGGGGCCCAGATGTATGAGGTCGTTCGAGTTGGCGACCAAGGCCTCATTGGAGAGATCATCAAGATCGAACAAGACCGGGCCACGGTTCAGGTCTACGAAGAAACTGCTGGCATACGACCAGGTGAGAAAGTTGAGCGATCCGGCAAACCTCTGTCGGTAGAACTTGGTCCCGGAATAACTGGCCAGATCTACGACGGTATCCAGCGACCCCTCACGATCCTATTTGAGAAGACAGGACCCTTCGTCCGGCGAGGACTAACTCTCCCACCCATCGACAAGGGCAAGAAATGGCACTTCGTCCCGACAACCAAATCGCACGCGACAGTCACCGCAGGCGACATTATCGGTCACGTAAAGGAAACGAGCCTTATCACTCAGCAGATAATGATTCCACAGAATCTCTCCGGCAAAATAACGTCAATTGTCAACGAAGGCGATTACACCGTCGGCGAACCGGTTGGCGAGCTAGACTCGCCCGGCGGGCCTGTTCCACTGTTCATGCTGAACACCTGGCCTGTGCGAACAGCCAGAGGCTTCAAACGCAAACTCCCCAGCAACACGCCTCTACTAACTGGCCAACGCATAATCGACTTCTTCTTCCCAATCGCAAAGGGGGGCACCGCAACCATCCCCGGCGCCTTCGGGACCGGAAAAACTATGGCCCAGCAGCAACTCGCAAAATGGGCAGACGCCTCCGTCATTGTCTACGTGGGCTGCGGCGAGAGAGGAAACGAAATGGCGGAAGTGTTGGAAACGTTTCCGAAGCTTGTGGACCCTAGAAGCGGCGAGCCCATCATGAACCGGACGGTACTGATCGCGAATACTTCGAACATGCCCATTGCCGCGCGAGAGGCCAGCGTCTACACTGGAATTACGATAGCGGAGTACTACCGGGACATGGGCTATGACGTGGCATTGATGGCGGACTCGACCAGTAGATGGGCCGAGGCTATGCGAGAAATATCAGGACGACTAGAGGAGATGCCTGGCGAAGAAGGCTACCCTGCATATCTCGCTTCTAAACTGGCAGAATTCTACGAACGTTCGGGAAGAGTCGAGGTGCTAGGCTCAGATACCCGTGTCGGGTCTATCTCAATTGTCGGAGCAGTCTCCCCGCCCGGCGGAGATTTCTCGGAACCTGTTACACAAAACACGCTGAGAATCGCCAAGGTCTTCTGGTCTCTCGATACAGACTTGGCGGCTAGACGCCACTTTCCAGCTATCAACTGGCTGACCAGCTATTCCCTGTACACGGATATTCTGGACGACTGGTATCGGAAAGAGATAGGTCCGGAGTGGACTATGATGAGGAAGGAAGCCATGAACCTGCTACAGAGGGATGACGAGCTTCGTGAGATTGTGATGCTTGTCGGACCCGATGCGCTCTCAGAGAGCCAGCGAGTGATTCTAGAGACTGCTAGGATGATTAAGGAGGACTTTCTCATGCAAGCCGCATACAATCCCTCCGACACCTATTGTGACAAGATCAAGATTGACCTGATGATCAAGCTGATTCTCGACTATCACAAGATCATGCAGAAAGCGGTTGACGAGAACATTCCACTCCAGAAGATTCTGGATCTTCCTGTAAAGATTGAGATTGACAGAATGCGACTGACAGCAGCCGACAATTTCCCGAGCTTCGCTGAGCGTATCGAAGAAGAATTGAACAAGGAATTCAAGTCGATTGGAGGAAAGTAATCGATGTCGCTTGCAGGTTTAGAATACACAACTATCAAAGAGATTTCTGGTCCATTACTCTTCGTCGAATCTGTCAGGGGAGTGGGATATGGCGAACTCGCACGAATCAAAACTCCTAGCGGCGAAGAGAGGAGGGGTCAGGTCTTAGAGATAGGCGGAGGAGTTGCAGTCGTACAGGTTTTCGAAGGAACAACGGGCCTCGATGTCGGAAAGACCCGCGTCAGATTCACAGGTGAGACAGTCAAGCTACCTGTATCCAATGATATGCTGGGAAGAATCTTCGACGGCAGCGGACGCCCCATCGACGGCGGACCGAGAATAATACCGGACGATTATCTCGACGTCAACGGCAACCCCATCAACCCTTTCGCCAGAGAATATCCACGGGAATTCATCCAGACTGGTATCTCAACAATCGATGGGATGAATACCCTCGTACGAGGCCAAAAGCTCCCACTATTCTCCGCGTCTGGTCTACCTCACAACGCGGTAGCAGCCCAGATCGCCCGACAAGCAAAGGTCGTAGGCTCAGATGAGCCGTTCACAACAATATTTGCCGCGATGGGAATCACAGCGGACGAGCTTCGCTACTTCAGAGACGATTTCGAGAAGCAGGGCGCCTTTGACCACGTCACCATGTTCGTCAACCTTGCCGATGACCCTGCGATCGAGCGAATACTGACCCCAAGGCTGGCTCTCACAGCCGCCGAATACTTCGCGATCAAACAGGGAAACCACGTGCTCGTCATTCTTACAGACATGACGAACTACGCCGAATCATTGCGTGAGATTTCCGCGGCGCGAGAAGAGGTCCCAGGACGAAGAGGCTACCCCGGCTACATGTACACGGACCTTGCAACGATCTATGAGCGAGCGGGTAGATTGCATGGGACGAAGGGCTCGATCACGCAGATGCCAATCCTGACGATGCCTGGAGATGATAAGACGCATCCTGTTCCTGATCTAACAGGCTACATTACAGAGGGCCAGCTCATGGTCGACCGGTCACTCCACCGGAAGGGTATCTATCCACCGATAGACCCTGCACCCTCGCTCTCGCGACTAATGAAAGAAGGAATTGGAAAGGGCAAGACCCGAGAGGATCACAGGGAAGTCTCTGACCAGCTCTACTACGCATTCGCTGAAGGGCGATCCTTCCGTGACCTAGTCGCAGTCGTCGGTGAAGAGGCACTCTCGGCGCGTGACAAGCTCTACCTGCAGTTCGCTGATGAATTCGAACGGAAGTTCATCAACCAAGGCCTCTACGAGAACCGAGACATCGACACGACCCTCGACCTTGGCTGGAACCTCCTCAGCGTTCTACCCGAGACCGAGTTGAAGAGGATAGACCCGGCAACAATCAAGAAGTGGCTTCCGAAGAACCGCGGGAAGAACAACTAGCAAATGCCCGATATCCTGCCTGGCGCCCGTCCGACTCGGATGGAGCTTATTGCTCTCCGGAAGAGACGAAACATCGCTCAGAGAGGCCAGGACCTTCTCCGAGAGAAGCTGGACGCGTTGATGATCGAGTTCTTCCAGTTCGCCCGGGAAATAACGGCGTTGAGGGCCAAGACTCAGGACATTCTGAACAGGACGTATCTCCGGTTTGCCGAGGCTCAGATGTTGATGGGATCGACAAGGCTGGAGGAGACTTCGCTGACAGCGCAGGACAGGTTTGATGTGGACGCGTCGACGAGGAACGTTATCGGGGTCTCCATCCCTGACGTCGAGGTTCAGCTGAGACCATTAGAGGGCTATCCGTACTCGATGATTGGGACATCAGCGAAGCTAGACGAGGCGGTGGCGTTGATGACCGAGGCGGTGAAGAACGTGGTGGAATTGTCGGCTGCGGAAGAGGCGATTCGCAGGCTTGCTGAGGCGATTGCGGCGACGAAGAGACGGGTCAACAGTTTGGAGTATATCGTCATCCCGCGGATTCTGAATACGATACGGTATATCGAGATGAGTCTACAGGAGAGAGCCAGAGAGGACTTTTTCAGGCTGAAACGAATCAAGACGCGGCTGGAAGAGGAGAAGGAAGAGGAATTGATGAATCAGCCGATTATGAGCTAGAAGCTGGTTAGTGTACTGAGCTCCATTCATTGTTGCAGGTGTCGCATCTGAAACTCTTCGTCTTCCCTGTACGTCCCTCACGGGTGGAGAGTTGAATGTTCGTCGAGCCGCACTTGGGACAGATAGTGTGGTAGAGATTCGTCTTCAAAGTATCTACAATATAGCAGGATTTTGAATGGTCATTCCAGAACATACAGAGGTCACGGACGCAGACGGAAGCCATGAGGGGACAGATCATCTGGTTGAACTTGCTTGTCGCCGCTCGCAGAATGCGCCGGAACGTAGGGTCTCGCATGTCGAGAAACGGTTCTATCGTAGCCTCAGGTAGCGAGTCCTCTTGAGTCTCACTCTGAGCCTCGTCTGCCGCCATCGTTTAGAGCCTCCTCTAACCAGCATTCTCGAACTAGCTAGACGAATAGCTAAGCGTGGTGTCTCCAGAAGCAACAGCTGGAAGGCACAGACCCATTGGCCAGTGAGAGATTTTGCTAGTCGACATGCTCAGTAGTTTTTTAGGGGGCTGAACACCCAATCATTGATAGGCGCTTCTCCAACGTGCGAGTCCAGCTCGTAGGCTTCGAACCGGACCTGGAAAGGGTATGCGCGGCCGCTATGCGCTCATGCTACTCACCCCACCCGGGCTACCAGTTGTTCGCTCATACCTCACCCGACAGGGCACTGGAGGGAGAGAAGGTCTTCGACGAGGAACGGATAACGGGGCTATTGAGAAGATCCCTGGAACTGGGACACTACGATATTCTGGAACACAACAGCATCACGTGGCTCGTGGATGCTAGCGAGAAAGACATTCTCTCCCTCCTTGACTCGTCAAAGTTCTTCGAGACAAGCCAGGTCGACGAGGAGAAATGGATCGTGACGACCAACCTCAGGGTCTTGGTGGAGCTCGCGCGTGCGAAAAACCCGCCACCCCTCAGCAGGGAACTCGTAGCGACG
>VBAW01000029.1 GCA_005888635.1 Candidatus Bathyarchaeota archaeon | reverse complement strand
CCTGGTAGTAGCCATCAAGAGATTCTCCGACACACTATCCAACAGCAAAAGCCCAGACGCGTCAAGAGTCCTCAAAGACGCAAGAATCTCTCTATCAAGCGGCATAGTAGACGTGACGATAAGAGCACCAAGAAACCAGTTCTCAGCCATAGTCAAAGAATTGTCGGAAGCAGCAGGCGAACTCTCAGAGTTCCCACACATCTTCCCCCTCTCAAACTCGATCAAGCTGATTCTGCCGGAGGAGGATTACACTATCGTTCAAGGGAAGCTGGAGCATCTTAGAGAGGCTGCGACCCAGACGAACGTTGCTAAGCTGATACTCAATTTGTCGCCTCGTGCCGAGATGACCCCAGGAATAGCATCCTACGTCACTGAACTACTATTCAGAAACGGAGTCAACATCCTTGACGCATTTCTAGGGTACGGCGACATCATAATGGTAGTTGACTACAAAGACGGACCCCTCGCCTATGACGTTCTACAGAGAGAAATCCAAGGCTCGAACCCAGCCTGAGAGATGTGCATCTAGAAGTTGTCTCCTGTTCTGTGACAATGTCTAAACCCAAAACTACTCTGAACAAGAAAGATCAGTGCCCCAACGTATGCTGAGTTAGTTCACGGCACGAACTTCTAACGTGGTAAGCGTCGTGCTTTCGTTCCCTTGTAGAGGAAGAGGGCTGGCTGAATCTCGCCTTTTCCCAACAGGAATTCTTCCAGTTTCTTGATCATCGTTGCGAGACGTTCCTCAATCCTAGGGTTTGGGATCCGCATGTCTGAAAGTACGTCCCAAAAATGGTAGGGATGCCATGAGAAGGTTTCCTGGTGGAATAACCGTTTGAGTGGTCGGATCATCTCCTCAAACGTGTTGATGTGCTGTTTTCTTCCGGTTACCGCTTCGTGCATGATGAGATCGACGCCTTTGCCGGGATCATCTGGTAGGTGAGGTGACGAGTACCAGTCCTGAAGCTCTAGTGGTTTTCGAATCTGGTAGAGCCAAGTTGCTGTTTTCTTATCCATCATGTTGTACGCGTATTCGAGACAGAGAATTCTCCCACGACTTTTCAATAGGCGGTGAGCCTTCAAGAGGGCGTTTTCCGGGTCTGGAAGATCATGAAGTACTCGACTGAAAATCACCGCATCGTAGGCTCCTGCGGTGCCCGACCACTTGTCAAAGTCTGCCATTTCATACTGCAGTTTTCCACTTCCGGAATCTTTGGTCTTCTTAGTACGGGTCGCAATCTCAATCATCCTCTCATTCAGGTCTAAGCCTAGTACATCGTGTCCCATCCGCGACAGTTCAAGGCTGATGCAGCCTGTTCCGCAACCAACGTCGAGGATCTTGAGATTTCTGCCACTGATAGACCCAGTCAGCAGCCGAGCATTCGGCGCATGCGTTAGCTTGACTAGGAATGCTCTCCTCCAGAGGCTGCCCTTCATCGAGGGCCAGTCTCTCAATCGTTGCAGGTCCGCTACAAAATTCGAAGGAGCTTCACGCGCCACCGTCTGATATTTCCGTCTCCTATGGGCTCGGCTCCGGCTCGCAGACGTC
The DNA here is from genome assembly GCA_005888635.1 of Candidatus Bathyarchaeota archaeon. Classification (GTDB taxonomy): domain Archaea; phylum Thermoproteota; class Bathyarchaeia; order 40CM-2-53-6; family 40CM-2-53-6; genus 40CM-2-53-6. The sequence continues at coordinate 30,491 of VBAW01000029.1, read as the reverse complement.
CTCCTATTCACTACGACTATCCCTCGTGCCTGTGCACCAGGTTTGTAGACCAGTTGTATTTTGGGCTGCTCAGAGATAGCATGGCCGGTCTTTGGACGGGTTTCTCAAAAAAAGGAGGTACAACCGTTCAAATAGAGGCCTCTCCCGCATTCGGAGATGAGTAGTATGCAATCTCAACAGCAAACCAAAGGCGAGGTAATCGCCGAGCTGCGCGGTAAGACCGACAGCTTCAGCATCAAAGACATCGGCGCTAACGGCATCAAGATCGAGAACAACGACGTAGGCCAGATCACGGGCAAGTACCAGGCCAACTTCATGGAGACGGTCAGTATTCACATGAAGACCGACGGTACGAGCGAATGGGAAGGCAAAAGCATCCAGATGGCGGGCAAGGACATGGTCGTCGCAACAAGCCACGGCAAGGGACGCAACAACGCTGACGGAACCATCTGGTTCGAGGGAGAACAAAAGTACATGACGCAATCGCCGAGCCTCTCCTGGCTCAACAATACCAAGGGCTGGATCGAGGGAACCGCCAGCCAAGCCGACCAGACGTTCACCGCAAAAGTCTACGCCAAAAAGTAATCAAACGATCGTCAAACATCCAACTTCTCATTTTTTTCGTCGCCAATACGGCTAGACATGACGCTCGGCCAACGATCAATTCAGAATTTACGCTCTTTTCTGCGTTAGTTGGTCTCTGTAGAGTATCGCAAGGGCTAGTATCGAGATGAAGATCATAGTGTATATTGCCGAGATCGCCATCGACTCAAAGATGTCACCTGTCGTCCAAGAGTGCCCAGCTGCATCTGTCACGTAAGTGCTGGGGGACATGAACAAGTAGCCGAGGACAAACCCGACTCCTGTCCAGAGGTAGAGTATGATAGCCTGGAGATAGTGGGTTGCTGGTAGTGCTCGACTCAGGTCTTCCGCTCCACGCTTCCGCTGGTACAGGGCGAAAAGCTGGAAGAAGATGTAGACGGTGAATGACCAGCCGAGATAGTTGGAGAATGGTACGCCAAAGTATCCTCCTCCGTCCTTCCATATCCAAGCGTGATTGATGGTGGAGGCTATCGGGTCGAGGCAGAAATCCCATGCGACCATTACGAAAGATGCGACTAGCGGAACCGTGACCGACACGAGGAGGGCAGACCCCTTGCGGACTTCGCTTACGAGGAGGGTGGAGAAGACCCAGGCGAGATAGCCGAACGAGATGTAGGAGAGGGAGATGAAGAAGGGTACGAGAGCCATCTTGGGTCCCAGCGAGTCAGTGTAGTAGTAGCGGCCGAATGGAAACCCGGTCAGGATGCTACTGTTTTCCAGGATGTTGCTGACGATTGCCGTGACGACCATGAAGACAGCAATAGTCTTCCATCCATACCGCCTCCCCCCGTGGACCAACGCGAAGGGAAACAGCAGGGGCGTGATGAAGCCCGGGATTATGCGGCTCCCGACCGCATATGCTACTACTAATATCCAGAGAACGCTGTCTGTCAGCCTCTGATTGCGCGTCGGAGCCGAGCTGGTCATGTCTGCTCGGATTCACCAGGCATGCTGGTGATATCCAACCCCGTGCTAACTTAAGCTATCCGACTAGTCCCGATATCTGCGAGTATCTTGTGGAGAAGAGTCGTATCTGTTCGGCTAGGTCTTTGGGCCAGCCGGATAGATTCTAGTGGGCGCGGAGATTTCCGAATTTCCGCTATTCTTGTTGGTTAGTCCTACTGGTCCAACTCGGTCCTTCTCGATGACTCCTTCAAGAATCACCCTTCCTAGCTCTTCGTGGTATAGCGCGACCGATATTCTCGCGGAAAGTCTCTCTCTTAGCGATCAAGATCTTGGGCATCGTCGAATAATCGTTCAGGATTCTCAGGTCGATGGGCGCATGAGAACTTGCGGTTTCAACTATTGAACGATTATTTCCCCTTGCATCCAGGGATGGAGAGTGCAATAGTAGTAGTATGTCCCCTTCACCGTGAATGTCCACGTGAACGTTGCTCCATCGGACATTGCTCCTGAGTCGAAGCTGTTTAGACCTACCGCGTTTTGGCTCGGGCATCCTGCCGACGTGTACTGAGTTGCGTCACAGCTGGTGACGGTGTGCGTCATTCCATTGTTCGTCCAGGTTAGGGTGGTCCCGTTCAAGACGGTCTTGACGCTCGGGCTGTATCCACAGTTTCCCGAGTTTCTGCAGAAGCTACCATTCCAGATGGCTACGTTGGGACCGTTGGGAGGCGCAGGAGGACCGACGGCCTGGTTCATCACAACCAGAAAGGTGGCGACGACAGCAATGACGACTACCGCTATCGCTATGCTGATGATCCAGAGCTTCTTGCGCTTCGGCTTGGTCGTTTCCGTCGTCACGGGTCCACCCTCCTTGTGCTGATGGCGGGACTGATCCATCCGACGAAGCCGAGGCCATGCGCGACAATGATGATTCTTGAAGCTGCCATGCTCAGTATAGCGTCTGATTTTTTGTTATAGTCATTGTTGACATCTGTTACGTACCAAAGTTACCTGATGATTAGCGCGAGAAACGCCCAGCAAAACCTCAGCGATTCTTCTTCGACCAGAGCTGTACTACGGTTCTTCGTTGCTGTCTTCAAAGTCGAGTTTATCGTCGATCTTTTTCTGCTGTTCCTTGTACGCCTTGTATTTCCGGGTCCAGTCAGAGAGCAACATCCACTGCCTAGCTCCAATCAGAAGGAATACAGCCGCGATAACTACCGCTACGATGCCCGCTAGTCTGAAGCTGTAACCGCCAGGCATCCCGAGCAGAAAGGGCGAGACATGCCATGATAAGGGAATCGCGACAACAATCGCGATGATCATGACGAGTATGAATTTCTTGGTCCTATCGATCTGGTAGACCAGCCTGTCTACTATGGAAAAGATGTTCTCAGCAGTTGCCCCAGCGTTCTCTCTCTTCTCTGGCTCGGTCAAGGCCAGGTATTCACCAGCATGGTTCCTAAAAACGGTCGGGGAACTATGTTATCCATCACTATTTCTCAGCCTCCCGTCTCGGAAAGAGCGTCTCGTAGGGCTCTAAGATCTCTCTAACAAGCATCCTTCCCCGGTCGGAAATCTTGTACTTGATTATCTTCTTAGCACCCCAAGGCTCTTCCATCCTGAGTATCAAGCCCTTCTCGACCATCTCGTCCAGGAGCACCTTGTGCTTCACATTGTTCAGCCCACAATAACTCATCAGCCTGCTCTGGTTCAGCTCACCATGCTCTGCGAGTTTCAGGAGGACGTCCTTCCTTAGATAGATCCGCTCCCTATGCTCGTGGACCAACCGACCAACCCGCTGCGATCCATGACCGCCTGTCACTAATGATAGTCAGTTTTGGTTTTCACTCTGAGACTATCATTGCCAGTGCAATCATTAGATTGACCAACCCCCTACCATCAACGCTACAGGAAGCACAAACGTGGTTGCCAGGGAGAAGGTTGACGATGGGGATGATAGTGGACCCGGCAGGTTGCCAATCGCATCTGACAGGGATAGTGCGAAGAACAGAAAGCTCGCTAAAGCAGTCTTTCGGAGAGCTTTCGACGTTCTTTCCAGCCGGTTGGCACGCTGCTGATCTGATGTTTGAATCGCGCGTTCGGTTCTGAACCGTATCTCAGCTAGCATGCCTGTGAATATTATGCCAGTGAAAGCTATCATCAGCCCGTTTGTTGAGATCAGGTCTTTGTCAAGCTCTATCACTGCAGATGAGGAAACTGATGATCCAATATGTGAGAGAATGAGATAGGTCATCCCGGCCAGAACTAGAGCTAGAACAATCAACCAGGGCCAGGCTTTTTGGATTCTGGTGGACTCTATCTTGCGCATGAGCTTGGCCACTCCGTCTCTTGCGGGATATGGTTCAGGCCATAATATCGCGTTCTTCAAGGCCGAGTGGGACTTGGCTGTTCGACGACTATTAACCATGTTTAGACAACCATGATTCCTTGGCCATCTGATGGTCGGATGCTTCGCCTAGTTTCGGTTTCTATTCAGGACCTTGTCGGAGAAGAGTTGTATTTGTTCGAGCTGGTTTTGTTGAACAGACCCACCGTTAGTGCGTACCCTCTGTCGTACGTCCTTCCAAGAGGCCGCTTCGGATGAGTCTAGAAAGCTCGGCTCTTTCAGGGAGAAAGTTGTGTCAATTGTTGGGTGGGAGCGTCTGAGCAGGTCGACGTTGTTTGGTTTGTTCGTGTCTTATGACAAGAGCCGTTGCCGCGATCGCGCATGTAATGTACACTGATAGGGCGACTAGGCCAATCATGAGTATGCCGGCTGCCGGAAAGAGGCTAGAAAGTGATGGAGGAATGATCAAGCTGGACACTCTGATCATCGATGTTTGAGTCACGACATCTCCGGTCTTGTCTGTCACTGTCAAGACCACCCTGTAACTTCCTGGAATGGCATATAGGTGAACTGGATCATGCTGGTTAGAAGTCTGTCCGTCCCCGAAATCCCAGCGGTATGTGTAGGGAGGCGCGCCGCCGGTCACGGTGGATGTGAATGTGATGGTTGAGAATTGTACTGCTTGGGATGTTGACTCGGTGAAATCTACTGAGATATTGTTTGATGGGTTTGTGCCGGTCCAGGCGTTTGTGCGGACAAGGCGATAGTGCGCCGTCACGCTGGTCGAGTTTACGGGAACGGTGCCGTCTAGTATCCCAAGTATCCCTGTTGCACTGTCCCATGTCGCGGAAATCTGAATAGGATTGATTGTTATGCCAGTGCCGGCGGAGAAAGTGAGTCTGTCTTCCCCGGCTAGTGATATGGTCGACGTGCTGGTTATGCTGATTGACCCATAAGGGGCTCCTGGAAACAGGCTATCTCCGGGATGGAGGCCGGCTGCTACGAAGGGGAATGGGACGAATACTGTTCCTGTGTGGTCTCCGTTCAGAATATTGATGCTTGCGCTCGTGGAATTGGCGAGAACGTTGTCGACGTAGAATGATTCGGTGTATGAGATGTCTGAGCCCGTTACGTTTGTCACTGTCGCCGTGACCGTTATGGGGACCCGGGATAGGAGGATAGGCTCACGCTGTAAGTCGCGGTGGTCCCAACCACTACTCCAGAAGTGTAGGAGCGAGCTAGGATGTAGAGGTTAATCTTTATGTCTCCTGTCCACCATCCTCCGTCTGTGCGGATGAAGAAGATGTAGGATCCGACTGGTGTGTTGTTGTTCGTGGAGATCGTGACTGGTACGCTGAGGGTAGCGTTGGGAATCAGGGTGACTCTGTTCGGAAACTGGAATGTTGGATAGTTGGCTGGAAGCGCGTAAGGCGAGCGGATGGAGAGAGTTACGTTGCCAGCGTCTCCGTTCTGACTCACCAGGTTTAGGCTGACCGTGATGGAGGATCCAGCTCCGAGGTAGATGTCCCCTGATGGACGGACTTGTGTGTAGAAGTATGATGGGACGAAGTTTACCTGAACACTCGTCGAAGTGCTCAGGCCGGCGGTTGCTGCGGTGACCGTAAAGGTCTCAGTGCTGCTCCCTCCTTGGGGAAAATAGAGGATTGCGGTGTAGGTCCCGTTTCCGGTGATGAGTAGTTGGCTCGGGGTAATGGCGCCGTTTGGCGAGGGCCCAATCGCAGAAACTGAGACTGACAGGGCGATGGTGCCGGTGAATCCGGTTGTTCCTCTGATGGTTATCGTGATGTTGTGAGTAGTCCATTGTCCAAGTGGGCCTTGCTGAAGTATGATGGAGCCTGGAGTCGCGTTGATGGTGATGTTCTGGCCTTGGGGCGGAGCGGTTACTGTGGCTGATACCTGGATTGCGTGATAGAGACTGCCGCTCGTCGCGTTCACTCGGATGTTGAACGTGGATGCGGATATAACTTGGAAAGTTGTAGCTGTCAGATTGACCGAGACGGAACCACCCCTGGTCAAGGTAACGCTCGGTGAGAGTGCAACGAGTAGCGAGTTGGTTCCACCGGGAGAGATCGATGGTGCCAAAGTCACGAGACCGGAGAAGCCGTTGACGCTTGCTAGAGAGACAGTGAAAGTAGCATTCTGACCGACTGGAACGTTCTGGCCTGTTGGACCCCCAATGAGTGTGAAATCTGGTGCGTTCGGATCCACCGCGTTGGCCATGACGTAGGCAAAGCTATTGTTGTTCCTGATTGCGATTGGAGCACTATTCCAGTCATGTTGGTCCCTGTGTCTTGGACCGGCACAGTCTGCATGGGAAGCTCGTCAAGGTAGAGATGGATGGCTCCGCTTACGAAGTCTATTCTCAGATCGTCCCAAACTCCGAGTTGCCCAATGTATAATGGCCCGGTCCAGATTGCTATCCCGTCTCGCCAGAGCATGTATCGCTTGAACATGTCGTTAGCGTCCCAGGTGTAGGCGTGGCTTGTTGTTGTTACTGTGATGTGAATGGTTCCCGCAACATTGTTGCCGGTCCACGCTACTCTGGTGCTCGCCGACCAGTTAGAAACTCCCGCAGGAATATTGTTCCAGCAAACAGCCGTGCTCGTCTGGTTATCCCAATCCGTCACAAGTGTCAACTGACCCGGTGTGACCAAGTAGTCGGATTGAGGTGTGCCCGGCGAACTGCACTCTCTCCATCCCGCCGCTTGCATCTGACTCATATTCGAATAGTTGAAACCGTCAAAGAAGGAATAGCTCAGCGGCGACTGAGACAACGCAGTTGGTTGAGTAGTGACTGAACTAGGCTGGTTGAAGGAGAAATCGCCTGGAGCGCTTGGGACAGTCGCTTGAGGATGTGGGCTACTTGCAATTGTAGTAGGCGAGAGTATTTTGACCACTACTACGAGTATTAGAGCGCAGATTGCCCAGGATTGACGAACCTTTCCCGAGGAGTTATCCCTGGCTTGCTATACGAGCAAGCTCGCAGGGTTTATTCATTGCTCTTCAAAAAGACTCGAAAAGGCGCATAGGGACGCGACGGCCTTACTATTTTTTCATGACCTTGCTCGAGAAGAGCCGTATCTGGTCGAGCAGACCTGTCGTTGACCACAGTCCTCCTTTGGGGGTGAAGGTCAGCATGAACTCCTTGCAGCCAGCCTTCCGGTAGTCTTCGACCTGTTCGATACTATCCTCAACTGTTCCGTGGATGACTGTGTTGTAAGCGTCTGATTCCGGAATCTCTGCGGCGATCTTGCGGATTATCTCCCGCTGCTCTTTGGGGTTTGAAATATTCTCCCAGATCCTGCCCGGATGGTTTGCTAAAGGATCGATCTTCTTCAACGCCTCGGGTATCAGGGCGAGGAAGTATCTGGCTGGACCCAGCACGTTCCGGTCTGCTTCTTTGCGATTCTTCGAGATGGAGGATAGCGTGTAGTATGCGGAGCGGAACACACCGAAATCTCGACCCGCATTATGCGCTGACCCGATGATGGTATCAAGATCCATCTTGTATGTTGCAGGTGTGTGACAGTGCGGGATCCATCCGTCGGCCGCCTCCCCCGCTAGCCTTAGCATTCTGGGACCGAAGGCTGCTAGATAGATTGGCGGGACTGGCTGTTTCTCCTGGCCGGCTTGCAAGTATGCGTTGTTCAGGGAGAGGAATTGTCCCTTGTAGTTCTGTGGTTTCTCTATGCTAGAGTTCCACAGCTGCCGGATAATCTTCAGACCCTCTTCTAGTCTGCTGACGCGGTGTTTCGCAGAGAATCCGAAGGGTGTCTGGTTCATCGGATCGCCCGCGCCCAGTCCCAAGAAGACTCGTTTTGGAAATTGGTTGGAGAGCGTGGCCAGGGTCTGGGCTATGATGGCCGGGTGTCTACGGACGAGGTCTGTTACTGCGATTCCGACTCTGATTTTCCGGGTCGCGGCAGCTATCGCGGCGAGGGTTGTGAAGGGTTCGGGCGCGGCCGCTGCCCCTGTCCCGTAGAGCAGATGGTCGTCTATGAGGACAGAGTCAAAGCCGTACTTCTCGCAGAATTGGGCTCTCTTGATGATCTGCTGGAATGGCTCGTTGGCCGCTAGAAAGATCCGGCATCCGAACTTGACTTTGCTCTTCACACTTCAGTCACTCTTCAAGTGACCATTCAAGATATGGACCTTCGTCGACCTCTCCAATCCTTTACGCTTGAATGCCTTCTTTTGTTCTTGGAGATTACAATCAAATGCCTTTCAGGGTTGGACAGCGCCTATGGATAGCATGTGACGTCAAACAGGGCATGTCACCTGCAGAGAGAAGCATACGCTTCGAGTTTTCGGCTCACGAAAAGAGGATCATGTCAGGCTTTGTCCCTGAACGCTTCGTGAAGCATGGGTCCAAAGGTCTACCAGCCCGCGTCGCGGCGGTCGTTGCAAGTCCCCCTCAAAGGGGGAAGGTGAGAGTTCTCCTACCTGGAGAAGTTCTTACTTCCACAAATCCCGTCCTCGTCGACGCCTCGTGGCTGAAGGTCCACGCTTCCTAACAGATCATTCCACCTCGACCATAAACTAGGCAGAGGCTGGAGTGTTTCGGGTTGCGGATTTTTGCATGGTTACTTCTAGCTCAGGCTTCAGCGATGAGAGGAGTTTTTCGCCCATGGCTGACAGTTTGTAGAAGGAGTGGTCCTTTCCTTCCCGTCTCTCGTAAAAGTTCCACACTAGGGTGGCGTGTGTCAACGTTTTCAGGTGTCTGCTGAGAGTGTTATGGTTGGATCTATTACAAGTCGAGATGCCCGTGACGATGAGAGCACTGATAGCTTAAAAGTAAGACCTGTCTTAGTCTAGAATGATGCTTATGGATTTGGAGATGACGAGGGTCTCCAGCAAGGGCCAAGTCGTTATCCCGGGGCTCATCCGAGAACGGCTCGGACTGACGGGTGGAAGCAGGCTCTTGGTCTTTGGGGAAGGTGATACCATCATCTTGAAGAAGGTCGGATTCGCATCTCAGGAGACCAGAGAGACTCTAGCGGCTGTCAGGAAGAAGATCCGGGAGCTGCGTGTCACCCGTAAGGATGTTTCCAGGGAGATTCGAGCGGTGAGGAAGGAGCGGGCCAGGCGGGCCCGTTGAAACCGCGGCTGGTAGTTGACACAAACGTCCTACTCTCTGGAATATTCTTCGAGAAAGGAAATGAGGCTCAAGTTCTCAAGCTCGTCCTAGAGGATAGAGTGGGGCTGCTCGCGAGCCTCGAAACCTTAGAAGAGCTTAGAGAGACTCTTGCGCGTCCGAAATTCCATCTCTCGCCCCCGATGAGCCTTGCCATGTTCCAGGCCATATTGGGAAAATGCGAGGTCGTCCTCAACACTACCGAAGCGGAGATCAGGTGCCGCGACAAGGATGACCAGAAGTTCTTGGATTGCGCGCACACGGGAAGAGCGGACTATCTAGTCACAGGCGATCCTGACCTTTTGGACATGCGACAGGTGGGACGAACTAGAATACTCAGAGCGGCTGAGCTCATCAGAGAACTGAAAGAAAACGGGACCCGGAAGAGGTCGGATCAGGGCAGTCTGCCCAAGCTGAAGCCGTCTGTTCGAGAGAAACATGACCGTTTCGATTGATTCCTGCGCATCGATAGAATACTGGCGAGCTTGACTGTTTACGCTTCAGCCAGCACGGGGATAGGCTCAGCCATCTCAACAATAACCTTCTCCACCTTCATATGATGAACACGACGATGAACCGTCAACAACGTAAGACAGTCCACACAGACATGAGCAGTATGATGATCAGCCACCAACTCAACAACCTCATCCTCAGACCGAACCTCAAACCTAAAATTACATGTTAATGCCAAAGCAGCTTCTCCTACCTCCACTAACCCCTTCAACTCGCCCTTAAGCGTTGACGATCTCGTCAAAAGAGAACTCTGCGCTACAGTTCGGACAGTTCATGCTACATCACGGCTCCCCTTTTAGAAAACTCTCCCATTCAGAACTGGAAGTGAAATTGCTGAATCCTGGTTTTGATGGGACAAAGTCGTGCACTATTCCAGTCGGTCTAAACTTTGCACTAATTCTCCCTACCACTTCATCGGCACCTCTTTCGGTACCAGATACGACCATCATTCGCGCCTTTTTCGTTATGCGTTTGACCAAAGTATCGAGGAAATCATTCTCGTTGGCTCGCCATCCGATAATGAGAACCTTGGTCACCTGACGTAGACAGTCTTCCAGAACCTTCCAGTGCTCTTGTGGGCATTCGTAATGTTGTTTATGTTCCACGGGAATAGCAAGTGCAGGGAAGTAGGGTCTCTGATAGGGCCTTGCAAACGGATCATCCGAAACGGTTTCGTAGGATTCAGCGTCGACATCGAGGGAGGCTACGCTCGCGATTATGTCGGAGATCAAGTCTTGGCTATTCCCCCTGTGCGACTGGAAGTTCCGAATTGGGTGCGCCCAGTTTATTGAGCCATGGGGCTTGATCACCTTGTAGTCACTCGATATGTAGTCAGGAATCGTGTTGAGAGGGACTCCAACAAGGCTATCGATGATAGCGTGCTCAAGAAGTGTGTCGTAGTTGAATGTAACCAAGCATATCTTTTCGCCCTGAACTCGCTGAGCTTCGATTTGGTCCAACATGGTCTGATAATTTGTGACACCCTTAGTGACCTGATCTGTCCAATCGGATTGACATCGTGCAAGCATGAGGTTCAGATAGTACCGAACCGAAACCAATTGGGTCCGTCTCGCAGGATGCCGAGTCTCTTCGCTCTGGAATTTTTCTAGGACATTCTCTACGTTAACGTCCTGCCGTTGAAGACGCTGAATCAAAGGCTGGCATTTCGGGAAGAGCCGGTAATAATTTCCGAACCTACTGTCGAATAGTCGATTCGCAAGCGGCAGTCTGAGATTGTTCACGTTTGGAGGAGGGAGTCGCTCGTATGAATCCCAGGATGCTCCCGCACCAAAGATAACCATCAGCACTAGCGGAAACTCTCACTCTTCAGCACGTGTCTTCCTAAGAGACAGTAAGGAAACGTACACCGGTTCGTCATCTTCGCTAGTCTCTCGACGATGCTCTTCTTCAAGCTGCGAGAAGGCTAGCTGTGATTAACAGTTTCGTTCTCGTGTCTGAGCAATAGCTGAACGATAGCTCAACCCCATAGATGTCGAGTCAGCGGAGCGACTGGCGCGAACGACTACACGCCAATCCCTCACGAATGGAACAAGAAATAGCAATCAAACTACAAGACAACGGAATACATACAAGAAATCTCAATTGCAATTGAGTCTCGAAACGAAGCGTCATGTTTTTGGGAACTCCTCTGGATGCAGAGTCGTAATTTTCAATCCATGTCCCATGATTGCAGATAGTAGAGGTCAGCGACCTGATTCTGCCTTGGAATCGCCTTGGAAACGGCTTGGGGTCCATTACGATGTTAATGTCAGTTGAGACCAGTGATCTGTAATAGGGAAATGTTGATGGGTCCGTGTTAGGATCCTGTTAGCCGGCGACGGTCGAGAAGAATAAGGTATGCGTGCTAGTCTCGCGACGCAGAACCGCCTTCTCTGAATCTGAGCGAACGCTTGGCCGAAGGTTCTATCTAGGCTCTCGAAGTTCTTAGGCTAGGTTTACGGAGTTGAGTTCTGTGAGATCGGATAGACTGTTCATCTTGACCGTGTTGTTGCTTATCGTGTAGAGTACGCTGCCGATATAGAGAGCGCGGGTAACGAAGAAGCCGCTGTTGTTCCAGCTTGGAAGCTGACCGGTGGCGAGGTGTGTTATTCCGCCGCGGAAGACGATTCCGTCTTGAACGGTGACGTTGAACACGTAGGCTCCCTGCCAGACAAGAGGATTATAGCACCATGTGCAAGTTGTACTTGGTTGAGCCTGCGCAATCGTCAGAGGTATTACCAGCAGGTTAAGGGACCTATCAAAAAGCACCGACTTGTGATCCGTCAACGCTGGAGAATCACTACCCCGATCTCCGACCAAATAGTCGCTTGTATCAATAGGATGACTCGGGTCTGTGACGTCGAAGAGGCTGAGCTTGAGACCCTGGAACAGTGCAGCGTTCTCCCAGGTAACGTTCGTCGAAGATTTTCCGAATCCAATCAAGTGAGTCTCATCGTAGGGCTGCAGATAGTCAGAGACTCCAGGGATGTTGAGCTGGCCCAAGACCTTTGGCTGGGTGGGGTCTTGCAGACCGATGACGAACAACGGGTCCATTCTCTGAAAAGTGACCAGGTAGGCTCTGTCGCCCATGAATCGGGCCGCGTAGAACATTTCGCCGGGCGAGAGTCCTTCGAGTCTTCCGATTATGTGGAGGCCGCTGTCTAAGACGTAGAGGTTGGTTTGCTGCACGTAGGTAGACGCAACGCCTCCCGTCGAGGCTACTTGGTTGAAGCTATAGCCGGTTGTGGCAATGCGGAAGTTGCCGTTGTACTCGTCCATGGAAAACTGGTTCAGAACATGGCCCGACACAGTACCCGTCGCCTGATAGCTGATGCTTGCACCATCAATACTGATGCGATGCACAGCAGTCTGCTCGACCTGACTCCAGATCGGCTGAGTAAGATAGATCTGGTGAAGCGAGACGTAGATGTTACTGCTCGTCCCGATGAGGAAGATCTTGGCTGCTGGAGTAGGGTTGGCTTCGGTTACGTTGATACCAACAACCGTAGTGAAACTGTTAGCTACATCAGCGATGTCAGAGTGATAGACTGACGCAATCCCCATTGTCACCATGCGCCCGTCTACCACATTGACCGGAAGCACAATTGGACCCGTGCAGTAGACCGGTTGCGTCGCCACCAGGTAAGCATAGTCCCCAATTAGCCGCGCCCCCGCGAGAGTCCCATTTACTACGAGAGTAGTTGTCAACACTGGACTGGCATGGTTAGAAATGTCGAAGATCGATAGAGAAGTGGTCTGGGGATAGTTGAGGAATATTGGATAGACGGCGATGGAAGCTCCCATTGCAGGTTGTACGGTACCAGTGTATGGTAGAGGATACTGCTGGTACTGCTGACTGACAACAACTAGCCTGTTGCCGTCGACGAAAATTCCTTGGAGCGTACCGTTCACGGATACGTGGGCCAGCAATTTTGCTTCGGTGACTGGGTAGGCGAGGACGATCGCGACGGTGTTATTGGTTACCGTGTAGATGTAGCTGCCGTCGTTCTTTACGGTGTCAAGCTCATCGACGCCCGCTACCTGAGCGTTTGTTTCAGAGTGACTGGGAGTTGCGCTCGTTGATATTGAACCCGTGGAGGTTCCACTTGTGGCAATGGTGGAAACAGTGCCGGTGAACCCGCCAGGGTTGAGACCGTTCGTGTTCGTGTTCAGGATTACCGGAGCGGGAGTGGGATTGTAGAGGTTGCGAACTTCGGTGCTGTTGCAGCTCTTTGTGAGAATGAAGCTGTGCAACTCCTGATAGGATGTGAAGGGGACCATGACATGCTGGTCAGTAGCGTTGGGATTGGGTAGGTGAGTGTACATGACCATTATTCCGGGAAGGAGTATTAGCGCGAGTCCGGCGATGATTCCCAGTGTCAGCCCGAAGACAGTCCGGGTTTTGGAGCCAACCTTCACAGCCGCATCCTCCTCTCGTCCCAGTGCGATGCGACTCGCATAACCTGGCGACCATATTGACCAGAATGTAGATTCTGATTCAGTCTCTGGTCTGCTGACGGCTGCATGCACTTGGTGTACGAGGCGGAGGACCTTAAGGCCAGTGTTTAGAACGGGGTGTTCACAAATCAAAACACTTCTGCAAACAAGCAAGCTTGTATTGATCTGACGCTATTCTCTTTCCTGAAGACGGCTTTTGACCGAAGACCGCGACAGGATCATAGAGTCTGAGCTGAAGGGACTCACCCTACGCGTCTACTGGCACCTTCTAAAGACAAGGAATGAACCAATCGGAGTAAGGTCTGTACAACGTGCTCTGGGAATGAGCAGCCCCAGCGTTGCGCTACATCATCTGGAGAAACTGCGATCACTAGGGCTGGTGGAGAAGGACTCAACAGGCGAGTATCATCTCACTGAACAGGTGGAGGTGGGTGTCTTACAGAACTTTGTCGGCGTCTTGGGCTTCCTACTACCTAGACATCTTTTCTTTTCCGCAATGTTCACGGTAATGCTCGCTCTCTACCCTATTCTCTACCCTCCCGATTTCTCAACTCATAATATCGTAGCGTTCATCTTCGGAGGATTCACTGTGGCGATATTCTGGTCTGAGACCTATCGAGCCTGGCGGCTGAGACCCTTGTGATAATTCTTAGAGCGTTTCTTGACGCGATCGTCCCGCTTGCGCTCACTGCCGGTCTCTTCGAGAGGTTCTCGTAGGTCCAGTAGCCACATTGCTTGTAGGCTTGTCAACAGTCTTGGCACGCCGTCCCGGACCCGACCGGTTCGAAGATTGTCTCGCCACAGTTCTGGCATACTAGTAGTCTGCCTACGAACTGGAAGTCGGATCGGTATCGGAGTTCGCGGTACGTTGGTTCCTGGCAGGTTCGGCAGAAGACCTTGCAGTCGAGGCTTTGCATAGAGCTTGGTGTGTGGTTCGAAGTAGAAGAGTGGGAGAGTGGGACAAATTCTAGAATGAAACTATTGCGAAGGTGACTAACTATAGCGTAAGCAAGTTACTGTGCAGGAACTCCGTTGTTTATCTACTCGGAAAAGTCGCTGATTGTCTGAAGTGCAGTGGACGCCTTTTCTTGCAACCTGTCAGCCCTAGACCAAGAACAGAGAAAACGACACGACATCTTAGCGAAAGAGTTGTTCCCGAAACATCTTGAAATTACGGAGCTACCGGACGGCTATGGGTTTCGCTTCCCGAACGACCGGTCGCTTTTCACAGCATTGTCGGAGTGGGCTACTCTGGAACAGCTCTGCTGCCCCTTCCTCACACTAACCCTAGAATTGCAGCGTGATCTTGGGCCTATCTGGCTTAAGGCAACTGGGAGGGATGGTGTCAAAGATTTTCTTCGATTAGAACTAGGGATTTAGCGGAGATAGGCGTAAGCGTCCAAAACATATCTAGTCGTGGTCTTTCATCTCATCCTTGACAGTGAAGGGTCCGATTCCTCTAGCCCCCCCGAAGACGCTCTTACGGGTTTTACGAATGTCTACATTGACAAGCTCTCCGGCCTTGACTCCTTTCTCCTCAGCAACCTCTCGGGGGCGGCTGGAGGCTCTGATCCGGATGGACCCTCTTTTCTCTAGGACCTCCTCAATCCGATCAGCCAGCTCATTGTCAGGGGGAAAAGATCTGACGTAGTCGAGCAGGTTACCTTTGCTCTTCCTTTGCGCCAGTCTGAGGATGACCTTGGTGAATGATTCATCTTTAGACTTCATTCGTGCGAGCGCGTTGTAGGCTTTCTCGGATATTGTGAGAGTCTTGCGGGCCATGCAACACAAGTGCATTCACATGAATATTTCGATTTCTCAGCCCTCAAATCGAATCGAAAGACCATCCAGAATCCGTACCGACGAGAACGTCTCGAAGGCGCTTAATGGCCTGATAGTCCCCTGCAAAACGCCTTTTGGAATCGCCTAGAAAACAGCATAGGGGTCTATGTCGATGCTAAAATCGGCCAGACAACAATAGCCGGCGATAGTGCGTTTTGCTACGAGCCTGTTAAGATCGTGCTACGGATCGGAGGCGTAGAAAAAAAATATGCGCGCTACTCCCGCGACAGAGAACATCGAAGTCTCGGGTCAGCGTTGTCACTCTGGAATCCGCGATAGAGTTACACGGATTCTAAACACGGACCGGCTCCGATTCAGCGAGCATGTTAGAGACAGAGGGAGATTCTGAGGCTGAGGCTTCAGAGGTTATCGTAAAGCGGAGGGCCATCCTCTGGGACATGGCGGTCGGCGAACAGATACGATACGAGGTCGCGACGATTAGAAAGTGTATGGTTATTCTCGGCAGGCTCAGCTCTTTCTTCGGCGAGGAAGATCCTGAGACGGGGAAGCGGCTCGGAGAGCTGGGTGCTCATCTGGCGGATGTTGTGGAGCTGGTTGAGAACACTTGGAAAGGTTCGGCGGCAGAGATCAACAACAAGAACCATAGTTCTATCGTTTAGCGGATCGAGAGTCTCAGCAGAGTCCCTAGGGCAGCACATGGACTCGGGCGAACTTGGTAGGGTCCTGAGGGTGCCAAGGAAGTCGCCTGGAAAACGCCTGAGGGTCCGAGTCAATGATAAAATCCGCATGACGCTTGAGAAGAGGCGAACGGGGTTCTTGCTCGGTCCCTGTCAAGATCCGGCTAGTAATAGGCTAGCTAGAAAAACAAGGTATGAAGGCCAGTCTCGCGACGAAGAAAACCGGATGATTCTATATCCCGTTCTAGGCTAATGCTGTTCCTTTCTGAAGTCTCTGAGCCAACCGAGCGTCCTTCCATTCCGGACAAGCTTCCGCCAGCCATCATGATGAAACATTTCTTGCTCATCGGACCTCGGCACAACTAGAAGATCGGCCCCTATCCTCCCGGCAAGCGCAACCATCGGCTCTACAATCTCGAAGGGTGGATGGATCGAGTAGACTAGCGACGCATTCTGATAGATCGGCGTCTGCGGAAACATCACGTCATCAGCTACAGCACGGACGTGACTCGTGATATGCTTCCGGACCCATGCTTCATCCTTGTCCGTGACAAGAACCTCGGTTAGTGGAAGATGTTTCTTGATATTTTCCGCGACGTCTATTCGGCTGCCTACTCCCAGCTCTACAATCTTTGAGGCTCGAGAATAGTTCTCTCGGACGTACTCGACTAGATCATCAAACATCTATGACTAGCAGAACTACTTCGGCCATCGGGGCTGGAGAGCTCCCGAATCACCGTTATTCTGTCGCATCTTTCGCATACCTTCGAGGATGAGTTTCTGCTCGATCCCCGCGACAAGCTGCTTCGTCTCTATGACCTTGTCCGGGTTGACACTCATGCTAACAGCTCCCTCGCGTACGAGGAACTCGACGACTTCCGGATAGTTCGAAGGCGCCTGGCCACAGATAGACGTCGTAACACCCGCCTCGCTACAGATCCGGATAACATGACTCATCGCCCGCAGAACCGCAAGATTCCGCTCATCGTAAATCTCCTGTATAGACGCATCGTCCCGGTCGATCCCGAGAATCAGCATCGTCAAGTCGTTCGTCCCGAACGAGATTCCGTCAATACCCTCCAGAACAAACTTGTCAATCAGCAACACCGTCGCGGGAACCTCGCACATTATCCAGAGCTTGAAATCCGGACTCCTCTTCAACCCCTCCTCCTCCATAATCTTCTTCGCGTTCCGGAAATCCTCCAAGGTCCGGACGAACGGCAGCATCACATGCACATTCGTCAATTTGAACTCCTCACGCACCTTCCGTATCGCCCGACACTCCAGCCGGAACACATCCGGCTCCTTCACATATCGGAACGCGCCTCTGAAACCCAGCAATGGATTGGGTCCGACATGCCCCGCCTCGCGCTCATACTTCTCACCACCCGGCAGTCCGAGAAACTCGTCCGGCTTGAAATCTAGACAACGATAGACGACCGGTTTCGGCGCAAAAGGAGTAGCCACCTTCCGCACACCCTCCGCAAAAGCATCGACCATCTTCTGCCCGCCACCCTCCTCGATCAAAAGCCGCGGATGCTTCCCAACGGAGAGCATCATGTGTTCAGCCCTCAACAACCCCACACCGTCAGCGTGCGTCTCCCGCGCAACCTTCTCCGCCAGCTCGGGTAATGAGATGTTCACGTAGATTCTCGTCGAGGTAACAGGAATGACAGTAGGAATTTGCTGGCCCACAGCAGCAGGGGGTTTGAGAACGTCTTCGACGAGTCCCTGATAGACAACTCCCGCCTTTGCATCAACGGTATACTCTTTGCCGGTCTGCAAGACCTTGGTAGCGTTCCTCGCCCCGACAATGCATGGGATTCCCATCTCGCGAGAAACAATCGCCGCATGACACGTAGTCCCGCCATCCTCGGTAACGATCGCGCCGGCGATCTTCATGTAAGGAACCCAGTCCGGATTCGTCATTCTAGTAACGAGAATATCCTTGTCTTTCATCATCCTCCCAGCATCCTGCAAGCCTACCACAATCTTGGCCCGTCCCGCGTGAAGACCTGGACTAGCCGCAAGACCTTGAACCACGACAACGCGATCAAGCACAGGACTTTTTCCCGACTCTGAGGGCGACTTCATCCGAGCCCAGAACGTCTCAGGCCTAGTCTGGACCACGTACACCTTCTGACCAGACTTTGAACGCTCGACAGCGAACTCGACATCCTGCGGAGTCTGATAATGATCCTCGATATCCCGAGCTAGCCGCGCAAGCTCAACAACCTGCTCATCCCCGAGGCTCGCAGCGTTCCGACGCTCCGCCGGAACTTCTCGTTCCATCGTGAGCCCGGTCTGATGATTCGGAACATGCTCAACCATCTTCGGGACAATCTCCTTGTGGACAATCTGAAGCGTCCCCTTGTCGATAATGAACCGGTCCGGACGGACAACTCCGGCGACAAGCGCTTCGCCTAGGCCCCAGCTAGATTCAATGATGATCTTCGACGGGTCCCCGTTGACCGGATCGAGGGTGAATATGACTCCTGAGACTTCTGATTCAACCATCTTCTGGACCCCGACGCTTATGAGCACCTTCTCGTGCGGGAATCCCTTCTCCTCCCGATAGAATATTGCGCGTGGCGTGTAGAGACTAGACCAGCACTTCTGGACGTAGTGGACAAGCGCGTCCTCTCCCTTCACGTTAAGATACGTATCCTGTTGTCCCGCAAAGGACGCGTCCGGAAGGTCCTCGCTAGTAGCTGAGGATCGTACGGCCACCTTGACCTGGGGGTTACTCGTTTTCCGTTCTAGATCCCGATACGCACTCCGAACCTCATTGGCAATGTCGAGTGGCATTGGGGCTGACTCGATGATCTTCCGGATCGCTTGCGACGCTTCTTCATACTGCTTCGGATCTCGCGGGCCATCAGCGCTCGTCAGAGTCTTTTGGATTACTTCTCCGATCTTCGTCTCTTCTAAGAATCGACGGAACGCGTCCGCGGTAACTGCAAAGCCAGGAGGAACCGTGACGCCTTTTGCTGTCAGTTCTCCGAGATTGGCGCACTTTCCGCCGACGATGTGAATGTCGTCTTTTCTTACATTTTCAAGCCAGACGACGATGGCGTCGGAGCTCACCATTCAGACTAGGCTCCCGCTGTTACAATCGGAGTGACTTCTTCCGCAGCCTCGGTCGGCTCGGCTTCCTCATGAGGCGCAGGAGCTTCTACAGGAACTTGAGCTTGCTCTTCCACAGGAATCTCTTCAACGGTTATGCGGCTCCTCATCGGGAATTTCGTCGACGCGGTGTCTAACGCCTTTCGAGCAGTATCTACACCATCTTCTGGAACATAGACGATGAGTATCGACTGGCCATCATGTACCCGCGCAGCCCTTCCGGTGGGCTTTCCGAAAGCCCGCCTCATACCTTCCTGGAGACGGTCAGCTCCCGCAGTCGCGATCATCTTGTTCTCTCTGAGAATAATGTGAGGATACACGCACAACTGCAACCTGTAACCTGTCTCGCCGTACTTGTCGAAGAGAACCTTGTTTGCGGAAACTCGAGCCGACTCTAGGGCATTGTGGCGAATCTGAACATTCTCTCTGGAGACAAGATGGACCCTTCGAGCAAAATGAGTCGAGAGATCCCCCATGTTGAACTTCGAGACTTTCGGGGTCGGGGATCCATGAATGTATTTCAAACGGGTGTAAGCCTGACCTGACGGAGAACGATAGTTTCTGCCTTTCAAAGAGAAATGCCTTAGATGCCTAAGGCGTCCCGTCTAATATACTATAGTCTTCTCGGGATGGATTTCTAGATAGAAACTAAGCAATCAGCTTCAGAATGTATCGGGATAAGCGATTCGACCTAGCTTCTGACCCTACGGGCATGATGAAGGTCGCCAACTCGCGGGCTGAAATAGAGAGTAAAGACAACATTTGCTACGGTCAGAACCGTAAGCAAGATTCCGACTGGAAGACCGACCGAGAATCCGGTGGGTATCACGACCCATGGTAGAAACATGGAGGAGATGGCGCCCGAAGCATACATTGCGCGAACCTTGTTCGGAGAAACGGATTTCAAACTAGACTTGTCGATCTTCAGTCCCAACACCGGGACTACTCTTAGCAAGTTGGATACGATTGGCAGATTCTGTTTCGTTATCGAGGATCGTCCCAAGAAATAGTAGCGGAAGGCAACGCCGACAATTCTTCCGACAATGTGGTGGGCAAGATCGTGAGAGAAGAACCAGAAACAGAACCATCCCGCAAAGATGAATACCAGATCGACAGGAAACAGTCTGACTCGCGGCGCCAGAACGAGTAGAGTTAGACCCGTTAACAGTCCGACTGCAGAAAGCGACGAACCTTGGGCAAGGCTTAGTCTGCGATAGTGCTTAGACACGTCTTATGCTTCTCTGCTCTTGGTTCTCAGCTGATCAAAGAGCTGAGGCTCAAGATCCTTTATCGTCGGAATGAAAGCTCGCGCTCTCGAAACTTCATCTAAGTCAACCTTGCAGGGCTGGTAATCCTCAACATCATACTTGCACTGGACTAGGACTGACCCATTCGGAGCGACGACTCTGCTGCCTCCCCAGAACTGGTTCCCGTCCTCAATGCCCACCCGGTTGACGTAGGCGAGATAGACTGCATTTTCCATGGCCCGGCTTAGGCAGAATCCTTCGAAGAATCGGCGTCTCAGTCCTGGGCTGGCTGAGATGCAGACTATCATCTGTGCTCCCACTAGCGCTTGGAGCCGTGTCAGTTCGGGAAAGTAGAGGTCGTAGCATATCGTCAGTCCGATCGTCCCGAGAGGAGTCGAGAAAACGGGAGCTTCTTGCCCCGGACGATAGTAGCGTCGCTCTTCAAAGACCGTATGAGTTGGAAGGTGAATCTTCCGATACTTCCCGACCCATCCGCTAGGTCCTACGAGTACGGCTGTGTTGTGGATCACCCCCTTGACAGCGCTCTCTTCAGGCATCCCAAACACAATGTGTAATCCATGTTCCTTAGCAAGCTTCTCGACCCTCTTGACGCTGGGTCCGGGAATCGGCTCAGCCAGATTGTACACTTCGTCTTGCATTGTATAACCAGTTAAGTGCAGTTCAGGAAATACCAAAAGGTCGATGTTTTTCTTCCTCGCCGCGCTTGCCTGCGTGGCGATTGTCTTCAGGTTCTCTTCCTTCTTTGCTAGTTTAGGGCTGGTTTGAGCTAGAAGGAGAGTTATCGGCTTCGTGACTTGGTCCCTTGTTTGAAACTGTCGCTTTTTCGTCTTATAGATGTGCCTAGAGTCGGGTATTAGCCGTTCTCGAACGTTTCAGAGTTACACCACGACTTTATGGCCGCCGTCCCGGTTTTCAATCGTTTCAACCTAAAGAGGGCCAACTGTGCTATTCACGAAACTAGCTCGCCTCATAATCCGGCATAACAGGGCCGTGTTCGTGATCTGGCTAGTCTCCCTAGTCCTCAGCATCCCCGCGATTCTACAAGTTCAGAGCGTGATAGTGTACAATGAGACTGCGTTCAATCCGAAAAATTCCGAATCGAGCAAGGCCCAAGACATTGTCAGCAGAGAATTCAGCATCGATCAGGGCAGCAGCGTCATCGTCGTCATCACGGCTAGCGATATCAGGGGCAACGATGTTCGGGATTTCACACTCGCCCTAAACAGAACCCTGCATAATGACGGAAAGCTCTCGAACATCAACAACATCACAAGCATCTACGACATCTACGGCCAACTACTCCTAGGCTACACCAGCGTAGTACACCTAGAACTATACCAGACAAAAAACGCGACAACCCTCGCCTCAAATATCGAGTTCGGCATTCCAAGCACTTTCGTGAGCCAGTGGATATCGCTGGTCAATTCGGGTTCGGGAACCGTCAACCAGGCTCAGCTCGCGGCATACAACAGCCAAGCGTACAACTCTAGTTGGCCTATCGTCTCGTCTCAGACCCCCGCAGCCTATCACACGATCGCCTTCAACTATCTGACACTCTTCTACAAGTCTTGGAACCAGACATTCACAGCCACAACCTACACCCCGCTACAGCTATTCGTGGGAGCGTTCGCCCGCGCACAGAACGTCACAAAGGGTAGCCCCCTTTTGGCTACTCAGCCTTCCTACTACAACATCACCCTGCCATTCGTTGAATCCCTTCCTTTTGACGCTGAGACTCTGAGCCTCTTCGTCTCCGCTGCCAGATTCTTCAATATCTACGGCGGCGGCTCGGGAATTGGATGTTCCAATAACAATTGTTGGAATGATCAGAACGCGATAAGGTCATTCACCATAAACACTGTTGCCCAAGGCGCGATGGCAAACTCGGTCCAGCTTACGATAATGGGCGAGATCTATGATCTAGGGGCCTCAGCCACCAGCTCTGACCTGTCTAATCTAGGGCTGCAGATCCTCCGTAACTACAACATGCTGACATATCCCGTGCAGCCAAGCAAGGATGTGTATTCCCAGTTCGCATCGGCCAAGAACGATACTATGCTGGTGATTCTCGATTTCAGGACGAACGGTCCTGACCCGATGAATAGTGTGCCAGAGATTAGGCATGATGTAGGGATAGCTGATATCATCAGTAATGAGAGCCCGGCTGTATACGTCACTGGCGCGCCAGCCTTCAACTACGACATTCAAACTCAGACCGTAACCGACATTGAGCGTATTGATCCGATAACGATCACACTGATCTTGGTCATTGTTGGAGTGTTCTTTGCTTCTCTTGTTGCGCCTCTGATTCCGATCGCGGCTATCGGTCTCTCGATAGGAATAGCCTTCGGCCTCGTCTACCTGGTCGGTTCATACGTTACTAGCGTTCACTATCTGGTTCTGACTCTGCTTCCTGTCTCAATGCTCGGCGCGGGATCCGACTACTGCATCTTCCTCGTAAGCCGTTACTCGGAGGAGCGCAGGTTGGGTAGGGGAAAGAAGGATGCCGTTGAGAGATCTGTCACTTGGGCCGGTGAGAGTATCGCAACTAGCGGCGCGACTGTAGTCATTGCCTTCGGCACCCTAGCTTTCGCCAGTTTTGGTCTTCTGCGTTCTGTGGGTATTGCGGTCATGTTGGGAATCTCGATTGCCTTGCTTGTTGCTCTAACACTGGTCCCAGCCGCTCTCTCGCTCTTTGGTGATCGAATCTTCTGGCCCCGTGGCTTGGGTTTGTGGAGGAAGAAGAAGCTGGTCGGTGCTAGTTACTATGCTCGGGCGGCACAGTTCACTGCGAAACATTCGAAACTGGTTCTTCTGTTAGCGTTAGCCATCTCACTCCCTGCAGCTAGCACTGTTCTGACTTCCCAGACGAGTCACGATCTGATTGGACAGATTCCATCTTCTCTGGAGAGCAAGAACGGATACAATATCATGAGCCAGGGCTTTGGCGCTGGAACGGTCACGCCAACCTACACGATCGTCCGAACGCCAGTCATGCTGGTCTCCGGGAGTTGGATCAATGTCACAGCCTTGAAAGCAATATCCGCCGCAGAAAATTCAACAGCGATGATTTCAGGAGTCTCGAAGGTATACGGACTGACTCATCCTTCAGGGAATCCTATTCCTTTCGCGAGTTTCAACCAGCTGAACTCTGCCGAGCAACAAGCTATGATCCGGAGCATGAAGCCGTTTCTGGGAAGTGATGGCAAGTCGGCCATGGTCTGGGCTGCATTCGATAGTGAGCCCTATTCTGATCAAGCTATCGCAACAGTTGCTCAGATTCGTGCTAATGTGAATGTCCTGAAGAGCCAAGACCCGTTGTTGGCTTCATCCACTATGTTTGTAGGTGGAGCGACTGCGTCGGTCAGTGATCTAGCCGCTTCGAGCGGTTCTGATTACTTTAACCTCACAGCATTAGTGCTCGTAGGAGTCTTCATCGTTCTACTAGTCGCTTTGGGCTCTGTCTTTACCCCTCTACGGTTGATCTTCACAATCCTCCTCAGTATATCGTGGGCAATGGCCGCAACAATCTATTTCTTCAAGACATACTTCTCCACTGAGCTGATCTGGATATTGCCTATCATGCTGTTGGTGATTATGGTTGGGCTTGGGCTCGACTATGATATTTTCTTGGTGACTAGGATCCGCGAGTATGTTGCGGGAGGTGCGAAGGATGAGGAAGCGATTGAGACGGCAGTTGAACGTACGGGCGGGATCATTACTGTGACAGGTCTGGTCACAGCTGGCGCGTATGGGACGATGATGCTGTCCCAGATTCCTATGCTTCAACAGCTAGGACTGGCGATCTTCATTGTCGTCTTGCTGGATGCGACTCTTACTCGGATCTATCTTGTGCCCTCGATCATGATGATGATGAAGCGGTTGAATTGGTGGGCACCCGGCCGTTTGCGACGGGTCCCAATTAGGCCTGAAGAGAAGCTGACCCCACCGATTCCGCTGAAGACGAAGTTTGGAGTGATACTGGAAACTAGTGCAATCATTGGACTCTTTTCAGCGCTGTACCTCGACTATTCCAACAATGCTTACCTGCAGAACTATGTTGGCAGAACTACCACGGCCATACTTTCAGGTATCAACGTCTGGACAGGCGTCATCCTGGGAGTTACATCATTTCTCGCTACCTACTTCCTATTACAAGACAGATCAAAGCCAAAGAGCGCGGGAGGCGCAACGAATCGGCTCCGCCAGTGGGCTGCAAAGATGCGTATTCGGCCACGAAAAATCAGCAAGATAGTTCCTACTGTATCTAGAATAATTCCTGGATTGCCATCCATGGAGCCAACGCTGGCTCCTCCTACCCAAGGAACGACGGCGACCATAGTTGAGGCACCGAGCAAACCGGTTCCTCCTGAGGGGAAACAAGACAGCTAGTTCTGTCGCACGAGAATGATCCCCTTACCCTTTTCTCGCGTTACGGGCCTGGAGTCCCTAGGCAAAAATCGCCCCTACTATCTTGGTTCCGAGAGTCTCTAATCGAGCATCCTACTGTCCTGAGTCCTCTTCCTCTTCAATTGCTTTTCTAATTCCCTCAGGAACTTCTCCTTCGCTTCTGGAACCAATAGAAAGTAAGCCAGAGTCATCCTGAAGAGAGAAGATTTTGTCAAACCCTTTGATTTCTCCGCTCTTAACCGCACTGGAAAAACAGCCCAGAAAAACTTGATGAGACAGAACTTCGTGTTTGAGTTCGTTTAGGGCTTGAGTTATGTTCTCATGAGATATCTGTGTCAAAGGCTTACGTCCGATCAAAAGAAAGCCGTTTCCCAGATAATCTCTTTGCATAGCCAGAAAACAGTTTCTGAGAAGAAGAGGGTAATCTCTCAGCACTTCTCAAGACTTCATAGAGGCAACGATACCTCCCCATTTTTCTGAAAGGATGTTTAAGACCTACTAGGGATGGAACGGGAAACGTTGACACAAAGATGGAGTCGACCAAAAACGTTACCAAAGTCCCTCCCAGGTACCACACCGTCGTCCACTTCGAAATCCCCGCCAACGAACCATCAAAGATAGCCCGGTTCTACGAACAACTCTTCGGCTGGAAGTTCACCAAGATGGAAGGCGGGAACATGGACTACTGGCTCATCAGCCACAAAGACGCAAGGTCACCCTATGAGACGCTGGGCGGACTCTACAAGGCTGAGCAAGGCATGTCCCAGCAAGGAATCCTCAACTACTTCAGCGTCAAATCTATAGATGAATCCCTGAAGCAAGCATCAAGCCTCGGCGCAACAATCGTTGTGCCAAAACGGGAAACAGGGAGAGGACACTTCGCAATACTCACAGACCCCAACGGCAACACATTCGCCCTCTTCCAAGGAAGAATGTAACAAAAAACCTCCTTCAAACACTTCTTGAACGTGTTCGGATAATCCTGTAGAGGTCAACCTCGACTCCCTTCTGTTTTTTCTGGTGGAATTCGAAGAGGTGGGGAATCTCCATCCTCATGGATCTTACCTGGTCGACCTTCCTATCCGACCTTTTCACAAACTGGAGCAGGAAATCTCTTGTTGCTGATTTATGGATGGAATAGGCCACGGGGGCTAATAGGAAGGCTTTCTCCAGAAATCTTGTGTCCGCATGAGAAGTCCGGGTCCCATATGGCGGATTCATTATCACAGTGTCGAATCGCCCGTTGAACTTTTCTATATCAGAATGGACCCATTTTACAATCACTCCTGCCGTCTCGACGTTTTCTTTGGCGAGTGCCAGCGCTCTCTCATCCGTGTCTACTCCGACAGTCTCTCGTGCACCCATGAGCGCGGCGCCAATCGCGAGGCGTCCCGTCCCAGTGCCGAGGTCGATGACTCGGCCGCCTAGGTCGTCATGTTCGAATCCTGCCATGTAGAGGAGTTCGCTTGCAGCTTCAGCGGAGACAGGATACTGTTCGAGCTCTAGATTGGGTTTATCGAGAATTTTCAGTTTGCCGAGCAGGATTTCTAGCTGGCGTTTTGAGAGACGGTTTTTGTCGGCCATTTTAGAGGCGGACCAGGCCGCGCTCTAGAAGCTGTTCCCATGTCCATGCGCCCATTACGACCATGATCTCGTCCCGCGTCACGATGGGTTTCGGAAATCTCTCTGGATCGTCGAGGGCGAGTCTTGGGCATGCGGTGTCGACAAAAGCGTCTACATCTGTGAAGTCTAGCAGTTTTTCGGGTCTTATTTCGTCGGCGTAGAGGAGGACTGCTTTCTTGCCGTTCTCCTCCAGCTGGTGTTGAATGTTCAGTGCGATCGTCGGGTTGGACTGGCCGGGTTTCGTGGAGATGATTATTCCGAAATTGTTGGCTTGTCGAGCTTTCTCGATCATTGCGTATCTCTGGCGTATGATTCTTGCCCGGTCCTGGTCGAGTGATTGAACAGTCTTATCGTAGGGGTCGGCGAGGATTGTCGGCTTTTCCAGCGAGAGTGCTGCGCCGAGGCCGTGGAAGTAGCTTCCTATGACTAGGAACGAGTCTACTTCCGGCTCTATACGTTTGAGTCCGAAATAGTCGCAGCCCAGGACCTGGCCTATTTCGTGCGACCAGGGTCCGCGTCCGGGAAGCTGGACCATGAACCCTTTCTCCTCTAGGAACTTGACGGTGTCTGGAAGATTGTGAAGATGTTGGACAACCGTGGCCAATCCTATGCATGGTCCCTGTAGGAGCGGTAGCGCCTTATCCACGACTGGGATTATTTCGTGTCGGCTCTTGGCGGGAATATAGACGACAGGTATGCCGTTGGACCCGTCGCGTAGAAATTCGTTATGGCCATAATGAACTAGCAGGTCGGCTTTCAGACGCGCGGCCGCATCCAGCGATAGATCGCAAGCGCCCCAAGCCGAGGAAGCTGAGACAAACACATCCGCACCAGTTCTCTCTCGAACTAGGCTGGCAAGCCGGGGTCCTTCGCTCTTGAGCCCGTCGGGCAGCTGTATGAGTAACCTTCGGGCACCTCTACCCGTTATCTCCGCTACGAGCCTATCCTCCTCCAGATCATACATGGACATGGTTGAGCCCGAGGGAAGCCTTGGAGAGGCTTCTGTTCGATATAAACGTCCAGAACTCGCTCACGAGTTCCATGCCTTCGCGGGACCGAGTTACACGAGTGTTAAGCCTGTTCTCGTAGGCGGGCAGTCGTCATGACAGAGAACGCTTCCCTCAATGGTCACGGAGCCTACGATCCATTGTCGATGGCGGGCCTGGTCGACTCCTCGCTCAAGCCTGGCGGAAGCATATCGCTAACTTTCTCCGATGGAATCATACATGTCATGCTTGACCAGACAGGTGACTGGACGATAACCGCGGGTCTTTCAGTCCTCTCTGATCGACTACTATCATTGACAAGATCTCTCGAGGAGCTTGGCTTCTTCCAAGCTGCCGAGCAAGGAGGAATGGTCTACCATCTCTGGACCTCGGCTCTAAAGGAACACGACTCTGACCGGAGCAAGGCCGAGGAGACCTTGCTGAGAGTTCTCAAATCCTTCCAGTCTTCTACTATCCCAAGCTACATCGGCTAGAAACCGCTCAACCGCAGCAGACCACTCTCGCGTCACGGGACATTTGAGACCTCCCCCCCACTATTTTTCGGGAGGGCCTCCGCCAGCCGGAACCTTTCCAGGCGACGATCCGAGTTCCATGCGCAGAATGTGCTTGGACGCCTGATCCGAAAAACACGATTTTAGTCGTTTCTAAGCATGAAAGATCCGCCACCTAAAATCGCCTTCCCCCGATTTCCGATCGGGGCTTGTTCTGGGCTTGTTCACTTTCAAACAGAACAGTCTGCTGGTTCCCAGGCTCCGAAGAGCCGGGTCCGAGAAAAGATTACTCTTTGTTAATTCCCTCGCAGAGTCGGGTTTTGTGTCGCGGGAAGCAACTACTTTTGACATTTTCTGACGAGGGGTCTCACCAGTTGAAACTGAACCGGGCGAGTCTTGCGAAACAGGGCGCAGAATCAGTTGGTCGGCTGTTTTCGACATCGTGTAGCTCAACGTGCAGGTCAACGCGCAAACTGCGTGATCTCAAATCGCCTGCCCCGATTCCTGTTTAGGGCTTGTTCTGCGCCTGTCGCGTTTGAAACAGAACAGTATGCGGATTTCTTCCTACGAATTGAGTAAAAAGAACTATTCTCTGCTAGTTCCCTCTGGATAATCATTCAGTGATTTGGGCTTTTTGCAGTGTGCAAGTAGGTCTGAGCCATATTGTACGGATCCGCGTAGGGCTTGACCTCTACCTCTGTGAACCCGTTTTTCTTCAGCATGTACTCGATGATCCATGGTGCCCACAGGTAGGTCTTGTAGGAATCGTGTCTTGCTCGGCTGTAGTAGAGCCGTTCGAAGTATCCGTGTCTAGCGTTGAGGTTGCGGTGAATGCTGAACACTGGCGGTTCCAGGTTGTGCGTCATCGCGTCCTTGTATTGTGGGAGAATTCTGAAGATTAGATCCGACTGATCGATCAGGAATGTCCCGTTCTTCGCAAGGAGTTTCTTTACTCCGCCTATTGTCTGGTCGAAATCAAAGATTCCCATATGTGGGAGCGGTTGTCCCAGAACGGTTACTAGATCAAATTTGCCACTGACCAGCTTAGATGGTTCTCGGACATCGCCGTGGACCACATGGAGTTTCAGTTTTCTCTTCTTCGCCTCGCGCAGACCCTTAGACAATAGTCGCTCTTGCAGGTCAACACAGGTTACGTCGGCATCGTAGACCTTCGCGAATGCTATTCCTTCAATGCAGGACCCAGCCATCAAGCAGAGGATCCTCGGCTTTCTCGGAAGCTCTATTCCGGCAAAACTCATTAGCCCAGGAAGACTGTTGATCTGAGCTTCAAGACGCTCCTTTCCCTTCTTCGTCTCCAGCCTGTACGCGCTTAGCTCGTCGAAGCTGTAAAGCCAGTCGAGGCTCAAGACGTGTCAGGCGGGAATCTCTATCGGCTGTGGTAATGAGGATTTGCGAGTCACAACTTCCCGAACCGTCCCGTTTTCCATCTCGATAACAGTGTCCGCTTCCACCTCTAAATCCCCGACGTGGCTGATGAGGAAGATCTGCTTGAAGTTCTGAGACAACTCCCCGTGCATCAGTGCGAGTATTCCTTCGCGCCGGACCTTGTCAGAGCTACCGAGAGGCTCGTCCAGAAACAGAAATTCTGGATTGCGACCCTTAGCCTGGGGAATCAATGCTAGCGCGAAAGCCAGCCTCATAGCTAGCAACAACTGATCCTCTGTCCCGCCCGAGAATACTTCTTTCGGCCGAAATTCTCCCGCCTCCGGATCAAAGACCCTCACAGTATAATCATCTTCTAGCTGGACTGCCTTGTATCGGCCAGAAGTAATCACTGGCAGAATCTGGCTCATGTACCTCTCGACCTGGGGCTTTACCCGGTTCCTCAGCGATTCAGAAGCCTGCTCGAGTCCCTTGATAGAATACTTGACCACTGCCAGCTGCTTCTGTAAGAGCAGTACTTTCCGCTTCTGCTCGTCAACCTGCTCCTCTAGATCTTTGTTCTCTTCTAGGAACTGTTTCAGCTCGATGATGCGCGTCATCGACTCTTCGATCTGAGTTTTGACCCGGGACACTGACTCGTTGAGACTGTCACGCATCTGGCTCGCCTCGTCAAGCAACTCCGGGGAGAATTCAACTCCCTCAGGGAGAGAAGGGAGCAGTGTTTTCTTGAGTTTCTTCTCCACCATAGCAATGTCGAGCTGGGCTTGGGCGAGCTGTCGCTTCAGCTCGGGCTCTTCTCCCAGCCGTTTCTGGAGCATGTTGACTCGTTCTGTTACAGCGCTGAGTGATTGTTTGTCTTGATTGTAGATTGAGGAGGCTTGTTCCACGACCTCTCTAGGATCAGTCAGACCTTGCAAGTAGCTGGAGTATGATTCGATGGAGGCTAGGACCTGCAGAATCTGGCTGGACCCTTGTCTGATCGTCGCGTCTGCAACATCTCGAACTTTCTTCACTTCTCCTAACTCGTTCTCCCAGGAAACGAGTAGCTGAGCACTAGCTAGGCGGTCTTGTTGCTGCTTGGATGCTTCTGCTTGTTGCGATAGGGAGATGATTTGTCGAGTCAGCAGAAGTAGTGATACGACCGCGAGAGAACCTAAGGCGATGGTCAGTGCCACGGGGGCCAGTATGAAGGAGAGAATCG
>VBAW01000063.1 GCA_005888635.1 Candidatus Bathyarchaeota archaeon | reverse complement strand
TAGAGGGTCGTTAGCTGACCGGATTTTAACGCAGACCCATCAACCCGTCCGTATCACCGACCCGAAATCTCCCGCTGATCTTAACATCGTCATGGAGCCTCAGCCGTTCTCAAGGCGTTTCCTAGGGAATATCAGGTCGATGACGAGGATCATCTGCAATCAAGGGACACGGGATCTTGAGTCTTGTGGGGCGAGCGCGATTTTTGGGCCTTATGCTGGCTAGACCTTGAGTAGCACTGCGTCTGTATCGCCAGCGAATGTGAGGCTACCATTCGGGTTTCCCACGACGCCGTTCGGGTTTGATACTGTGCCTGTAAAATCGCCGACCACGCCGGTAAGTATCGCTACCGTTCCTCCTGGATTAACGGTCTTTGTGGGTGCTCTGAGGAATGAGTACGGTGGCGTGCTCATTGTCTGGCCTGCGGTGTAAGCGCGTCCATCTGCTCCCACTACGATCTGGTTTCCGCTGTCATTGTTCGTTCCGCCCCATGTATTGGCGTTGAGAATCCTACCCGTTGTACTGAAGTGTAGCAGGATGGCGTCTCCTCCTCCCGCGCCGATCCCCGTGTTTCCTGTCACCCAGACCGAGCCATCAGGTGAAACAGCTACTCCCAGCCCTGCCGAACCTAGCCTCGTTTCTGCCCAGTTTTCTTGGGAAACTAGGGTTCCGTCCGGTGCGAACTTGGCTAGGAAGACTTCCTGAGCTGTTCCTTGTACTTGCGAATCTCCGGTGATGTATATTGATCCGTCCTGAGCGATCGCAAGGGCGTTGGCGCTGACTAGGGTTGATGGAGCTAGACCATAGCCGCGTTGCCAGACCAGTGTCCCATCAGGGTTGAACTTGTTGAGGAATGCCTCGTTCCGGGTGAAACTGCTTGTGCCTCCGGTCATGTACACGCTACCATCCGCTGCGACAGCCACGCCGGACGCGCCTTCGTCGAATCTTCCTCCCCAAGTCTTTTGCCAAGTGAGTGTTCCGCTTGAGCTGAACTTTAGCAGGATCGCGTGGTCCCTTCCTGTGGAGTTGAGTGTGGTTCCGGCGACGTAGACGCTGGCCCCGTCAGGGGTGACGGCGACTGAACTGACGAAGGCTTGGGCTGATCCGTCTAGCTGTGTCTGCCAGACGAGATTCCCATCGGGTGTGAACTTGATCAGGTCGGCGCCGGTTACTCCGATTGCGAAAGTCTGGGCTGCGAGGTAGACGCTGCTGTCAATAGAGGTTGCGACTGCTACTCCCTGCTCGTCACTGGCTGTTCCCCAAGTATGCTGCCATAATAGAGTGTCACTGGGCGTGAACTTTAGCAGGAAGGCATCGAAGCCTCCTGCTCCGAAGCTATTGGTCTGCCCTGATAGGTAGATGTTCCCGTCGGTTCCGATTGCGACTCCGTTCGCGATCTCGCTGTTGGGTCCTCCCCAAGTCTGCTGGAATTGTAGTTTGAGAGGGGCAGCTTCGACCAACGGCATGACTAGGACAGCGAGAATCGAAAGGGTCGCCACAAGCGTAGCGAAAAGAGTTGTACGGCTCATCCGTTTCATGATCTTGTCAGAGGCTCGGCTCCTACAATGATAGAAGGTATAAGCCTTCCGGTTAGAAGTTAGACCATACCACCAGTCAATCGGTTTCGCGTGACAAGAACGCTTACCTTTCTAAATCATATAATATGTTAGAAAGACCGTGAGCCAGGAAAACCTGGCACATCAGGTTTCTTTTGAAGAGCCACCCCCACGTGTTCGAGCGGTGTGAACATAATGTTTAGTACACAGGTCAACATACATACCTGCGTATGGCAACCAAGAATCTTGCTATCCGAGAGGAGGTTTACAGGAAATTGTCAGAGGCGAAGACGGAGGGCGAGAGCTTTAGTGACGTAATCCAAAAGCTACTTGAGAAACGCGGAGACTTGTTATCCTTGTGGGGAGCATGGGGAGACGATGAAGAGGTCGCCTTTATCGAAGCCAGTCTCAAAGAGACGAGGAAGAAAAGCGTGATACGAACACGATAGTCCTAGACACTTCCGCGATAATTGACTTTCTCCGCAAGGGAGAGACCACGAGACGAATCATTGAAAGAGGGAAAAAACAAGGACACGTAGTTGGAATAACAAGTATATCAGTCTTCGAGCTGCTCAGCCCGATCTTTCATAGGAGACTCTTCAAAAGGGAGAAGGCAGTTAGGGCTCTTTCAAGAGAGAGTCTATTCCTAGCACTAGACGCCGCCGCAACCGAAGAAGCCTCAAAGATAATGGGATCCCTGCTGAGAATTGGAAAACCGATCAATGCACTAGACGTTCTAATATCCGGGATCGCTGTTGCAAACGGTGCCGACGAAATAGTCACTTCGGACAAAGACTTCCAGACCATACAGAAAGTCGCAAACATCAGTGTGACGATGATCTAAAATGCCGTTTTGCTGATCTTTCCGACCACTCAACCTTGGCCTACGAACCCCCATTACTCGACGAGGAGTCGTTGAGCCTCATCACCAGGGACATCGGGTGGATGGACGCCCTGCTCCTGGGTCGCAAGACCTACGACATCTTCGCCGCGTACTGGCCCAAAGCCGCGACCGGCAAGATCGCGGACAAACTCAACAACGCACCCAAGTATGTGGCCTCCCGCAGCCGCCGCAAGCTCGAATGGAACAATTCCACGCTCATCCAAGGAGACCTTTCCAAGGAGGTGGCCCGCATCAAGCAAGAACACGGCGAAGTCCACGTGATCGGAAGCGGCAACCTCGTCCAGACCCTACTGCGGCACGACCTAGTCGACCGGGTCAACCTATGGGTCTACCCGCTACTTCTCGGCACCGGCAAGAGACTCTTCGGTGAAGGGACCATGCCCGCGGGTCTGCGCCTTACCAGCTCTCAAGCGTTCCCCAAAGGCGCAATTCTCTTGGCGTACGAACACGCCGGGAAGCCCAAGCACGGCGACCTGTCCGTCAAGGCTGAGCAGACCACCTTCCTGTAAATTACCCTGAGAATAGAATGGAACAGAGCTTTCCCCGCATGCTTGTTAGCCTAGAACCGGAAATAGGAAAGGCAGTTCTGCGTCACGAGACTCGCAAGCATACCCTAATTTTCTAGAGGTTCTCTTGCTAACCAGATTTTAACATGGACCGCTCAACCTGTCCGTATCACCGATCCTAGATTTCCGCCGACCTTAGCATCGTCATGGACCCTCAGCCGTTCCCAAGGCGTTTCCTAGGCAATATCAGGTCGATGACAAGGATCATCTGCAATCAAGGGACACGGATCGAAAACGTCGAAGCTGCTCGCTTCGAGATCTTCCCAAACACGAGGTTTACGTCACGAGACTCAACTGCAATTGACATTACTTGGCTGGTAACGGATCTGGTAACCGTAAATGGTACCAGCAATTGAAACGGGAAGTCCTAGCGGGGTCCAGGAGTCTCATCTCAGTTCAGAAACTTAGCGTAAGTTTTGGACTCGTTGGATTCTTTGCGTAATGTTCGGCCATGGTAGGGACCCGGACACCGTCCAAACCGTGGATTTGTCCTTCTTTCTCTGTTCGATGTCTGAAAGACCCATTGAGTCTATCTTTGTGAGCGTCTGGAGCAACTGTTCCTTGCCGAGTATGCTTGCAGCTAGCTCGTCAGCTTTCAGGAAATTCTTTCTGAGGCTCATGTTCCATTTACGTACCGCGAAAACGATCAGAAATCCGGTCGGAAATAATAGAATCGGGAACTGCAAGAGTAGGAAGCGTTCTGTTGCAGAGCTCGCCACGGAAAATTCTCCATAGAACAGCCGGTACAAGACTACGTCCGCCACCAATATTGCGAGAGCTGTAAGGGGTATCACTAGGAACCTAAACCGATATTTGCGTCGAAACCTTGGATCGAAGGAGCAGATCAGCGAAGACGCGATCAGCGGCTTCCACTCACTCGGGCTCAGCCTCCCTCTAAGGACAGCGGAAAGGTGTACCCATCCCCGTCTTGCTCCCTTTTCGCCCATTAAACACTGGTCAGATGGTGCGGCCCGTATTCCTCCAAACTTCACCCATACAACATAGTACAGGGTGTGCGGATCGAATTTGAGTCTAAGATCGCGACAGAGTTCTCGCGTAATAGTTAGAATCCGCGCATCATCCTCGTCCTTGCCAAATCCATAATTCGGATTATCCTTGAGGAATGAGAGAATCCTCCTTCCATTCTCTCGTTTTCGAAGAAAGTAGTATACTGGAAGAGCTACAATAGCCACAAACGTGATTCCTTCCAGTCCAAGATACAGCGAATTTGTTCCATCGAGCCTAATGTTCAGAGTAACTTGCTCTGAGGTCTGATCAAAGCCAGTGCCGTGAGCCAAGATCAGATAGAAGTTTCCCGTGGCAGGAATTGGCGTGGCATAGGTCCAAGAGGCCACGTTCGTAATCGAGTAGAGACCGGCAGTAATCCCGGTTGATTTGTAACTGTCATATTGTTGCTCGGTGAGAAAATAGAAGCTAACAAGTTGAGACCGGGTTTCCAGGAAATCGAATGAGA
>VBAW01000062.1 GCA_005888635.1 Candidatus Bathyarchaeota archaeon | reverse complement strand
ATAATCCTGGGCCTTGGCTACTTCGAAACTCACTCTTTCAGACAGGCCGCTAGCAGAAGCGCTCTTCCGAGCATATTCTATTGAAGGTTTGTGAAAATCATATCCTACAAACCGCGACTTTGGAAATGCCTTCGCCATGATAATTGTTGACGCACCGTATCCACATCCAACATCTCCAACCATAGCGCCTGCCTCCAACTTGGGCACTACGCCCTCGAGTGCTGGGAGCCAGCTGCTAACCAGATTCCCTGCGTAGGCGGGCCTGAAAAACTTCTCAGCCCCAACAAACAAGTCAGTGCTATGCTTCTCCCATCCAACACCCTTACCAGTCCTAAATGACTCAGTTATCTCAGGCTCGTCCTTGAACACTGACGCCGCGAGATAGAACGCCCCTGGCAGATACGCGGGACTATTCTCATCAGCGAGAGTAAAGGCTTGTTCGGGTGTCATGGAATACCTGCCAGTTTTCGCATTATATGCGACATAGCCGGCTGCCGCCTGAGCTGACAACCACTCACGGACATAACGCTCGGCCGTGTGAGTCTTACCCGCCAAGTCTGCAGGCGACATACCACCACTAGCAGCAAGCGCCTTGTACAAGCCAAGTTTCTCGCCTACTAGTACAGTCGAAGCATGTAGTGTCGCGCCGAAGTCGCCGACAAACTTCATCAGAAACGTGTTCAACTTATCCTGATCGACTTTTACCTCTTGTTGCAAAGACAATAACCAGCCGTCAGCGGATTGGGTGAGAATTTAACACTTTAACAGGACGTTGTAGAATTCGGGCCTTGACCGGGCTAGGATCCGCCCAGTTGGGCCATGTGAAGAGATCGTCTAGGGTTCCATTTTTCTACAGCTACTTACGGCCCTGCCGTATCTGTATCGTACATAGAGCACCTGCAGTCCAATCCCTATCGACGCGAACTGTCAATGAGGCGAGATGTGGAGACACTCGCTCAGAGATCTCCAGTAGGTTCGACAATGTGGTCGAAGTCCTGACCATTGCCTTCGGAGAAGGTGCTCACGTTCTAGTCTTCAAGACTGTAACAGAGCTCTACAAGGAGTATTCTCAGAGAGCCGGTTTCACCTTCGGCGAGTCTCTAAGAGACCAGATCATCCTGTTGAGAGAGAGTGGCTACAGACCTTCTAAAGCCAAGTAACGATCCTAGCACCGACGACTCGATCCATACTATATCCCCGAAGCCACACGAATGACTTACTCGATTCCAATAGCTTATTCCATTGTCTTGTGGTTTGATTGCAAGCTCCTATTCCACCTGTGAAGGATTAGCGCGTAATCGTTCGCGCCAGCCGCTCTGCCTGACTCGACATCGGCAAGGTTGAGTTATTGTTTCGGATAATTCTCAGACACGAGACCGAAAATCCTAGTCAATCAGGCCATTGCAAGGCTCGATTGCTAATGCTGCTATTTGGCTTGGAGGCGTACTTCCATGTCCCCCGTCGGCTACCCTTTCGGATTCTCGTATCAGTTGATCACGGACAGGAACTTGTGCTCAAATCCTCACCATTTTTCGCAACAAGAGTAGACTATCGTTATTACGTCCAATCCGAGAACAGAAGACGACCATGTCCAAGTTCATGATGTCACTAGGAGAGGACGCGTATCAGGTTCTTCAACTGGAGGCCAAGAGAAGATTAATCTCCATACAGGAACTTTTGAGAGCTGTAATTATTCCCGAATGGGTAACCCAATACTGGGATGCTCAGAAGGCACTAGCCAGACATGTGACACAACCGCTAATCCGATCATGATATGCCCAGTCCTTCCACAAGTCGATACTCGACGGAGAAACATGGCACTACAGATATGATGCCAAGGCGGGAATGCTAGAACCCGTCCACGACAAGTGCTCAAAGGACATCTCATAGACTGGCAGGAAAGACTATCTCAATTTTCTGGCTCATGACTTTCTGAACAACGCAATGTGCATCGCACCAATCGAAAGTTTTTGCCATCTGATGGTCGCTATTTTGCCGGCAATCGATGCAACAGTAACCGTCCCGGTCACAAGTGAATCAGAACATATATATTTTCAGAAATTGGGTAAATACAGTCTGTGAGCGATAGAGAATGCCTAGCTTTGTAGCGTTGCTGAAAATATCTGGTAAAGTGGAAGGAGCAGCGCAGCGGCTCCAAAAGCTGCCCCAGAGATGGCTGGAATGCACGACTGAGAAGGTGATCTTTGGAACGGGCGGATACGACGCAGTAGTCTTCTTCATAGCCCCCGACATCGTCGAAGCGAACCAGTACATTGACAAGTATCTGCGCGACTCAGACCCGCTGACAATAATCGACACAGTGATAGGCGAGAGCATCAGGCCACTAGCGGAACCTAGTACATATTCCGCCGTCAAAAGCCCAGTCTAGCTGGCTAGTTGATTACTGGTAGGAATCTCTCTTCAGAGACAGCGGAGCTCAGTCCGCCTATGATCGGTAGTTGATAGCCGCAGCTAGCACATCTGTTCTGCTCGTCAAGGTTCCATCCGGTAATGTCGAATCCGTAGCGCTTGATCGCAATGGAGTTGCACTCGGGGCAGTAGGTGTGCTCCCAAGGATGGCCTGGTACGTTTCCAACATAGACGTATCGTAGGCCTTCTTCTCTGGCAACTCTGCAATGCTCTTCCAGCGTCTTGACTGGCGTGTGTGGAATATTCATCATCTTGTACCATGTGGACCTTGGTCTTGTTCTTGATCTCCAGAATAGTCTGGAAGATCGGGTCAGCGTTCGCTATCCCGATGTATTTCCGGACAAAACCTGTCTCAGCGTTCCCCTTGAAGTCAATCGTAATACAGTCCAAGAAATCATTCATCATTCCTACCGTGTCCGGAGTATCGTAGCCGTTCGAGACGAAGATATTGATCAATCCATTCCTTCGCGCCTCAACACCCACATCATGCGCGAACTCCATGAATATCGTGGGCTGATTATACGTGTAGGCGAGACCCTGACAACCATGACCCACAGCCAACGCCGCAACCTCCGGCGGCATCATATCCGTCCCCTCAACCTTACGCCGCTGACTGATGTCAGCATTTTGGCAGTAGCCACAGTTATGGAGTATTATGCCGTCTCCTACGTAGTTGTGGTTGGGGATGCATTCGAAGCTGTATACCCTCTGAAAATGTTCGCTCGGCCTTACGCTTGTTACATCGACCCAAGTTCGCTTGTTTATCATCACAGGCACAGCAAGGTGCTGGACGATGAGGCCCTTCACCTCGTCGGGATGAGCATAGAGGTGCCTTCCTGATATTCTTAGAACCTGCCAGCCGTTCGCGCGTAGAGTTTGATCCCTGACGATGTCCCTTTCGCGGGTTGGCGTGTGTTTGTAGTGCCACCAGCCATCTACCTCGATGTCCAGTTTGGTATCAGGGAATGCTGCGTCAGCGATGTAAGTAGCTCTAGAGTCTGACTGTCGGAGTTTTGGCTGGATCCTGTATTCCCGTTCGTATTCAAGGCCCATCTCGTCGAGAAGCGTGTATAACTTCTTCTGGCATTCAGAAGGGTGGCGGTGGAGCCAACTCCTGAGCCTTTCTGTATTCCTGTGCCAGCCGTGACTTGGGTCTCGCAGGAACCTCTGTTTGCTTGAACCTATCGCGCGTCTTGCAACGTCTGGGTCTTTCATCGGGTTGTCACTTATCATTCTTCGCCGATGATGCTCTCGCACTTCTTGCGACATGCCCATTCCTTCGGTGTAGCATCTTCCCCGGTGACGATTCCAGTTGTCGATCCCCTTCACGGATTCCCCACATCTTGTGCAGTTGAACACGGCCCGTTGAATCGATTCTGGCCTCTTCCGCTTCCAGTCTTTGGTATTCTGATACCAGACTTTCAGAATCTTCTCTCCCGGTGCAACCTTCTCGACTGATTTCCATCCAGAGTCTGTCATAACAGGATGCTCGGCGGTGAGGGAGAGGTGCCCAGCACCCCGGGCTCCGTATCTCAGGTCCCAGATCCGGGCAAGGCGGGACCCTGTATGGGTGACCACGTTCGGGTGAATATTCATCCCGTCGTCGACATCATAAGACCAGAGAGAATCTCCGGGCAGCAACTCCTCTACCGGTTTCTTATTGCCGTTTGATAGTAAGATCTCAGCTCCAGCGGGATGGCAGAGCCAGTTGCAGCCTGTCGTGGCTATTGAGAATATTTTCGAGCCGGGCATGTAGTGGGTGACTGGTTTCTTCTCTATCGGATCAATGTGTCCCGTAATCACTTTCCCGTAGACCAGGAGATGGAGTTTGCCGCCAATATTCTGCCTCACACCGCATAACCCAACTTTTCCTTCGGGAATGTTACAGTAGCGAGCGCAGGCTGTGCATCGGACCCTCCCGTCCGCAAGCGGCTGGTACAGCTGTGCTTCTCTTATCATATCACACTACTCTACCGGGCCGAATACAACTTTTCAAACACGACGGCCCATGCGATCATGGGCCAATCAGCTTCAAATCCCTTTCCTTACCTCCTATCCGATAACGTGAGTTGATGGAATGAAGGCATACTCCGGAACCGGCGATAAGGGCGAGACCAGTCTCTACGGTGGGACCCGAGTCGAGAAGGCGGACCCTCGGGTGGAGGCTTTCGGGGCGGTTGACGAGCTGAACTCTCAGCTGGGGCTTGCTAGAGCGCATATCAAAGTGAAGAAGTTGGAACAGATTCTGAAGGACATCCAGAGGGATCTCTGGATCCTCGGAGGAGACTTGGCAAGCGAACTTGTGACCGCGAACGTACCTCGAATCACAAAGGAACAACTTGTCAGGATAGAGAGTGCTACTGACGAGCTGAATTCTGGCCTGCCGCAGTTGCGCAGATTCATTCTCCCTGGAGGGAGCGTTCCCGGCGCTGAGTTGCACGTAGCCAGAGCAGTATGCAGAAGGGCAGAGAGAAGAATCGTTGCTCTCTCAAAAATAGAGTCAATCAATCCAGAGGTGCTTCCCTACATCAACAGGTTGTCAAGCATGTTGTTTGTACTTGCCCGAACAGCAAACAAGTTGGAGAGGGTTCCTGAAGAGGAATTTATCCGAGAAAAATGATGGGAGGATATCGATGAAAGAGGATTGTATCTTCTGTAAGATTGCGGACAAGGAGGCGGATGCGACGGTCGTCTACGAAGACTCCTTTACCCTAGCCTTCCTGGACATTCACCCGTTGAATCCAGGCCATACATTGGTCATCCCCAAAAAACACTACCCGAACATGCTAGAAATGCCGAGCGAGGAAGCTGGACGAGTCTTCTCCTCGGTTCACAAGGTCATGAAGGGCGTTCAGAAAGCGTCAGCGGCTGACGGGATCAGTATCGGACAATCAAATGGTAAAGCTGCTTCCCAAGAGGTCTTCCATATGCATGTTCACATAATACCAAGATTTAGCCACGAAATGAT
>VBAW01000103.1 GCA_005888635.1 Candidatus Bathyarchaeota archaeon | reverse complement strand
TAAGGAGTTCGTTGATTTCCTTCAGACCTTCGGCGTCATAGGGCTCGCCATAGGTTTCGTAGTTGGAGTTGCCTCATCCGCTGTCGTCAACTCACTCGTCAAAGACCTGATTAATCCCATAGTTGGTCTGATTCTCCCTACCGGAAACCTCTCGTCTCTCAACGCGACTGTTACTTCTCCAGTGTCAGGTAAGCCGTCGGTGTTTCTCTACGGCGATTTCATCTCTCAGATCATATACTTCATCATAATCGCGTTGGTGGTCTTCATCATGTACAAGCAGTTGAAGCGGCTCGGGCTCGCCAAGATGTAGAGACGGCTAGACTCGTCTCCTCTATTCCCGTCAGGGATATGTCCGAATTCCGGTTATTATGAATTGTATTGCTATGGCCGCTATGAAGACCGCCATCACTTGAGCAATGACTGATGACCCGGTTTTTCCGAGGAGGGAGTGTATTCTATGAGTCTGTTTCATTACGATCCAGCTGAGTAGCATGACGATGACGACTGAGCCTAGTGTGACGAGTATTCCGTAGGCTCCCAGGGCGATCATTGTCGTTGTGATGGCTCCGGGTCCGACGAGTAGGGGGAAGGCGATGGGGACGATTCCTACGTCTTCGTGGCTGCCTGGCTTGGCGAATCTTTCTCCGCGGAAGAGTATGTCGAGGGCGAGTAACAGGAGTAGTAGTCCGCCGGCCATTTCGAAGCTTGGGAGGCTGATGCCGAAGAGGGCGAGTAGTTCTTGGCCTACGAGGGCGAAGATTGTAAGTAGGCTGGCACCGGTGTAGATGACTACTCGGTACATTTTGTTCCGGTCGGGGGCTGGCATGTTGCCGGTGACGTTGGAGAAGATGGGGACTAGGCCTATCGGGTCCACGATGATGAATAGGGCTACGGTGGCGCGGACCAGGTCGACTGTTGGGTCAGGACTCATCTCTCTACCTCTCTTTTATGGTGGGCCGGGAGGGATTTGAACCCACGACCTTCGCCGTGTGAGGGCGACGTCCGTTCCGTGCATCATACGCATACCAGGCTGGACTACCGGCCCGATGGGCGGGTTTGTAGATGAGACTATTTCATCTTTCAAGAGCCGGGGTTGTCTGTGTCGGAAGATCTAGATCTGCCCCTGGCGGTTAAGAAGGATTAGGGTAACTCTTTCAAGAACTAAATCGAGGACCCGTTCTCAGTGCCTGTTTCAATATGCGTCTTCAGGATCGAGTTTCTGGTTGGGTTTTCGGATCTCATTCCCAGAGATCGTTCTCCACGCCCGCCACGGTTTCGGGATCCGAATCTCTGATCTCATCACTTTGTACATCTTCTGCGACTATGAGCATTGGGCGCATTGGGAACATCTGAAGACACCGATCTAGCTCATTTCCGAGCCTGAATGCGCGCTACTCTTCCAAGCCGAGAACCGGGGCGCTGTTTCGGGCACGCTATTTCTGGCGATTTCTGTGTAAAGAACTATCACTTTCGATAGATATCGCTATACTGTTCAACACCGTAATTCGCTAGTCTGAAATACCCAAACCGACGTTTTCGCCCAAGTTCGCGATGACCTGGTATATCTGAGGATGGCGGGTCGTGCACCGGGTCTCAACGTCCAGCCGATAGCATAGACTGTGAATGGGTGAAAAAGAAATCTCAAGGATTCTGATTACCGGCGGAAACGGGTTCATCGGCAGCCACCTCGCCGAAAAGCTTCTCGCTAGAGGAGACACGGTCTCACTACTCGACCTGAAATTTAGCGCGAACACCCGGTTCTTAGACTGTGAAAAGATTCGCGGGGACATTAGAGACTACCAGACGGTCAGAGAGGCTGTTGATGGGAAGGACGCAGTCATCAATCTCGCAGCAGTCTCACGCGTCGCCTGGGGCCAGCAGGATCCCTTCAACTGCTGGCTGACCAATCAAGTAGGAACCATCAACGTCCTCGAAGCCTCT
The DNA here is from genome assembly GCA_005888635.1 of Candidatus Bathyarchaeota archaeon. Taxonomy (GTDB): domain Archaea; phylum Thermoproteota; class Bathyarchaeia; order 40CM-2-53-6; family 40CM-2-53-6; genus 40CM-2-53-6. Next base: position 961 of record VBAW01000103.1, on the reverse strand, counting down.
AACAAAGCCGAATCAAACCCTGTCCTCCTAGAAGCATCCAGCCGCGAAGTCTACGGAGAACCCCTCTACCTACCAGTGAACGAAGGCCACCCGAAACGGCCAAAGTCAGTCTATGGTTTAACGAAGCTATGCGCGGAAAGAGCCTGCCTCTCCTACTCAAGTTCATCCGGCCTCGATCCCTCCGTCAACCATGTAATAATGCGCTTCTCAAATGTATACGGGAGCGAGAGAGATCTCCCGGAGAGAGTGATACCCAAATTCATGAACAAGGCTCTGCGGGGAGAAGACATCACTCTTTACGGCGGCGAGCAGATCCTGGATTTCACGTTCATCGATGACACTATTTCTGGAATAGTGAAACTTGTCTCTTCAAGCCTCGAAGGCGATGGCAGCATGTTCGGGGAAGATTTCCATTTCGTAACGGGGAGAGGCGTCTCAGTCTCCGAGCTTGCCAGAATGATTGTTGACCTTGTCGGCTCGCGGTCCAAGATTATCCACGGGGCAGCCAACAGCTTTGAAGTCCGCAAGTTCGTCGGAGACTTGACAAAGGCTCGGAAAGTGCTGGGTTACGAGGCGAAGACTAGGCTCGAGGACGGGCTGAAGAGGCTGAGCGAAAGAATGGTGCCCATCATTATTGCCAAGTGACATGTTTTCGCTAGCGCAGGATTACTGGTTGACACTTGACAGCATTTCGGTGTGAAGATGGAACAGGTCGTAGAGCGCCGTTCAACCGAGCCTCTTCTGGCCATGGCGCGTCCGGTGGTCAAAGGGAAGTTTCTCTATGTCGGTGAAGAAAAGTTCTGGGTTAGAGGAGTCAGCTACGGGACTTTCTTAGTGGACGATGAAGGGATTGAACAGCTAGCTCCTGAAGTCGTCGAAAGAGACTTTTCGCGTATTGCAGAGAATGGTTTCAATGTTGTGCGAGTCCACCTGTGCCCTCCCCGTTGGCTTCTAGACACTG
>VBAW01000102.1 GCA_005888635.1 Candidatus Bathyarchaeota archaeon | reverse complement strand
ACCCTCAGCCGTTCCCAAGGCGTCTCCTAGGCAATACCACGTCGATGACGAGAGATCATCTGCAATCAAGGGACATAGAACGAAACACTGTAGCTGCTCCCTAGGAGATCTTCCCAAAAACGAGGTTTACGCCGCGAGACACAACTGCAATAGACATTCCTCGACTGGTAACGGGCATGGTAACCGTAAATGGTAACATCTATCCAGATATGGGTCAGGTCCTTCCAGGTCTGAGACTCTTGGACGGACGTTACCTCTTTGCGGGATTACTTGCAAACCTTTTCGGAATTATCTCCATCCCTCCTCTTCGTTACAAGGCCATTTCTAGCCGCTGCAATGATTGTGAGCGGATGGTTTACAGTTGGAGGCTTCATGAAAAAAGGATCATTGAATTCAACTACCGCTGAGGGGTTACTGCTTGGCAATTTCCCAATCTGGACATTCGGTTTCTGGTCAATTCCACTGTCACTTGACGATTATTATCGAAACCTCTCGATTTGCCAAGTCGAACAATTCCTCGGCTCATCAACCACGTGTACAGGTGCACAGAACGCCATCTACGTGATCTTGTTGCTCGGCCTAAGCCTCGCATTTGCTTTGGCGGTCACCTTGGCATCCCTGCTTACCTTGAGACGCCTATCGGCTAAGAACTAATTCAAAGCGCTCAACCGCCACTTTCGAGAACGGAAAACGAAGACAGGATTGTAAAAACATCGGCCCTCGATCCTTCTGCTGGGTCCTACGAAGGAACGGCTAATCTGGGGTCCAGCCCGGGAATAGTTTCTGCGACGATTTCCCTCCCTCTCCCACGTTTGTACCTGGACATAATCATCGAAGGATCATGCAGAGCATAGAACGCCCCGCCTACTGTCAGCCATGCCAGAAACCCACCAACCACCGGATCCGATACCGATCAGACCCCGACTTCGTCGGCAAAGTCCTAGTCTGTGAGAACTGCGGACAAGGAATTCTCGAACCACTGGGTCCAGGGACGTGTTGCCAAGACTGTTGACAAGCCTACAAGCCATGTGGCTCCTTGACATCCGTGAATGTCCAACCGAGAGCAACGAAAAAGACACACGAGACGATGGCACGACGAGAAAATCTCAGGACAGAGTGTCCCAATAATGACTGGTATCTCGTAGTAGGAAAGAACCTACAGAGTAGCGTAACTTAAGAGGACACCTAGTGTTTTACTCCTCAAATTGGTGCCAACAGACGAGTTCACTGTTCGAGGAAGTGGACCTATCGGCCCGTACTGGGCACCTATACCGTATTCTTGGCCCAATACCCCAACAAGACGCGGTCTCCGGCGAAAAAGGAAGACAAGACACTGGAAGCTACTTTCCTCTGTGACTGGAAGGATAGATATCTATCTAAAGCAAGGACGAACGGAAACACCCAGTCGTGGAGCTGCAGCCTGGTTTGCTGATAGCTTAGGTCTGTTCACGAAACAAGTAGAGAGGTACAGTGTTAGGGAGTTTCTCAAGAGATACGCCAAATTTCTATCGAGCATTCGTCAAAGACATGTCCTCTTGGTCGACATAGACTATGAGGACGTCTCTGCAGAGGACGCCAATCAAGGACCTGATAATCTAGATAATTTACTGGCGAGAGTTTACGATTTTCTTGCGTCCCGTGGAGAGGGAAACAAAGTGTTGTTTTCAACGTTTGGGAGAACAAGCCATGGTTTGAAAGACGACCTGGAAATCACAATGGAGGCTCAGTACAATAGAAAGCATGGCCACGGTAAGCCTGCGATAGAGATTCGTATCCTTGCGATTCCCTCGATACTTGTTAAGAAACCGCGTGAAGCAGACACAGATTACGAAGCTAGGACAAAGAAGCTCTTTCTCGGGGTAAGCGATGTCGGGAAAGCAAAGTTTGCGAGGAGATACGAAAATACGGCGAAAGTTGTCTTCAGAGAGTATGAGCACCAGCTGTACAAGTTTTTCGAAGTTGCCAAATCAACTCGATGACTTCATCTTCAGTGGGGGAAAACTTCAGGGGACTTGAAGTCTCGAGTCAATTTCTGATATTGGAGTGCTTGCTTCTTTGGGAGAAGTCACTCTACGCGATGGGTACCAGGATGCAAATTATCAAGGTCTGAGGAACCAAGAGATGTATCTCAAGAATGGTTTCACACAGTCTGCTGTAACGACTCGTACGTGGTCGTAAGAAAATGACTCGAAACGGCGGTCTGAACAAAGGCCTAAGTCCCATCTCACAAAAGGACAGTTGTCTCCCTCATTCTGGAATGACAGCAATCGTTTGCACTGGATCTAATGGTTGGGGTGTTCTTCGCTTCTCGACATCATCCTAGTTGGATTATCTCTTCTTGGGGCTTCGAGAGTTCCTGGTACCCGTTAGATGTCACAAGAACATCCTGTTCCAGGTTGCAGGTGCCGAGCTTGCTGGTCACGGACGGCTCTATGGTGAAGACCATGTCCCGCTGAACTTGCTTCTCTCCCTGCTTACCATACCTGTTCGGCCATCTAGGACCCAGAAGAGGACCGATCTCATGAGTGCTCCTTCCAAGCACGTGGCCCAATGCGTGCTTGTATTCTGGATAGCGTCTCTTGACGATCAAGCCTCTTCCGGCCTGGTCGACTTTGTAGCCGGGAACTCCAGGCTTGAGAATCGCAAGGGCGGCATCGTTAGCATCTCGGGCAACCTTGAACATCCGCTGCACTCCTTTGGGTACTCGTCCCGATCCGACGAAATAGTTTCTCTGTATGTCGCTACAATACCCGTCATATTTCACGCCAAAGTCCAGCTTGACAAAGTCGCCATCCTTGATCTTGGTACCGTAGTAGCCCACGTGAGCCACAGGAGCGTTGCCGACCACTACTGAGGGGCATCGATCATATGCCCATGCAGAATCCAGTTTTCTCTCAG
>VBAW01000094.1 GCA_005888635.1 Candidatus Bathyarchaeota archaeon | reverse complement strand
AGCAAGGCTCGCGAGCAACTGCGCGTTGTGAGTCTGGACGATGAGGACCGAGGGACCTACTCGGATCAGGTCGATGAGACAGAGCGAATGATCCCCAAGTAGCTCTAACCAGAATCATCTGAGACTCATCTGAGCATTTTCGCTTAGAGATACTTTCGACTAAACGTCTTTCTGGGGAGGCTTTGATGGTTTCTTGATTGTCTGCTTCGGCAGTCGGAGGGTTCGAGGCTTGTAAGGTTTGACAGGGCCCTTCTTGCTTCGTCCTAGCCCCGCGGGCTCGATATTGCCTTCTTCCTCGAGCTTCTTCAGTATTCTAGAGATTGCTTCTTCCTTCTGGTCGAAGACCCATGCAGCTTCGTAGGTGTAGGTGGCTCTGCGGTCCTTGATCCAGCGGGATCGTATCATCTCTTGTACGAGGAGTTGGAGTCCGCTGGGTCCGACTTTTTTCATTCCTTTGATTACGTCTTGCAGATTCTGTTTGTAGTCCGCTAGAAAAGGGTCTCTTGCCTCGAGTCTGTCCAATCGGCTCATTAGGCCGCCTCCTTGCTAACTGCTCTCTTGAATTTGATCAGTTTCGCGCAGCTCATCTAGTCCGTTACTTACGGCTCTACCTCTTGTTATTATTCACGAGAGCATGCTGACTGCGTTAAGGTCAGGCTCTTCGGGGGCTCAGTGTCGGGAAGAACAATTCCTTCATGGCGAATGGTCGTGGAAGTAGAAATTGCTAAGCTGAGAAAGTTCCAGGAGTTTCTTCGGACTGATGATAAGTTGGTGTTCCAGGATCTTCTGAACCAGTGCAAGCTCTACGCTCCCTATGCCAGCACCATGGCCTCTACAATCAAGGAAGTGCCACTGTTCATTTCGATGCTTTTCGGCCAGCACAAGAAGATCATCGAACTGGAAAAAAAGATCCTGATGCTTGAAACACTAGCAACAAAGACTGAGACAACAGTTTCCGCGCGGACAGTTCAAGGACCCGTCGAAAAGGTAGAGGATAGCATAGTTCAGACGAACAGATCCTCTTGCTAGGATCTCTCCTTCCTCCTATGTTCACTCAACCAGTCGGGAATTATTACAGTCCTGAGAAGTTCTTGTATCGAAGCTCCTCTAATCTTAGCCTCTTTCTGAAGAACACGATAGGTCTGAGAATCAAGCATCTGCATGAACTTCATCTTATTGCTCACTTTCGCTTTCACACTTAGAGCCGCACCTCTTTCCAAGACCCTCTAAAAACCATGCGGACGCAATTGAACATGCTGAAAACAACTCCGAGGGCCGGGGTCGGCTCAGTTACGGAGCTTGAGTCATGCTACTCGCCGTCCTCCTTGAAACACGGCCGCGATCAATCTCAGTGCGCTAACATTCTCTAGGGGGTCCGCGTCCAACAAGACTAGGTCCGCGATTTTTCCTTTCTCTATCGTTCCGCGTTCATCTTCTCCTATCAACTTCGATGCGCTTGAGGTTGCTGCTATTAGCGCGTCGCGTGGCTCCAGCCCGCATTCAACCATCAACTCAGCCTCTCTCGCGATTCGACCATGACGGGCGGCTCCGCCGCCGGCGTCTGTCCCCAGCGCTACCTGCACGCCTGCTCTGACAGCGCCCATGACTGCTAGGCGCGATCCCTGTCTTAGATCTTCAGCCCGTTTCTTACGGGCCTCGGGCCAATCAACCGCGTGGGCATAGTAGAGCATTGCATCCCAGACTGACATGGTTGGCACGAGGAAGGTCTTGTTGTTCGCCATGGCTTCAAGATCGCCTTGCTCGAGAAACATTCCGTGTTCAAGTGAATCAACACCGGCATGAGCGGCTATTCGACAGCTAGCTGGATCATTGGCGTGGCATGCAATCTTGAACCCAGCCATGTGAGCCTCTTCAACCGCTACCGAGAGCAATTTCTCGCTGAACGGAATCTCCGCCGCGTCTTTGGGACGGGCACCTTCATTCCAGCCTGATAGCGCAACCTTGATCAGCTCTGCGCCCGCCTCAATCTCCATCCGAATCGCATCTCGTAGCTCGTGAGCCTCGTTAAAGTGTCTGGCGAAGGGAACGTAAGTGCCGCGGTGAGCTATCCAGGTCCCGGCTGCATGAATGTTTGGGGCTTTGATCTCGCCTGCCCGTGCCATATGCACTAGCCTTATGCTGACCCCCTGAGGTGCGCCCACGTCTCTTGCGGTCGTAACGCCGCTTCGTAAACTGGCCTCGGCGAGTTCGATTGCACGAATCGAGATTTCAGGGAGAGGATCGCTAAATCGCGCGATCCAGTCAGGCCCTCCTGGGCTACTGTAGTGAACGTGGCAATCCATGAGCCCAGGGATCAAAGTACGCGCCCTTCCATCAACGATTTGAACGGTAGGCCGGCTACCTTGCCACTGTGAAGCAGGCCCTATCCAGTGGATCCGTCCATCGCGAATCTCTACGGACGTTCTGGCCTGAGCAGGCGAACCAGTCCCATCCCAAAGCTGAACGTCGTCAATCAAAACGTGCAATTTTCACACCGCTCTCCCTTTGCTGGGCCAAGAACAGAAAAAGCCGATCAACCGGATCAGAAAATAGCTTTAGGTGAACTGCGGCAATACTCTTCCCGTTCTCGCCTTGTACGCAGGAACCCCGAGTCCGACCGCAATCATCGTGCTCTTCTCCCTCGAATGAGGTGAGAAGAACTCGGTTACGGCGTCATCATAGAACGTGGAGCCTGAAGCGCCTAGACCAAGCGCGTAGGCTGACAGGTAGATCCTTCCAGCCACGATTCCACCTTCAAGCTGAGCCGCGCGGTATCCCCGATTGCCAAGCGCTCCAAGAACATCTCGAAGCCTAGTCATTAGGAAAAACACCACGCTAGCATCTCCGAAGAGAGGTTGTCCGAGGCATAGGTACGCAGACATTTGTCTTAGCTCGCCCCGTTTCAATTCCTCCAGAGATTTCTGTTCTCCTGAGTAGAAATATGAGCCGGGAGCGAGTCCCTCGACCGCATTGGCTATCAAGTATGTTTCGATCAGATTCCCGCTTTCTGGAAGATAGTCGCGTGGAATTGGTCCGGTCGAAGCTCTCAACACTGTTGATAACTGGGAGAGTGTGATGGGTGAGCGGGCGAACCTTCGAGTAGAGCCTCGTTGGAGAATAACTTCTCCAAGCTTCCTAGACCTTGTAGTCTCAATCTTTGGAGGCGGTACGGGAATCTTCGGGTGGGCCGTGCGTTGCGAATTTAAGGTCTCTAGGCGTACTTTGGTCCAGTTGTCAACCTCTTCCTTGCTGTGGAGAAAAGAGGCTCGATGCGCCTCCCAGATACCAGCGTATTTCGTCTCCTCTCCTGAGAGAGGCTGGACCTTCGGTAGAATAGGGTCGACTCTTTTCAGCTGGCGATCTGTTGACTGGTGTCCTTCTGGACCTACGGGTGAGAGACAGATCGTTGTCTCTTCCTCGTCTTGTAAGCCCAATAGTTCGTTGACGGTTTGATCTACAAAGCCTTGGACTATTCTTGTCGGCGAGCCGATGGACCCTGACAACGCTATGAGATTCGCGGCGATTACTCCGCCGTCCCAGAACCAGTGTCTGTACGATCGGGCCTCGTACTTCCAAGCATTCTTCCAAGCTAATGATGTGAACGCCATAGTCGCGGGAGCGAGGGCGATGCCGTCGTCGCTTACAGAGGCCAGTTCTGCTCTGTAATCGCCCTTCCTTATTCGTGAGAGTTCAAAGTCTAGAGGATCAAAATGGTAGATCCCCGCTTCGAGTCCCGTGACATTTCCAGTGACCACATACAATTCGATTGGATAGAGAGCGCCTGTAGCCGATGCGGCGCGCATGTAGTGAAGCTCGGCCCCGAACCGATACTTTCTGGTAAGTCCAGCAGAGAAGTAGAGTAGTTCGGCAAGTTCTACGAGTCCAAGGTTCAGCGGTTCTGTCTGAACCGCCCGCCCGGAGATCGCCATTAGCGGTTCTGCTTCCGGCTGAGGAAAATTCTTTGGAAGAGATATTGAAGTTAGATCCTCGTAGATCTTGAATTGTGATGGCTTGTTTGCCCAGTCGAGATAGTGTCCGGATGTTCGCAGGCTAATTTCGGAATGCTTCGTAGATTCGTGATAGTTCAAGGCGTAAGCGGTGTCGTGATTTTGTGAGGATCGAGTAGACGCGGAGGGTGTTCCAGATTTCAATAGTGGCAAGCTCTGTTATACATCCCAGACTCTGGACTCCATCAGCTGTTGCGTCGCTTGTCGTACTGGCTCTTCAATAGCCCGAGAACAACGCTGTCATGAAACTGGTTGTTGAAGAAAATTTGTTCTTGCAGTCGGCCTTCTTCTTTGAATCCGATGGTATCTGCGAGCCCAAGTGTGGAATCTTATCGAAGACCATCCTATGGCCTTCCCGCTGGATTTCTCCTGGATCATGTACCGTCGTACTTCTGGGTCTTCTCCCTTCAGATCCTTCTCCATCTCTGCCTCAATGGACACCATTGATTTCACGTGGTCGGGCATGGATCGCGCAAGCGTCATGATCTCCTCGTCATTCTGCCACTTGTGAAATGATTTGAGATCCTCCCGTTCCGGAGCCCGGAGGATGATACGTTTCCCTGTTAGCATTCCAAAATCAAACTAGATATTCTCGAGAATAGATAATAGATTTCTCCCTTGCGCTTCACTGTCAATATGTCGCAGTTGAGCTGGCAACCGACAATCAATTGGGCACACTTATATCGAGCGTCACAGATTTTTGATTGATGCGAAGATAGCGACGAATGCGCATCCCAAGTTACGCTGTGCTACTGTTTTCGACATTGCTGTTGGTAGGAGTAGTACACGGCGCGAACATTACAATTGGACCCACTCAAGGGCACGTCGAATACAGAATTACCCTCAACAATCAAACCTCGACTCTTGCAAGTTTCTTGCTGAACGAATCTGCTCAGCCTACAGGTCAGAACGGGATCGTGCTCGTAACAGCTAACCTGTTATCGACCGTGAGGAATTTCACCTACTCTAGAGCTCTAAACACGAGCTCATTTCCTGAAGTCTTTCCATATCTGTTAGGAATTAGCAATCAATCCCTGTCCTATCATGCATACGGGATCTCACTCACTCTCCGCATCGTCAACACTGGTAACGCGCAAATCACGTTCAACGGGCAGTCCTTCCAAGGAAGAATCTATCAAGTGGCTGCAACAGCCACCTACGCAACGACGACAGCGTCAGTTTCTGCCAACGGCACCATCATCACAATGCCCTCTGGGTTAATTTACTCCGTCCAGCTTGAATCCATCAATTCCTATTCTGTCCAAATGCGGCTTGAAGAGACAAACCTCGAGCTTGTCGATCCTTCAAACAGCAGCAGCCTACCCATAGGAATCGCACTAGTCAGCCTTGGTCTGCTCGGCGCCGCCGTGTTTGCCGCTCCATCA
>VBAW01000118.1 GCA_005888635.1 Candidatus Bathyarchaeota archaeon | reverse complement strand
AATCCCAAAAGTTCGCCTAAACACGACACTCGCAGGCAAATTCTGTTATAGGGTCATTCGTCCCAGTGGGCTCTAGGCTGAACTCGCGTGTTGAGTAAGAGAGACCTCGCTTCGGTTCAGAAGCAGCTTGTTCATTATGACGAGGCTCGCGAAGCAGTATTGAGCTTGTCGAGGACTGCGACAAGGCTCGCGGGATCGTCGATCCTGGAGATTCATCGGGGAAATATGGAAGCCGCGTCAAACACGCTCCGCAAGGTTGAACAGACTCTGAGCAAGATAGAGATCCTCGCAAACGACTTCTCTGAATTCAAGACCTCATCAGGGGTGGTCGTAGCGTTCCAGGAATATGTGGAGGCTATGACACTCCGATCCTTCGCACAGAGCGAGCGGATCCCTACAATCTCAGAATTGAAGACGGACAATCGGAGCTATGTTCTGGGACTCCTAGATGCCGTGGGCGAGTTTCGGAGAATGGCTCTGAATTGCCTTCGAAGAGGCGAAGTAAGAAAGGCGGAGAAGCTTCTGGGAGCGATGGAGGGCATTTACGATGATCTTCAGACTCTCGAACACACATCGATCATCCCTACATTTAGGGTCAAGATGGATGCTGACCGGCGAATCATTGAATCCACTCGAGGCGATGTGGTCACCGAGGTAAGACGCTTCGCTCTTGAACAGTCGCTGGACAGGTTGGAGAAGCGGTTGAGTGCCTCTTCGAAGAATTGACCTCGGAAAAACTATTCCAGTTCGTAGACACAGCTCACGCGGCGTCATTACAGCGAGGTCTGTCAACACATGTCAAATGCATTGACGATCCGGGCTTCAAGCCTCGATACATGTGTGGAATGGACGCAGCATACGAGGGTGACACTGCCTTTGTCTCTGCTTCCGTCTGGGACGCGGTGAACAAGGAGATTGCTGAGACCGTGACGATCGTGAACGCTGTGTCGAACAAGTATGTTCCTGGTTTTCTCGGGTTCCGAGAAGGCCCCCTGCTCGTAAAGATCGCGGAAAAGATCCGACAAAAGCCCGACGTGTTCCTTATTGATGGACAAGGAGTCGCGCATCCCCGAAGATTCGGCTTGGCCTGTCATGTCGGACTGGCATTGGACAGGCCCACAATCGGAGTAGCAAAGTCCCGGCTATATGGAAAATCAGATGATAGCAAGATTCTGGACCCTGAGGGGGAGGTAATCGGGAGAATCCTGACAGCTCAGAATCGAAAATTCTACGTGAGCGTCGGCCACAGAATCTCCCTTGAAACCGCTTCCGACCTAGTTGAGAAATCCCTTGTGAATGGGCATCCTTCTCCAGTGAGACAAGCCCACCTCGAATCGAACCGCGCGAAACAGGGCGGTTCAGACTGAAGCCTTCGCATCTCCTCGCCCTTTACAAGCTTGCCGAGATGGGAGCCTATCAGCAGAATGTGCCCTACAGCACGAACCTCGTCGCAAAGAGCATTGGCGTATCGCAGCAGACTGCCTCTCGTAGACTCATAGAAATGGAGCGGCTAGGTCTTCTCACCAAATCGGCCGAGGGAAGAAGCCAGACAGTCAGGATAACAAAGGAGGGTCTCGACAGTCTGACCCAGATGTACCGAGTGTTAAGATCGGTTTTCGAGGCTCCGAAGGCTGAGGTCGAGATTAACGCGGTCGTCTTCTCCGGTCTCTCCGAAGGTGCCTACTACATGGGCCTCGAAGGGTACAGGAAGCAGTTTAGGTCAAAACTAGGATTCGACCCATTCCCTGGAACGCTGAACCTCAGAGTGAGAAAAGAGGACTTGGGTGCGCGACGGGAACTTGACAGTAATCCCTTCGTCGAAATAGAAGGATTTGCGAACAAGACACGTACCTATGGGGCAGTGAAAGGTTATCGAGTTATCATTAACGGAGAAGTTCAGGGGGCAGTGATCGTTCCGGTTAGAGCTCACTATGGAGAAGATGTCATAGAAGTCATCTCGCCCGAGAAGCTGAGGACCCGTTTCAACTTGAAGGACGGCGACTCTGTCAACATCAGGGTGATCTTCGGGGCTTAGTCCGAGTTGCCCAGCGTTTTGCGACCCTCTGCTTGATCCCAGTACTGCTGTTGAGTCCACTAGGTCCGAACTTTGGAATCTGGACAACCCGAATAGGGAGACGCTCCACTCTTAGAAGCTTCTCGACCGAAGCCTTGATCTGCTTTTGATCATAGCCGACAGATATGATGTCCGGTCTTACTTCCCGCAATATGCCCAACAGATCAAGATGCGTGTGGCCTAAGATCGCCTTGTCAACCACTCGCAAGGAGCCGACAAGTTGCCTTCTCTGATCTTCGGGCAAGATCGGACTTCGTCCTTTCCGATTCAGAACTGTCTTATCCCGGGCAACCACCACAATCAGCTTGGCTCCCTGGCCACCCTTTCTCTTGGAGGATTCCAAGAACCTGACGTGTCCAAGGTGGAGAAGATCGAACGCTCCGGTCGCTAGAACGATTTTTCCGCGAGCCAACTTAGTTCATTTCGGCAACTTTGAGCTGTCAGTTATGCTTGAAAGAATGATTCGAGGGTTTGTTTTCCCGAGTCCTTTGCTATAGCACTCTTCGCTCTCTCTACTGAGGTCCTCACTCTTTCCTCGTTAAAGTCCCTCTCTCCGCAGAGGAATCTGACAAGCTCCTCTGTTCGAGGCTCCCTCCAATGAAGAGTGTAATGCGAAGTGACTTCGGGTTTGAGGAAGATTTGTCTGATTCGATTCAGATTTGTTGGCGGCTGCACATTCGGATTCTTTTGGGCTATATTCTCAATATTGCCACTCTCGCGTAGCAGCTTGAGGGCTGTTTTTGGACCGATTCCCTTGAACCCGTCGGGATTGAAATCGGTACCTATCAGGATTCCGAGATCTGTCAATTGTTCTCTCGTTAGACCGAGCGATTCCAAGGTCGCCGTTAGCTCAATGATCTCAGGGTCGACCTGCACATATGCCTCTCTCATCGGCAACTTCCTCCTTCCGCTTATCGCCAGGTTCCTGACTAGCCTAGTTGCGCCAAACAATAACGAGTCATAGTCTTGACTAACGGCGGCCCAGACGTCACCGCGAGCCGCCATGTACGCCGCCTGCGCCTCTCCTTCGGAAGGCGCCTGCACGTATGGAACTCCAAGATATTCGAGAAGTCGATGAGCATCCTCAACCATCATGTCCTTCAGACTAGCGGTAGCCTGCGCGTATTTCTTCGCCTCTTCAACCTCACCCCTAGAGATTGCTGCTTCATACTTTACCGTGGCCTCTTCCTTCACCGCCCTTCGCCGTTTGATCTCTGTCTCCTTCAGAGCTGGAGGTACCCCGTCGAAAACATAGACGAGACGTATTCGACGCTCTGCAAGATTCGTTGTCCGGTAGAGAAGACCGCTGAGATGGCTCGTCACACGGCCCTGCCTGTCCATCAAAGGAACGCCCGTCGGGCCCCGTATTATCGCCAAGAACTGGTATAGTGCATTGTAGGCGTCCACAGCGAAAGTCTTGCCTGATAGTTCATCGAGCGTTATCTTTCGGTGTGGGACGAGATCTCCAAGATCGACACCCAACCTAACCTACCTCACGATCGTCCCGCCCGGTATTTTGCTACTCTATTGGCAATTAGAGCCCCGACGGACCCTGCTCCAACACCACCATCTATGTTCACGACCGCTATTCCTAGAGAACAGGACTGTAGCATCGCCGCTAGGGCTGCGATGCCCCTGTCCCCAAACCCATAGCTTCGGGAAGTAGGAACACCAATGACGGGGACGTCAACGAGTCCCGCGACCACGGTCGGGAGAGCGCCTTCCCTTCCCGCGACAACGAGAATTACGTCTGAGTCCCACTTGAGCAGTTCGGAGAGTGGTTTGAAGAGCCTGTGCAATCCCGCGACACCAACATCGTAGTAGACCCGGGTCTTGCAGCCCAATTCCTCAGCTATCATTTGGGCTTCTTCTGCGACTGGGATGTCCGAGGTACCGGCCGTAAGCAGGCCGACTCTACCTCCTGTCTGCTTAACCCGGTAAGACTTGAACTTAGCTAGAATAATGCCTGATCTTTCAAAGAATTGAATGCTCGATTTTGGAATTCGCTTAGCGCGAATTGGGCGCAAGTGTTTCCTCGTTGCTCGACTAACAATTGCCCTGCCGGTCCTCTTCACCATCGCTTCGACGATTTCGGCGACTTCTTGGGGAGCTTTCCCTTCAGCGAGAATTATTTCGGGCAGTCCCTTCCTTGTTTCTCGCCCTACGTCCAAGTGGGCAATGCGGGCCACCCTCTTGATGGCGAGCAGACTTGTTCGGTTTGTCAATCCTTTGAACCCGGCGTCGAATCTCGCCAAGTCGTCCCGAGTGGCCATAGAGAAAGTTTCAGATGGACAGTTTAAATTACAATGTGCCGTCATCTTCCTCTGAACTTGGAAGAATCACTTCCGCCGGGGCTTCAGCAGAAATTCGACGCGGCCATTTCACAGATTCGACTGAGCAAGGGAGCAGTGGTGGCGTTATCAGCGGGTGTCGACAGCTCGCTCGTTGCTCTCCTTGCCCACAAAGCGCTCGGCGACCATGCTGTCGCAGTAACCGGAGTCTCTGAATCGCTCCCTCCCCACGAACTGGAAATAGCTAAGGAGACTGCGAAGGCAATCGGAATCAAGCACTTGGTTGTACAGACCGACGAACTTCAGAATCCCGAGTACACGTCGAATCGCGCCGACCGATGTTACCATTGCAAAGATACTCTGTACCGTGAACTACGGAGCCTCGCAGACGGTTTAGGACTTGAAGCGATTCTTGACGGGACACAAATCGACGATCTGAGTGATGATCGTCCCGGATTCATAGCCGCTCAGGAAGCGGGTGTGAAGAGCCCATTGCTGATAGCATCTTTCTCAAAAGCAGACGTTCGAGAGACCGCTCGGTTACTAGGGCTCTCAATCTGGGATAAGCCGGCAATGCCCTGTTTATCCTCCCGAATCACTCATGGCGAAGAAGTCACCGCCAACAAGCTTGGAATGATTGGTCAGGCGGAGCTACGCATCAAGGAATTGACAGGTGTAAGGAATCTGCGGGTGCGCTACAGCAATTCTTCTGCTAGAATCCAGGTTGCCCCCGAGGAGAGGAAACTTTTCTTTGATGAAGCTGTGATGGACCAAGTTGACCGAACACTCAAGCAGTTGGGTTTCATGACCGTCACATTAGACCTGAAGGGTTACGTTCGGAAAGAAAGAACGCCCGCGGCAGGCCCATTGCTTCTCCCTATGGCAAGTCTATCTAAGTAATTACCCCGGGAACAGCCAATAGTTCGTTCAGAACTCTGTACGTGAACCCCCAGACGACTCTTCCGTCTACGAGAAACGCTTCAACCGACATTCGCGTTCCTCTGATCTCGACCTCGGAGATCTCCCTAAGTGAAGGGAGCTCCGACAAGGACACCCAGAACGCTTGTTGAACTTCTGGTCCAGTCGTCACGCTAGGTCGACGTTGGAGGCCGTAAACCCATGGCTGAACTCTCATTTCGACACGCCTCCCGGGATGACCTACACTCAAGACCCCTAACTGCTCTCCTTCTTTGCTTAATTCGAGTCCGACCTCCTCGCGGACCTCTCTTTCCAACGCTTCCTGCGTAGAACCATCAAACTTCTCAATCCTGCCGCCTGGGAGACCAATCTGGCCAGACCACGGATCCCTACTCCTCTCCATGCGGTGAATTAGGAGCGTACTGAGTTCATCGGCAGAGTCTTGGTAGAGAAGAATGGCTACAACTGCATCCACTCTCTCACCCGTGCTTGATCGAGGATTGGATGAGAGGTTCTCTCTCAGCCTCATGAATCTTTGACTCAAGGCCGTGGTAGGCATCGTACCCGTCGTGCCATCTCGACATTTTAGGATAATCGACTACGCTTAGCCTTATCCGGCCCGCCCCATTTTGAGAAGGAAAGACTCGCCGTGGAGGGCTATGGGGGTAGTATCGGACAGACGCCCGGTGGCGTGATCGTTACCGTTACTAGGTAACTGTGTACTATGACGCCGCTTGTTCCAATGACAGTTATCACATAAGTACCTTCAGGATTCCCATGGTAGGTCATCGTACTCTCAGCAAACGTGCCTTGAGGATTCACCGGGTTAGGGCTAAAGATCAGAGACACGCGACCACTCGGGTCGGTGTACGAGAGAGTTATGTCCGAAGTGAAACCGTTCAGCGCCGTCGCCGTCAGAGTATCCTGAAGAATACAATTCTTGTGGAAGGAGATTGATGTAACCGAGGCGATGGTAAAGTCTGCAATACTGAAACTGTCCGAGTAGCTACCTGACGAGGCAACAAAGGAGGCACTCAGGCTGGAGCCGGTGACACTGAACTTCACAAATCCAAAACTAGCGCTCTAGCATTGAAGAAAGTACAGGGGTATCGACCACTGGTTGTTCCCGCCGGTGTTACACCCGTAACTACTCATCCCCTCACCCCCATTTCCAACGGTTAGAATTATCGTGCCAGCTCCTTTGACGAAGGGGCTTGTAGCGCTCACGACACAAGCAGAATTGTATGTGCCGGACTGGATGGCCGTGCAGGTGGAACCGTTGAAGGCCAGCTGCTTGCTACGCTCATAGTTGTGTTCATGCCCCGTAACGTACAGGTCAACCTTCTTGCTTATGGCAAGATTCATGATGTCAGATGCTGACTCACAAGTGATATGACTGCTACTTCCGCCGCCTGTTGTCAGACAGTTCTTGTGCATAGTCAAGAACACAAAGGGAATGTTCGCCGTCCTCGCACCGTCTATCGCACTGCTCACCCAATTATAGTGGTCAAGATCCTGATTAACGTTGTTGGGATCGTTAAGATAGCTCCACCGAAGTCCAGACCATACATCATAGCAGCCAGGACCCTGAGAACACCCCGAAGCTCCTAAACGTGTTGGATTACTTTGACTATTGTTTAGTACCGGGCCCTGGAAAGTGATGCCTGTTGAAATGGAAATAATCCGAACGAGTGGACCCGCGGCAGGATAGTCAAAATAGTATTCCATCCCCTCCAACCCAGTTATTGCAGATCCTCCTGGAAGAGTGAAGTGGCAGTAGCGCTGACGCCCAGGATTTACAAGTGTGCTGGGCGTGTCGAAGAAGTTGAGGTTGTCCCCAGGATTAGGATTGCTGGTTTCCCCACTATCATGGTTACCAGTCATGATTTCCAGATTATTGACGTTTCCCTTGAAAGAGCCGCACCATGTTTGCGGCGAGGTCTCTCCATAGGAGAGATCGCCTAGCGCAATTGCAAAGTCTAACCCGCTCTGACCCATCTTGGTGAAGAGGGTCTGCGCAGCATTGTTGTTGGAGGTGTAGCCGTAGTCGCCCGCCACTCCGAAAGAGAATGTTGTCTGAGCGTGTGCCTTTGGCGGGGAATAGTATGGGACTGCAACAATAGCTAGTAGAACGAGAAGCAACGCTAGTCGATTTCTCATAATATTCTCGCATTCCCTGAAGTCTTGAATATTTAACCGTTCGAAACCTCTTTCGCTCATCAGGCGGTTGAGCGGGTCCTGCTACGATCTAGAAACCGTGCACGAAACTAGGCAATCAAATTTTACACTGCCTGCTATCCGCACTGGGAAATTATCACTCGTCGGTGTACCAGAATACTCGCCAACAGGCTGTATGCTTAATAGAAGCCCACAGCTTCCATAGACATAACTTGTTCTCCATGAACATGGACAGAGTCGCTAGAAGCGTTGCACTCACCATGACCATTCTCCTCGCGGTCTCACCGAGTTTCTTGTCTAACGGAGCAGGTCTTCCCACTCAGTCTACGAGCTGGGCCAGGATTCTCGGTGGTCCCGGGTTCGATCAAGCAAGCACTGCAATTCAGACCTCAGACGGCGGCTATGTAGTAGCGGGCTACACAACTTCGTTCGGAGTGGGAGCAGACGCCTGGATTCTCAAGTTGGATGATCTTGGACGAGTGGAATGGCAGAAAGCCTATGGTGGGCGGGGAGCAGACCTAGCCAGCGCTATTCAGCAGACAGCGGATGGGGGATATGTAGTCGTCGCTGGGCACACCGATTCCTTCGGTCCTCCAGCAGGCTCGTGGATATTCCGGCTGGACTCAAACGGAAGCCTACTTTGGCAGGAAAAGGTTAGAGAAGCATCTTCTCTTCGACTGACTGAAGATGGAGGGCTCGTAGTCTCGGGTGGAGCATATACGATCTCGAAAATGGACGGCATGGGGAATGCGATCTGGACGAAGAGCTTCGGACGAGGGTACGCCTATTCTGTCAAGCAGACCTCGGATGGTGGCTACATAGTGGCGGGAAATAACGGAATCGATGGTGCCGGTGGTCTTGACGCATGGATCATGAAGCTGGACACGACAGGAACCGTGGTGTGGCAGAAGACGTACGGAGGATCTGAGAATGATGAAGCCTACTCGGTAGAGCAGACCACTGACGGAGGATACATTGTCGCGGGTTATAGCGGGTCTTTCGGCGGGGGTTTCACCGATGGCTGGGTCTTCAAGCTAGACGGTTCGGGAAACATCGTGTGGCAGAAGGCGTACGGTGGGAGATCGCAGGGAGCCTTCAGTGTGCTAGGGTCAATTAGCAAAACCCAGGATGGAGGCTTCGTACTCGCAGGGTATACTAGCGGTTTCGGGCAGGGGCTCAATGATGGATGGGTTCTCAAGATAGACGCTCAGGGTAGTCCACAGTGGCAGAGAACCTTCGGGGGATCCGGTTACGACGCGTTCGGCTCGATCCAACAGACCTCTGATGGTGGTTTCATAGTATCAGGATATCTCCAGACCAACCCCCGAGTCTCTGACACCACCGACGCTTTCGTGTTGAAGCTGGACGCCAACGGGAATATTCCCCACTGCCACATCATGGGCACATCAGATCCAGTGGTCACAGCGACAGACACCACAATCACCACCACAACAGCTACAGGTGCGAATATCAGCTCGATCATAGCTCCGACTAATGCGACAGCAACACTCACATCGGCGATTCCACGAGTCCTCTGCTTCCGACCATAGAGCAGCCTCATACGAGGGAGCTGATGTGATATTCTACCATATTGACAATCCGTAGTTGATGCACCGCCTCTGCCACGAGTCCTTGAGGGCCACAACAACGGCCGGCCTCGGTTGTCAAAAGCCCTGTAACGCCAATCTATAATCTACATGACAGTCGTCTTACATCAAAACCCGAAGAATTGCTGGCAAGATAAGCTGCCCACGTTACTTAGTCTATACAATAATCTGAAACATAGGATAATAAAAACCAGAATCGATGGTCGGATTCCTATCCGTCGAATCCTTCCTTGCCGATCAACGGGACGAAGGCGACCCCTCCCATAGAGGCCCGTTCAATACGTCCCTTCTCATCTTTCCGGACTCTTACGAGCTCTTGGGGAAAGAGGCGGCCACCAACTGGGATCACTAGAATTCCTCCGGGTACTAGTTGGCCTAACAAAGGTTGCGGGATCTTGGGCGCTGCTGCAGTAACGACTATGCTGTCGTAGGGGGCTCGAGCTGGGTAGCCTAGAGAGCCGTCACCCTGCACCAGCGTTACCCGGTCAGAATAGCCAGCTTTCTCTAGATTGGACCGTGCAGCCTTGACTAGATCAAGGACTAGTTCTATGGTGTAGACGCGACCCTGGGGCCCGATCTGCTCTGCAATTGTGGCTGCGTGGTAGCCGCTACCGCCACCCACCTCTAGGACTTTGTTGCCGATCCTCAGTTCCAGTGCTTCGTTCATTATGGCCACCATGTATCGCCCGGCTATGCTTGCCGTGTGGCGCACTGATGGTCTGCCCACGATCAGTTGGCAGGGGAGTATCGTTGTAGGCGTAAGGGCGAAGCTCGTCCGAGACGAACAGTTCCCGTGGAACCTTCGTTAGTGCTGCGATCACTTCGGGAGATCGGAGTAGTCCTTCGCTGATTAGTCTCTGTACCATTCTCTCCCTTTCGCTAGCGAAGTCGAATGACCTAGCTATCGCCTCCGCTAACTTTCTAGTCTTGAAGGATATTTAGCATGAAATGTGCACTCCTCTTCAGGGTCTTTCATTCGATCTTTCACGCGTACGGTCATCCTGCCATCCTCTCGACGCACCCGACCACGCTAGAGATAACGACGAGCGATGAACTGACTCGTCGAGGAGACTGCGTTGTCGCGGTGAAATCCTCCAGCGCAGTTCGAAACCTACCAGTGGATTTGAAGAGAGTTCTCTCGAGTTCGAGCGGGCGGGGCCGACTCCGGCTTCAAGTTGGGCGGTTCGAATTCACAGTGGTGGGCAAAGGAGACCCTCGACTAACCTTCTCGCACGAGACGGACTTGGTCGTCAGAAAGAGCGGCTTCATTTCTGATCGAACTCTGATGATCTATGCGGACAAATCCTCGATGGATATCCCTCGAGACATGGTCCGATTGCTTCAAGACTCGACTAGTAGGGTGACGGTTGAAATCTCTGCTATTGACGGGTGACGACTTTGAGGTCAACCGCGACTTGCCATCTCATAGGAGCCACTTCACGAACTCTGTGAATCCCTAAGACTCGTTCCGCAACGTAGCCGGACGCTTGGACCTCGTGTTCGACCTCATGTCGAGAGTCTGCTTCCCAATTCTCTCCCGCGAAAGTGTAGTAGTGGATAACGCCGCCCGAAGATTGGAGAGCGTCACATGCCTCTTTGATGAAATCCTTTGACCCGGATGGATGATTCATTATCACACGACTCGCGCCTTGGGTAAGCCCTTTTCGGATGACCTTCCGTGCATCCCCGAGATGGGCGTGGACCTTCGATTCGACCTTGTTTGCTCGCACGTTTTCTTGGAGTAGTTCCACCGCTTGCGGATTAGCGTCGATCGCCTCGACCCGGACATCGCCAAGCCTTTTCGCGATCAAGATCGAGAAGGGTCCAACTCCAGCAAACATGTCTACAACTCGTTCACCCTTCTCGACCACCTGCGCAACCCTCTGATGCTCGGTGGAGAGTCGCGGCGAAAAGAAGGCTTTCGACAGATCTACTTCGAATAGACACCCATACTCTTTGTGAATTGTACGAGTTCTATTCTCTCCCGCAATGTAACGGAGAGGCCTGATTCTCTCAGCTCCAGAGACCTCTCCACTCTTTGCGAACACCGACCGCACATTCGGATGAACCTCCATTATCGCCTCAGCTATGATAGTCTGGTACGCGGCCAATTCGGAATCTAGTTCAAGAAT
>VBAW01000096.1 GCA_005888635.1 Candidatus Bathyarchaeota archaeon | reverse complement strand
AAGGGTAGCAACCCTCAACTCTTCAGGCCCACTCCCCCAAAAGGTTGAATCCGGGCGGGCCCACCATGCTAGCATCTACTTCGTAGATTCAAGAACCTCGAAGGTTCTGGTTGTGTCGTCGGCTGCACTTTGCAAGGAGATTGAAGTCGGATGTCGCGGCTGCATGTCATAACTTAGGCCCGCTGGCGCATGCAGAATATTTGTTATCGGGCTGCTAGGATTGGATCCGTTCACCTCTCTAGAGGAGGTTTGTTAGGACGATTATTGTCCGGGAAGTTGTGGATGTCTGGCCATTGGCATCGGTGATCGTCAGTGTCACAACGTATGAGCCTGGCAGCAGATATGAGTGGCTGACAGTCTGGCCGCTAGCTGTTGTGCCGTCGCCAAAGTCCCAGCTGTAGCTGTAGGGCTGAGTTCCACCGGTCGCACTACCGGTGAATGTCACAGGCAGGAGGGGTAATGGGTTTGAGGGAGAGTAGGAGATGCTTGCGGACGGGCGAGCGTTTACGGTTATCGTCTGGGAAGATTTCGCAATCTGACCAGCAGAGTCTTTGATTGTCAGTATGACCGTGTAGGTTCCTGCCGACTGGAACGTGTGGCTGACTAGGCTTCCTGATGCGGTTCCGCCGTCTCCAAAACTCCAGGAATAACTGTAGGGCGAAACTCCTCCGGACGCGGAGCCAGTGAATGAGACGGCTTGTCCCGCGTCAGGTGAGGAGGGTTTGAAAGTGAAGCTAGCTGACAGGGGCGGCGGAGGCGGGCTGGTGACAGTCACGGACTGTTGAGAGGTCACAGTCTGTTGCGGCGACCCGCTATCCTTCACCGTCAGGACAACAGTAAACGTTCCCGCTGAGTCATAGGCATGTGTTACAGTAGAACCCGTACCAGTCGAGCCGTCCCCGAACATCCAACTGTAAGAATAGGGAGTTGTTCCACCGCTTGCAGAGGCTGTGAAGGTGATCTGTTGCCCGGTCTGCGGCGTGGAAGGTGTAAAGCTGAACCTAGCTGTCAGTGGAGGGGGACTGGTGACGGTGGCTGACTGTTGCGAGGTAGCCGTCTGTTGGGATGAGCTACTGTCCTTGACCGTCAAGGTCACGGTAAAGGTTCCTGGCGATGAATAGGTGTGGGTCGTAGATTGTCCGGATCCAGTAGACCCGTCTCCGAAAGCCCAACTGAACGTATACGGTGCGGTTCCACCACTGACCGATCCGGTCAACGTTACCTGCTGGCCCACTTGAGGCGAAGAAGGTGAGTATGTGAAGCGGGCACCTAGTATCGCCGCTACTGTGATCGTCTGACTTGACATTGCCTTCGCTCCATTGGCGTCAGTGGCTGTCACAGTTACTTTGAACGAACCCGAAGTCGAGTAGGCGTGGCTCGCCGGGTTGGTAGTTGATGCGCTACCGTCACCAAAGCTCCAACTGTAACGCACACTCCCAACCCCGCCAGAAGTTGTCGCTGTAAATGTCACAGCCTGGTTCACCGTTGGAGAGGACGGTTTCGCGGTGAAACTTACCGTCAGGGCACTGGCAAGATTGATGGTCTGGCTTGATGTGGCCTTCGCTCCGTTAGAATCGGTTACTGTGACTACGACAGTGAACGAGCCAGATGTGGTGTAGGTGTGCGACGCAGGGTTGGCCGTGGATGCTCCCCCATCGCCGAAGTCCCAGCGGAAGCTGTCAGGGCCGACCCCGCCCGTCGTGGTGGCCGTGAAGGACTCGACGAGATTAGCCTCCGGTGAAGCGGGGCTAATTGTGAAACTAACACCCAATGCGGCAGCGACGGTTACTGTTTGGCTTGAGGATGCGGACGCACCGGTGGCATCTTTTGCCGTGACGGTAACAACGAACGATCCCGATGATGAGTACGTATGCGTTGCGGGATTGACCGTGGCTGTACCCGCGTCCCCGAAATTCCAGCTGAAGGTATACGGGGATGTTCCACCACTAGCTGACGCGGTAAATGTTACTTGTTGCCCTGCTTCCGGCGAGGGCGGGTTGAAGGCGAAGCTGACGGTCAGAGGCAGCGGCTGACTTGTAACTGTGACGGTTTTTTGAGAGTTCGCTGTTTGTTGGGGCGACCCGCTGTCCTTCACGGTCAGAGCGACGTTGAATGTGCCAGGGGACGAGTAGGTGTGGGTTGTAGACGATCCCGTCCCAGTCATTCCATCCCCAAAGTTCCAACTGAACGAGTAAGGTGCAGTTCCACCGCTTGCAGAGGCGCTGAACGTTACCTGTTGTCCCACCAATGGTGAGGACGGGTTGTAGGTGAAACTGGCGGTCAGCGTTGGGGGCGGTGGGTTAGAGACATTAACCGTTTGAGTTGAGCTCGCTTTCTGTCCAGAGGCATCGGTGATTGTGAGGACGACATTGTAGCTGCCAGCAGCTTGGTACGTGTGGGTGACGGAACTTCCTGAACCCGTTCCAGAGTCGCCAAAGGCCCAGGAATACGTGTAGGGCTGTGTTCCACTAGACGCGGAGCCCGTGAAGGAGACTGTTTGTCCAACCTGTGGGTTCGCAGGGGTGAAGGTGAAACTAGCTGTCATAGCCGGCGGGGGCGGATTCGCAACGGTGACGGATTGTTGGGAACTGGCCGTTTGCTGAGGAGACCCATTATCCTTCACCGTCAGAACAACAATAAACGTTCC
>VBAW01000041.1 GCA_005888635.1 Candidatus Bathyarchaeota archaeon | reverse complement strand
TGAGAAAAGAGATAGCGATGCCTCTTCTTCCCGCCCGCGCAGTCCTGCCGATCCTGTGAAAATACATCCCAGGCTCTTCTGGCATATCATAATTGATGACGTGACTTACCTTCGGAATATCCAGACCCCGCGCCGCTACATCCGTGGCAATCAAGAGACCCGTCTTGCCCGTCCGGAAAGCCTGAATGGCCATGTCTCGCTGCCGTTGAGAAAGGTCGCCATGGATCGCCATCGCATCATAACGGTTAGCGTGCAGTGCTTGAGCAAGCCTGTCGCATCGAATCTTAGTAGCGCAGAACACAAGGCCTCTACTAATCAGGTCCTTTTCTAGAAAACTGCATAATACTCTGAACTTATCATCCTCGTCAACCTGGACAATTTTCTGGTCAACGGTGTCAACCGACAGCTCATCGCTGTCAATGAATATCGTGAGAGGGTTGCGAAGATACCGATGGCTGAGTCGGACAATCTCTTCTGGCATAGTGGCGGAGAACAGAGCCGTCTGATGGTTCTTCGGGACCTGATTCAGTATGTAGTTGATGTCGTCGATGAAACCCATGTCCAGCATTCGATCCGCCTCATCCAGAACGACAAACTTCACATTTTCGAGCCTAACGGTTCTCCTTTCCATATGGTCCGTCAGTCTCCCAGGAGTGGCGACGATGATCTTGGCTCTCGGATCTTGCAACCGGTCTATCTGGAGGTTTATGCTCTGACCTCCATAAACCGGGACTGCCCGAATCCTAAGATGCCGGGCTAGTTTCGCGAACTCCCCAGCAACTTGCTCGGCGAGCTCACGGGTCGGAGCAAGGACCAGACCTTGTATTCCATTAGCCTCAGGCCTAATGTTCTGAAGCATAGGAACCGCGTAAGCGAGCGTCTTACCGCTCCCGGTGTGCGCCTGCCCGATCAAGTCCCGCCCCTTGAGAATGGGCGCGATCGCTTCCGCTTGAATTGGGAACAGTTCGTCGAAGCCCATATCCTTGATACCTTGCAACAGCCGAGGGTCTAGGTCGAAGGCCTCGAACTGCCCCACCGTACTCAATCTGCTTCAGAATGCCCCAATAAGGGGAAGATAAAGAATCGTCAATCCGGGATTAGGCTTAAGCAGAAGCGTTTCAGAGTATAGAGTAGTGGACTCACTGAATGGTGAAGATCACTAGACATAGAATCACACTATTCCTTCTCCTCGCATTCGTGTTCCTTACAATTCAGGCCTCGCTCCCACAGAAGGCTCACGCTCAATCTAACGTATACGTAGCCTCGCTGGACCAGAATATTGATCCCGGAGCTGAAGATTTCGTGGTCTCCTCAATCAACGAGGCTACCTCCGCGGGAATTCACAACTTCATCCTCATTCTCAACACTAACGGTGGGAGCGGAGCCAACATGGAAAACATCATCAGCGCAATCTCCGACTATGAATACAGCGGCAACAACAATTTCACCACTCTGATTGCTCCCAGCAGCGCCCATGCATTCAGCGCGGGAGCATACATCGCGGAATCATCAAAGTTCATCGTTATGATCCCCGGGACTGTAATCGGGTCCGCCACACCAATAGTGAGCGGTATCCCGACTGGCGAAGAAAATACTACCCTAACGAAAGATATCAGTGCATTCACGCAATATATGGTAACACTGACGAAGCACAACAATCGAAACTATAACGCTACAGCCCTCATGGTTACCAAGGGCGTATCGTATGACTGCGGAACGGCAACATCCTGTTCAGCATATCAACAAAACGTTATCAATGCGGTCCTGCCTGCAAACAACACACAGCAAGCCCTCACCACGCTACACGCGGGCGACGCCCCGATCCATACCGCTGGAACCAGATCAATCTTCCTTTCGGTCATTAGCGATCCGAACCTTGACAGCATACTGTTCTTAGCAGGGGTCTTCGCCATACTTGCCGACCTTTACCATCCAACCATCATTTTTACGGTTGTAGGAGCCTCCGCGATCGCCCTCGCCCTCCTAGGGCTGGGAGTATTCGGAGCTCCTATAGTCTCGATAGTACTCATGATGATAGGAGCCATCTTCATCTTCCTAGAACTCAAAACGCATCATGGCGTCAGCGCGATCGCCGGCGTCATAATCTTCATCGTCGGCTTCCTCCTCATCTTCAGCCTACCCTCATCAACGCCAGCGCCGGCATCGGCTCCGTCAGGATCAGGCACATTCATCCAGATCAGCGTTCTCACATACACAATACTCGGAATTGTCGGAGGCGGGGGAGTCCTAGGAAGCATCTACCTCTACCGAGTCCGCGAGACGCTTATGCACAGACCGCCGGCGCAAAATCCCAAGGCTATAATAGGGAAGACCGGTCGCCTGACGAGTGACTTGAAAGCCGGCGAAGTCGCCACAGCAAACATCGGCGCGGAAGACTTCACGGTGAGCGGCTCATCAGACTTGCCTAGTGGCACCCTAGTCAGGGTCAAGGATATCCAAG
>VBAW01000040.1 GCA_005888635.1 Candidatus Bathyarchaeota archaeon | reverse complement strand
TCTTCATAATCATTCTCCTAATCATTTTCCTCGCACTCTTCGCTGCTTCTATCAAGATCGTACGGGAATACGAGCGCGTGGTTCAATTCCGGCTCGGTCGACTGACCGGTTCAAAGGGCCCTGGAATAGTCCTCATCCTGCCCGTCATCAACAGATTGGTAAAGGTCGACCTGAGAGAGAGATATCTTGAGGTGCCCCACCAGACTGCAATTACCAAAGACAACGCACCCGTAGACATCGATTTCCTCATCTACTACAAAGTCGTAGACGCTTCGGCAAGCATTGTTCAAGTGCAGAACTTCACCGGCGCCTCGGTAGGACTCGCCACCACCACGCTGAGAGCAGTTGTTGGTGACATTCCACTCGACGAGTTGCTGTCGAAGAGGGAACAGATCAACTCTATT
>VBAW01000017.1 GCA_005888635.1 Candidatus Bathyarchaeota archaeon | reverse complement strand
ATCCCAGCCCGACATTTAGTTCAAAACCAAATATCGCGATCGTAGACAGGAATCCTGCTGGTACGGCTAGAAACAATGATAGAAATGCTATGGCGAATGCTAGGTTGATTCCGGGTCCGGCTGCTGAAATTACCATGTTCTCCTGTTCTGGATCGCGTGGCCTAGTGACGGAATCGTAGCCGTAGTATGCCATTGCCGCGGGAGCAATGTAGACTGCTCCTGGAGCACCGAAGACGACACCTCCTCCTGAAAATACCACAATGAACAGGGTCAGTAATAGTCCCCACATCCAGAGACGGAAGTGGGCGACATAGCCGCGTCTTATTGCGACGAACTTGTGCCCCATCTCGTGGATGATGAATCCTGTCGCGGTGGCAACAAAGCCGGCTATGACTATCTCAAAGCTACCTATTCCAGTAAAGAGACCCACAAAGTTCTGGTAAGTGATCGCGACTGAGAGCACCAGCCAGGCGATGATGATGGAACTGATCTCTCCGGGACTGAACTGCGATGACACTTGTCCCCTAACCGGAGTAGCGTGGGCCTCCTCTTCTCATATTTCGATTTGCTTCTGAACATCTGACACGGTAACTAGGGTATCAGAATCCCTTTCTTCGCGGTTTCCGAGAGGGCTGTTTCTGAGAGGAGGCACGGCGTGGCCCAGGTTCCGCCTTATCAGGCTCTGAAGGAGGCGCCCACGGAGATTCGTCAGGCAGCCACTGTTGCGCTCGTCTGCAGTTCGGTCAGTCGCGCAATAGGAATTCTGACCTCGACCATCATCATAGCCACCCTACCCACCTGGTTTCCTGGCCTCTTAGCATACCAGCCTATCCCTATCTTACTCGTCGTCCTCACAGTTGGATGCGCCATTGTCGGAGGCAAGGGTTCTCGGATAAGAGAAAGAATCGCGTCAAGAGACTACGAGAAGGCACGGTCTGTTAGTCTCTCCGCAGCTATTCTAGGCTTTATCATCGCCGGTGTAGTCCCTGGAGTACTCTACTTCTATCTCTACATGCGCGTTGGAAATGTGATGGTCAAGCGGCGACCTGACGATCCGAAGACTATCTACCTCCTGCCTCACCCCAGCGAGGGAATCTTCCTCGGTCGATACATCGGATGGGCAGTAGCGTACCTCCTCGTTCTATTCATCGGATACACGCAACTACCCACGGGACTGCGAGGAGTCAGCGACTGGCTCTCACCAGTCCTCGGCGTCCACTTCAACACGCTCATAGTCGCAGTCTATCTCATCTTCACCAATCCTCTGACCTACCCACCAGTCTTCCAGCTCTGGATCACCGCCGGACTGTTGGGAGGAATCATCGCGGGAGGCAAGGTTGGACGGGGATTCATGGTGGGTCTCGCAGTCTTTCTCTCGACTCTCGGAGCGATGGGGTTAGCCGCGCTCTCAATTTTTCGGGGAGTAACGTCGGGCGGCTTTTCAAACATTCCTCCTCCACCGCCGGGGTTCTCATTGATCGCCGCAGCGACGGGTCCAGTGGCGAGTGACCTCCTTCCCCTCTTTCTTCAAGCCTCATCCCCTGCGGATCCAGCTTTCATTCAGAGCGTGACGCTCACCCTTGTTCGGAATGCTGGTCTAATCTTCGCAATAGTCACGATCTCCGGACGCGCAGCGTCCCTGATCTGGCAGGGCAGCATTGACCTCGTCAAGTATGTGTTCGTGTTGATCCATGGAAAGCACGGATTGAAAGAGAACCGCAGCATCGTTGACCGGCCCGTTCTGAAAACGGCTATTGTGCTACTCATGCTCTTACCCATTTTTGGTGTATCACATTATGGGATCATATCTCCCCCATTCCAAGCCGCGGTTCCAGGGCCGTACCAGCAACGCCTAGACGTTGCCCTCGACATGCTAGGAGCGCCAAACACAACTCTCCAGCTCACGAATCTTGATCTATCAAGCAAGGGCCTCGTCCAAGACAACAACTATGCCGGCGCTAACGTAGCAGCCTTCATCGTAAACAACAACGATTCACAAGCCCTCGGTAATGGACAGCAAAATCAGATGCTTCAGATCCTATCACAACCCGCACTTGTCACAGTCTATTCAGGGGATCCAAAGACCACAGCTACCGAGTCGGCCGCAGTCGAAGCCCAGTTCTCCCAAGCACTAGGAATACAGTTTACTACGATATTCTCTCTGTCTATGGGTGGACAAGGCACCGCAACGATCTATGCGCCGAACCCAGAACTCTCCAACTATGACGCGCTAACCAAGCTGATGGCTCTGCTTCCCAGCCAGAGCTTCTCAAGCCTCATCAGCCCTGCAAATATTCAGAATCTGAAATATTTCGCGGCAATTGGAATAGTTCCGATCACAGTCAACGGAGTTTCAATCACTGGTTTCAGCTTCGACCTGAACGTCCAATTTCCACGACAGTTCTTCAAAGGAGGAGTCCACCAGCTAGACCTCAAGACTCTCCTGGGCTTCCAGAATAATCTCGTGGGAGACCCAGCCGCTAACGCGTCCATCGTAAGCATGAGTTTCCAGCCAGGAACTATCCTGTACAGTCCCCTGTTTCCCAATCCCCTCTACAACAACGCCACATCAACATACTACCTTAACGTAACATCGAGCTCTCAACCCGACTTCGTTGCGAGGTTCAACTATCCCTTCGCACCGGACATCGTCATCCAGAAAACCAGTACTCCCAACATTGGACCCGTCGGAACCACTCACATCATAGTCGTCACGGTCCAAAACCTAGACAACGTAACAGTCACCAACCTGAACCTCAACGACCCCCAAACCTCGTCCAGCTACGCTCAAACTCTACAGATTTCTCCCAGTGGAGCCCAGACGCTCCAAGCTTCGATACTCACACCGGGTAACAGTATGACAATGAGCTACACTGTTATCACCACAAGTAGCGGAGTGTATGTTCTCTCGCCCGCCACCGTCAACTTTCTCTGGACAGCACCTAACAGCACAAAGATCTCCTACAACGTCAATACAGACCCTACTGAGGTAACCTCTCTATCGGGACCCTTGACCCAATTCTCGCGCACCTTCACTGACTTCCAGCCGTACTCGTTCCTGCTCCTGATCCCACTACTCATCACGCCCGTCATCGAGACCTACAGACTGATCAGGCGACGCGCCCAGCGAAGGAAAGAGAAAGAGATGCAATCCTTCTACGCGACACCACCTCCCCCTCCACAACAAAACCTTCCGAAAGCTCCAGACACCGGCACTGGGTCCAACCCTAACAACCCGCCACCGCCCTAGAAGCGAACAGAACAGCTTCACTACTAGTGAACAAGCCCAAGCACCCCTCTGTTTCCACTGGAACCATTGGAAACCCACCATACGACGCGCACATCGATTCACTATGGACCAATCTACGTGAGGGGAAGCACTTTTCTACATGTGAACAGCGAACAGTGAAACTCCCTCCTCAGAGACGAGTGCCTGCAACGTGAGACCACGCCGATTCAAACTAGAATTCTATGACGATGAAGGCGTTAGACACTCGATAACCATCGATGGACAAGTCACGCGCGAAAAGGTGGGAAAACTACTCGATCTTGTGGAGGTGATGGCTGGGACTCCGCGAGGGACCGCTTCAGCCCTTAGCATCTCACCCCGGAAGTTCGACAGGCTTGCGAGCACGATCATTTCCGATTTGAAGCAACGAGAGTTTACTGCTTCTGATGCGAAGAAGGCTTTCGAAACCTCGTTTACGGAAAAGATCCTGCTTAGCACCGTCTCAACGTACCTAGTACGGCTCGTTGAAAGAGGCGTCTTGGATAGAACGGAGACAGGCCGGAACGTCAGTTACAGGGTCAAGACTGAGGAATCGAGACCGATTCTTTCGCTCCGTCCCTAGTCTCTTGTTTCTTGAAAGTCTGTTTAACCCTCTCCACCAAGGAATATCTGAACGGAATCCTCGTCTGGTCCCTTCGGATGTAGCCCTCCTCGTATAGCTTCTTCATCAAGCGAGCGGTATGTTCTCTCGAACGGCCTACTACCCTACCAATCTCGGGGGCTGACTTGGGTCCATCATTCGCCAGCATGGTCAAGACTTGCAATTCAGTAGGAGTAGTGATCGATGGAAGGGTCCCCAATTCTGGCATGGGAGCGAGAACGCGCCGAGAGAGACCAGCCTCTTCAGCGTCAACCCCAGGAGGTCCTGCCGATGATTCACTAGTCACGACGGAGCGCTCCTCTTTCGTCACCGGCATTTCCCTCAGCTCGCGCCAAATTCCAGCTGCCTCTTTTGTCCAATTGAGAGATTCTCTAACGAGCCCTTCTGCCTTCTGAAGTCGCTCGAGGAGGACGAGATCTGAGAGCTGGCTTCGATCTACGGAGATTTTCAGCCTGCTAATCTCGGTCGACACAGTCTTTAGACCATCCTCGACGATGCTGACTCGCTTGGAAAATGAGTCGAAGAAGAGTCTTGCAACATCACCATTTTCAGTAGCTAACCGGTCTTCCATGTTCTTTCGGCGAAGTCCAAGCATTACTGTGACATCACGTGCACGACTACGTGACATCACATCACGATGAATAGAGATTTAACATTAACCTATGCAAGAGGTCTCGAGTCTCTCGGAGCGAAATCACCCGTGATATCTCCGTGACTCCAGTGTTGCACCTTGACGTCAACTGGGTGACATCACCGCGTGACGCATCACGAAGGGAACTCTGCCTCGATTCACTCCTCTCCTGTTTACTACTTTCCAGTCACCCGTGATATGACGTGATGCGGTCGACGCTACGTGACGTCACGCGTCACGCGTTTCCCATAGAGCGCCTGGAACGCCTCCTCCAGATCCTCGATGATTGCGACTGCGCGCTCACCGTACAGCTTCGGATTGTCCTTTGCCAGCTCCTCAAACTGGACCATTTGACTCTTCAGCAGCTCCGAAGCTTCGACGAACGGTGCCAGAGCGGGACTGTCGATCAATCCACCGTATCCAAGAAGGAGGATCGTGTGAATTGCCTCTGAAACATTCTCTCTCCCCTGCCTGAGCGTCCTATTCAATGCGCCTCGGCTTATTCCCTTCTGATTACGCACCAACTGCGCCATTTCGCCCCGTGTAAGTTGTTTGTTAGCCATATCATGCCCTAGTTGGTCCATAATGAGTGTTTCAAACTGAGCTCGCGTCAGATTACTCCTCGAGAGGAGTCTCAAGACTATCGGATCCTTCAAGATACCCTTGACTGACGCCCTAGTTCCATCTTGCCAGGTGGTCACTCTACCCAAGGTCTTGAGCGGATACAGTTCCGTATCCACGGCTTACGTCTTTCCCTATCCTCCCTGTGAAGTAACGACGGCGTACAGATTCGAAATAGTACCACATGTTCTTCGCATGAGAATTGCCAGAGGGTTACACTAGCCTTATTCGGAATCCTGGACCCAGTCGATTTCGAGGCCGTCCGAATCCCTATGGCCAGCCAAACGAACTCAGACTCGAACAGTTTCGTACTTGACATGGTCTCAGACGTGTGCCGGATCGAAGGCTTCAACGTCGAGAAGAATGTCCAAGCAGACGACTCCGGCGACCACTTTGTAGACATCATAGCATCCCGGACGACGGGCAAGCAGACCCAGAAAGTAGCCTTCGAATGTTGGGAAGGAGACCGCCAGGTGAACGGACGCGAGGTCGAAGGCTTCGTGAACCGACTCAGAAGCGCTGGACTGGAAAGCGGGATCTATGTCTCTCCCAAAGGCTTCACGGGAGACGCGGAGTTCATGGCTCGAAAACTGGGAGTCGAACTCTGGGACCTAGCAAAGCTGAAAGAGCGGGTCGAGAAGATCAAGCCTCCCGAGCGACAGAAGGTCCCCGGGACCCTACCTGTATCTCGTACCGTCGCGTCGAAGATTCTGGCTTACGGGATCGAGAACGGTAGCGTACTCAGACTTACCTCGATGCCCAAACTCGAGTTTCGACCATACTTCTTCGCCGATTTCACGTTGAATCATGGGAAGAAGAGGAAGGCGAAGGGAGTGATAGTCTTCGATGGCGTTGATGGAAGGGAGTGCGACGCAGGACTCTTCGAGGGAGAGCTGAAAAATCTGCCTGGATCAGGCCTTTTTGTGGACTGTCTGGAGATCGAGTCCTCCACTGGTTCGATGCCGCATCTTCCTCCTGAGCTTGAAATGAAGAATACGGTGACCGTTGCACCAGCAGGAGTCGCCGAGGATTCCATCAGAGCGCACACGGGCGAAATTATTGGGAGAGAGTCAGGGGCTCACCCCGACGATATTTCCGTGTCTGGCATCACGCTTCTACACATACCGATCGTGACAGCCGAACTAGTCGCTCTCGGCCGCTCCTATCGAAAGATCCTCCAAGCGGCCACCAGTAAGATAATCTGGGATGAGACACGGAAGTGCAATCTATGCGACAAAGCTACTCAAGCAGTCTGCGAAGAATGTGGGGGAGTCGTCTGCCACGAACATACCCGACTATGCAGTTCTTGTCGGAAACATCTCTGCACAGAATGTGTCACCACTAAGGGCGTCATTAACAAGAGTCCTCTCTGCCATAGCTGCAAAAAATAGTAATCTCGTCTGGTTTGAAAGATCGCGGGAGAATCTAGTTTGGCTTTGAATCCGTGCTCAGCCTAGACCCCCTTGAAGGGTCCTTGGGACCGCCTATCTTGTCGTGGGGATGTGGTTCAGCGCGGATTCAGTCCGTTTCAGCCGTCTTATCGTATCCTCATGCCTGCTAAGGTGACTCATCAAGTCAAGCCTCAACTGATGCATGGCTACCTTTGCAGCATCGACCGCCGCTTGCTCAACGAGTGGCGTAAGCTTCTCTTCCAATCTGCGCAACAACTCCTCCTCCAGCTGCAAGACCTCCTCTTCCCTCAAAACTTCCATCGTCTCACCTCCGCCTCAACGCCTCGACCTTTGTAACCGTAGGCAATTCCAATGTCTCCACTTTGCCGACTTGCTGCGCGCACAATGCGCATTCCCAGACGCGATTGCAAAGAAACCGTTCATAATTCGAGCATCTCCGGCGGAAATACTCGTTGAGCTTGTTCTCCTTCGAATTTTCTTTTCCAAGCATCCGGTTTTCCTCCCGAGTCCCAATGAACAGTTGCGATGAACGTCCACACTAGCCTCCAGAGGACGACTAAAGCCTCCTGTAACCTAGAGCCTAGTCGAGAGGTTGCGCGGGAAACAGTCCTCTAGCAACCAGCCCGGCGACACGCAAGGGCTCTGGAATTCTTGAGACATATGCCCATTCTTTCAAGATCCCTCTCGCTTCATCGTCGTCACAGCCGAACGCTTCGTAGAAGATCGGACCCTCGTTCCGGACTGTTCGCACATGATGCAGCGGACCCAGCGAGGACAGAATCCGCCACCTTCTCCTCCAGTCTGGAAAATGTCTAACCAGGGCGCGTTTCACAGCTCTGTTATTGGGTCGAGACCCAATTACGACGACTGTCGGTGTTCTGAATCTTCTCTGCAATACTCTAGGGTTGATGATGTTGAAGCCTGCGAACGTTGCACCGGCTAGCAGAATCGGAGAATCTCGCAATGGAAGAGAGCTGAGCATTCTCAATGCAGTCGTGGTGGCGTCCAATCCGTCCACGCTTATCCGTCCAACTCTCGCTTTCACAAGATGCGGCCCGTTGAGTTGCGCTACGACTAGTGGGGCTGTGGACCCGCCTAATCTTCTAGACAGAAACGGTCCATCGTCAATTCCGACACAGTTAGTGATTGTGCTGTTTCGGGAGGCTCTTCGGTGCATAATTTAGGAGCCCTTTAACGAGTCCATCGCTGCCAAACGTCGACGTGACGGCGCGCGGCTCAACTCCCAGCCGGATCTTCTTCGTCCGCCCGTAGCGGCCGAAGCTCACAACACGCGCATTAACAATTCCCATGAGATCCAGCTCGTTTAGCAATCCGCTCACCCGCCTCTGAGTCAACGACTCCACAGCCGCAGCAGCACATAACTCACGGTATACCTCGTATACGTCCCCGGTTACTAGACTCTCTTTGCGCGCGTTCTCTGAATGTAGGACTGCGATGAGAAGGATTCTTGAATGAAGCGGCAATGAGGACAGGACCTCTGTCACCCTGTCGTGCTCCACTTTCTGCTGGGCTAGTCGGACATGTGACTCTAGGATACCTTTCTCTCTCCCCCTCTCGCCAATCTCACCAGCGACCCGTAGGAGATCAAGCGCCCTTCTGGCATCACCATGCTCCCCCGCGGCCATAGCGGCGCAGAGTCGTAGTGCGCCATCCTCTAAGGCTCCCGGCTGAAACGCGGCCTCTGCCCGATCACTAAGAATATCGTATAGTTCATCGGACGAGTACGGTTTGAAAACCAGCTCTTCTTCTCCGAGGGAGCTCAATACTCGAGGGTCCAGGAAATCTTTGAAGTGAAGATCGTTCGAGATTCCGATAACTCCAATCCAACCGCCGTCCAAGCTCTCATTGATTCTAGTCAATTCGTACAGCACGCTATCGTCCTCGCTCCTCTTGACCAACGCATCAATCTCGTCGAGAACGACGAGGAACGCGGACCCCCGTGACTGCAAAGCATCCCTCAACCTATCTAGCAACTCTCCCACCGCGAGCCCCGTAAACGGGACCTCCTGGCCTAACGCTCGACAGAGATCAGCTATGACCCTGTAGTTGGTCCCTGAAAGCCGACAATTCACATAGCTAGTGTCTACAGCGCGGCCGTAGTCTCTCGCTTTCTTCTGCAGTCTATCCAAGACGAATCTTGCGACGATAGTCTTCCCCGTCCCAGTCTTCCCATAGGCAAAAATGTTGGATACGCGTTCCTTCGATAGGGCCGGGGCCAAGACGGAGCCGAGGCGTCGGATCTGTTCCTCTCGATGGGGCAGGCTTGTGGGCATGTAGTCGTGTCTTAGGAGATTCCTGTCTTTGAAGATCTGTCCTCCTGAGAGCACTTGTTCAAAGATGAGATCTAGTCCTTGTTGCGACAAACTGTGAGAACACTTCTGAGTGATCTAAGCGGTCCCTGTTCCAGTGGAATTAAGGGTTCCCGTACATGGATTTCGACTGGACCGACTAAACCCATCACACCCACCCCTTAATTTCCAGTGCAATAATTAATGACGAAATGAAGAGTTAGTTAGGTATGGTTTGATCTTACTCCAGATGGTTATGACAGGGTTTCGTGGATTTAGGTTATCCTGTATACTATCAACGATGATCCACTACAAAGCAACCATCATGGACCTCACTTGAATCACACTCCTGTTGTTTCCACCGGAAAGGGAGGGGTATGGGAGTCGTTCACTCGCCTATGGAATGGACGATGACTGTTCGGTCACGTGGTCGAACATCAAATTCGATAAAGACGATCTGCTGCCAAGTTCCCAACATCAACTTCTTCCGTTCAAATGGCACAGATAGATCAGGCCCAATCAATGAGGCTCTAACATGAGAATGACCGTTCCCATCATGCCATCGCTTCTCGTGCTCGTACGAGCCGTCACTCGGAGCGATCCTTTCGAGCACGGACGGTAAGTCAACCAGTAGACCTGGCTCGTACTCGATTGTTGTGAGGGCAGCCGTTGATCCCGGCACAAAGAGGAATACTACACCACTCTGGATGGTTCCATTCTCAACAATGGTTTGCACCTTATCCGTTATGTCTAGGATTTCGCCTTCCTTCTGGGTTGCAAGCTTGACGATCTGGGATTCTACTGTCATGTTCGATCCGTTTTGTCGGGCAAGGAATTAAGAGTGAAGGATCAGCTAGAGATCCTAGAATTGTCTAAGGGGAGCGGGGCCAAGGAGCTCTACGTTAAGAAGATCCGTAACGGGTCTGTCATCGACCATATCTCTGCGGGTCACGCTCTTGATGTTCTGAAAATTCTAGGGATCGGTGGCGGTGAGGGACACGTCGTTAGCGTAGCAATGAACGTATCATCGAAGTCAGACAGTAAGAAGGATATTGTCAAAGTGGAAAACCGAGAGCTCAAACCGGGCGAGGTTGACAAGATTGCTTTGATCGCGCCGAGCGCGACGATTAACATCATACGAGATTATGAGGTGGCTGAGAAGACCCGTGTTAAGCTTCCAGAGTCGATAAGGGGAATTGTGCGGTGCGCAAACCCGGCATGCGTCTCCAACGCGGGAGAACCTGTCGAGCCGAAGTTCTTGGTGGAACGACAGGACCCTTTGAGACTGCGATGTTTCTACTGCGTACGCATCATGGAGAAACAAGATGTTCTCAAACAGTTCTAGCACACAGATGACTGTCGCAAGAGAACAGCATGATGTCCCTGCGTTGCAGGCGCTCTATCAAGAGAGAAAGGAGGCAATTCAGAAACGACTCGAAGAATTCAGACAGGTGATGCAATGGAAAGATGAGGAAGTCTTTGCGGAACTATGCTTCTGCCTTCTAACGCCTCAATCATCAGCCAAGGTCTGCTGGGAAGCAGTCACTGCGCTCAAAAAGCAAACTCTTCTCCTCAAGGGCAAGCCTCCCGAGCTTGAGCCGTTCTTGAGAAGTGTTAGGTTCTCTGACAACAAAGCGAAGTACATTGTTGAAGCCAGGGACGTGTTCTCGAACGATGGCGAGTTGCAGTTGAAATCCAGGATCTCAAGCTTCTACAATCCCTTCGAGCTCCGTGAATGGCTTGTTGAAAATGTCAAAGGCCTAGGTTACAAGGAGGCTAGCCATTTTCTGCGGAACATTGGCCTGGGAGAAGGGTTCGCTATTCTCGACAGGCACATTCTTCGAAACTTGAACCGGCTCGGAGTCATCCCAGAGATACCTACGTCCATAACGAAGAAGCGTTACTTGGAAATTGAGGAGAAGCTTCGAAGATTCGCGGCAGAGATAGGCATACCTATAGCCGATCTTGATCTTCTCTTCTGGTCCAGAGAAACTGGCTGGATCTTCAAGTAGGAAATGAGCATGGGTAAGATTGGGGTCATGGCCGACAAGGAGACGAGCATCTACTTCAAACTGGGCGGCGTCAAGAACACATGGGTCGTCAAATCCCAAGAAGAAGCGGTAAAGACCTTCGACGAGATCAAGGCGAAACAACTCGTCTCCCTAGTGATTGCGACAGAGCCTGTCTTCGACTGGATCAAAGACAGACTGGGAAAGAGCAAGAAGGGGATCGAACTTCCGCTAGTTGTCTCGATTCCGACACGCAAGGGTGGTGGCAAGGCTCAAGTCGACCTCCTAGCAGACTTGATCAAGCGTACCGTCGGCGTCGAAATCAGAGTTCAATAAGCAAAGTGTCGGGACACAGGATGTTCAAATAACGCACGGTCCTTCTAGAGAGAGTCGGTCTTCTGCAGTGCGGTCCATTGTAGTCGAGTGCGTCGTGCCCACCGCTCCATCTAGGGCGGACGAGGTCAAGACAATGGCCCGAAGCATCGGCTACGACGTGGTTGATACGGTGATCCAACATCGAAAGAGCCTACACCACACATACTGTATCGGACCCGGAAAGCTCGACGAGGTCAAACAGCTGACATCAGAGAAAGAGATCGAGGCGGTCTTGTTCGCTAATAGGTTGCCTGGGTCCCAAGTCTTCAAGATTCAGAAGGTTCTAGGCGGAACCGACATCAATGTCATAGACCGGAACATGCTGATCCTAGAGGTCTTCGACCGGCGCGCAATGACGAAAGAAGCAAAACTCCAGATCGAGCTTGCAAAGCTCAAGTACACTTTCTCTTGGGGCAAAGAGTTTCTGAGATTGAAAGGTATCCTTGGAGAACAGGTCGGCTGGAGTGGTCCAGGGGAGTACCCGTACGCTGATTACGAGAGAGGTGCGCGTAAAAGAATCTCTCATGTGGAGAAAGAGTTGCGCGACGTCTACGCGAAGAAGACAACTCTCAGAGAACACCGTAAAGAGCTTGGATTCCCAATAGTAGCGCTAGCAGGTTACACACAGAGCGGGAAGACGACTTTTTTCAACCGGGTTGTTTCGGAGCACAAAGAGACTGGACTGGGTCCATTCACAACGCTGTCAACATACGCCCGAAGGGTTGACTATAACAACGGAATGGACGCGTTCAGTTTCATCCTGATCGACAGCATCGGATTTATCGAAGACATGCATCCCATAATTCTCAAGGCCTTTAACACAACGTTAGGTGAGATATCCAACTCCGACTTTATTCTCCTATTCATTGACATCAGCGAGGAGGAGGAAATAGTCTTCAGGAAACTCACGGCTTCGAATTACACTCTGAAACAGATCGCTCCAAAGGTTCCGCTTCTGATCTGCATCAACAAGGTTGACAAGTCTGACGAGAGTCGTGTCGAAGAAGGCAAGAGGCTCGTCTCGAGAGTCTTCCCAGGCATACCTCAGGTTACTCTCAGTGCTCTGAAGGGGCGTAACACTGAAGAGGTCCTCCGGCTAAGTTACCAGCATCTTAACGATGGAAGCAAGCTTGAAACTCTAGAGTTACCAACCTCATCATAGTAGATTCAGCCAAACCCTAAAATTCTTCATTGTCATACCAAGAGGATCGGTCATCCTAGTTGGAATTACGCAAACTACAACGAACTCCAGACGGCACCTTCCTAGTTACGATTCCGAAAGCATGGGCCAAACGAGTCGGACTCGGAGCAGGGTCCGTTGTCTCCTATGAAGAGCGGCAGGATGGAAGACTGTTGCTCTCGCCTAAGATAGACGAGGAGAGAGCCCCACTGGAGGTAGTTCTAGATGCTTCTCCATTCGTCCGGCGTGAGATTATCGAGAGATACCTGCTGGGCTACGACATAATCAGAGTCCAATCAAAAGACAGCTTCTCTCCTGACATTAGAGAAGAAGTCAGACGCACAACCAAGCGGCTTGTAGGGCTGGAGGTCCTGGAGGAAGATTCGAAGAGAATAGTTCTACAATGCCTGGTCGAACCCTCGTTACTCAATCCCGAGCGCATTCTACGCCGTCTTGAGATGCTCTCGATGCCCATGCAACTCGATTCAGTTCAGGCGTTCGTCTCGTCCAACAGGGAACTGGCCAAAGGGGTTGTTGAGAGAGATGAAGAGGTTGACCGATGGTACTTCCTGCTAGTCCGGCTTGTCAGGGCGGCGATCTCTGACACGTATCTTCTTGAGAAGATCAAAGTCTCCTCAGTTGACTGCCTCGACTTTCGACTTCTCGCAAGCTACATCGAAACCTTCGCCGACTACTCCGTAACCATAGCTGAGAATACGCAAGATGGCGTAACAATCCCAAAGGAAGAGCAAGCATTGCTAGAGAAGATTGGCGCTTCGGTGAACGCTATGTACCGGGACGCGGTAGGGTCTGTGCTCTCTCGAGATCTGAAACTAGCATCATCTGTGGGACCCCGGTTCAAGGATGCCAAGAAACAGCTTTCCGAGGCTGAGGCGCGAGTCGCAGGCTCAGCTAGGCCACTCGTCAATCATTTGGTGGCGGTCACGATTGCCCTGAACAGAATGTGCGAGATCTCAGTGGACATCTCGGACCTTACAATAACGAGGTAGAGGTAGAGGTCCTCGACAACAGCATAAATCTGGAAGCCTCACCCTGACCTAGGTGTCGGGGTAGGTCGGCTTTTGTCCGAGGAAATGCGAAGAGCCGTAGGGACCATACTGGAGGCAGGCTTCCAGATGGAATCCGAGGCCTTCAAGACCCTCGTTGAGAAAGGCCGCGAATCCTCTCTCAAACCCCTCGTGGACGAGGTCTTGAAAATGGCGAGCTTGGCTCAGCCGAGGCCGCTCTTCATCAGCGCAGATCTAGTCTTGAAGGCGGCTGAACAGCTGGATCTAGCAGCTGGTCCAGTTGTCCCGGTTGAAGGGCTGGGACACGGGCGAAGGTTTGCCGAGGATCGGGAGTCGAGACTTGAAGTGGTTTTCGATCCGACTGGCAAACTGGGAACGACCGGGGTCCTTGACGATTTTCTCCGGTACTTCCGTAGCCGTTTCGAGAAGATGAGTGCTCTCTTCCGACAGAGAATTGATACGAGGAGCGCTGGGACGATCTCTGACGCTCTCGCAGGGGGGACGAATGGAAGAGGACGCTTTGTTGCGATGGTTGTGGAGAAGCGGGAAAAGGCCAATCGCATCTTTCTGACGGTCGATGATTATGATGATGAGGCGACTGTCCTGGTGGGTGATTCGAACCCGTCAGTCTGGCAGACGGCACGTCAGATTTCTCGAGATCAAGTACTGTTTCTGGAGACGCGGAAGAGTTCTGGGAAGTTGCTTGTCGCCGAGAATATTGTGTTGCCAGAGATTCCTGATCACAAACCTGGCCGCGCGGGCGAGGAGCTCTACGCGGTTCTGATATCGGATGTTCATGTTGGTAGTAAGGTGTTCATGGAGGATGCTTTTGGCAGGGTCCTGCGCTGGTTGAAGGGGGAGGTCGGGGGACCGGACCAGCGGCACATTGCTGATCACGTCAAGTACGTTCTGATCGGCGGTGATCTAGTGGACGGGATTGGAGTGTATCCTCGGCAAGAAGTGGATTTGAAAGTTCCTGACGTCTACGAGCAGTATCGGTTGGCCGCTAAGCTTGTCGGGGAGATCCCGGAACACATGGAAGTGGTTCTGATTCCCGGGAATCACGATGCTGTCAGACAGGCGCTGCCGCAGCCTGCTATTCCCAAGGAGTTTGCAGGTCCCGTCTACGACTCTCGACGGATTGTGTCGCTAGGTGATCCTTCAGAGGTGCGTCTGGAGGGTGTCGATTTTTTGCTGTTTCATGGAACGAGCCTTATGGATATTCTGAGTTCAGCACCGGGTTTTGATTATCAACGGCCGGTGGAGGTTATGGAGTATCAGTTGCGGGCGAGGCATCTGGCACCGGAGTATGGTAAGTCGACGCCTATTGGGCCGGAAGTGGAGGACTGGCTGGTGGTGGAGCATGTCCCGGACGTATTCCAGTCAGGACACATCCACGTGCCAGGATCAGGAGTCTATCGTGGGACGACGATTGTGAATAGTGGGGCATGGCAGGGCCAGACTGATTATCAGAAGAGAATGGGCTTATTGCCTCAGCCGGGGCTCTTGCCGGTTGTTAATCTTCAATCGATGCAGGTCCGCATGATGGATTTCCGGTCGGAATAACGTCCAGAGAAAATTTGTGAAGACTCCACAGGAAACTACTATGGACTGAGTCTCGCCGTTGGACCCGGTTTGTCCAGTTTCAAAACTGGTCTAGACGGCCTGTTTCCGCGGATGCTGGTATCTCGGTTAAAGAACGCTTATGCCCGCCATCCGCCCTTGCCCCTGTGTAAGCTGTTGGGAGATTATCGCAGTGCCCAATGACGGTGATAGAGGCGAACTGTACGCGGAGCTTGAAAGGGCCTGCGACGAACTAGACAAGACCCTCGAGATGCTGAAGAAGGCAGGCTACACTCTCCGAGAGTTCTCCAAGGTCCTAGAGGCGGACCCTACTGGCATACTGGTCACTCATTATCCGACGGGTTACATGATTTATCCTGACGAGATCAACAAGACCCCATGGGAATATCCATCACTCAGACCAGTAGTTGACCTGGACTATCTGGTCGAATTGCTGAAAAGAGCCCGACAGTTGAAACGGGCCAAGATAGAGATAGAGAGAAGGCTCGGAAAGAGACTCGTGCCCCTCTCCTAGAGTCCTAAGCTTGCTTCATTCCGTACGCATTCGCGAATAGCCAGTCTAGAACATCTAGAATTTGGGGAGTAATCTCGCACCAGAGATGAACTCCCCCCGGAAGGCAGTCAATCCGACCCTTTGAAAGTCTCACCCTGTACCCTTCGTAGCCAAAGCCCGCACTGTCAATTGCAATCGGTTTCAGCGGGTCGAAAGTGTGATTGACCTCAGACTCGGAAACATCCGTGAACTTCTTTCTATCACGAAAGACCAACATCGTCAAGTTTCTATGACCCAGGTCAGATGAGCGGAAGCTAGCTTGTCCTGGGGGGAAATTCAGCTGCAAGAATACTCCCCACTTGGTCCCGACGTCAGAAGCTATCCGATTGACGATTTCATATGCTCTGATTCTATCGTCATCGTTCAGCAAATTCGCATATTCTGATTGGCGAAGTTCGAGGTTCTTCCATAGGTCTTTAATGATCCAGCTCAATCATCCTCAGCCCTTTCCAGCAGCACACGCCTCAGACTAGGGAGAAAGCTTGAGTTCGGTACGACATATTCGAACCCTATTTCGTCAGCTCGTTTCTTCAACTCAGTCCGCACATGAGGGTACAAGCCGAAGAGTCGAGAGTTGAACGTAGTCTTCAACTCGCGCGCGACAGAGAAGGGGTCGAAGTCTGTGGAGGAGAGATCGAGAATGACCAATTCAGGTCGGGTCTCGGCAACTAACTGTCTCAGTTCGTCGGGTCCCGTCCCGAAGAGTGGATCCGCCCCTGTTTGTTTCGCGAGTTCCGATATCCGTGAACGCAGGAACAGGTCAGAAGTTGCAGCGACGAGTCGCAAGGCTTTCCGATCCTGTTTCGCAAACAGTGTTATAGAACGCTTCTTGTTAGAAACAAGTCGCTAGAAGCCATGTCTGGAAGCCCGTCGTTCGCTGGGCGTGACATTGTCTCAATCCGCGATTTTTCTCGAAAGGAGATCGATCACATTCTGGACATGGCCGAAGTCATGGAGCCGCTGGCCAAGAAAGGGTCCGACATGCTTCACGGCAGAATAATGGCCACGCTGTTCTACGAAGCGAGCACTCGGACACGTCTGAGCTTCGAGTCTGCCATTACACGGCTCGGAGGGACAGCGCTCGGATTCGCAGAGACGAAGGGTACGTCCGTGGAAAAAGGCGAGAACCTGGCCGACACTGTCCGAGTTACTGAGAAGTACGCTGATGTTCTGGTTGTCAGACACCCCCTGGAAGGAGCGGCCCGTATGGCCGCGGAGTTCGCGTCTGTCCCAGTCATCAATGCGGGCTCTGGGGCCGAGGAACATCCGACCCAGGCGCTCTTGGACCTCTACACGATTAGGAAAGAACTGGGGACCATAGATGGGCTGACCATTGGTCTGGTCGGTGATCTAAGATACGGTCGGACCGTGCACTCCCTAGCATATGCCCTCTCCCTCTACAAGGTGAAACTGGTTCTGATTTCTCCAGACATTCTCCAGATGCGGAAGGAAGTGGCTGAAGAAGTTTCGAAGAAGATCCAAGTTATCGAAACGCCATCCCTCAAGGACCACTTGCGAGAGCTGGACGTAATTTACATGACACGAGTGCAGAAGGAGCGATTCGCGGATCTGCAAGAGTATGAGAAGGTCAAAGGATCATACCGACTGGTGGCCGAGGATCTAGACAAGACCAAGAAGAACTCGATTGTCATGCACCCTCTGCCTCGAGTTGATGAGGTGGACCCGAGCGTCGACTCTACGCCCCACGCGAAGTATTTCCAGCAGGTTGGGAACGGAGTCGTTCTGAGGATGGGACTCTTGGGACTGGTTCTAGGAGCTCTCTAAATCTAGCATATTCAATACTTAGGTTGCAAGAACAAACTCATAGTTTCAGAACCTGCCCTGCTGGGAAGTCTTGTCCTCGTCTAGGAGAGGCCATCCTTTGGCCTGCGTATATCTCAACCAGTATCCTGTCACCAGTGACGTTACTATTGCTATGAGGACGAGAGCTACGAAGAAGGGCTCGGAGATTAGCCCGGCGCCGAAGGCGATTGTGGCAAGTACGATTCCCGGCCCTCCTCTCGCGTTCAAGCCGATCGCGAGATTGACGCTGGATAGCCAGCTTCTCCTGATA
Source organism: Candidatus Bathyarchaeota archaeon (assembly GCA_005888635.1). Classification (GTDB taxonomy): domain Archaea; phylum Thermoproteota; class Bathyarchaeia; order 40CM-2-53-6; family 40CM-2-53-6; genus 40CM-2-53-6. The sequence goes on along the minus strand of VBAW01000017.1, from coordinate 111,118 downwards.
AGCTTGCCAACTCCCAGCGCCCCGGCGATCTTGAGACCGGATGAGAAGAGCAGGAAACCGAGAAAAATGGCAATATCGAACTGGTGAATTAGGTCTAGTTCAAGGCCGACGATTGCAAAATATGCGGGCGTGAAGAGTGCAAGAGAGATTTTCCTGATGCTTCCAGTAGCCTTCGCGAACACGTCTTGTGGCACGGTCCCGATGGCTATGCCAGCCAGGAACGCACCGAACACTACGTTGACGTTCAACAGGGCCGCGGCCGCTACAAAGACAAAGCAGAGGAAGAGGGCGAATCTAGAATGAGACGCTTCCATTAGCAACTTCGCTCTTGATGTGCTCAGCCGACGAAGAACCCGCGGTAGAACTAGTAGCCCCGAGGCCAGGAAGACGGCAGTTAGGGCGATTGCGTAGGTTATTGTTGATGTGGAGGGAGCGGAGGCTCCGGCCACGCCAGTAGCTATGGCAAGTCCTGCGTAGAGGATGCTGTCTTCAACGGTCGCGATTGCAAGCACGATTCTAGCGTAGCGAGTGCCCATTATCTTGAGGTCGAGGAAGATTTTCGAGATTACTGGTATTGATGTGACTGCTACAGCGATTCCTATGATTATCGATAGTGAGAGTGGGTTGCTGTTGGGACCAGCGTAGGGGCTGAAATCGTACACTCTAGAGACTCCGACTCCGATCAGGAACGGAAGAATTGTCGCTCCGAGAAGAAACGCCACCGCGGTACGCTTGTCCTCTCGATTGAATGTTCCATGAATCTCGACTCCCGAGATGAACATCAAAAGGATTAGTCCAAACCAAGATACTAAGGAGAGGAGTTGGCCTTCGGAAGGGTAAGCGGAGAATATCCAGTTCTCGCTGGCGGGAAAGAGGTAGCCGAATACAGTTGGACCCAATAAGAGTCCTCCAAAGATTTCCCCAATGACCCGTGGGAGCTTGAGCTTATCGAAAAGAAAGGAGCCGGCATAAGCTGAGAAGAGAAGAAGCACCAGGGCGATGAAAAACCGCGTCAGCTCGAGATTGCTCAGAGTTATGCTCTGGGCGAGAGTCAACCCTTGACTCCTTCGAACAGAATAGATGTAGACCAGAGTTCAGATATCATGCGTCGATCTCGTCCGAGAGCTATGAGAAATCGTAGGGAATAACGCGGTCCAAGTCTCTCTTTCTGGCCTCGGACCAAGTATCTAATGGAAGAAGTCTTCCTCCTAGCTTTGCAAGTATTGTCAAGTGTTCGTATCCGCAGTTATCACATCTGGCCCTGACTCCGGCGCTTATAGCGTAACAACGTTGGCAACGCGAATACTGGGACGAGAAAGTGAAGTATCGTACTCCGGCCTCGCTTAGTTCTCGCGAAGCCTTTGACAAGGCCTGACTGTCCACCTTAGATCTAACCATCAACAGAAGCAGTGCACCTCCGTCGAAGGATCTTTGTAATTCTCCTTCAATAACTGCTCGAGTCGCAAAGGGTACTTTTTGAGTTAAGGGAATTCCTGGCGTGTCGTTATAGTACGGGTATTTTTTGGAGCCCTGATAGACAACAGTCGAAAACCCGAATTTCTCTGCGTCGATCGAGGCTAGACGGGCTGAGGCTTGAGGAGATGAATGAATCCCGATTCTTACTCGAATATCGCGTGCGTCGGCTTCACTAACCGCTCGTCGTGCAGATTCTACAATCTTCTTTGCAAAGGCTAAGCTCGTCTTTTCCCAGAGTTCAGCACGAGTATGATGCTTTACTGCTTCTGCTAGTCCCATTAGGCCTATCTCTCCATGAGCCCTTATCGAGTCGTAGTAGGCTCCTCCGTCTGCTTGCCATGCTAGGAGTGGCAAGACTCCTTCCGAGACTCTCTCGTCGATGGCTTGCTGTCTAAGTTGTAGAGCCTTTACCGCTTCAATGGTTCCAGACTGGACTGCTTGAAAGAACCTCTCGTCCTTTCCCGACGCTTCATAGGAGGCTCTGGGCACGTTAAGCTGGACCGTCCCGACAACGGCACCTGCCCCTTTCGTCCCGTCTTTGTCTTCGAAAAGAATTGGTCCCTCGGACGATATCGAATAGTTCTGTTCTGAGGATTGCATCAAGAAGTTGGGAACGGAGTGTTTGGCGGAGCTTTCGAAGGCCATGTTGAGAAGCTCGTCCGTAGGCTCGATCTTCCCGCTGGGATTCCTTACTACAATTGATGGGTTGAGTATGGGCTGTTGACGACCAATTTCTAGACTTGCAGCGATTACTGTTGTGAATAGCTCTTCGGCTTCTCTCGAAAAGTCGGCGTAGATTCCTTCAGCTTTGCCGTTTGGACCCACCGCCTCTCGTTTCTGGACATGGTCAGGGATTTGATTATCCAATCCTACTGTGACTTGGGCTGCTATCGTGTTGGAGAAGCCGTCCCAGTTGAGATCGTACATGAATCGTTTGATCGATTCTTGGACGTGCTGGCGCGGGAGTCCTCTGATGAACGGGGCGAGTGTAAGGTTGAAGTGGTCGAGTACTTGTTCACTTGAGACTTCTCGTTCTGCTGTGCGTAGGATCTTCAGAATTGATTCCAAGGCGTCTTCAAGAGATGATGGAGGATTGGTGGCGGGAGTCCCTTTTCGAAAGAAGAGGCTGGCTTCGTGAAAGAGTATGCTCGGTTTCAGGATCCATGAGGCGGCGTCCTCTAGGTGAATCTGGCCCGCTAGGTGCGCGTCAATTGTGGCCCGAGGAAGGCTATCGAGCAGAACATACTCCTCGATGACTCTCTCTCCTGCGGATTTCTGGACCCAGTTCGCGTCGAGCTGTTTCTGGCCAGCCTCCCGGAGTAGCAGCGTTACATCGTTGACAGGTAGTCCCAGCCTTGTGAGCTTGTGTCGATACTCTTCTAGCTTCCTTTCAATGAGAATAATGTTGACAAGCTCCCTGATAAGGGGAGCGCTGAGATAGACTATTCCGAACTTGAGAAGTCTCTCTTCCGCTTCCGCCGCCACTTCATCGGCAAGCGTTTGAGGCATTCTCGCTTCGTTCACTAAGGATCTGGCGATTCTGGTGCGGTCGAACTCCTCGATGGCCATACGGGATGTACGGACGAACAGTCTGCCGCGCTTTACGGCGATGTACTCATCTAGGTCCCGCGAGAACTCGACCAGAATCTTCCCGAGCTCGGTTACGCTGTACTTTTTCGTGCCTTTTTCGATCGAAACCAGACCGGCCTTTCTCAAGGTCTTAAGATGGTAGACGAACTTGCCGGCATCCCGTACAGGATCGAGCTTTGCCTCGTACATTATCTCAGTATAGGGAAGAGGACCCTTGGAAACGAGTAGTTTGAGAACATGCAATCGTACAGGAGCAGAAGCGGCATCAAGAACCTCTGAGCTGAACCGCTCATACGATCTCTGCAAGAATGAATCTCGTCAGAAGAGCCAGACACTTACACTAAAAAACTTGAGTAGGGTAACAAGGTCCAACTGTACTCAGGAGAGAATCTCACTGTTTAGTTTATTCGAGTTATGAATCCGCGAAGGGCATCTGTCGAACATACTCATCCTTGCCTGCGAATGTAATGGGTGACAACTATTCTACGATTTTCAGGTTCTTCAATGGGACCCAGCCTGTCGCGTCGGTCATGTTTGTGACCCAGGCCCAGCCACTTTCAACGCTCTCTATCCTTACAATCTCACCCTCCATCACAGTCACTTCACGTGCCACGTAGTTCTGCTGTGCGACTGCAGCCTCACCGTCTATCTTGATACTCTTCTCCGGGACCCAGCCCCGCCTCCCGCTCTGGCTTTCACAGAATACCCATCCAGGCCATTCTTCGTCTCTTCTCTTCACGATCTTTAGCGCGTCGCCTGAATTCATTGTCAGAGGATCAGAATACTGCGGCTCGTAGCCGGCAACGACCAGTGCCATCGTTCCTGAATCGATCTGCTGCAACGGAACCATAAGACGGAATGGTCCCGGCGCTTTTAAACTGAGATCAATTAGCTGTGCTTCCGTAAGCAAAGCCCTCGACATTCTCGGATAATCAGATTGACGACCTGCCCAGCTGGACTCTCGTCTATAGTTTCAGAGAAAGAGACGGCAGTGCTTGAGGGGAGAGCTCGATCTCTGTCTTGTTCCATTTGGGCATCAGATTGTCGATCGTCTTTAGGTATTCTCGGCTTGCATAGTTCCATCCCGAGTCATCACTGTAGTCTTTGTACGCGAAGGTCTGCGCTTGTATGGTCATGGGGTCGATCACAAGATAGGAGTAGCTTGTGAGGACTCCTTTCGATACGAGGAGGGAGAGGAAGGTGTGGAGGTTGCTTACCTCGTTGCGTGGAAGATAGAGCCGTGTAGTTATTGAGTTCAGCCCAGTTATTGGAGAATAGCTCTGAACGATCGGAAGACTGTCAAGAATGGGTTCGGCTCCTCTCATGAAACTCTCATTCTTGAAATCGAAACGTACCTCTGACAGCTCAGAAACTTGCGGCGCATACGGGAGAAGGTCGATCACCCATTCCTGAATCAGGCCTCTTTCAACAAGCCGGTCAAAACGGTATTTCGCTGCGGGCAAGGTGAGAGACAGTAACTTCGACAGATCGGCTAGCGTTGTCCTTGCGTTCTTTACCAGCTCTTTGAGGATGATCAGATCTTTCTTGTCGAAGGAAACAGGTTGAGAAGATTGTTTGCTAGATTCAGGCTTGGCTCTACTCGTGACAAAAGAATCCAACCATCCCTTCCAATCGAACTTCCAAGTTCGGTCTTTGGGCTTGTAATAGTCAAAATTCGTCAGCGGGAACTTCGTGTCGCCAACCCAGAAAATCCGGTAGTTCTTGAGTAGTCCACGCTCCAACAATTGGTCGAGATACAACTCAAATTCTTGGCGACTTGCGGTAGGTATACCATGAAGCGAGTAGTAGCCGTTACAGTCTCCGATGCAGCGAGCAATTCTCAACCAGAATCCTGGAATTTTCAGAGCTTCTCTCGTGAAGATCTCCTTTCCCGGATGGGGAGTTGCTAAAACTACAGCTCTGCTTAACCCGATTTTCGGGCAGTTGGGTTGAATCCACGTCTTCAGAACTCCTTGGCTCTCGAGCTTCGTTACTCTGTTGTATACGGTTGTGTAGGGTAGCTTCGCTTTCCGAGCGATCCCTAGCAAATTTCGGGGGCCATGCTGCTTCATGGTTCTGAGGATCGCAATGTTTTCTTCGTCCAGAAGAGAGACTATTCTGTGTATGCTATCAAAGAATTCATCGGCGCTAATTGTGCTCAAGGAGGCCAGAAAAAAAGGGGATTTTATGTCCATTTAATCTTTTTCAAACGTTACCCGGGAGGTGCGTTTCGGTGTGGTGGTACAGAATCTCCGTCTCGCATCTTCAGAACTGTTCACCTCCAAAAGACAAGAGAGGTGCCGCTTAGATTATTTCAAACTGGATGTGTAGCAAGGAACAAAGTGAGAGGCGTCAGCCCAGCTTCTTCACGATGCTTACGATCAAATGTGGTTGCTGATTCTTATTGTTTGCGGATGGCGCGAACCCCTCAAGGGGATAACTATAAAACCGCCCACAGCTATCTATGGAAGTCTAGAGCTACCATGGGAAAGGTAATGATCTCCCTAACCGACGAGGCAGAGGAGCTGGTCAGAGAAGAAGTGGGGAAGCTGTACTACGGGAGGACCGGAGGATTCAGCATTTTCTTCGAGCATCTCATTAGACAATACTTCAACGGGCACATGAAAGAGAAAAAGTCAAAGTAGATCCAAATTCGGACAGAATCATCGACCCAATTCTGAGCGAAACCGTCGAACTGCCCTACAGGTTAGTCTCATATCTGCTACAGAGTAGTTGAATGGTTTATTTGTAAACCGAGTTTCTCCTTACATAGGGGCGGTGGTCCAGACCACCCTTCAGTGGGGACAGCTTGGTCTAAGATGCCATCCGGGCATAGAAAATACCGGTCTCGGGCACCGGTGATCGTGGGTTCAAATCCCACCCGCCCCACTAACCCAACCTACCCTACCTTCGAGTCAACAACTCTGAAATTCGTGACTCAACTGCTGAATTTTTCAATTCTATCGCTCTTTAAATCGGAAGTTGGTTGTTGGAAGCGAACTAGTTAGAGTCGTAGCGAGTAGGGGAATAGTGCCGGTCTATAGCCTAATCGGTGGGATCCAGGTTGAATATGGGGTCGGAGCAGGCCAGCCTATTGTCAAGCTCAAGTCGAGCCGGGGGATAGCTCACAGAGCTGTCTACACTGGGACCGGGGTTCTTTTCTTCCACTGGGTCCAAGAAGGAAAAACTCAGGCTTGGAGGTGCGACTCTTCAATGCTGGATCCCCAGATTATTCAGCCTGAGGAAGCAACCGATACTGGCGGAAGCCAGACACTGACTTTTACTCTTCAAGAGTCTATGCCCGCAGCTGGATTATTGCGGTGCCGATGGGAGGGAATGTTCCTCGCTCCGGCCATCCACGTCGATGTTCCGATGGGACGTGACATCTGGATTTTTCTCATCAGATCGCCATGGTTCCCCTTGAAACCCTCTGTGAGCAAGCCGCTCCTCTCAATCGCCCACGATCAGTCGATCGCTAACGCTTCGATAAACATCGACCCCACGGGAGGTCTAACAGCTGCGGTCTCGAACACAGGAACATCGTTCAAGAAAGTCTCCCTAGTGATGAGTCGGAGAGTGGGCGAGTTCGTATCCGAGGAGGTAATAGGAGAAGTCGGTTCTGGCACCGGGAATCTCTCTTGGCGTCCGATAATGCGAAGCTTCGATCTATGCTTTGCAATGTCGAGTTCGATGTCGATGGGAGAGCTTGCAGGAGTAGCCCAAGGCCTAGGAGCACAGTTTTCCTCGGGATTCTTTGGACCCGGTTCTATAATCGCAGACTACATCCTATGTGACGGTCCAAGAACAGGATATTCATTGTTGTTGAGGGGCGATCTTGGCCTGCTTCATCACGAAGAAGATTCGACTCAGGCAAGTCTTGCCTGGTGATGAAGACTCCCACTATGTTGTTATAGAACTGGGGATCAGTCTCTGACAGGTTGAGCGGCCGGCAAAATCGATCCGGGATCATTGTCGCACTCGTTCTTCTCATGATATTCCTCTTATTCGGAGGCGTCGCAGTCTTTGCCACTGGACCCCCCGGGGTCGCTTTCGGTGGCATTTTCTTCCTATTCTTCCTTGTTATCATAATCATCGTTGTTGCAAGGGCCGCAACGCAATCTGGGCCTGGGGTCCAGCGTCCGTATACTCAGCAGACGGCTTTTTCTCCCCCACCCTCCCCCCGACACAATACTAGTCAAATGCGAATACTGCGGGATGAGCCAACCGTTCAAAGAAAAATGCGTTGGCTGCGGGGCGCCCCTTCCGAAACCCAGTCTCAACTAGCGTCACTGCAAGCACAGAGTAGCGCTAGTAAAAACCAGTAGATAACCCGCTTGTCAAGCGTACCCAGCAAAGGTTGCAAAGACTGGTCTCGGGCACCGATCGTGGGTTCAAATCCCACCCGCCCTATCAGGATACTCCCGTTTCCGCTTGTGCGAGAACCCTTGTCTCGTTAAATTCTCAGTGGGGGGACCTGGCCCATTTAGCCGTCCTCGCGTGGTAATGCTATTCTTGACAGTCAGAGGTCAGACAGCGGATATCTCGAGACAGTCTCTTGGAAGGGACATACGACGCCTGCTTCCTCAAGGGGCACGTGCTGGCATTTTGATCATTGAAAGATAGTTCTTCCCATCAGCGAACGTGATTCCTCTTCCTTGGGTCACTCGAACTATGACTGTTGCATGAGGCCTATGTTTCTCCCAAACTTCAAAGACATCTTTAGGCAATCTCGCAACACCTGCGGGAGTCATCTTGTTTTCGTTAAGCAAGTTCCATGCGGTTGCTATGTTGTACTTGGACCAGTTGGATTTCTTCCGCCTTGGTGTGTACCTGATTAGCCACCGGTCGTTATCTAGGGGTTTGAACCATCCGTCAATCCATCCGTAGCAAAGTGCCTCCTCGAGCGCGCTACGCGAAGGGAACTTTGAATTCTTCGGCGCCCTCTTGTAGATTAACAAAAGCGCTTCGTTCTTTGTGGCGTGATTTCTCGCTAGCCAGTTCCGCCATTGCCTTCTTGAAGAGAACCGAAGCGCTCCCCGCGAACTTCTCACGTGGTCAGATTGATTCGTCGGTTCTAAAAGGAATTGATAAGGAAGAGAAAGATGACTAAAATGGGGCTGAGAGGTTCTGCCTCCAGACGTGAATCGTACGCTGCCGATGTGTTCCAAAGCTTAAAGGAATGATTGCCACCAAGGTTGGGTGTTGGTTTAGATTTGACGAGCACTATGATGCCTCGTTCTGCTGATTATGAAGTTAAGCTGACTGCTGATCACGAGAGTCTCCGACATACTATCCGGGATTTTGCTGAGAAGGAGATTCGGCCAGTAGCCTTTGAGATTGATCGGAATAACAAGATACCGAGAGACCTTCTCCGACGGATTGCGGGAGTTGGTCTGACTGCTATCACATACAAGGAGGAGTATGGTGGTCTAGGTGGAGATCTTCTCTCGATGGTCATTGCTATCGAAGAGATAGCTCGAGTCTCAGCTGCCTGTTCAACGGTCTTTGTCGCGAGTCATCTGGTGTCGGAGCCTCTGAATGAATGGGGCTCGGGAGAGCAGAAGAAACGGTTTCTCGTCCCGATCGTATCTGGCGATAAGATCGGGGCTCACGCGATGACTGAGCCCGGGGCAGGGTCCGATGTAGCCGGGATCAAGTCAACGGCCAAGCTTCACGGAAGCCACTGGGAGATCAACGGCCGGAAGACGTTCATCACAAACGGTGAGATCGCGGACCTCTACTTGGTGTTCGCTAGAACGAGTCCTCCTCCAAGTAGCAAGGAGCGGCATAAGGGTTTGAGTGCATTCATTGTTGAAAGAGGAGCAGAGGGATTCCAGATAGGAAGTCACATCGAAACGACAGGCCTCCGAGGCTCGCAACCTTCGGAATTGATTCTTGACCATGTCAAAGTACCTACCGACAATCTTGTCGGTAAGGAGGGTGACGGGTTCTACATTGGCGTGAAGACCTACGATCGAGGGCGGGTCGACGTATCGGCTCAAGGCGTCGGTATTGCCCAGGCCGCTTACGAGGCCGCGATAAGTTATGCGCAGACCAGGACGAGTTTTGAGAAGCCGTTGATCGACTTTCAGCAGGTCCAGTACAAGCTGGCCGAGATGGCCATCGGGCTTCACACGGCACGTCTGCTCACCTACTGGGCAGCATCGCTCAAGGATCAGGGCAAGGAGTTTGTCAAAGCCGCCTCGATCGCGAAGGTGACATCAACTGAGACAGCCGAAAAGCTGGCATTGTTGGCGATGATGATACACGGCGGCTACGGCGTTGCGACCGAGTACCCGGTCGAGCGGTTCTTGAGAGATTCGCAGATCATCAAGACTTACGAGGGAACAAACGACATTCAACGGCTAACGATAGCTAAACAGCTCATTCGAGAACTGAAAGAGTAACGCGGGTCTAATTAGCGTCCGGTTTGCGGGTTCTGAGTGCCCCCTGGGCCCGCTTCGGCTCATTGCGTGCAACCTGTCGTAGGCCGGCCTAGTAACGTTAGTTGTAAGATTGGCAGAGGCAGCTCGTCTAGTGCTACCGATGTCCCAACGGGGCTTGTTCCGGCTAGTACATCTTCCTCCCGACTTAGCGATGCAGCTAAAGGATTCTGTTGAAGAAGCGTTTCAGAGTCTAGGGGGGGCGACTGCCGAGCTGATTCTTCACTATGCCAGACGTAGACACCATGTAGATATGAACAAGCTACCTGATGGAATTGAGGAGCTCGACAAGGCGCTAGGCGAGATACTTGGGACCGGGAGAAGGATGGTGGTGAACCATTGCGCCGAGATATTGGCCCGGCGACTCGGCAAAGAGGTTCGGCCAAAATCTGACAAGCTTTCAGACATCTTTCGACAAGTCGCGAAGATCTACCAGAAACGAGCTTCGGTTCAGGTAGATGAGACTACACTCTTCGAGAAGGCAGAGAAGTCTGAAGATTCACTACTCCAAGGGAACGTTGTCGAAGGAATTCTGCGCGACTAAAGGCTAATCTTTTCCTCTCTCGCAGAGGACAAATGCTAGGATTTCACCCATGGAATGCAACACGCATACACTAGTAGCCCATATCGCGACCCTTCATCACAGTTCGGCGCTCTTAGTGAAATACAGGGTCGGCCCCGACAATCAAGAAGGATGGTTTCTACCCAACGATGATCTTCACCACCTAGAGCATCCAGACGAAGCCGCCAGGCGGATCTTGAAGGAACAGGCAGGAATAGACGATGCAACACTGAAACTCGCAGAGATTGAATCTTTCATGGGCAACAATCAGACTTGGCATCTCATCTTTGATTATCTAGCCTTCACGCGAACCATGAACGTCTCACCTGGGATGACAGTTGCAGAGTTGAGATGGTTCGAGATCGACAAACTGCCGCCGGTCGAAGACTTTGCTCACCACGGCTGGGGAAGATCGGTCCTGGTCAAACACGCCCTAGCAAAAGTGCAGTCTCTGTCAACGTCTAATCCTGAGTAGCTCAGTGAAAGCTCGGCTGCTATCTCAGGATTTCAGGGACGCCGTTCTCAAATAGTATGCCCAGTACCCCTTCCAAGGTCCATACTTCTCCGCCATCTGGTCTAACACGCTCTGAGTCAGGGTTCTCCCTCGACCGTAGACTTTTGAAGCGGCTCTCAGCAATCGTTTCTCCACCGCGATCTTCTCCATTCGGCCGAGTCCTCGCAGGAGAATCAGTTTTGACGACCAGTCTCCGATGCCCTGGATCTGACTTAGCCATTTTTCAACCTCGTCGTACTTGGCTGTTCTGAGGAATCTTTCGTCTTTCTCTGCGAAGGCCTTTGCGACGCCGATCAAGAACTGTGTCTTCCGCTGATTCTTGACAATGGCACCTAGGTCAGGTTCGCTGACGTACGCCAGGCGGTAGGGTTCGGGAAAAGCGACGTACCTCTGACCATTCATCTCTAGACTTGTACCAAATTTTTCGGTGATGGCCTGTTTGGTCCTTTGCGCTGCTGCGGCCGGATAGCGCTGAGAGAGTACTGCCCAGGAGGCAGACTCAAAGGGAGTGAGAAATTTCACCTGGTGTAGACCGTAAAGCCTCTGCAGGATCGGCGCAAAATCCACATCACCATAGCCGATGCGATAGAAATTTTCGAGGTCATCAGCTAGACTCAGAAAGAAACTGATACGGTCTACCGCTGCGTCACGCACACCAGGCGTCAGGGGACGATCGGAACTGAGTGCATATTTCAATCGAGGACTCTTGATGAGGCCTGTTGATCTAACATTGAAGACGACCGTCTGGCCTCCGATACAGACAGCCCTAGTCAGAGAGAGTTCATCGATCTTCTGGTCCGCCAGCATCGGCGGGAAGCCTCTCAAGAAGTCCAGGGCTTTGGAAAAGTCGAAAGGCGGCTTAGGGCTGAGGAAACCCCCCTCTGAGTATAAGCTCCGGGCGACCCCGTCAGCATGAAGCAAGATAGCATCACAGGGTCAATCGTGACGTATAGGTTTAGCAGACGGTCGATTGACCTTCCACATGTCCAAAGGAGCAGATGCTTCGAGAGTTGACGTCACTCGGGGGCTTTAGGTGAAACATAAGTGGCGGTTTCCTTTGATCGTATAGCCGGCGTCTACGACTCCACGAGATGGTCCGGCGTTCCACCAGAAGTGATGAAGAGTCTCTTGAACGCGATGAAAGAACTGTTCGCTGGTTGCAGGACCATTCTCGATGTCGGAATCGGGACGGGCCGATTTGCAGAGTACCTGAATAATTCAGGATTCGACGTCGTAGGTATTGACGTGTCACTCTCTATGATGGCTAAGGCTAGAGAGAAGAGAGTCCGAAACTTGGTCCAAGCCGACGCGCACTACCTTCCTTTCCGGGACAGAGTCTTTGATGGTGCAATTATGGTTCATGTGTTGCATCTCGTTCGAGATTGGGTTCAGGTAGTTGGCGAAGTAGGCCAGGTGACAAGGAGAGTAGTTGTTGCTGAGGTGGAGGGCGGGGAGGGGTTCAGTCCGAGGTCGAGATATTTGGAGCTGAGGAAGGCGATGGGCTATCCTCTGGATCGGTTCAATGATGGTGAGGCTGGGCTTCGTCGAGTGATACCTCCGGCGACTATCAAATTAGTTGGTGACTACTTGACAGACATCCATTTACATGAAGAGATAGACTCCTTCGACAAGAGGAGGTCTTCAGTTTCTTGGGATGTCCCGGCGGAGGTCAACGATAAGATCATTCAACGGCTTCATTCAGAGAATCCGGAGAAGACAATTCGTCGTCGAGAAATTGTCGAAGTTGTTGGTTGGGACCCTACACAGCTTCGAAACTTTGCCGCGAGAGAAAGGTCCAGAACCTAGCTAGCGGGCTTCGGAACATGTAGCGGTCCGATTATTCGATGGGGCTTGTAGGGTTCTTCCAGCCTTTTCATGTCATCTGGTGAGAGCTTGACTTCGAGCGAGCTGACAGCATCTTCTAAATGCTCAACTTTAGTTGCTCCGATTATTGGAGCGCAGACTCCTTTGTGGAGGAGCCAAGCTAAGGCGATTTGGGATACTGTTACTCCCTGCTCCTTTGCTATCTCCTCGGCGCGCTCGACGACGTCGAAGTCTTCGGGTCTGAAGAATCTTTCAGCAAAGTACTTGTCAGATCGGTATCTCGGAGTGTCCACTTTTCCCCCGCGCTTGTATCTGCCTGTAAGGAAGCCACGGGCTAAGGGGCTCCACGGAATCAGAGCTATGTCTTGGTCTTTGCAGAAGGGTATCATCTCATGCTCTTCCTCGCGATAGCAGAGGTTGTAGTGGTTCTGCATAGATACAAAACGGGCAATTCCCAGCAGGTTGCTTGCGGCGAGCGCTTTCGCGAACTGCCAGGCAAACATGCTCGAGGTGCCTATGTAATTGACCGTTCCTTGTCGGACTAGATCATTGAGAGTGAGGAGTGTTTCTTCTATCGGGGTCGAGTAGTCCCATCGGTGGGTCTGGTAGAGATCAATTCTATCAGTTCGGAGACGCTTGAGAGACTTCTTCACTTGGCCCATGATGTGGTATCGTGAGAGCCCTTCGGTGTTGGGTCCCTCTCCGATCTTCAATCTGACCTTTGTAGCAATCACCACATCGTCCCGTTGGTCCTTCAGAAGCTCGCCAACGATTGCCTCGGATCTTCCGTTCGAGTAAACATTCGCGGTGTCAAAGAAATTTATGCCTAGGTCGAGAGAACGTTTCACAATCGGCCTCGCCTTATCGATTTCAACCATCCACTCCTCAGAGTTACCGAAGGACATTGTTCCAAGGCAGATGCGTGAAACTTGGAGTCCGGTGGGACCGAGTTGGGAATACTGCATTGAGCGACGAGGGCGATCGACCCGATTCCTCATGTTTAAGAGTTCCATGGTCTGCCCGGGAGATCTTCAGAAAAAGGTGGGTACGCATCAGACTTCGAACAGCCTTACCATTTCAAGGCTCAGTTCTTTCCGATGTTCTGGCTTGTTTGCTCGTTGGAGCAACACCCTGGACCACAACATCCGCAGCCGGGTCCGCAACAGCTCATTTGACACTTCACCTCGGTAACTCAGTTACCAAAGTGAAGTATTTAACTCGGCAAGTTCCCATAGGGTAACTGGGTTACAGAATGGTTAGACAAAAGGAAGGAGAACCCTGCTGCATCTGTCCCTGCCCGTGTGAGGGGCTTGTTGATGTTATTGGGAAGAAATGGGTACTATGTGCCTTGGCTCAACTTGGAAACGAAGGAACGCTGCGGTTCAACCATCTGGCTCGGAAACTTCCAGGTATAAGCGCCAAGACCTTGAGCGATGTCTTGAAGGACCTCCAACGGAATGGAATTGTGAAACGTGTAGCTTATCAGGAAATTCCTCCCCGAGTCGAGTATTTTCTGACTAGAGAGGGAAGAGAGTTGACTATGCTTGTGGCCCCGTTGATGGTTTGGGCTGATAAGAAGACGGGATTGATTCAGTTGGACGCTTAGGCTATTTCTTACGGGAACGAGTTGCTACGAGTTCCAGAGCTCGTTGCTCCAATTGTTCTGCGTCTTTTCTCAGTTCCAAGACGCGCATGCGGGTCTTGTCTGCGCATAGTTTGTCCTCTAGCATGTCTAGGTTGATCAGTACGTTGCTGGCAGCTCCTTCCGTGGTCGCTCGCGCAGCGGCCACAGATGTCGTAACATCAGAGAGCGCGTTGGTCGCTCCGTATTTCGCGACCTCTTCTGCCAGGCGTAGAATCTTAACAGAGGAATCAAGTGTGCGTAGTGGCACCTCGGCTGCTTTGACTGTGGCGTCTTGAATCGCTTTTCTTCGAACGTCCGGCTTGTCTCTGGGTAACTTGAACGCCTGCATAACAGCATCGAAGGATTCAGCGTCCTCGACAACCAGTCCCAATAATCTCTCGCGAAGATCCTCTCCCTTCCGAACGACCTCTTGAAGCTGTTCGATGTCTTGCGCCGTGTCCTTCTTGGCGAGTGTTATTCTCGCAACCATGCAGACAAGGCCCGCGGCTAATGCGCCCATATATGCCGAAACGCTGCCTCCTCCTGGGGTTGCCTTCTTTGAAGCCACTTCCTCCGAGAAGTTTGAGAGGCTCATGTCGGTTAGGCTTGACGGGCTGGGTGCGAACAATCGTTTCTCCAGAACTTGTTCGCGGCTGAAATTCTCAAGTTTCAGATAGAACTCGGCAGAATCAACCAGCGCGTCCATTGGGGCGAGTCCTACGATCTCACTGCTCACGACTTGGACCCCGTATCTCTCGGCGAAAAGTTCGACGAGTTCTTTGACTTTGAAGAGCTGGCTCTTGTGATAGTCAGTCATGTTCATCGATACTTGTACGATTCCGCGTTCTTTCAGTTCGAAGCCGAGAGCCTTGACGTAGGCGAGGCCGCCATCCTTAGCTCGGAGCTGGTGCGCGATCTTCTTCGCGATTGCGAGGTCGTTTGTCCCAAGGTTAACGTTGTAGGCGATCAGTATTTCCCGCGCGCCCACAGCGGTCGCCCCTGCAGTTGGGTGAATCTTGTCGGGGCCGAAATCCGGCTTCTTTGTTGGGTCTCTGCCTATTTTGTCACGGAGTCCTTCGAATTCGCCTGCTCTTACATCCGCAAGGTTTCGCCTTTCGGGTATAGAGGCAGCTTCCTCATAGAGGAAAACTGGAGCATGAAATCGCTCTGCGAATTCTTTGCCAAAATCCTTCGCCAGTGCTACGCAGTCGTCCATGGTTGCTCCGGACAACGGTACGAACGGGACTACGTCTACGGCTCCCATGCGAGGATGCTCGCCCTCATGTTTGGTGAGGTCGATGAGCTCAATGGCCTTCCCTGACGCGGCGAGCGCCGCTTGTTTGACGGGACCGGATTCGCCGACGAAACTTATGACAGAGCGATTGTGGTCAGGATTCGATTCTACATCTAGCAGGGTGACGCCCGGAGTTGATCTGATGGCATCTGCGATTGAGTTGATTACTTCTTGTCGTCGTCCTTCGCTGAAGTTTGGCACGCACTCTATGAGCTTCAATCTTCTCTTGCCATGTCCCGGGTCTGCTTTGGGTCTTAAAGCCTGAGAGACCCTAGAATAGCCAGTTTCATTCTTCGATCTGATTTGGCGGTGGCTTGACTTCTATCCTATGATCGATTAGGTTCTCGAAGTCGCCTGAGAAGTAGAACCATCCCTCAAGTCTGGTCCCTTCAAGTGCTAGTCTGCACCAATATTGATCGTCTTCCCACATCTCGTCGAAGGGTAGAGCGTCGATTTTGAACCATTTGAGCCGGCCTTCTCGTCCGTCTATGGGTACTCCGATGGATTGATGGGCGAGGAATGCGTGGACGATCCAATCGGGATTCTCGCGCTGGCTGTTGTTGTAGAAGTGCAGGAGGCCGATTTGTTCCGTATTCTCTACGATGATTCCGGTCTCTTCGAAGACCTCTCTAACAGCGCAAGTCTGAGGCTCTTCATTGGGTAGTATCTTGCCGCCGGGAGCGTTCCATTTTCCCTGACCGAAAAGTCCTTTGGATTTCTTGAGGAGCAAAACCTCGTTGTCTCTGAGTATGAAGCATACGGTCGCTTGTATAGTCAAAGACCGGAATTTCTCAGGAGGTTTTCTTCTGTTTGAGAACGATAATGGCTTGAGCTAGGTCGCCTCCAGATTGCTGGAGAGCCTTAGCAGCTTCGTCTACTGATACTCCTGCCTGTGAGGCGACGAGGTTTGCATCTTCCTGTGTAGACGCCCCAGCCGGACCTTCTTCACGGGCTGTTCCTCCACCAACTTGGTAGACTGTCTGTCCCTGGACCGTGACGATCGCAACTTCGGGAGCGTCGATTACTATTCTCTTTGAGGCCGACTCGATGATGACTCTGGTCACATCGTCTACCTGTTTGACCTGCATGCCCATGCGTTGCATCATCCGGTTCGCTTCTCTAGGGTTGATCCGACGTTGCATGGTGGAACTTTCAACCGTCTTTGGCGGGTTGCTGATTGTTAAAGTCTATCAGCTTTCAACTCCATGTCGGACTTTTACCGCTACGCCAATTTTGAAACTGAGCATTTCTTCAGCATTGAAGAAGCTTCTGCCAACCGCCAACAAACGATCCCTCCCATCAACCACGAGAACTTCCTCTGCTGGGCGCAGTTCTGGGTCCACGTGCTGAACATGTTTGCAGAACACATTGCCCCCATTCTTGATGAACTCCTCAACCCCTGGGACGACCTCGACCCTTAGCCTCGGTGATTTGAAGGTACCGCGTAGAGCTTGCCCCCCGGGGATCGATAGTGCAAGCAATCCATCCTTCGGGCGATAGGTTGCCAACAGCTCGGTGTTGTTGTAGATGTGTCGAATTCTGTGAGTATTGGGGGATCGTGTTATCAAGAGGGTTTTGGGAAAGGCTTTGCTCGCGCCCTTACCAAACTGGTAATTGGCCACGACTCTGACTCTTCTCAGCTCGTGAAGCCGGGGCTTTACAGGCTGGAGGGGCATTGTAAATCCGATACCTACATAAGCATCCTGAGTAGCTATTTCTAACGTTCTCGCCTAGAGGTATCCTGAACCCTTGTTCTGTGAGATTTGTGGACACGAGATCGTGGGCAAGCCTGGAAGGTCACTGGTGGAAGGAGCAACCCTCATCGTATGCCAGCAATGTTCGAGTATTGGCACTAGACTCCCCAGTTTTTCTGATAGGTCCCGTCGCCCGGTGATAGCGCCTTCGCATACGCATGCACCGATCGAGAGGCTGCCGAAAGCGGTTGAGGAGTCTGATCTTATCGAGGAATATTCCCGAGTCATTAAAGAGGGAAGGGAGAAGCTTGGCATCTCTCAACATGATCTAGCTTTCAAAGCGAAGGAGAAGCTGACGGTTATTCAGAAGATCGAGATTGGCAAGATGCTGCCGACTATGAGACTCTCGAAGGAATTGGAACATATTCTCAGGGTCAGATTGCTTGTTCCACGGGAAGAGCTTGAGGTTCCTTCTCCCCCTCGCAAAGCTTCGCCGTCTCCTGTAGTCACGTTGGGCGATGTGGCCTTGGTGAAGCACAAGGAGAACATTGAGGCGTAGTGAAGATGGCTCGTTTCCCATCATCGTAGCAGGCGTCTTAGGCGCCATAGCTCTCGTAATCTCATACAAACCATATTCACCTGGGGAGTTGTTGAATCTCTTTTCCACTTTTTGAGGGAACGATCTGGACCTGAGCCTTGGAAAACTCGCGGTCGAACTCACGATGCTGCCTGAACCAGTCCAAGAAAATAGCTAACGCGGCCACTTCACTCATGGGCTGGTTGGTAACTGATATGTTCCAGTCAGCGATTTTGAAGATCTCTCCAGGCATCTTTTCTGACCCTACAATGACGAGAAGATCTGCGTCGGCGTCATGTATTTCTGAGAGCTTTTTCGGCAGTGGTAGTCCATACGCTGTCAGATGGACTATTCGTCCTCCCATGGCTCTCCAGTCTCGGACAGCATGTTTCCATGGTTTTCCGCTCTCGACCTCGAAGGGTCCCCCGAACCTGTTTGTCACATCTCGGATTGTGGATTCCACAACCTTGTCCTCACGGTCCGCTATGATTACTCCGTCAGCGCCTAGAGCGCGGGCGGTTAGACAGACGTGGGTGGTCACTCGTGAGTCTCTGAAGACCCGGTGGCCTATCCGGAGAATGAATATTCTCGCCAATGTTGGCGAGTTCATTGTTAGGGTAATACATTAAATTGGAGAAGCGCACAATATAGGGTGGCGAGGGGTATCAGAGATTATGGGGAATCATCACGATGATCTTGCTCGTTTAGCCAGCTTCTTTGGCGGAGAGGAAGCCATCAGCGTGGTTAAGGCGCTTGCCCAAGCTGGGACAACCACTGACGATGTTATTGCGACCCAGGCTAACGTCCGGCTGAACACGGCTCGGAAGGTTCTCTACAAGCTCTACGACCATGCTCTGGTGACGTGCCAGCGGTCGAGGGATGAGAAGACTGGATGGTTCATCTATCACTGGAAGCTCCAGCCAGACCAGTTGGACGCGTTTGTCCGGAGCCGGAAGAAGAAGGCTCTGGAGACCCTTCGGACAAGGCTGGAATTTGAGAAGGGTCATAGTTTCTTCATGTGCAAAGAATGCTTGAACGTGCGTGTGACGTTTGAGGACGCGATGGAGTCCGCTTTCAGATGTAGCGGTTGTAACGGGCAGATGGTGAGCGATGATAACCGTAAGACCATACAGTTGCTAGAGGATCTTTCGCGCAAGCTTGAGTCGGAGCTCTCCGATCGCCCTGCAGCCTTCGTTACCGGGAAAGTCTGATCCTTAGAGAAGAATAGTCTTGGCTGAGGGTTGGCTGACAGCCACCCTGGCTGAGAAAATCCCTGAACCCGTTCTGAATCGTGGACCTAAGCCGGTCTGGAATGTTCTATCGAGAGAGGCCCAGGGTCTAAGGGTCGACTGGGAAATCGCTGCTCCACAACAATGGTTGCAGGTCCGAGCTCGGGGAGACGACGCAGAGACATTCCTCAACCTTCTAAAGGAAAAGTTTGGGGAAGCACCTGTGCTCCGTTCGAAGGTGGAGCGCTGGGACGTTCGCAGGGGATTCATCACGGGATCGGGGAGGGTAGGTTTCGGTGTCTACGTCGACATAGGAATCCTTCAGCCCACGCGGAAGGATGCGCTCTATCCCCTGCACAGGATGAGGGCTCAACTATCAGATGGTGCCCTGAAATCATCAAGAGAGATTCTGCAAGAGAATGGCCTCTTGGATTATTTTCCAGTCGATGTCATTGTTACGCAGCTTCAGGGAGAGAACGTCACTGTCGAACTGGCTGACAAGAGCCGAGACCTGTTCATATGGTGGAGGAAGTTGCTCTTCGACCGAGTGATCGCTGCTGGCATCGATAGGGACTATGCTGAGAAAACAGTGAAGTCGGCAAATCTCGGATTGGACGTCATCAAAATCGAGACACTATCACTGTTAGTGCAGTGTCTTGTTTGCAAGTTCGACACTGACGCGCCGGGAGTCATTGCGAAGATTGGGAGTCGTCTCAGGGGAGTCGAATTGACTTCCTTTCGGACACCTGCTAAGGCAGCGTTCGCGCATTGAAAAGCTACAGCTGGAATTAACCAGCTCTGTTCCTTGTGATTCTGTTTATTGCATATTTAGAGTAGCCGAGTTCTCGGAGAACTTGGGTAGTGTCATGCCCCAGCGTGGGAGCGGAACTCGAGAGACGTTTCTCTTGTTTGAATAGCTTGATGGGCGAGGTCATTTGCGGGATTCCGGATTTCATTTTCCTGAAGAGACCACGATGTTTGACTTGGGGATCCCTGGCAACATCGCCGATCTTGTAGACGGGTGCTGAGGGGATTCGGTTCTGATTGAAGAGCTTGTTCCAGTATGCTGCGCTGTGTTCCCTCAAACGCAGCGATAGTATCGAGATTAGTTGCCATCTGTTTCGGACTCGTTGAGGATTAGTGTTGAACCGTCTCTCTTCTGAGAGCTTCTCTAGTCCGAGGCTCTGGCAGAGTCTTTGAAATTGTTGGTCATTGCCCACCGCAATTATGATCTCCCTGTCTTTGCACATGAAGGCTTGGTACGGTACAATGCTGGGATGGGCCGAACCCATTCTCTTGGGTTCTTTTCCGGTCGCGAAATAGTAGGTCGCCAGATAGCTGAGCCAGGAAACGATTGAGTCGTAGAGTGAGATGTCGATGTAGTCTCCTCTTCCCGTCACAAGCCGGCGGGAGAGACAGGCGAGGATTGCCGTTGATGCGTAGTGGCCTGCTGCGATATCTGCAGCTGGGATGCTAACTCTGATCGATGGACGACCTTCCTCGCCGGTTGTGCTCATGATCCCGCTCATCGCAAACGCCACGATGTCATATCCAGGGCGATCACGATAGGGACCTGTTTGTCCGAATCCTGAGATAGAACAGTACACGAGGGCCTTGTTCACTCTCCGGAGCCTGGGATAGTCAAGGTTGTACCTGGATAGTGTGCCGGGACGGAAGCTCTCGACCAGAATATCAGAATCCTGTACAAGTTGCCGGATTACCTTCTGGGCCGCAGAAGTCTTGAGGTCAAGCGTGATGCTCCTTTTTCCACGATTGAGGCTGAGAAAATAATAGCTGAGACCCCTGACGAAGGGTGGCCCCCAGGCACGAGTCTCGTCCCCGGACACCGGCTTCTCAACTTTGATGACTTCCGCGCCTAGGCCTGACAGTATCATGGTGCAGAAGGGTCCCGCGAAGTCTTGGGTCAGATCTATTACGCGTAGACCCTGGAGTGGTAGAGCCATGCGCTTATCTCAGACTCTAACCACTTAATGCCTAGCTTGAGTACTCGCGAGGCTGTAACTGTCCCAGAGAAGCCTCTTGCTGAGGTCTTGGTCGAGGGCGAATTGTCGCCGTTCGAGCACGAGGTCCTCTATAGGATCCTTCGGAAGGGATTCCGGCTTGAACATCCGTCTTATGCTGAACTCTTGGACGAGGATTTGGCCACTCGAGTCAACATAACATTCCACTATCCCTACGTTACGACGGTCTTTACAGATGTTCTACGGGAAAACTGGCGTGAACTCAAAGAGCTACTGAGACAGGTCAGATATCGAAGAGGAAAAGCCGGCGCTGCGGTTACCTTGAGTTTCCTAGGAGAGAAGAATAAACTGGTATTCAAGTCTGGAGTTCTTGAGGAGAAAGAGTTGAGCTCTGCCCTAGACCAGATCGGGCACCTTACGGGGATTCTGGGTCAGATGCTGCGTCCCGAGACGATGGATAAGCCGCTGGAACTGGTCGAGGCAGTCTACGACAAGAAGTCTGATAGGTGGCACGAGTTCAAGGGGTTCGCTTCAGCCGATCAGAACCAGAGTTATGTTTTTGACGAGTCAGTCTTCCGCTGGATACGCTTGTAAAGTCGAGAGAAATGAGTGACGATTTTCTTCCTCGCGCTCACTCGAAGAGGTTGGGGGAGCTGGAACGGTCGAACTGGAAGAGCCTTCGGGACGGACGAAATATCCATCGAATAGACCCGGCGATCAGGGAAATTGTCTCATTGCTGAACAATAAAGGATACCGGACATTTTCATCTTGTAGCGGGGGACATCCAACGAATCCTCGCTGGAAAGTCAATCGTCACGAGAGCGGATACCTCGCATTCTCTCCGCCGTCGAACGTGGCCTTCGCGCTATACCTTGGTCTTCGGAAGAAGAATAGAGATTTCACCGTTGAAGCGCAAGCGGTCATCGACGACGGAGACGGGGGAGACAGGGAGACCGTTTGTACTAGGTTCTATTGGCAACTATCAGATAGAAAGAAACACAAGCTAGAACACTACCACAAGCTATTCTCACAAATGAGGGAAATTATTGAGGGTCTCCCAAGAGCTCCTGGTAACGGAAACGAGGTGCTCACCGGTCTCTTTGGCAAGGGAAATCTTCAGACCGGCCTTAGGATCGTGAAAGGGCAAATGAAACGATTCACAGCTAACTAGTTTGATGACTACCAAGGTCGAGACTAATGGAGATAGGAATAGCGCAATGACCAACGGCGGGAGGACCTTGCTTTCAGCAGATTACAAGGCTCCGGGAGGAAAGTTGCTAAGAGTCCGATTGAGAGAAACGGGAGGACGAATCGAGTCCGCGAAAATCTCTGGAGATTTCTTCCTGATTCCGGAAGACAGTCTCGCGAAGCTCGAGATGATGTTGGAGGATGTTCCGTTGAAGGAAGAGGAGTTGAAACTTCTGGTTGATCGTTTCTTCCGTGGAACCGGCGCACAAGGTCTGGGTGTGACGTCGGATGATTTTGTCAAAGCAATACTCGCCGCAAAACCTGGGGAGTCAGGGTTCTAATGGAGACTTGGCGACTAGTCGACTTGGAATACCGGGATGATCCGTTCATGAACATGAGCGTGGAGGAAGCTATTCCACGTGCGGTGGGTGAGGGTAAGGCTCCGAACACTGTTCGTTTCTGGCATAACTCAAACACGATAGTTCTGGGATGCTTCCAGTCGGCGCCGCTCGAGGTCAATTTCGATGCTTGTAAGGAGACTGGGACCACGGTGGTTAGACGGTTTACTGGGGGCGGGGCGGTCTATCATGATGCTGGCAACCTGAACTACGCGATCTCATTGAGGAAGGGTCACCCCTTGGTCCCGGATATGGATCTTCAGCTGGTCTTTCAGAGACTCTCGGAGGGTGCCGTCGAAGGATTGCGGGGTCTCGGAGTAAACGCTGAGTTTCAACCGATCAACGATATTCAGGTCGAAGGGAAGAAGGTTTCAGGTGCTGCTGGGAGCATCAGATGGGGGACCGTCTTTCATCACGGCTGTGTCCTAGTGGCTTCTGACCTGTCGATTCTCGGACGGGTCTTGAATGTTCCGCAGGTGAAGCTCGCTGATAGGCATGTTGCTAGTGTGCAGAAGAGAGTCACGACGATTCGTGATGAGTTGGGGAAGGATGTGACGACGAGGAATGTGAGGGATGGAATGGTTCGAGGAATAGAGAGTTCTTACAATGTGCGATTGGAGGAGGGAACTTTGACGAAGACTGAGTTGTCGACAGCGAATGAGCTCTATGATACCAAGTACAGCAAGTCCGCATGGAACCTAGAGAAATAGTGTTGAAGGGTCTTGACAGAGCCGTGTCTCGACTGAGACGCAGTAGGAAAAATTAAACCGAAAAGTAGTAGAAATAGTTGGGTCGCTTTTTCTATACGGCTACCTCCCCTATAATGTATGAGCGGCCTGTCCCTACGGCTGACGGAAATACGATCCTTCCTATTGCCTGTCAGTCAGTTCGCAGCATGGCCGATATTCTTCCTTCTGACCTCAGCGATCTCCCAGCAACCAGCGTACTTCCTCGCCCTACTCCTCGTCCTCGCCGCTGACGTTATCGACAAGTCTCCGCGAAACAGAGGACTCTTTCGAGACATGGTTGCGGGAGGAGCGACTACTCTTCTCGCATTTTTCATCAACGATCTAGACGGCGTCGCAATAGGCGCGATTGTCACGGTCGCCGCAACATCCCGGCTCATCCAGAAGCTAAACTAGAACACCGATTCTCATCTATCATTCAGCTTGTACCGCGAAGGTAAATTTCTTCAACTCCATTTCCGGACCCGGTCAGGTGTCGAACTATGCCAATAGTCAAAGTCTTGATGTATGGTGGGCGGACTCAACAGCAGAAGGACGATCTAGCCAAGGCCATTACTGATGCGGTCGAGAGCATTGCCAAGGCTCCGAGGGATCAGACGATTGTGGTCTTCCAAGAAGTTGCGAAGGAACACTACTACATCGGAGCCAAGAGAGCATCCTAGCACTCCAGAAACAAGTCTTATGCAGTCCGTCTGAAAGAGAAGGCCTACAAGTACAAGTCTTCGAACTAAGCTAAGCCATCTTCGGGGCTACAAGTTGCAGTACAAGTACACTGTTCTGACCAATACCACGATCGGGGCTTTCATGTCCCAGCTGGACGGGAACATCGTCCTCATCGCTCTCCCAACAATTACCCGAAGCCTCAATGCTACAGCGTTCGAAGCCCTCTGGGTCCTGATGGGCTACATCCTCATGACCGCTGTCCTACTCTTGGCCTTCGGCCGGTTGGCAGACATGTACGGCAAAGTGCGGCTCTACAATCTCGGTTTCGCGGTTTTCACCATAGGCTCCGGCCTTTGCAGTTTATCGGTCAACGGTGGAATGCTGGTCTTCTTCCGCCTCGTTCAGGGAGTAGGTGCAGCTCTCATCTGGGCCAATAACGCGGCAATTCTGACAGACGCATTTCCGCCAAATGAACGCGGGCGTGCGATCGGCGTCAACCTTGTGGCGGGCATTAGCGGCTCCGTCATAGGACTCATACTGGGTGGAATTCTGACCGTGGCCTTAGGCTGGCAGTCTATCTTCTGGATCAACCTTCCGATAGGTGCCTTTGCAACTTTCTGGGCGTACAAGAGGCTGCGGGAACTGGGCACTGTCCGTCATGAAAGAATCGATCTGCCGGGCAATGTCCTGTTTGCGGGCGGACTAACTGCGTTCCTAGTCGGTCTCACTCTTGGCGCACTGTCGGGATACACGCTCGTTGATGTGGCACTGATGGGAGCTGGTTTGTTGATGGTCGGCGGCTTCGTGTATGTGGAACTTCACTCTCGCACTCCCCTGATGGATTTGACACTGTTTAAGATCCGCGCCTTCTCCGCAGGCATATTCAGCAACTTCCTAGCTTCAATAGCCCGGAGCGGCGTATCACTAGTCCTCACAATATACTTCCAAGGAGTGCTGATCTACGACGCTTTCAAAGCTGGGCTTGCCCTGATACCGTTCGCGGTGGCGTTTGTCAGCCTTGGACCCTTAAGCGGCTACCTCTCGGACAAGTATGGACCTCGATTCTTCACAACAACCGGACTCTCAATCTCGACAGCCGGCTTGATAGGGCTCGCGCTCATCCCTGCGAACGTCTCCTACACAGTTCTTGCACTCCTCATGATACTCGTAGGAGCTGGAGGGGGAATGTTTGTAGCACCAAACATCAGCTCTATCATGAGTTCAGCCCCCGTGACTAGGAGGGGCGTGGCTTCTGGAATGTCTGCCACCCTGGTGACTACTGGAGCTCTTCTAAGCCTCTCAATCTCATTCGCCGTCTTGGCGACTAGTATATCGAACAAAGTTCTGCAGGCAATATTCGCGGGATTACAGCTCCCATCGGGAGCCACTCCGAGCATGGACCTCTTCATTGCGCCAATGCACACCATCTTCTGGATTATGGCAATCATGAGTCTGATAGCAATAGTTCCCTCTGCTCTCAGAGGTCGAGGAGTTGGAGTAGTTGTCAATCAGAAACAAGAGGTCCGTGAACAGGTAGCATGAAAGGGGCAATCTACGCATCCGTAGTTTTCTCCAGAGGATTTGTTAACCATTATCTATCCGTTTTGTGTGGTCATCAATCATGGTCCTAGTTGCCAAGGACATTGTCGAGAAGGATTTCATTTCCCTTTCGAGAAACACGAGCGCGCTTGAAGCCGCGCGTCAGATGAAGGCGAAGGGCCACGGTTTCGTAATAATCGCGTCAGCAGGTGGCGTTCCGGAAGGCATTGTTACAGAATGGGATTTTCTGGCAAAGATTACGGCAGAAGGTAAGGGTCCTGGCGAAGTGAAGCTCGGCGACATAATGACCAGCAACCTAGTTTCGGTCGATGGAAACGAGGGCATAGACCAGGTTGCCCAAATAATGACTCAGAAAGGAATACGACGGGTCCTCGTTATCTCGGATCACAAGGTTCTCGGAGTGATCACTGCGAAGACCATGTTGTCACGGTTGAAGGAGTACATCGACCGGGTTTCTTCGCAAATAGCTCGATTGCAGTCGCCAATGTACTAGTGAGTCGTCTCACTCGCGCCACTGACGCTCGTGTTGCGCGACCCAGACTGCCTTGATGAAGTCCTTGTACCCACTTGTTATCTCCACGTAGGCGCGCTCGACATCTCCCATGTTCGGTATGAGTTGTTTGAGATCCTCAGGGAGTTCGGTCTCTTTCTGAGATCGATGAAAGAGTCCCTTGAACCGTCCAAGCTGCGCGGCGAGCTTGTCAGTCCAGTCCTCTTTCCCAAGAATGCGCTCGAATAATGCCTTGAGGTCCACCTCTTCCGTTACATCCGGTTCTAGCGCGAAAATGTCTTCGGCTAGTCTGTGAGCATGCTTCTCGACGTCTTCAGCCACATCGTGCCAGCTGATCTTCATGGATGGATCATCCCTATCTCAGCCCTCGGCCTCGTACGAGTGCACGTTGCATCTCGGGATCCAGTAGAGGGATTCAATTCATCCATCAGCTATTCTGGAATCTCAGGAACCCAAGAGTAGTATCGTAACAGTCGAGGAAAACAATGTTGTTACTCGGACCCTAACAAAGTCTCTTGCAAGGAGGCATCTTCGAAGCAACATTTTAACCGAGGACTAGCCTTCTGTTAATTAGAAGTCGACTAATGCCCGCAACAATCCGGCCCAACGGTAGAGAGGATCTTGTAGCGGGGGTCACGAGGCTCAAGCGTGAGCGGAACGCGGTCATACTATCCCACAATTATCAGATCCCAGAGGTCCAGGACATCGCCGATTATGTTGGCGATTCTCTTGGACTGTCTCAGGTCGCCGCTCGGACCGAGGCAGATGTGATCGTGTTTTGTGGGGTCCATTTCATGGCCGAGACCGCGTCCATAATTTCTCCTCAGAAGAAGGTCCTACTGCCAGACCTTGGAGCAGGATGTTCCCTAGCTGCAACCATTGACGCTGACAAATTGCGGGCTTGGAAGAAGGAGCATCCAAAGGCTGTTGTCGTTTCGTACGTTAACACGACGGCGGAGGTGAAGGCCGAAAGCGACTACGCTTGCACCTCAGGCAACGCGGTAAAGGTAGTGAATAGTATTCCGCGGGACCGGGAGATTCTATTCTTGCCAGACATGTTTCTTGGAGCCTATGTTATGGAGAAGACACAGCGGAAGATGGAGGTCTGGCCGGGAGAGTGTCATGTCCACGCCGGCATCACTCCGGATGTCATCAACCGGAAGCTCGAAGAGCACCGGGACGCGGAATTCTTGGTCCACCCGGAATGCGGGTGTGTCACACAGTTCCTCTACTTCTCCGAGAAGGGTGACTTCAACCTTCCAATGACGCAAGTCTACTCTACTGAAGGAATGGTCCGCCACGCGCGACAGTCATCGGCTAACAAGTTCCTAGTAGCTACTGAGACGGGCATTCTTCATCGGATGAGGAAGGAGAATCCTGATAAGACGTTCTTGCCTGTGAAGGAGGATGCTGTCTGCCAGTACATGAAGACCATAACTCTGGAGAAGGTCTACCGGTCGCTGAGGGACATGGTCTACGAGGTCAAGGTTCCAAAAGAGACCGCCGATAGAGCTAGGCTCTCTATCGAGAGAATGCTGCAGCTAGCCTAGGTCAAAGTAAATTGATGCTGGTGCAGTAATCAATCCAGCCGGATCGTAGGTTTCACTGAAAACCAGACATGTCAGCGACACAACTCGCGCCTACCTAGACCGAATTGGATATCATGAGCCGACTCCGCCAAGCTTGAAGACTCTGTGTAGACTTCACAAGAAGCACCTGCTTTCAATACCGTTTGAGAATTTTGACATTCACCTTGGACGACCGATAATTCTCAGTCACTATGCGTTCTACGAGAAGATCATCACTCACAAACGTGGAGGTTTTTGCTACGAACTCAACGGATCCTTTGCAGCGCTCCTCACGAGCTTGGGCTTCAAGGCGCGCGTGCTTTCTGCACGAGTCGCGCTAGAGAATGGTGGTTTCACTCCAGAGTTTGATCACATGACTCTGTTGGTGACGATGAAGGATCGTTGGCTGGCCGATGTTGGTTTCGGAGACTCGTTTACTGAACCAAAACGCCTAGATTTTGAGGGTCCACAAACTGACAACGGAAGGATCTATCGTATCAATCGCAGAGCTGGCGGGAGGTTTCTATCCAGATGGGATCGCGTGAAGAATCTCTGGGAGCCGCAATACCTGTTCAGTCTTCGACCAAGAACGCTTGGGGATTTTGTCCGCAGATGTCGCTATCAGCAGACTTCTCCGAACTCGCACTTCAAGAAAAACCGAGTGTGCACTCTGCTGACACGGGATGGAAGAGTGACTCTGACAGATTCGAAGCTCATTTTGACGAGGGGAGGTAGGCGAATTGAGCGATCTGTCAAGGGTCGGGCAGAGTTCGATAGATTGTTGCGAAAATGGTTTGGCATAAGCCTCCAGAAAGATTCTAAGCGGAAGGTTTGATGGGTTCAATTTGCTCCGAGATACTTGTTTTCGAGATAGCTTACTAGTCCCGCCGGGTCGTATCCGTGGCCGAAGACTCGATTGAGTAGTTCCTTAGGTGGATATGTTGCTCCTGGTTTGTGGATGTTTTCTGCCAGCCATCCCTTTAGTGCCGGGATGCTCTTGTCTCCGCTGATTGGAAGTAGCTGTTTCTTTGTCAGAGTATTCCAGAGCATTCCTGCTATCACATTTCCGAGAGAGTAGCCTGGAAAGTTGGCGTATTGGCCCCAGCTCCAGTGGACGTCCTGGAGGACTCCCTGAGCGTCGTCGGGTGGTCTCTTGCCGAGATACTCCTCAATCATATCATTCCATACCGAGGGGAGTTCTGACACGTGGACGGTTCCCTGCAACATCTTCTTCTCTAGTTCGTATCTCATGGCGATGTGGAAGTTGTAGGTCAGTTCGTCCGCCTCGACCCGTATCAGGCTGGGTCTTACCGTGTTGAAGTATGAGTAGACTTGGTTCTCGTCGTAGCGGGATAGGAAACTAAGCTTCGTCTTGAGGAGCGGGTAGGTCATAGACGTGAATTGTCTGCTTCTTCCGACAATGTTCTCCCAGAACCGGGACTGTGACTCATGTAGCCCTGAAGAGACGCCTGTTCCAGTCGGTGTGAAGTCTAGCTCATGATCCACTTGGAGTTCATAGAGAGCATGGCCGCATTCGTGGATTAGGCCGAACGTTGAGGCCTTGAAGTTTTTAGGCTCGTATCTCGTTGTGATCCTCACATCATCGCCAGCAATTCTTATCGAGAATGGATGTGTCGAAACGTCCTGCCGGAATCTCTTGCCTGGCATGCCTAGTAGGCCGATGAGTTTCTCGTTTACCTGTTTCAGCGCCTCAACATCATAGTCAGCCTCCTCCAAGGGATGCTTCTCAGGGAATTTTCCTTGCGCGAGGGTCTTGGCCAGGATCTTCTTGAGCTGTGGTATGAGCACGGAAAAGATCTGGTCAAGGTCGTTGATGGTCAGTCCTTCCTCGAAGAGGTCCAACAGCGCGTTGTAAGGATGAGTGGATGGGTTGAGATGTTCTGCCTGCTTCCGTTTCAGGTCGGTTATTTTTTGGAGGTGAGGCTGGAAGATTCCAAAATCAGCCTTCTTCCGCGCCTCTCTCCATGGGACAGATGCCTCAACGGTGGCCTTCTGCAGTTGCTCCAGCAGATCTGGTGGAACTTTTTGGTAAAAATCCAGTTCTCTCTTGATGACACGGACTACTCCCTTCTCGGCATCGTTGAGGGTCTTCTGCCTCTCAGCCTTCTCGATGAGACCTGTCAGGTCAAGGGTCATTTTCTGTCTCAACAGCTCGATTTCGGCCTGAGCCTGGCCTCTTGCAGTGGCGCCAGCCTCTGGCATGTTGATCTCCAAGTCCCATCCTAACAGGGCAGAGGTGTGGGTCATAGCGGCGATCGGTTTGTACTTGGCCAGAAGGTCGAGGATGACTAGATTGCTGAACGGGGTCATTAGATCAGCATCGATTCTTCAACTATTACTATCTAAAAACATTCGAACAGTTTGCGGGTATCCTTCCACGTGCCTCCGGGTGACGAAGATGCCCACTCACACATCATAAATAGCGAAGCTGAAAAGAATTCGTTGGGTCTGGACAAGAATGGCCGATGCTGTGTTTGTCGTTCTGCTCCTTCTTCACGTTGGCTCAATAATCGCATGGATGGGAGGTGCCACATTGTTCGTTTCGGTCCTCGCGCCCTCGCTAAGAAGAATGTCTCCAGCATCAAGAGGTGAATTCACCATCTCTGTGCTACCATCGTACATGCGGTTCATCGGAGGAAGCTCTATCGCTGCCGCGGTAGCAGGTCTCGCGCTATACGCTTACATTACTCAAGTCGCGACCTCCTTTGCACCGTCCAGCTCAGGTCTGATTTACATCCAAATTGGTGCGGTCGTGACCCTCATCGTTCTTCTAATCGCGTTCGGAGTCTTGATACCAACTAGCCGGAAGCTCGTTGGACTGTTGAAAATGTTGCAGAAACAAGCAACACCCGGGGGGGACGCGGCGACCTCTTCTCAAGTCGCGAGTCTGCAGAAGAGACTGGGCATGGCCGCTAGGTTGGGAGTGTTCTTGCTTGCACTGACATTGATCTTGATGATTGTCGGGGCCAGCATCTAAGACTCGGTTCTCAGCAATCTTTGTCGGAAACCGGTGGCTCCGAAAAGTTCGCAGAGTCTCTCGCTCCCACATCCGCTGATGACGAGCCGCTCCTTAGCGTTATTGAGTAGCTTCTGGGTCCAATTGACATCTCCACCGTCGACCAGTTCATGCTCTCGCCCTGTGGAGGAAGTTGCGAAGATCTTGAAACACAACGCACCATAGTATCCTCGCCCTTGCTTTCTCTCCTGATCAAATCCGATCTTCACCCCGTCGTGTGAGGATTGAAGCTTGTCAACGACTCCCGATCGAACTGCTGATCTCGCAGCCCCAGAGCTGAAGTCGCTACTGGTGACTCGAAGAGGAGTCTTAGAGCTCAGAAACTTCTTGAACGCCTTTAGGAAGAATCCGATGTGGAGACGCACCGTTTCGGTCTCATATCGAAGATTTCCTGGGTCGCGGCCAGAACTGCACAAGGAAAAGAGTCTGAAGTGTTGCAAGACACCTGGACGGATGCTGATCTTCTGGCCTCTAAGAACGCGGTGACTCGATGCTAGATGAACCGAAGCTGCATGGCCCGTGGAGAAATTCTTCTGTTCGCGGCGTCGAACCGCGCATTCAATCGCGAGCACGTTCGTCGGGTCGGCAACAATCTCAGTATTTCGTATGGTCGAAACGGTCCAGTCCTGACTAATCGGAGACAGTACGGAGCCAGTTCCCAGCGAGCAAACCGGTGAGAGTTCAACAGCCTGGAAGACACTTGGTAGTGTCGAGAATGCGACACGGTCCCATGCAAGAAGACGCGTGGGATCGGAGGCAGAGGGTCGAGTGAACCTGTTTGAGACATGGTCGTCGAGTAGCGCTTTCGGGTCACGTTTCTTTGCTCTCCGTGCATATACTTCCAATAGTAATGATTGCAGGTCGGTTGGTGCGAGACGATCAGAGAGAATGTCGGCTAGGCGCGGGACCCCTGCTTCTCTCTCGATTCGGTTTATGATTCGACTTCTATTGGCGAGGTCGGAAGTTGAGGGCCCGGCGGGCGAGCTTGCCATAAGGCTAGGTCCATGGGCGGTCGGTCATTAATTGTTGACATCACGGACCTTTGATGAAACGAGGTAGGGGCCGGACCTCAACACGGTTCCTTCCAGTAACAATTTTTCCTTGACCGGTTGCATGTCGGTGCTCCACTCGAACCATTTTGGTATCTGGTCTTCGCGGACGAGAACGCAAACGTCAACAGTCTTAGCGAGGAGTTTACCTAAGGCTTCACTGTACGAGAGGCTGTTACGACCACTCCCTTCATGGGTTCTTGTATCCCACGTTTGCCAGATGTTGGCGTGTAGATGTTTCTCTGGGCGAGGGTCTTCAACACCCACTATTAGCGCGTAGCTTTCTAGGTGGCTCAGTGAACGGTGAAACTTGGAGTTGTTTTCTTTGGCCTCGAGCTTGAGCTTCTTTCTCAATCGGTCTGTTCGGATGGAACCCTCTGTCTCGATAGTTTCGAGTATTTTCAGCTCGATATCTGAGAGAATCTGTTGTTTGACCGCTGGGTCTTGGTGATGTTTAACGATGATGTCGAGGATCGGCCAGAGTTCGCCGGATACGAAGGTCTTGGTCCTTCTGAATATTCTCGTGGCGAGAATGTCCTTTCTCCCTTCAATATCTCGTGAAACGTGGGCTACTGGTTGGCCGGAGATCTTGGTCGACCACCAGTCCAACCAGCCACTGAAGCCCTTCGCAGAAGGCTTCCAAGGCTTGCCTAGTATGCAACTGATGAAGCTTGGAAGCTCGTTACCGCCTAGCGTCGAGACGAGACCCTTATCGTGGATGAACTCGATTATCTCACCCTGGGTCTTCAATCGGAGACTGGGTTTTAGTCGATGTTCTCGGACCCGTATGGCATCGGCTTTCCTGATCAGCGCGTTAGCCTTAGAGCTCAGAATGCTTAGCCCCGCTTTCGAGAGGCACGCATCTCCAGACTCATATCAATGGCTGAAGCAGAGTGGGTGATTGCGCCAACGGAAATTACGTCCACTCCGGTCTTCGCGTAACTTGCAAGATTCTCTTTTCTAATCCCGCCTGACGCTTCGACTAGAACCCGGTCTCGAAGACCTCTTCTCATCAACAATGTCAAACAACCTCCCACTTCCTTCGGAGTCATATTGTCGAGGAGAACTATGTCACCTCCCGCCTGAGCGGCCTCGACGGCCTCCTCAGCAGTCGTAACTTCGACCTCCACCTTCTTTGTGAAGCTCACTCTCTCCTTCGCCTTTCGAACACAAGCACCCACCGAGCCAGCAAGTTCTAGATGATTATCTTTGATCAGCACGGCATCGTCCAACCTCAGCCGGTGAGTGTCCCCGCCGCCAAGCTCGACAGCACGCTTCTCGAAATATCTCAGACCTGGAAGCGTCTTTCTAGTACACGCAACTCTCACCTTGCCTCGACTCTCCTTCTTGGCGATTGATACGAGGTCTGCCGTCGCCGTCGCAACTCCGGACATGTGGGCTAGTATGTTCAACAATGTCCGCTCAACGGCCAACAAGGCCCGCGCCGGACCCCGAGCGGAAAGAATCATCGTCCCTGCCTTGACTCGATCGCCGTCACGAGCCGCAGCGGTTCCTTGACAGCCCGCGAGTTCGAGAATAACCAGCGCCTCCTCGATGCCAGCGACCACCACACTCTCTTTGCAGACCACTCTTCCCTCAGCCTTTTGCTTGGGGTCGATGAGGGCGTTGGTAGTGATGTCTCCATATCCGATGTCTTCCGCCAAGAAGGATCTGACAGCATCTTCTACAACTGATCTAGTGAGACCCAAACCTCAACGAAACTGGAACCCTTCGAGGGTTCGGTATAAGCAAATAACACAATTCCGGGGGTCGTCATAGCTAGGCTGATTCGGCGGGCTGTTCTACTTCGATTTCCCCGCGATGGACCTCGTGGCCGCATGAGCCAAGGAAAATGTCCAAGCCGTCAGGTCGAGCATCATCACGGTGTGGGCTTACGTGGACGAAGACTATCTGTTCTTGATCTATTGGGCAGATTGCTTTGATCAGATTCACCGCGTTAGGCCGGATTTTAAGCGGGTTGACAAAGGATTCGAACTGCTGCTGGAGTCGCTCGTACTTGATCCCGAGGAATCCTGCGTAGATTCCGCAGAAGAACACGAAGATGCTAGCACCCAGCGAGATAGCGACTCCTATCGTCGTTAGAGTCTCACTGAAGACAAGGATTAGAGACACAGCCACGGGCATTGTGAGCATGGCTAGACCAATTAGGATTTTGCCCATGATGGAGAGGAAGCCCATGCCCTTGCGATCTGCCCCGTCACTCTGACTAGTTTAGCAATGTCTAGGTTTCTTGGAGTCCCGCTCTCGTACAATCTTCTCAACATGCTCGATAATCGTTTTCAGAGGCGTGCCAGGGCCATAATTTCCAGTAATCCCTAGCTTCTCCAGTCGAGGCTTGTCATCATCGGGAATGATACCGCCCCCAACGAGCAGAATATCATCACCGCCCTTCTCTCGGACAAGCTTGGCGACTTTGGGAAAGGCCGTCATGTGAGCGCCATTTAGAAGGCTCATGGCGACAACATCAACGTCTTCGTCGATAGCCATTTGAGAGACTTGTTCAGGGGTTGCGAGGAAGCCTGTGTAGATGACCTCCATGCCTGCGTCCCGGAAGGCGCGGCAGAGAATAAGCGCGCCTCGGTCATGACCATCCAGCCCAGGCTTTGCAACTAGGACCCGAATTCTCTTGTCAGAGCCAGCCGTTGGTTTCTTCTGGGGCAAAGCGCGAATCTACGTTGCTTTCAGGCACATCTCAATAATTAAGGGCTATTGATTGAACGCGCCAGCTTTATTTCGAAGAATCTCTCGGGACCATAGAGAGGTTTCCTAAACTGCAACAGGTTCAAGTCCCAAAAGTCTCTGTCTCGAAGAGCGTATTGAATTGGCTCCTAGAGGAGGATGAGCCGTCAGCCCGTTATCATACTCTGGTCGATCTCCAGGAGAGAGGTGAGAACGATCAAAGCGTCATCAGCACTCTGAACCGTATCGGAAGAATCGGTTGGGCGTCAAAGATTCTAGCCAAGCAGAAAGATGGTATCTACTGGGACAATCCTACGTCTTGTTATGTTCCAAAATTCTCCGCGTGCTCTTGGCAGCTAGTCGTCTTAGCGGACTTGGGCGCTTCATCCAAGGACCAGCGTGTGGACAAGGCTGTTGATCATTTCCTAGAGCATCACAATGTGGAAACAGGGGGCATCTCGCTTCGACCAAAGGGTCATGAGAAATTTGAGCCTCATATCTGCGCGACCGGAAACATGGTTCGGGCTCTAGCAAAGATGGGATACGCGGAGGACGATAGGGTCCTGAGCGCGATGGATTGGCTGTTGTCGAAACAGCTGGCTGATGGCGGTTGGAACTGCTCGCCCTCTGGGAAGCATGGATCCTTCATGTCGGTTATTCAGCCAGTCTGGGCTCTGTCCGAGATGATGGCGCACGACGCGAGGAAGGGCTGGGAAGTCTCAGCGAAGAGAGGAGCTGAGTTTCTACTGAAGCATCGCGTCTACCGGTCTGACAAGGATGATTCTGTCGTGCTGCTTGATTTTCTGAGGCTGCATTACCCCATACACTATTGCTACGATTTTCTGCACGGATTGCGAGTCCTGACAGAGCTGGGCATCAAGAATGATCCAAGGATGAACGATGCCGTCGCCCTGCTCTTGGAAAAGAGAACGCCCGATGGAAAATGGAATTTGGACGGTGTCTACAGAGGATGGCGACATGCACACGCGATGCATGGAGAAGAGACGGTTTCCCGACCCGAAGAGCGAGAGCTGATAACCCAAGGATGGGGAACGGAGAGAGCGTTGCAAATCGAGGAAGCGGGCAAACCCAGCAAGTGGTTAACACTGCAGGCGCTTCTTGTGCTAAAGAGGCTCGGCCTCCTCGTCTCGGGATTGTAGAAAGTGGCTAGCGATCGTCTTCTTCATCGATTCGCTTTTGTAACGCCCTTAGCCGCTTCCTGTTTTCTTCGAGTTCGTCAGAGGTATTTGGACCAGCACGCTTGGCGCGTCCTCGACGCTGCTGCATGTCTTCTTCCAGAAGCTTACGCTTACGAGTCTCCTCTTGCATCTTGAAGACAAGCTTTGCTTCCTCCCATGGTGGCAAGCGTTTCTTCTCAGCCATACGTCCATTACTCATCCAAAACTGGTCTTATGACGGCTATTATGAGTCGACTCAGACTCAAAAACTTTCAGATTTTTGGGCGGAGACAGCATCGCCAGTTCCTGAGCTGATATCACGG
This sequence comes from Candidatus Bathyarchaeota archaeon, assembly GCA_005888635.1. Classification (GTDB taxonomy): domain Archaea; phylum Thermoproteota; class Bathyarchaeia; order 40CM-2-53-6; family 40CM-2-53-6; genus 40CM-2-53-6. Next base: position 75,387 of record VBAW01000017.1, on the reverse strand, counting down.
TCTAGGTTCTGCGTTCACGTTTAATAGCGACCAGTTTCTCGCCCGCCTCAGAACGTCGTTGCGTCAAGGCATCCTGAACGATGATTCGCTGACCTTTGCGGAGAAGATCATTAGCATCCGAGCGGATGGTGCCGAAAAGATCCATCGCCCGGGAGACATTACTGTACTGCCCGTGGACCTCGCTATGGCTCAGGACAGCACAGGGCCGCTTGCAATCAAAGTCTTCGGCGAGATGGGTGTCCCGAGGGTCTGGGACCCTTCCAAAATCCATCTCGTTATTGATCATTCCTTCCCTGCTCCCGATGAGAAAGTCGCTAACCTTCATCATTTGATGAGAGAGTTCGTCAAGAAGTATGGCGTACGACTCGTCGAAGGGAGCATTTCACACCAGCATCTTCTTGAGAACCACGTCGTCCCGGGAATGGTCCTTTTCGGCGCTGACTCTCACACATGTCAAGCTGGAGCGGTCGGGGCCTTCGCCACGGGAATTGGTAGCTCGGAAATGGCCGCTGTGTGGGCTTCTGGAAAACTCTGGGTAAAGGTCCCGGAATCGATCAAGGTCAACCTTACCGGCCAGTTCAAGAAAGGGGTCTTTGCTCGGGACATAGTCTCACACTTTATTGGAACAGTGGGGGAAGACGGAGGAAATTATCGGTCAATAGAATGGAAGGGACCCGCCGTCAAAGACCTCTCCATAGCCTCACGAGCCTGTATTAGTAACAATTCTATGGAGTGCGGATGCAAACTCTCTATCTTCGAAGTAGACGCATCAACACAAGAATACTTTAGGTCGAAAAATCGCAAGTCAATGTACGAGATTCACGCAGGGTCCAAAGCTAGCTACAAGGACGAGTACGATATCGACATTGGAAAGATAGTCCCCGAAGTTGCAGAGCCTGGAAATGTCGACAAGGTAAAGGAGGTCGGAGAGGTCGAAGGCACACCGGTCGATCAGGCTTTCATCGGGTCCTCGACGAACGGACGATACGAAGATCTCGTCGTCGCAGCCAAGATACTGAAAGGCCACAAGGTCAAAACTGGAACAAGATGCGTCATCACCCCAGCATCCAAGAGTGTTTTCGAGCAAGCCATCAAGAATGGACTGGCAGAGATATTTTTGCAGTCCGGAGCAGTCTTCACAAATGCTACTTGCGGTGCGTGTGTAGGAACACATCTTGGGGTCTTGGGAGAGAACGAGGTCTGCATATCCTCCTCACCGCGCAACTACATAGGACGGATGGGTGCAATAACCTCCAAGATCTATCTCTCATCCCCTGCGACAGCTGCAGCCTCGGCCATAGAAGGGAAGATCGCGGACCCTAGGAGATACCTATGACAAGCCCAAGTGTCTTGAAAGGCCGGACGTGGGTCTGGCCCGATGATGTGAACACTGACATTATCATCCCGTTCCGGTTCAAAGCTAGGACCAACGATCCCGTCGAGATGGCCAAGTATGCCATGTACGGATTCGACCCTGAGTTTTACAAGAAGGTGAAAGCCGGAGATCTATTTGTAGCCGGAAAGAATTTTGGAGGAGGCTCCAGCCGGGAACAGGCCCCTGTCGCTATCAAATATTCTAACGTGGCCGCCGTGATCGCGGAGAGTTTTGCGCGGATTTTCTATCGTAACTGCTTCGCGATTGGGCTCCCTGCGCTAGAGGTTCCGGGAATCTCTAAGCAAGTGAAGCAATTTGATGAGATAGAAATCAATCTGCAAGACTGGTCCGTCACGACCCGGGATGGCGGTGTACACCCTGCGGTTAAGGTTCCAGAGTTCCTTAGAGGTCTGATGCGGGAAGGAGGACTTGTCGAGTACTATAAGCGTCATCACAACTTTCCTTGGGAGACACTCGAGACCAAGGCTGTGGCACGGTAACAGGTCCTGCACGGTAAGAGCGAGAGCAAGGACGATTTTGTGAAAAAAAGGGAGCTGCCCGAACTGCAATCGCCACATCGTTCACCGTAGCATACCTAATGCTTCTCGCCATGAGTCTCGACCCTGATCTGGGGCTCAATCTCAACAATGGGCATTCTAGCAAACTTCCATCTCGTCTACATTTTCACAATAGGAACTTACTCCGTCACAGCAAGCTTGGAAAGGATAAGTCGAACTAGTAAAGGGAAAATCTTCACTCTTCGGCTAACCGTTTCCCAGTTCTCTATCAGTTCCTGCTTTTTCCATCCATCCCAGAATAGGATGCAAGGGCTTCACGAGCACGTATGATTGTATCCCAGTCAAGAAAGCCTAGACCAATCCTTTAGTGGAAGCCGCGACAAGTTGGTTGTGGAATCCAGCGAGGCTCGTCTATTGTTCCAGCGTATCATTACGGGTCTCGACGAGTTCCGAGGCATTCCTCGAGAAGCAAATCTCCTAATCTATGCAAGTTTCTTCAACTGGGCGGCCGCGGGTCTCCTCTGGATAACTCTCCAGATCTATCTTGTTCTAGAAGGTCTCAGCTTCGCCACTAGCGGAATAATTCTCACAGTCATCGGCATAACCAGCGCTTCGAGCACTCTTCTCTTCGGGGGTTTGGCGGATCGTTATGGAAGGAAACGGTTCGTGGTCCTAGGCGGAGTCATTGCAAGCTTCACTCTGGTTCTGTTCGCCTTCGTCGGGACAAATCTGCCCCTCCTGGTTGGAACGGCCGTTCTGTCAGGACTCTCTGAGGCAATGTATGCATCATCTTGGGGAGCAATGCTTGCGGACAAGGCGACGGACGCGAAACGCACCAGTGCTTTTAGCCTGTCCTTCTTCATAGCCACCATCAGCGCAGCCGTCGGCGGCTTCAGCGCGAGCATCCTGGGATTGCTGAAAAACTGGTATGCGGTTGACCTTGTGACGGGTCACAGGTATCTGTTCCTCGGGGTGGCTCTGCTCAGTCTGCTCGGGCCTGGGATCGCTCTATCAGTCTCCGAATCAAGATCCTCTGATGCCGACCATCGAGGCTTTCATATCATTCCAAAGAAATCTCGCAGAACCGTAGCTCAGTACTCGCTAGCGGGAATTCTGATTGCTCTCGGAGCGGGAATGGTCATTCCCCTGATCCCAGGCTGGGCGCTCTTGAAGTTCGGAGTTGTAGACGATGTCAGTGCGCCAATCCTGGGAGGAGTTAACAGTCTAGTGATGGGGTTCGCAAACCTTGCCGCACCAAGATTAGCGCGAAGATTTGGGACAGTCAAGACAATAGTCTTGACTCAAGGATCGTCGACGGCTTTCCTTTTCTCCCTTCCTTTCTCTCCTAGCTTCGCGTCAGCTTCCTCGATCTACGTCGTGAGAAGTGCGCTAATGATGATGTCCAATCCGGTAGAGCAGTCTCTCCTGATGGGTCTCGTTCCTCCAGACGAGAGGTCGCAGGCTTCCGCTGTGACTGCATCGCTCTGGAGACTACCCAACTCTCTAAGCACATCAGTCGGCGCCTACTTCATGGGACTTGGCGGTGCGCTCTATCTCGCACTACCGTTCTTCCTGTGCACAGCTCTCTATCTCACGTCGATCGGCTACTTCTGGTCGGTCTTCAAGGACGTAAGCCTGCCTGAGGAAGAACTCGTGGTCGCTGTGCCCACCGCAACCTAGGGCAGGATTCCACCAATTCTTGCCTGCTCGATAAGACCCGGCTTCTTAGTGAACACTCCGGCTGTTATCTCGAGTGCTTTTTTCATGAGCTTCGGATTCTTCTGCATCTTGCTCAGTGCCCGTCTATTGAGTCGCTTGATCAGCCAGTTATTGCTGAGCGCATAGGTGGACGTATAGTGAGCATGCTGTCCTATCACATCAGCAAACATTTTCCGACTCGACTGGTATCGGGACAATCTCTTCGCTGAAGTATCCCCTGCGCTCAGGGCTTCTGCTATCACATCTGCCAAGGTGAGTGCGTCCTGCAGAGACAGGTTCACTCCCTGTCCAGCATGAGGATGGAATGTGTGCGCTGAATCACCGAGCAGCGCCACGCCGTTCCCTACCCAGGGGTCGACCTTTATGAAACTGGGAGTGAAATACGCGATTTTCGTCCATGCCTCCATCATTCCAAACGCTTCGGCCAGTTCAGGTGCGGCTTGAGTTACTTCATCTTTGAAACGTCCTAGTCCTTCCTTCTTCAAGTCTTCAAAGCTCCGAGTTCCAACGCAGTAGAAGATGTATGTCGCTCCTGGGCCTGCGGGCATTATCCCGAGCATCTTTCCTGGCGCCTGGTATTGTCGTGCCCTATCCTTCAACTCTGAAACTGGCCCGATTAGGCCAACCATGAAAGAATCCGAATATTTCTTCGTCTTTGTCGTCGCTCCGATGCTTTCCCGAACATGCGACTGAGGCCCATCAGCCCCGACGATTATCGAAGCTTGGATTTCGGAAGGTCCATCCTCGACGTTGCAACGTAGTCCCTGGGCAATTCCATCCTTCCAAATGATTTCTTGGAACCGAGTATTCCAGATGGTCTGAGCGCCTAGGTTCTCAGCCTTGGATCCGAGAAGGTGTTCCACCTGCACTGCGTCAGCCGTCATGATATAGTTCTGCGGATGGTCAAGCAATCCGTAGTCGGCTTCCAACAAAACCTGTTGGTTCCAGTCTCGCACTTCGAGTATTCTTTCCGCCGAGCCCGTCTGCTGAACGCTGTCCAGAACTCCAATCTTCTCCAGCGCTTCCAGGCCATTGGGCTGGAAGGTTATGCCTCGAGGAGTCGCATCGAGCCCTTTCCTACGATCTAACAGAAGGGTCGAGATGTTTCTCTTCTGGAGCTCTAAGGCCAGAGCTGAGCCTGCTATTCCTGCGCCAACTATCACAACATCGGCCTTTCCTTCCAAATCTCTCTCCCCGGTTGGTTGAGGCCGATAAGGAATGATCTTAAAATCATGCCTGCGGGGTCCGCGTGCTGGGATGGTTCTTGGCTAGAATTCGTGGACAAGGCCCGGCGGAACAGATCAACGTCTACAATCTAGAAACTGCAGTCGCACCTCACGTGTATGACAATGACCGAAGGTACGCTGTCCTTGTCGTTGACATGCTGCACGACTTTGTATATGGTAAGATCAAGTGCGACCGGGCGGTCCCGATGATTCCTCGTAGCGTCGAACTCATAGACTCGGCTCGTAGCGCAGGCGTCCCTGTGCTCTATTCTAACGACTCCCATACAAGGAAGGATTTCGAGATCGAAAGGTGGGGAGAGCACGCTATGCGTGGCACCAAGGGTGCCAGGGTCATAGGCGAATTGAGGCCGCGGAAGAAAGATGTTCAGATTCCCAAGACAACCTACAGCAGTTTCTTCAACACTAGACTAGAACGCGAACTCAAGAGAACGCATGATGGAAAAGGATCCAACACCCTAGTTATCTCGGGTCTACATACCGACTGTTGCGTCAGGCACACAACTGCTGACGCCTTCTTCAGGGGCTACGAGACAATCATAGCCGAGGACGCAGTGAACTCGTTTACAGAGTTGCAGTATCGGACTGGTCTTCAATATCTGAAATTCTGGTATCTTGCCGACACGTTGCCCACCAAGAAAATTTCGAAATTATTCTAGGAAGGGTCCCGGGTCGAGAAGACCCTCCCGCGTCATCATCGATATGGACGGGGGCATCGATGATGCTCTAGCACTCATACTCGCCCTAAAATCTCCCGAGCTAGAGGTCGCCGGCATAACCGCGGTCTCAGGCAACGTACCTGTCGAACAAGCAACAATCAACGGATTGAAAGTCGTCGAACTTCTTGACAGGTCAGATGTCTGGGTCGCTCGCGGTTTAGGGAATCCGCTGTTTCGTGACCCGATTCGGGCAACAGCCTTTCACGGAAGCGATGGGTTAGGAGATTCCAACTTACCACTTCCTAAGCTCAGTCCTACAAAGAAGCTCGCGCTCAATGCGATCCTAGAAACTCTCGCCTCATCCAAGCGACAATCTACGACCATCATCTGTACGGGACCGTTGACCAACGTTGCGGCGCTCCTAACAGAGTTCCCGGAAGCTAGGGAGATGATCGAGGAGATTGTGATGATGGGAGGCGCGTACTTCGTTACAAAGTATGGCTTTGGGAATGAGACTCCGGTGGCAGAGTTCAACACCTACTCGGACCCAGAAGCTGCGAAAATCGTGTTCGAAGCAGATGTCCCAATTAGGGCAGTTGGCCTCGATGTGACAATGAATCCTCGTGTCCAGCTGACGAAAAGTGATTATGACCAGCTAAGAAATCGGAAAGGGCGTGTCTGCGCTTTCGCAAGTTCGATCTTGAAAAATAACATGAGAAGATATGGCCGATTTGCTCTACATGATCCGATGGCTGTGGCAGTTAAAATCAAACCATCGCTCTTCCAATTTTCAAACTTCCACGCTCAGGTTGAGACGAAAGGCGAGTACACGTTGGGAATGACCGTGGCTGACAGGCGGGACTGGTTGCCAGATGACAGACTCGTGGGAAGGTCGGTAATGGTCTGCACGAGCGCTGTCCCGAAGTTCAAACAGTTCTTTTTGACGCGTCTAACGGCGGCCTAAACGTCAGATTCGTCATCTAGCGTGTTTTTCGGGTGAAAGGTGTAGATTTTTAAACTCAATATTTGGCAATACAGGGCTACTATGGGAAAAGAAATAGGCCACATAGAACTGATATCCAAGGACCTACTGGCGACCAAAAAGTTCTACTCCAGACTCTTCGGCTGGAAATTCGAGATGGCTGGCGACGGCTATACAATGTTCAAGACCTCTAAGAAGGGCGTCGGCGGCGGCTTCATGCTAGGCAAGAAGGTCAAGCCTGGATCAACCACACTCTACGTCAACGTTGACACCATCCCTGCAATGCAACAGAAGGCAAAGAGTCTGGGCGGACGAATTCTGAAGAAGAGGAAGGCCATCGGTGGCGGAATGGGCTACTGGGGCACCATCGGAGATCCGCACGGCAACGTCATAGGCCTCTGGAGCAAAAAGTAACCTAACGCAGACGAAGGGCTCGGACCCCGAGCTACGCCTAGTTAGGCGGACTATCGAGAACTCCCTTTTTTCGTCTACGCGTTTCCTCAGGAATTTTGACGATCAAATTGGATGAACACCGTTAACCCTTTTTATGAGATAAGGTCTAAGGTGCGATATCAGATAGTCATGCGGTTAACTAGCCTCTCCCTCGGAGCTTTGACGCTTCTTCTGCTGGTCGCTGTCCCAGTGAATGCGGCGCCTGATCTTCACGCGGGTAGTCAGACCAGTTACAATCTATCCGTTTCTGTCTCACTCCTTCAGTCTTGTGCACCTGTTCTGAGTTCGACCCTCAGTGCCGGAATTGTCTGCCCAATGATCGCAATGATCTCGCCGAGCCTCAACATCAACGGGACCTTGGGCTGGATCGTCACTGATCTGAACTCCACCACAGCCACTCTTAACGTCACTCGGGACATAACAACATCGAGTGGCGAAACCATTACTCCAGCCACGCATCATACCGGGAACTTCAACGAATCCATCGATCTAGCAACCCGAATAGCCACTATCCTGCCGTTCATCGAGCCAGAAATGGACCAGGCTCTACGGATGGCCCAGACAAACATAGGCGCCACCATGCCAACAGGTGCTAGCCGGGGTTCGACCATGCCGGGCTTAGACGTCACGATGATGCGTCAACCCCCTCACACAATGTGGTGGGTCAACGGACCGCTCAAAGTAAACGACACTGTGTCAGTTCTAGTTTTTCCAACCAGTGTGACTGGCTCGACGAGTCTCGATCTTGGTGGCAGCATTGGAACTCGGTCTGCGTGGACTTTAGCGTTTCCTAGGATCGGATCTCCTCTGCCTCCAGACCCAATGACGACAATGGCTTCCACGATTCCGATCACCAACAACTTCAGATTCGCGCTTACTTTCAACTATGATCAGACCAGCGATCTTCTACTCTCCGCAAGCGCTGACATCCACCTTGGATTCGGCGAGGAAACATTCATCCCGCCAGCACCCTGCAGCCCTTCAGCGACTACCGCTCCAGCCCTGACTGTTTGTCCTGCTACTCCTATACCCGTAATGAGGCAATTCGGGATCGACGTTCGGGCCTCCCTAAAGCTCACCAGCACAACTCTCGACCTAAGCCAGCGACTAACACCGACAAGTGGTTCTGAATCACCCACCGAATCAAGTTCTGGTAGCGGCTCAGGAACAGGTACCGGGAACGGTCAAGGACCTGGCACGAGCCCAAGACGGGGTTCTAACTCCGGATCAAACTCAGGCTCGGGGAGCGGGTACAATCCAGGGACGAGCGGTACAACAACGGGAGCTGGGCAATCATCCAATAATCTGGCGCAATCAAAATCCACCACCAAGTCGGTCAGCCGGGTACCATGGATGTACGGGATTCTAGGAATAATTGCCGCAGCAACCATCGGGTCGGCTGTATTGATCGCTAGAACGCGAATCAAGGAACCTCCGTTCCAAGTCTCAGTCGCACACCCGTCAGTTTAGGGACCTCAATTATTTCCAAGATTCCACGGAGCATCCTCTCCGGCTCAAGTCAGCGTTGAACCACCCAAACCACACTAACCCGGTGTCAGATAGCATGTTAATGGAGGAATTCCCAGATATCCAACGAAAATCGTCCAAACTGCACCGTATCGAATGCGTTAAATATTCTCTGGCTTGAGTTTCAGCGGGACTGGATTTGTCGGACAAACCCACGGCCGCATTCGTTCTGTCGTTGATCGGTGGGATATTCATACTTCTGGGTGGAGTCGCTCTTGCAGTTGGTTTCTCTTTCTTATTCGGTGGTATAGGGGCAATTTTTGGTATCGTAGGGGTAATTTTTGGACTGATAGTTATCCTAGGATCTGTGATGCTCTATCAGAAGCCTCAAAGTCACACTATGTGGGGGGTCATCATTCTCATCCTTTCGATAATTGCTTTCCCCTCTGCTTGGGGCTTCGGAATAGGCTCTTTGTTGGCGTTTATTGGTGCGATCTTGGCGTTGGTTTACAAACCGTCGATGGGTCCCGCCATGATGCCCTCCCAGCCGATGGGAGCAATGCCCATGGGCTCAATGGGATCTGGGCAAGCAATGGGTTCAATGGGAATGACATGTAAGAACTGTGGAGCAAGTATTCCTGCTGGATCTACGCGTTGCCCCAGCTGCGGCGCGACCGTCTAAGCCGCTAGGTTATTCCCGATTATTCCTTACAGGGCAAGAAATTTCCAGATTTCTCTGAGTCAACTTTGCAGTGCGCGTTTGCCGTCCAGCTTCTCTTGGTAGCAAATTACGCTACGACTCCTGAGCTCAGTCTTCGTATCAAGCTGAATTGACCCGCATAAAAACGACAAAACCTATCGTCAGTAGCCCGAAACCGGGAAAAATTCTAGGACCCTCCTTCGAAATCGTTCAAAAAATCGACTTTATCGAATGTGTTATATACGATAAAATAGACCGGTTTCCATGCAACCGAAACCTCGCAGACCGACCGGCGTAACAATTCTAGGAGTTCTCGCGATACTTGGAGGAATAGCACTCCTCCTTGCTGGAGTAGCTGCAATTGGTCTTGGACTTGTAATTGGAACCTACGCGGGCTCGGCCTTCACAAATGCTCTTTCAAACGCTGGCTATTCCGGGCTAGCCTCCATTGGTGCGGGAACAATCGCTGTAATCCTACTGGCACTCGGTGCAGTAGTACTTGTTCTGGGAATATTGTACTTCGCTGTAGGAATCGGATACTTTGGAGGCAAGGGCTGGGCTTGGACCGTTGGAATCATCGTTACTGCCATCAGCGTAGTCCTTGACATTATCCAGATTGCGTTTGGTGCCTACAGCAATGCCTTCGGATTGGTTATTGGTCTATTGATAATTTACTATCTTACCAGGCCACACGTCAAGGTCTTCTTTGGCAAAGGAGGTTCGACGATTGCTTCCCCAATGCCCACGCAGGGATGAGCCAATGCTGGAGCTACTCGTTGGCCTAGCTGCCGTACGGCCGTATTCGGCTGTCGAATCTATAAGTTTCCCGGATATCTTCCGGTAGACCGATGACCAACTAAACTGGGTATTCAGTAACAGTCGCCTTAACACTGCGTCATTTCTCGAATTGTGCCTATGGCGCAGAAGCCCTCTCGACCAGTAGGAATTACGATACTAGCGGTTTTGGAGATTCTGATGGGAATTGTTGGGCTCTTAGCTAGTCTTGTGATTATCGGCTTCTCCGCTCTGTTCGCGACTTTACCAACAGTGGGCCCTCTGGTTGGAGCTATCGGTTTGGTCATCGGGGGAGTCGTTCTCTTCTTCAGCATCATCTGGCTCGCTACCGGCGTAGGGTTTCTTCACGGTAGGGGTTGGTCTTGGACTCTCGGGATGATTTTCAGCATACTCTCACTGCTCGGGGCCATTGGCGCTCTGACAATCGGTCTAATCACCGGTGGGGTCGGCGGATTGATCTTCTGGGGTCTGATGCTGTACTATCTGACGAGGACTCATGTGAAAGCCTTCTTCGGAAAAGGCGGATTACCAATCACGCCTGCGTACACGATGCCATATTCACTGGGACCTCAGGGAAATCAGCCCCAAATCGCGACAAATGCCGGCTATGGTCAACCGTCGGCGACAGATCCGCACGTCACTTTTCTGCCTATCTCACAAGGATCATCAGCAAGTACTCCTGGGCCCAGCACTGTCTCATCGACCCTCGCATCTTCTGGTTCTTCCAGCGGCGGCAAGGCACCGGTTTGTCCGTATTGTCACAGCACACTTCCAATGGGCACAAAGAAGTGTCTTACCTGCGGAGCGGCGATCTAACGCACTTTAATCCCTGGAAAATCGCCGAGAATACCTCTGATCCTATCCTAGAATCATCTTCTCAGCCAATCCCAACGCCGAGACAGTTGGAGAGTGGATAATCTTCCCAGTCCACAACAGACGATACGCCTCTCTAGTCTTCAGAATCTTGATCTTCATGTACTCGTAAGGCTCCCGGCTCGCGCTACCCTTCTTCAACTGTCGCGCCAAGAAAACATGCGCTCGCTGGGACGATATTCCCGGCAGAGTGTGAAGCCAGCCAAGATCCTTCCAAGACCGCGCAGAGTAACCAGTCTCCTCTTTCAGTTCCCGTTTCGCGCCGGATTCCGGGTCTTCCCCATCGTCCACTAATCCGGCGGGTAGTTCGAGTTCCCAGCCCTGAATCGGATGGCGATAGTTCCAGATGAAGACAAGACGATCGTCATCCAATAACGGCACGATGATCGAAAAGTCGTGGAGTGAGAGTCGCAGATGATTCGTCCTAAAACCGGACTTGGATACTATCTTATCACGGTAGAGTTTCACTTCTCCAAGATCAATTAGTCTCCGGGACCCTGTAATTCTCCACGGTTTCGGGGTCCCTTGAAATTTTCTGATCCTTGTTGTCAAAGAGCTTGCATCATCAGACAGCCTTTCTCATAACGACGCTAGATTTGCCTAGTCGTGAAGTCACACCGAATCCGGCCTCTTCGAACATCTTCACAGTCCCGGACCACATCAAGCTCGCTCCGCGATTAGGTTTAGTCGACGGGTACGCTCGATTACGCCTCCGCCTTTCTTCTTGATGGAGGCGAGAGCTGTGTTCAGGCCGAATCCGGCTACGCCTTTCCGTCGATTGTTTCTATCAACGAAGAAACAGGTAATCCGCCAGAGTTTCTTTCCTCCATTGCCGAGACTCAAACTCTGGTAGGTTTTGCTAGCGTCCAGTCGTGGGAGTTCCGGTTTCGGACCGTACTGGACCCAGCCAACGGGAGTATTGTTGGAATAGACGATTATGCCGTGTGTTCGTCGTTTCTTTACAAGAGCTTTCTTTGCCTTCTTGTTATCTGGACCTTGGCCTTTGATGAGAAACTTTCCTTTTGTATGGTAGAACATGCACCAGCAGCCTCCCCAGACACCGTTGTGTTTTGCGAATAACGCTTCGAAGTCTGGCCAGGTAGTAGGGCTCAGCTCTTTAGAGGAGTAAGCGTTCTCAGTTTCCATATGCCTGGTTCCGGTCGTCTCTAGGGATGATTTTGCTGGTTAGAGGATTGGAGGCTCCTTGTAGTCTCCGAAGACCTTCCGACCGACATCCATGATCTCGCCTAGCGTTGCGTAGGCTCGGACCGCTTTGATGATGGGGTACATGGAATTGGACTTCTCGTCCTCGAACGTCTTGCGCAACTCGTCCAATGCTTCCCGAACCTTTGCATTGTCCCTTGTGTCTCGGACCCGGACTATCCGCTCGATCTGTCGCCTCTGAGCCTCCTCGTTGATCTTCAGGGTATCGATTGGCTGTTTCTCATCGACCTGATACTTGTTCACACCAACCACGACCCTCTCGTCCCGCTCAAGTTCCTGCTGGTAACGGTAGGCTGTCTCTGCAATCTCGCGCTGCAAGAATCCGGTCTTGATCGCGTTCAGCAACCCTCCTACACGTTCGATCTTGTCAAAATACTCGAACGCTTTTTCCTCCATCTCATCAGTAAGCCATTCCAGGTAGTACGAACCGCCAAGCGGATCGATTGTGTCCGTGACGCCTGTCTCTTCCGCGATGATCTGTTGGGTTCTCAGTGCGACGGTAGCTGCCTGTTCTGAAGGAAGAGCCCACGCTTCATCGTAGGAGTTTGTATGAAGAGACTGCGTCCCGCCGAGGACTGTGGCTAGCGCTTCGATTGTAGTCCGAACAATATTGTTCAGTGGCTGTTGCCAAGTTAGTGACGCACCAGAGTTCTGAGCGTGTGTCCTCAACAGCAAGGATCGGGGGTCTTTTGCTTTGTATTTCTCTCTCATAACGCGTGCCCAGATTCTTCTTGCCGCCCTGAATTTTGCGATCTCTTCGAAGAAGTCCATTCCACAGTTCCAGAAGAAAGACAATCGCGGTGCGAAATCATCCACTTTCAAACCAGATTCGATTCCAAGATCAACATACGCGAAGCCGTCCGCGAGTGTAAACGCTAGTTCTTGGACGGCGCTAGATCCAGCCTCGCGAATGTGATAGCCACTGATGCTGATGTAGTTCCACTGCGGCATCTCCTTGCTGCAGTAGACCATCATGTCACGGATGATTCGGAGATGCGCTTCTGGAGGGAACGCCCACTCTTTCTGCGCAATATACTCTTTGAGAATGTCCGCCTGGACGGTCCCTCTCAACTCGTTCGGCTTCAATCCCTGTCTCTCCGCGACACCAACATACATCGCGGTCAAGACGGAGGCAGGTGCGTTGATCGTCATGCTCGTACTCACCTTTTCCAACGGGATTCCTTCCAGAATGATCTCCATGTCCTTCAGCGAACCAACTGAGACGCCGCATCGTCCCACCTCCCCCTCTGCCCGTTCATGATCAGGATCATATCCATACAATGTCGGCATGTCGAAAGCTATGCTCAATCCTGTTTCACCGTGTTCTAGGAGATAGTGGAGCCGCTTGTTCGTGTCCTCTGGAGTGCCGAAGCCTGAGAACATTCGCATGGTCCAGAGCCGCCCTCTGTACAGCGTAGGATAGACCCCTCGGAGGTAAGGATACTCGCCTGGAAGACCAGCGTCGCGAGACTCGTCCTGGTACGCGACGTCTCTTGGAGTGTAGACTCGTTTGATCGGAATGTTGGAAGGGTTCCTGAACTCCTGCTTCCGCTCCGGGCTGTCCTTCGTCCACTGTTTGAGAGTCTTTGCCTGCCATTCCGCTTCTTGGCGCTTCAGCTTGGCGAGATATTTCGCGTTGAAGGTTGAAGGCTTAGCCTTCCGCTGCCTCTTGATATCGTCGAGAACTTTCTTCCAGTAGCCCTTTGCCAAAATAGTCACAATACATCCATAACGGGCCGGATTTTCCTATTTCTCCATTATCTCCACGGGACCGTCTTCTGAACGTTGAAATACGTTCCAGAGCGAACCGGCAATCAGGGCTCTAGCTTGGTCAGTGATCTAGCCTCGAGAGTATTGAAGGGCGATCACAGGGCCCTCGCTAAGGCCATTTCGATTGTTGAATCTGGAGGAATCGGTCGTCGCCGACTCATTCACGAGCTGTATCCACGTACAGGAAAAGCCTTCACAGTCGGCATAACTGGTCCTACAGGGACGGGCAAAAGCACTCTCGTCGACAAGACGATCCAAGAATTCCGCAGGAGAGGACGAAAAGTGGGCGTGTTAGCCATAGACCCCTCCAGTCCCTACACAGGAGGTGCACTGTTAGGCGACAGGATACGCATGATGGATCATAGCCTCGAAAGAGAAGTTTACATTCGCAGCATGGCATCTCGCGGCGATGTCGGCGGCCTCGCTCGCGCCGCAATAAACACGATCAGGGTCCTCGATGCGGCCGGAATGGACATAGTAATAGTAGAGACCGTCGGAGCTGGCCAGACCGAAGTCCAAGTCGCCAGCGCCGTAGACGCGACCGTGGTCGTTGTAATGCCACAGCTCGGGGACGAAGTTCAAGCGTTCAAAGCAGGCTTTAACGAGATCGGCGACATTTTCGTCGTCAACAAGGCAGACATAACCAACCCATCGAAGACAATGTTCAATGTCGCCAGCGGGCTACAGGAAAAGAACGGATGGAGACCGCCTGTGCTAAAGACAGTAGCAATCGAAGGAACAGGAGTGCCCTCGCTAGTGGACAGCATCGAAAAATTCCAGAAATTCTTAGATGATCACGGCATAAGAGAAGAGAGGAGGAATAAGCGACTTGAGTCTGAACTCATCGAAGCTGCGTTTTCAGACTTTTACACCGAGACAGTCACCCGTCTCAAGCAAGAAAAGTCATGGCAGCATCTACTCGGCCAAGTTGCGAAGAAAGAACTGGACCCTGAGACAGCAGCGTCAAAACTCGTGAAGGCCATCGCAAGATTAGACGTGTCAGAAAATGCCTGATCGCATCACCACAGACTCAGGAATACCTGTCAAGACATCGTACGACAACAGAGACGTTTCTAGGGGAATGGTTCGTTCCCTCGGAAAGCCTGGAGAGTTCCCTTATGCTAGAGGAATCTACCCGAGCATGTACCGGGACCGACTTTGGACGATGAGACAGTACACTGGATTCGGTTCAGCCAGCGAAACCAACCGGCGATTCAAGTATCTGATCTCTCATGGAGAGACTGGACTTAGCACTGCCTTCGATCTTCCAACGCAGCTCGGCCTTGACTCTGATCATCCAAGAGCGCATGGGGAAGTGGGCAAGGTCGGAGTCGCTGTCAGCAGTATCGACGATATGAGACGGTTGTTCGATGGAATCGATCTCGGAAAGATCAGCACTAGCATGACAATCAATTCTACCGCTCCGATTCTGCTCTGCTTGTATGCTGCGGCTGGACTGGAGCAACGGGTCCCGCAGAGGCAGTTGCGTGGAACTACCCAGAATGATATTCTGAAGGAGTACATTGCCCGGAATACCTACATCTATCCGCCGGAGTTTTCTCTGAGACTGGCGGTCGATCTCATAGAATATTCTGCTCGGAAGATGCCTCATTGGCATCCCATCAGTATCAGTGGCTATCACATTCGTGAGTCTGGAGCAGACGCCATTCAGGAACTTGCGTTCTGTTTCTCAAATGCGATTGAATACGTAGAGGCCGTGCTAGCTCGCGGTCTCAAGATCGATGACTTTGCTTCTCAGCTTTCATTCTTCTTCGCATGTCGAAACGACTTTCTAGAAGAGATCGCAAAGTTCAGAGCAGCCCGAAAAATCTGGGCGAGCATAATGCGACTACGTTTCAAAGCTCACGACCCTGAATCTTGCAAACTCCGATTTCATGCTCAGACGAGCGGCGAGACTCTGACCGCCCAACAACCCGACAATAACATTGCTCGAGTCTCGATCCAGGCACTAGCGGCCGTTCTCGGAGGCTCCCAGTCGCTTCATACAAACTCCCGTGACGAGGCTCTGGGTCTTCCCACGGAGGATTCTGTTAAAATCGCGCTACGGACTCAGCAGATTATCGCGTACGAATCTGGTGTGAGCCGCACGGCGGATCCGCTAGGGGGAAGTTACTATCTGGAATCCTTGACAAGAACGATCGAAACCAAAGTCACAGATCTCATCAAAAGAGTCCAACAGCTTGGAGGAGCGAGGAAGGCTATCGAATCCGGCTTTGTCCACAGACAGATTCAAGAAAGCGCCTACAAGTTTCAGCGATCCGTGGATGAGGGTCAGACTGTAATTGTCGGAGTAAACCGGTTCGAAGAAAGGGATCAGAAAGATGTGAACATTCAGCGAATTAGCCCAAGCGTGGAGAGACGACAGATTCAACAACTGAGGAAGTTCAAGAATTCAAGAAGCAAAGCGAAGGTGAACAGCGCTCTGTCAAGACTTGGTAGTGCGGCTTCTGGGGATTCTAACTTGGTCGATGACATTTTGAGAGCGGTGCGGTCTGAATGTACGGTCGGGGAAATCAGCGACCTTTTCAGAAGCAGATTTGGTGAGTACAGAGTTCGTCTAGAAATCTAGTCAAGCATGATAAGTCATCCGGACTAGGCAGAGGTCTGACCGAAATTTGAAAATCTATGTCGTCAGGAAGAGCCACGTGCCATTCGCTTTGGCGATGATTTGTTTCTGCTGATTCGTCAGGACCGCTTCTGCGAAGGCCACCCTTTTTCCTCGTTTCGCCACGATCCCTTCTGCTCTCAATGGTCCCTTGATGTGTGGTCTGTAGAAACTGATCTTCATCTCCATCGTAGTAAAGTCCTCGTCTGGAGATATAGTGGTGGAAATGGCTATTCCCATAGCTGCGTCTGCAATGTCGGCCATTACTCCTCCGTGCATGGTGGCTGACATGTTGTGGAGATGCTCGTCGATCTGCATTTCGACTAGGGAGCGTCCCTCGGAGAGTTCTATTATTTTGATGCCAAGGGTCTTCGTCGCGGGACTGGGATAAGTTCCAGTCTTCCAGGCGTGGTAGACTTTCTCCTTGATTCCCTTCATTGCTGGAGGTCGGTTGTGGTTCTCAGTAATATTGGTTGGGCCGGGCTGTTCAAATTGAAGATTTATCTTGGGACGGTGATGTCCCTTGCCATGAATTGTCTTCTAGGAAAGGATCTGAGCATGCGAGGCGTGACATCAGGATAGCCCTTGAGAGAATACGTCGAGACATGGATCATGCTCGAAGAGATCTCGCCTCTGCAAGCAAGACTTGGGTTGATTCGACTAGTAAGTTTGTGCAAGACAAGGCCCCGAAGGTCTCTGCGACAATAGACGAGACTCTCGAGAAGACCTCTGAAACGTTCAAGCGAACGATGAATACGATCGATGCTCAAACGAAAACACAACAGGTCAAGCTTCTACGAGCATACAAGTCATTTCTGTCCAAACAGATCGACGTGATCGAGAAGCGATTGAAGAGGCTTAATGAGTAGTCTCGGTTCAACAGCGACCAATGTCCAGCAAAGGATGTCGCCGACAGCTGTTCGCTCTCTTTTTCAAAAGACTTACAGACGGCTATTCCGAACTTTGGCGCTCCTCTGCGGAATGCGAATCAGACGAAGGGTCCTGTTTCGTTTTCTGAATTCTCGTGTATGCGAACAGTAGCAAGAGTCCGAAGCCCATCCAGATGCTGCCGAAGATCCTGCCAAGCGGGTGAAGAACGACTACGAGAAGCCAGATCGCTAGATCTGCGATTATGGTTAGCACTCCTATAATTGGAATTGTGTACCGCTCGTAACTCGCTGAAGCCTCATTGGTGTTTCTCTTCCAAAATGGCCTGATGCTAATGCTTCCTGGAGTCTTGAATGGACGGAAAACGGCCTTCTCTTTGTTTCTAAGAGAGATTAGGCTTAGACCGACGATCACATATGCGATTAGTGCTCCAAAATTGTACAACTCTGCCACAAAGCTGAGCTCACCTGAGAGAGCAAGCGCGACAGATACCGAAGAAAACGCGATTATCGAAATGAATGGGGTATTGCGCTTCTTGTGGAGTCTTCCGAACGCCTTGGGTATTACGCCGTCCCGGCTCATTGCGTAGCTTATGCGTGACGATCCAATTATCCCGGCATTGGCAGCAACTAGAAGAACGGACATTCCCAAGATGGCGGCGAAGCCGGCAAGAATCCAGCCATTCGGAAATGCGAGGGCGATGAAAGATACCGGGTCGTTTATGCTGGCGGGGTTGCTCAGGAACTCCTGATAACTTCTGACTCCCAGTGCTAGGGTTGAGAAGGAAAGCGTAGCTGCAACAACGGCCGCGCTAATCAGGAATACGGCTCTTGGAATATTCTTGGCCGGTCTCCTAGTCTCTCCGGCGGTCTGCGATATGACTTCGATCCCAAGGTACCCGGACATGGCGATTGTGATCGCGTATAGGAAGTTGGGATATGTCGGCGAGGTGCCGAAATGAAGAGTGTTGAGCCCGGGTCTGTAGGAGAACAAGAAGCCGGTCGCTAGAACAAGTGCCATTCCAGCCAGGTTGAACAGAACTAGAAAGTATGAGAATTTTGCCGACTCGCCTATTCCAAGGATGTTGAGGCTCATCAGAAAGAGTATCGCGGCTGCGGTAGCTCCACCGATCAGTAGTGGCGCATTGAGTTGGGGAAAGAAGTAGCCTAGATAGCCTATAGCGGCAAGAGAGGAAATCGCGGTAGTGACGACGTAATCGAGAAGGAGTGCCCAGGCTGCGAGGAAAGCGATGTTTCGCCCGAATGCTCTTCTAGCGTATACGAAAGCGCCTCCGGCCTGGTGGTAGGAGCTGGCGAGTTCTGCGTAGCAGAGGGCTGTGAGAATGTAGGCTGTTGTCGCGAAGAGGTATGCGTATGTTGCGGCCGCGCCTGCGTATATCACGACGAGGCCTAGGGTGAAGTAGATCCCTTCTGCTACGTCGGCGTAGCCGAAGGCGAAGTTGCCCAGGATGCCGATGTTTCGTCTAAGTCCTTGTCTTCTGCGCCCGGCAGGTCTCTGGGCGGGCTGTGTCAAACAGAAGTTCCTCAGTCATCTATGGGCGCTGAAACAGCCGGGTCCTCCAGCGCTATGATATTTGAGGCTATTTGGGCTTAGTTTCTCTTGGAGAGAAGTTCGTAGAATTGCTTTTGAACCTCAGAAATTATCTGGTCCCGTTTGGCAGGGTTGGCGATCTGTAGGAGGAGGACGAGCTGGGTCTCCTGTGGGGTTACTTGGGTAACGCGGACTTGGGGGATCGTGTCTGGGAGTAGGTCGACCTTGATGTCCTCAGCGATGTGTAGCAGTTGATCCTGAATCTTCGCCAGGTCTATCTCTGTGCTGACTGCGACTGGTATCTGGATGCGGAGGGCTCCTGAGCGGGTGCGGTTAATGACAGATCTTCTCAACAATGTCGAGTTCGGGATGATGACTATTTCGTTGTCTGGTGTAAGGATCTTTGTTTGTATCAGATTTCTCTCGATTACTCGTCCGTAGTAGTCTTGCACTTCGATCCATTCTCCGACCTTAAACGGCTGGAATGTGGACACGAACTGGGACGCGGCCATGTCAGCAAGAATGTTCCTGTAGGCCACGATCATCGCGAGACCCCCGAGGGAGAGTAGCGCGACTAGTAGGAGTATGTTGACGTTGAGTGTGTTGAGTATGTAGAAGGCGCCGAATATCCTGATGGACCACGTTCCTATCTGTTGCAGGCTGACGATCAATCCAGATGGGACAGTGCCTGCTATTCTTGTAATGATGCTCCTGTACACCCGGACGACTGAGTAGGTGAGTACGAGAATGAGTATTATGGTGAGGATCTGCTCGGCGGGCGGACTGGTGAACAGGTCGAATATGTTGGAGGCCACTCTTTGTCCAGCCCTACCCCGAAGGGTGCTAGGCTGTTTCGCTTGACCTTAAGAGTTCCACGGTTCGCGCGACAGATGGCGCGTCGCCTAGTAGCAGAACTTTGTCTCCGGATTTGAGTTCGAGTTCGGCTTCGGGGAAGACGTAGCTGCTGTCTCTACATACTAGGGCGACTCTGCATTTCTCTGGCATCTGTATCTCATGGATCTTCTTTCCGATGAGGGTCGCGTTGAGCGGAATTACTGTCTCAGCAACCCGCAGGTCCAATTCCGATCGGTACATGAGAGTGACCGCGCGATCTCTCTCCAGCATGTTTTCGAGGTCTTTGAGGGCTAACTCGGCTGGGCAGATGACCATGTCAGCCCCTGCTTCTCTTAGTCGTTCCTTGTTCTTGGGGCTGTTTGCCACAGCGATAATGCGGGGAACGCCGAACTCCTTCTTCGCCTGTCTGGTTGCAGCCAGGTTGACTCTGTCATCGTCCGTCGTAACTATGACAATGTCCGCTTGTGAAGCCTCTGCCAGCTTGAGAACGTCAGGCTTGGAGCCATCGGCGTTTAGAATGGTTGCATCGGAGTTGGTGGATGCTTCCTTGCAGCGCTCCTGTTTCTTCTCTATAACGGTCAGTCGATTGTCATCGCTGCTCGAGAGGTACCGAATAAGGTGCATTCCAATCCTCCCAGCTCCGATGATTAAGGCTCTCAACTAATTCCTGGCTCTTCTGATTGTAAACACGACTATTCCAGATAACCGTCACCGACCCCTCGGATTGTAATAACCTTAGGGTTGAAAGGCAGTTTCGTGTCGCGAGGATCAACTGCTTTTGAGATTTTTCGGAGAGGGGTCCTGCCAGTTGAAAATGAAATGGGCGAGTCTCGTTGTTCAGGGCGTAGAATAGAACGATCAGACGTTTTCCCAATTGCAGACTAAGCGGAGAGCTCAGCGTGAAAAAGTCGCGATCTCAAACCGCCTGCCCCGATTTCGGATCAGGGCATATTCTGAGCTATTTTCATCGATCTGCACATGCAATCCGCGGTGTCGGAAGGACTCAGTCGGAAACCTGCACTATCGAAAAATCGACTATAATCATTCCAGCCTGGGAAGCCTCACAACCAGAGTCAGAGGCTTACTTCATCCCCTTAATGATGTTCTTCGAGATAATCAGCCTCATGATTTCCGAGGTCCCCTCCCCAAGAGTATTGAGTCTTGAATCTCGCCAGTGCCGGTGCACATCAAACTCGTCCGCATAGCCATAGCCTCCATGTATCTGGATCGCCTCGTCGCAGACTCTCAATCCATGCTCGCTAGCGAAGACCTTGGCTTGGGCAGCCTCAGACTCGAACGGCTTTCCTTGGTCCTTCAAGTATGCTGCTCGGTAGACCATCATCCTCGACGCGTTGATATCCGTCAGCATGTCGGCTAGCTTGGACTGTATCATCTCAAAGTCTGAGAGGGGTTTCCCAAAAGCGGTCCGGTCCTTGCTGTACTTGACAGCCTTGTCAAAAGCAGCCCGAGCAATCCCAGTGGAAATGGCCCCGACAGTCACTCTTCCCCCAAAAAGCATCTTCTTCGCATACTCGAAACCCTCTCCCTCGGTACCGACGAGGCTCTCCTTTGGAACATGAGCATTCTCGAAGACAACCTCCGCGGTAACCGAGCCTCGATATCCCAGCTTGTCGATATGCTTACTAGATTTCGCAGACTTTGCGTCAACGAGGAATGCTGAGGGTCCCTTGGGAGTCTTGGCGAAGAGGAAGTAGAGATCGCAGTGGCCGCCGTTTGTGGTGAACATTTTCGTACCATTCACCACCCATTGTCCACCTTCGAGACGCGCGGTGGTCTGAAGATTGCGTGCGTCGGAGCCCGCGCCTGGCTCGGTCAAAGAAAAGCCCGCAAACTTTTTGCCGCTTATCATCTGGGGAAGATACTCTTTCTTTTGACTGGGATTGCTGAATTGGCGAACTCCCTCACAACAGGTCCCGTGAATGGCGAGGGAGAGAGCGGTGCTTGCGCAAGCCTTCCCGCACATCTCCATCGCCGCGACGTAAATAGGCCATGGAAGTTCAAGGCCACCAAAATCTTTTGGAAAGCCCATGCTGGTGAATCCTTGCTCGAAGAGTTTCCGAATGTTCTCTCGAGGAAACTCTGCCTTCACGTCGATCTGACGAGCTGTCGGCTCTATCTCCTTCTCGAAGAAATCTCCCAACGACTCAAGAAGGAGCAGATAATCTTCGGATGTCGACCCGTACATCATCTGAACGAGTTCTTTCTGTTCCGGACCAAAGAAACCGACCATCGGGACTCTCTCATCGTCGGCCCTTTCCTTGGTCCGTTTAATCTTTAGTACAACACGTTTTTCAGCACCGCACCGGCTTTCTTCTCTTGTCTTGACCAGCTGGCGATGCCCGAGCGCGAGGACCTGGAGCATTATCGTTCTCGCTGTCGTCGGGATTATCTACTTCGGAGGAGCAACCTCGAATCATATTCTCGCTCCTTCCGGCTCGGTCTCTGGGCAGCCTCTTCTGATACCCCAGGGCCCCATGGGAGTGACAAGCGCCACAGCCGGCGACCCTTTCTGGTTCCAAGTAGGAGCGATCGGCGATTCAGGCATTTACAAGAGCGTAGGCGCAAGTGTAATGATCAGGACTGTATACGACAAGGTCAACAATGATGCGCACTCTTACTGGGTCGGTAGCATACTGGCTAACGGGGCCTTCGTCCAGGTCGGATATTACAATGGGCTAACCACAACTAACCAGTACTATTGTTGCGCATGGTTCTACGAATTCTTCCCAGCAGGAAACACGAACTCTCCACCGATAATTGGCCCCGCGGGATCGGCCGGCCCAATCGGATCATGGCACACCTACACCATGAACTATACCGGAAGTGGTGTCTGGTCATTCTACATGGATAACCAGTTCCTAGGGTCGAGCCCAACGCAAGGACAACAGTACTATCTAGGAGGCGGCGACACCGACTCAGGGAGTCACCCGGCCGCGGTTCTTGCAGAGGTTGCACAGACTACGTCCAACACGGACGTTATTGGCCCTGCAGAATTCAAGAGTTTCATGTACGAAACGAACCCAGGAGCTTGGCAGTTAGTCCAGGTTGGAAAGGTCCACATTGGATACGGCGCAACTAGCTCCATGACCCTTCCCAATCCCTACACCGCCACTGAAGTGTTTGGGCGACAAAACGACTTTTTGACAGGTAGTGACATATCCTATCCTACAGATCAGTGCGGGAGCGGCGTCTCTAACGGCTCAGACTTGTGGTCGACAATAGCTTTGTCGTGCGTCGGAAACAACTGGAATCTTCCGCCGCTTTCCTTCGTCGATATGGATGGGAACAGCCTCACGCCAACTTGGGTCTCCCTATCTGACTCAACATCTGGAAGAGAGATATTCCTAACAACTTACAACAATCAACAGATTCCCAGTCCGTCAGGACAGTGGACGATCAATCAGATCTCATGGCGCGCCAAGAACGTTGCAACTGGAGCAGTGGTCAACTCAACCGCGAGCAGCCAGATCGTCCCGACAAATGTCTTTTCGGTCACGATGCACGTGGTCGGATACTTCTACTCACTTCCAGTCAAGAACACGACGGTCATAATGTATCTACCAGACTCAACCAACGAGACGGCGAAGACCGACAATAACGGACAGGCTGTCTTCACAAAGCTGCCAGTTGCCAATTACACCTTCCATGTCACAGTGCCTTATGGAATATCTTCAACGACGACGCAGAGCATAAGCAATCCCGGGTCTCTCATAGCCAAAGTCTTCAGTCTTCCAGAACTGATCACGCTGGTCATTCCACCGATACTAATCGCCATTGTGGTAGCAGTAGCCGTCGCGAGAAAGGAGAGACAGCGGCAAGCGATGATTCAAGCACAATCGATTCCAGCACCCGCTTTCGGATCGAGCTTTTGCCGGTCATGCGGGCAGCCGCTGTCGCCTACCGCTAATTTCTGCACCAGTTGCGGAACGCCACGCATAATGGCGCAATGACGATTTTTTCTCGCGGAAGTCTTATAGTAAACAGTTCATCGCCGATTTTCTCGATGGATTCTTGCCCTTCCAGATAGGAATCGTTGGGGTAGGCTACGCCGGCTTCGATTCTATGACCCCCGGACTCTCGACTCGAGAGCTAATGTTTGAAGCTGCAACTCGCGCCTATGAGGACGCGGGAATAGACCCTCGAAAGGATGTTCAGAGCTTCGTCTGCTGTACCGAGGATTTCTGGGAAGGAATCAGCATCACAGACGAGTACATGCCCGACCAGCTGGGCGCGGTCCTACGACCATTATGCACTATCTCCTCAGATGGAATAATCGGACTAGCTACAGCCTGTATGCACATCATGTCCGGCATCGCTGACGTCGCGGTCGTAGAATCTCACAGTAAAATCTCCGATGTCGTGAACCCGGACGAAATAGCCAGTTTCGCCTACGACCCAGTCTATACTCATCACCACTTCGACGCGGACCCCAGATTCCTCGCAGGAATGGAGATGGCTAGATATCTCAAGGAGACCGGCACAAAGAGAGAGTACTGCGCCCAGGTGGCGGTCAAGAACAAGAAGAATGCCCTATCAAACCCTCGAGGGGTTCACGGAGCCAACATTGACAAAGGAATAGTGATGAACTCACAGGTCGCCGCCTCCCCCTTGACCGAACTGGAGTCAAGTAAGGGAATCGACGCCAGCATCGTTTTCGTTCTAGCATCGGCCCAGAAGGCCAGGAAACTCGGAGACCATACAGTCTGGATAAAAGGGATTGGATGGAGTTCCGACACACCGGTAGTTGAAGACAGAGATCTTGCGCGAGCGGAATACGTTGAACAGGCAGCGGGCAGAGCCTACAAGATGGCTAACATCAGAAGTCCCGCTAGTTATCTCGACCTGGCCGAGGTTGATGATACCTACAGCTACAAGGAGCTACAAAGCTTGGAAGCGTTGAAGCTAGCAACAAAAGGCAAGGCTGGCAAGATGGTTGACGCTGGAGCCTTCGACATTGATGGAAGATTGCCAGTCAACGCATCAGGGGGCTCACTTGGAGTCGGACACTTGCTAGAGGCGACGGGACTCCATCGGACGCTAGAGGCAGTTATGCAGTTGCGAGGACAAGCAGGCCGACTGCAGGTTCCAAGCGCAAAGAGAGCCTTGGTCCAGAGCTGGAGGGGCATACCCACTGCCACGGGGGCAGTAGCGGTGCTAGGAAACTAGGAGGAGTCTGTGATGAAGAGTCGAGTTGCAATTGTAGGCGCTGGAATCACATTGTTCCGACGTCGTATGCTGGAAAGCCCAAAGGAACTCTCCTTCGAAGCATCAAAGATGGCCCTAGACTCGGCGGGTCTAACGCTGAAAGACATACAGTCCGTGGTCTCAGGCTCCGCGCCTGACGCCTTCGACGGGGTGCACATGAAAGGAGAATACTATCTCGACGGAATGGGAGCAATCGGAAAGCCCCACGAACGCGTCTATGTTGGGGGTGGAACAGGAGTCTTCACACCGATCGGCGGCTGGTGGAATGTAGCGTCCGGAATGTACGATACGGTTCTCTGTGTCGCGGAGGAGAAGATGTCGCCTCTACACCCTCATCCACAGTATGCTTTCTGGAGTATCTTTGACCAGATCCTTGAACGTCCGCTCGGTACCACACTGCTCTGGATCTTCTCGCTAGAGATGCGGCGGTACATGCACAAGTACGGGATCAAGGAGGAAGAGATCGCAGAGGTAGCAGTGAAGAACAAGGGAAACGCTATTGATCATCCTTCGGCCCAGCTCGGAGCCAAGATAACTGTGAATGACGTGATGAATTCCGAGCCGATCTGTTCTCCTGTCAAGCGTTTGGACGTAAGTCCGCCAAGCGACGGTGCAGCAGCGGTCGTTCTCGTTTCGGAGAAGGTTGCGAAGAAGTTGACCGATGAGCCTGTTTGGCTGGACGGTGTAGGTTGGACCCTTGACTCGACGCATTGGACCAACAGGGACTTGGCATATCCGGAGTATGTTGAGAAGGCGGCCAAGATGGCCTACAAGATGGCGGGCATCAAGAACCCTCGGAAGGAGATTGACATTGCCGAGCCTTACGATCCCTTTGACTACAAAGAACTCCACCATCTCGAGGGGCTACAGCTCGCTGGCAAGGGGGAGGCTCCGAAGATGACTGTTGATGGAGTAACCCAGCGGGACGGCGACCTCCCCGTCTGTCCCTCCGGTGGACTATTGGGAGTTGGGAATCCGATCGCCGCCGCTGGCATGATGAAGATCTGTGAGCTGTTCTGGCAATTGAGAGGAGAAGCGGGAAAACGACAGGTCAAGAAGGACGCCCGGACAGGCGTTGCGCAGGCGTGGGGAGATCTGATGCAAGTGGGTACTGTAGCAGTGATGAGGTCATAGAGTGGACAAGAAATGTCCCAGAAAATAACAAGCTATCCAGGCCACGAGATCACGTCGGATGAGCTGAAGGAAGGAAAGTACCTCGATATCCAATACAAGTTCGTGCCCCGATACAGCTGGGCCGCGGGCGTCGCAATAAGCAGATTCCTAGACGAGTTGAAAGAGGGAAGGATAGTTGCCCGAAAGTGTAGCCAGTGCGAGCGAATCCTTGTTCCTCCAAGAATGTACTGCGAGCAATGCTACAGACCCACAGACGCATGGGTCCAAGTCAGAGACACCGGGACGGTCAACACTTTCTCCATCTCACACGTAGGTACCGATGCGAGACGGCTCAAGACCCCAATTCTAGTCGCGGTCGTCGACATAGACGGCGCCAGTCCGGGCATGGGAATACTCCACAACCTAGGAGAGGTAGAGCCAGCTAGCATAAGGATCGGCATGAAGGTCCAAGCGGTCTGGAAACAGCCCAGCGAGAGACAGGGAGCAATCACGGATATTCGATACTTTAGGCCCATAGAGGCCTAGAACATGCCAATCCTAGAGAAGATATCCCAAGCGTCCCAGGCGCGCCACTGGACCGACAGCATCCCTCTAGAATTTCACTACACAGCCGGCGTGGCCGGGGAAGAGTTTCGTCGAGAACTGAAGAGGAACGGGCGGTTCTTGGCTTCGGAGTGTTCCAAGTGCAAGAACAGCTACGTTCCCGCCCGAATGTTTTGTCCATCCTGCTTCATCGAGATGAAAGAGACGAGAACCCTCGAAGAGCCAGGATATGTCTACAGCTACACGACCGTTAACAGGAATAGAACAGGAGAACCTAACGGACCAGTGACCCTTGCACTGATAAGATTTGAAGGAGTGAAGGGAGGAATCGTTCACAAACTGAACGTCAGCGAACCCAGCAGCGTGACCTTCGGAATGAAGGTCGTCTCAATCCTGAAAGAAGCATCAGCACGGACCGGTGCTCTGACCGATATTCTAGCTTTCAAGCCCGCATAGCTTCAGTCTCCAGAAAAAGGCAGACTCTTCACCCTGGCCAAGGTTCCGCACGGCCAGTTTAGCACTCTCGTGTCGCGGGAATGAATTATTTTTGGGATTTCTTGATTGGTAACGGATCTGGTAACCGTAAGTGGTAACAGTTGTGCTGAGGTCTGCGGTTTGCTTCACCATCAGCCTAGTTAGAGAGCAAGATTCGGAGTCAAACTACTTATCCCGTTCTGAAACTCTCCCCACATGGTCCCAGGCCGGCAGAGCAAGACCGATCTGCAACGCCTGCCCACAGAGGCCACGACGATTGGAGTCGAGAGCCGGAACTGGATCGTCTATTCTCAGCTTCTACTCACCATGTTCCTCTGGGGACTGGCGTGGCCCGTCGGCAGGCTCTTGGCGACAAACCTGCCTCCAGTGTCTATTGCAGTGCTGAGATACGCGATAGTTGTTCCCGTATTGTTCGGGATTCTAAGGGTTAAACGACAAGCACTCGGGCTTGAACGAAAATGGATCTTGAATCTTGTCGTCATGGGGCTGTTTTCTACGACCTTGTATCAGATCTTCTTCCTCTATGGTGTCAGATATGCGGCCGCTAGCGATGATTCACTGGTCATCGGTATAGGACCCGTGTTAATAGCAATCATGGCATCGTTCGTCCTTAACGAACGCTTGACTAAGACTAAGGGTCTGGGCTTCATCTCAGGACTCGCAGGCATCGGAGTCATCTCTCTACTCTCTCCCAACAACGATGTTCTCAACAGGCCTCTAGGAATAAGTCTCGTCTTCGGAGGAGCAATTGCGTATGCCATCTACACTGTTACTTTGAGAGGATTTGTAGCAGCAAACAGGGCAGACAATTCCGTTTCGGCACCCTCCTCCCTAGCGATCCTCGCATGGATCTCTCTGTTCGGCTGGCTCTTCCTAATTCCCCTATCACTATTGGAGGCTCCCTGGACTTACAGCTGGAGCCCGCTGTCATGGCTTGGAATCCTATACCTCGCCTTCCTCTCAACCGTAGTAGGCTACTTCTTCTACGTGGTAGGTGTCTCCAAGATCGGAGCCGGAAGAGCAGCAATCTTCGGCAATCTGGTCCCAGTGTTCGGCGTCATAACCTCAGTCCTCCTACTCAAAGAAAATCTCAGCCCATGGCATGGAGTAAGCTTCGCCTTGATTCTGACAGGTGTGGTCCTAGTCAACAGACAACAGAAGAAGACGCATGAGATGGGGAAGCGATAATGGGTGACTTGGTTTGACCATCCTTGTTAACTAACTTAAACGGTCCAGACCGTTGATAGATGGAGAGAGTTGCGCCTAACTCCGCTCGATCAAGACGTTGATGCGGGACGTAAATATCTGAACGACCGAAGTCTCCAGATCGGGCATGTCCTACCTCTCAGCGAGGAAATTTTCAAAGAATACTTTCCTGAAAGAAGCAGCTTCCTTCTCTACTCTGTAAGAGCAATCGACGCACTTTTCTGCTTCAGTTCGGGGCGAGAGAAATGGACGCCCCGAGCAGATTTCGTCATTGTGACAGACTCCCTCGCCGGTCTGAAGGAAGCTGTTGGAAAGGTCGAGGACATGGCCCTCGCTCAGGAGAAACTCGTTCTTCGAACCCACATCTTCGGCTATGATCGCAAGCGTCTACAAGCGCTCAGGGCTCTGGACTACAAGGTCGGTGCATCCATTCCGGGTGCGGTATCTCTCGACGGAAAGAGGTTTGACCTACACTACCTGTACAAAGAGCTCGATGAGCGATACCACTTCGGTATTCGTCGAAGCTACGCCAAGCCCGGCCTCTACCCGATTCTAGAGGTTGACAAGGCGAAGAGTCAGAGGCTGAAGCTTAGAGGCTACCGCAAGGAAGATCGTCCCTTCCTGAACAAAGCCGCGACTCATCTGAACGTCATTCGGGGAATAGCGAATGGTGTCTTTGAGGGGTCAGTCCCTTGGGGTCCTGGAACGTATGATGAGTGGTTCGAGAAGCGTAGAGTTTTTTCTATAGTCTGTGAGGACGAGTCGATTGGGGAGCCTGTAGGGTTGCTCGACCTTTTCAGACTCGGCCCTGATGTGATGCAGCATGTAATGAGTCTCGGCATGTACATCAGAGCAGAGTACCAGGGGATTGGTGTAGGGACATTGTTAATGGACGCAATGAGGACGCTCGCCAAGAGGCTTAACCTCTCTAGAGTCATTCTCACAGTTTTCGAAGGCAACAATCCCGCTGAGAAACTCTATGCAAAAGCGGGATTCGTCGAGTGTGGAAAGCTTCCAGGATGGCTACAGGAAGGATATATCGACGAGACGTATATGGTGCTCCAGCTCGACTAGCTTCCGGGACGCCCTAGCTTGGTAAAGCGTTAACTACTGTGAGATCAATCCAAAAGCATGGCGTCCCTGGGACAAGCCAAGACCCTTGGCGGAGTTGGGTCGATCCTCGTTCTTCTGAGTCCTATTCCGTATGCAGGCGCTGTCCTCTCGATTGTAGGCTTCATCATGATTCTCATCGCCGTGAAATACATTGCAGATATTCTCGGCGATCAAAAGATCTTCAACAACATGATCATCGCTGTCGTCTTGGCGATAATTGGGATAGTCGTAGGAGTTGTAGTCGTGCTGGGCGCCGTATATTCGCTGATCGGCCTAGGGAGCTATACCTACACCCCCGGAACGACGACTCTGCCGACCGGCTTCTCCGCAGTGATAGCGTCCATCATTGCTGGGCTCATCGTGATTTGGATCTTCTATCTCATTGCCTCAATATTCCTGAAGAGGAGCTATGACACCATTGCGACAAGGCTCAACGTAGGAACATTCCACACAACAGGATTACTCTACCTCATCGGAGCCGCAACTGCAATCATATTCGTGGGGTTCATAATCGTCTTCATAGCAGAAATACTGCAAATAGTGTCCTTCTTCTCTCTCCCAGAGCAGATGCCGATGGGACCCCAGCCGATGCCGGGACAAATGGGACCACCGCCCGCAACAATGTTGACAGATCGTCGCGACTAGGCGAAGAATCAGCCCCGACGCTGCAATTCTCGAGTGAGTTGGTCATTCAAATGATACTCGTCTCGATAGGATTTCGATTATCCGTCGAGTGGGAGTCTGTTAAACGGGTGCAGGAGCCGTTGACGAGGTCTTGACGATGGCCCAAACTAGGCGCCCGGCTCCGTAGATTATCATTCCTCCACCTATGGTAGTCCAGATAAGGACGGATCCTCCTTGAGTTACCGAGGCGCGTACGATGATGACAATCGCACCAGATACGATCCATATGGCGCTGTTGACAATCCTCGTGAGGATAGTGGACCTCATTTCAGCTAAGATTCGTCGGGCTCAGAATATTAAGAGTAGTCGAGGGGCAAACTTTTGAGTCAGGATATTACCACCTAGAGATGGACTGGTAGCTTGACCCAGGCTCGTAAGAAGAAAGTGCTTGAGGAGGTCAGAAGGCAGCGCCAGCGAAGAACTATCATCTCAGTCGTCATTGTCGCTGTTTTGATTGGGACAATCGGGTACGGCGTCTACGCTCTCACCCAGAGCAAGGGAGGCGGGGACTGGCCATTTCCTTGCGGCGCCGAGGGTAACGTTGTGCATGTTCACCCTTGGCTTCGGATCTACGTAAACACCGGCACGAGTAACGTAAGTGTGAGTGTTCCACAGTATGTTGGATTCGTTTCGCAGACTTGTCTTGAGCCAATGCACACCCACGACGCATCCGGTATAATTCACATCGAGGCCCCTTCGCTATCGAATCAATATACTCTAGGTGCCTTCTTCACAATCTGGAGGCTTACCTTTCCCAATGGGGCTAGCGTCGATGGAGTCGATCGTCCCATCATTTTCAATTCAACCGACATCCTGGGCTTCAAGATAGGCCAAGGCCATACGCTTTCACTACTCATCGACAGGGGACAATCCAACCCCCAAAACTCCACAGAATATGGGTCCCTGGATCTAACTCACTACGATTATTGCAGCGCTCAGTCAACCAGTGCTCCTTGTTCTCCGACTGCTACCGGTGACCCTCAATACCCTAATGGATATCCTTACGGGACGGGGCACACCGTCGAGATAGTCTATAGCTAAACTCCAGCAATCATCCGGAAGATTCCCGCGATTTTGCAACAGCTTCTGGTCCAAAGTCAAGCTAGTTCTATTATCAGCTCTTCGACCGGGGAGAAAACCTGGAATTTTGCTTATGAGCTATCATAGAGCGCGCCATTACAGCGAGGAGAGATCAGGAGGTTGAGCGAAGGAGCTGCTTCAGGACCGGCCATTGTCAAGGCTTTGCCGATGTTGATGCCTGAAAGTGTTGTCCAGCAGAGTGCTGAGAAGAAACGGGTGAAAAAGGGAATTCTAGGCGGGTCAGAAGAGCGATTCGTCTTTGGGAAAACGCTGTATCTGCCCTATCTAGAGTTTAGTTACCAGTATTCAACTGCGAAGGGCTTCCTATCAAAGCAGAGCGTTCTCGCCCAAGGAAGGTCGGCGGTCATGGCCCTTCGAGAGGTAAACCTCGGGTTCTACCCTGAACTAATCTCCTTCTTACCCCAACTAGTCGACGTGGAGCCTGACTCGGGTTCGGTGGTGCGAGGAGTCGACTCGACGATTCTTGTCAGCGAGAGACTGGATGAACTAAGAAGAATGTTGTCTGACTTCGACCACCAATTGCAAGAATTGTCGAAACAATATGATTCACTTACAAAGACTGACCGTGCAAAACAAGAGATCAAGGAAAATCTTGATCACCTGAAGAAGACTCGAGACACGCGATGGAAGATGTTCGCAGACGGTTTGAAACTACCTGCTAAGATAGATCTGGAAAAAATCGAGTTTCTGGAAGGCAACCTGTTCTATATGCCCTACTTCATCGCAAGATTCTCACGCGGTGGTGAATCAAGGTTCCTGGTCTGGGACCGGGAAGGAAAGGAGAACGAAACGATCGCCGAGGAATTGATGAACAACGGTAAGTTCCGCGACCTCATCCGGTCGTATGTCGCTGGATAGAAAGGTGCGAGAAGCGAATATGATCCTTCATGTATCTTGATCTAGGTGAACTCTTTTCTCTCGAAGAGAACCAGCCCGAGAATCGCCGTTGCAAAGAAGTAGGCTACCAATATCACAATACCTTCCGGGATGGTTGCAGCGAACGTTGTGCTGTCTCTTCCACCTGGACCCCTAATAGGCTGTGTAGTGGGGTAAGTATCCATCAGCACGTTTCCAATTATTCCTGAACCATACGTAATGATGAACCACGGTTCGATCTGCGCGAGACCTGACACGATGAGTTGGATTAGGCTGAAGGCAAAGAGAAAGAGGATGGCGGTCACGAGGATCGACATTGAGCTGCTCTTGAAGAGTGAACTGAAGAAGAAAGTGAATCCGAGTACGGCAATAAGATACAATATTGAGAAGCTCAAGGACTCTGCGAACTGGTAGGGGACATTCGCCCCGAAATAGTAGAGACCGTTTCCTACCGTTATAGCAGCATAGATAGCTAACACCATCAGAGACGCTGTCAAAGCGCCGAGCCACTTCCCAATGTATATTGAAGATCTGCGCAGAGGGTTCGCGACCAGAAAATAACCGGTCTTATTCTGGAACTCTCCAGAGATTGCATCTCCACCGAAAAAGATTCCAGAGAGTACTATTACGAAAGTGATCGAGCTCCCCCACCAGAAGGAGTAGAACGCTAAAGGAGGACTTGAGCACATGCTTGGCAGGCAGGGTGCAACGTTGCTAACACCGTAATACGCAACTAGTGCTGTGAGAAGTCCGCTGATGATCAGCCCAATAGCTAGCAGGATGAAGAATCGTCTAGACCTGAAGTAGTTCAAGAGTTCGTATTTGGTAATCGTTCCGACTTGGG
This sequence comes from Candidatus Bathyarchaeota archaeon, assembly GCA_005888635.1. Taxonomy (GTDB): domain Archaea; phylum Thermoproteota; class Bathyarchaeia; order 40CM-2-53-6; family 40CM-2-53-6; genus 40CM-2-53-6. The sequence continues at coordinate 42,466 of VBAW01000017.1, read as the reverse complement.
ACACACTAGTTGGCAGGACGCGACTGCCCGGCGTTGGGAGGGATTTACCCGGTAGTTTGCTCATCGTTCCGATCACAAGGTGTCCTTGATGAGTCTCAGATACGTGTCCTCGAGAGCTGAAGCAGAAGGATGGAAACTAATCATTCCAATCTTCAGGTTAGCGAGATCTAGCAGAAGTCTCTCCTGGTTCTGAACACCCCCTGAGAAATGGATTCGAATCTTCCTGGGATCAGGTCTCTCGGCAGAGCTTACGTTGGCCAGGGATGCAATATCATCATTTACGGTTCGCTCGTCGATGTCCCTCAATAATTCTATTTCGACTATGTTTCCTCCATCGCTTGAAGCTCTACTCGTCACGTTAGACAGGCTATCATAGACGAGCAGCTTGCCGTGGTCGATCATCGCCACCTCATCGCATACGTCTTGGACCTCGTTCAACAAGTGTGAACTCATGAAGATGAGCCTATTGCGTGTCTTTAACGATTTGACGATGTCCCGAACCTCGGCCATTCCTCTTGGGTCAAGACCGGTAGTAGGCTCGTCAAGTAGAAAGACGTCCGGGTCAGAGAGGAGTGCCGCTGCAATGTTGATTCTCTGCTTCATGCCTTTGGAGAACTTCCCGACCTTCTTGTCCAACCACTCCTCCATCTTTACCTCGGAAACAACCTCTTCGATCTTCTTTCGTTTTTCCGCTCTAGGAAGTCCTCTGATATCAGAGACCATCGACAACGCTTCTCTAGGTGTCAGCGAGGGGTAGATCTCGGGACTCTCAATCAGGGACCCGACTGAGCTCAAGGCCTTTTTCTTGTTAAGATGCACATCAATTCCATTGATCAGAGCCTTCCCTTCCGATGCTCTAATCATATCAGTGAAGATCTTGAGAGTGGTCGTCTTTCCCGCGCCATTTGGGCCGAGAAAGCCAACGCACTTTGATCCTTCGATCTTCAAGGAAAGGTTCGAAAGGGCGGGAAATGAGCCATAACGTTTTGAGAGATTCACTGCTTCAATGGAGGGACCGCTCATTCCGGACAACTCTTTAGCTGACTACCTTTCTGAACAGGTACAGAGTCGCTCCTAGTGTCACTAAGCCGATGGCGGCGATTACCCCGTAGGCCTGGAGGATCGTGTTCCAATCAAATCCAATGTTGCATACTCTCTGAGCAACATTGCACCCGGTGATGGGGTTTCGAATCGCGTTTACGGCAATACTGACAGGATTGTAAGTTGAAACGTCTTGCATCCAAGGAGGCATGAAATCTGCTGTGACCAGTGCAGTGCTCATGAACAAGAGTGGGAAGGTTACGGCTCCGGCGATCCCGAAGACTGTCTCGGCACTCTTTGTCTTCAGTCCTAGGGCGAGAGATATTCCCGACCAAGCCAGGCCGAAGAAGGCAACTGTGAAGATGACGAGTAGGTAGCCTATGGCTCCGGTAGCTGGGTATACGCCGAGGGCATATGCTAGTACTAGAATGATTACCGTTTGAACTACGACTCTGAAGACATCGCTGAGTAATCTTCCAAAGAGAATTGCGGATCTGTTCACTGGAGTCGCAAGCATTTTGGAAAGGAAGCCGGATTTTATGTCATCAACTACGGCGGTTCCTGACTGGAAGGCGCTGGAGAAGGCGTTCTGCAAGACGATTCCTGCGGTTGCGAAGGCTGTGTAGCTGAGGATCCCTGCCCCGAGGAAGCGGCCAAGACCGCTGAACAACTGAGTGAAAAGTAGGAGGAAGATTATGGGCTGAAAGAGGGAGAAGAAGACCAATATTGGATTCCGTACTAGCTTCTTCATTGACCGTACGAATAGGTGGGTAGCGTCTGAGAAGAACGACATGCTTAGCGTCTCCTTCGGCCAAACATGCCTCGCATGTTTGCGCTACTGACTTCTTCGACCCGGATTCTCTTCCCTGTGTGCTTGAGGAACACGTCGTCAAGGGTCGGGGAGGACACTCCAATCGTTGAGAGTCTAATCTGGGCTTCATCGAAAGCTCTCACGAGTTCCGGGACCATGTAGCTACCATTCTTCGCATAGACTGTCAAACCTATGTCTGAGTCTACGATGTTGGACACTCCGTCAAACTTCTTCTCGAGGACCTGTCGAGCTTTAGTTCGTACGTCGCCCCCGTTCAAGCTCGAATTCTCGAATCCCAACGAAATCGAATCAGCTCCTATTTCCTGTTTCAGATCACCAGGAGTTCCTTGGGCAACGATCTCTCCAAGGTCAACAATGGCGAGTCGCCGACACAGTCTATCAACTTCCTCTAAGTATTGTGTAGTAATGAATATCGTGATTCCCTGTTCGTTCAAACGTTTCAGGTAGGCCCAGATTGCCGCTCTCGACTGAGGGTCCAGTCCGGTGGTGGGCTCGTCTAGAAAGAGTATTTTCGGGTTGTGTACGAGGGTTGTTGCGAGGTCGAGTCGCTTCTTCATACCTCCCGAATAGAAGCCGGCGCGCTTGTCTGCAGCGTCTACAAGATCGACAATCTTGAGAAGGTCATCGACTCTCTCTTTGATTGCGGGTCCATGCATCTGCTGCAACTGTCCTTGAAGCACAAGATTCTCACGGCCCGTAAGATCCTCGTCAACTACTGTATCCTGATTCTGCACTCCGATAATCTTTCTAATCTTCGCGGCATCAGAGTCCACGTTGAGTCCGGCGACCGAGGCAAAACCCGATGTCTTTTGAAGGAGGGTTGTGAGTATCTTGATGGTCGTGCTCTTTCCAGCGCCGTTCGGACCCAGGAAACCGAAGAACTCTCCTTCGTTAACACTGAACGTGATTCCCTTCACGGCCTTGGTCCCGTCGCCATAGGTCTTGACAAGCTGTGACACGTCGATTATTCCGGGCATTTGACCAGCTTTTGAGAGGTGATTGCTGGGCTGGATATAAACTATATCGTATCAGATACAGAATCCGATAGTATCCTATTTTCTGACATCGGCTCAAGGATACAACGAAGGATTGTAACTGAAAACAAGCCTCTAAGGAGAACAGGGAACCTATCTTTTCGTGCCGTCGAGAATGCTTCATCAGAGGCAGAAACCAGCTCGTTAGCTCTCAATCAGGTTCTGGAGGTTGACTATTGAAGACATCCGTTGGCATTGACGACATTGCGGTCTACGTTCCTCGATTATATCTGGAATTAGCTAGTGAAGAGCATCCGGAAAAGCCTACTGAGTTTTCGCGCGCGAGAGAGTCTGACCCTGCAAAGTATCTGCATGGGATCGGGATTGCGAAGATGTCTATTCCAGACACATACCAGGACAGTTCGGTCTTGGCTGCAAACGCGATCTTCGAACTAATCGAGCGGAACAATCTTTCCCCCGCGAACATTGCTAGAATCGATATCGCCACTGAGACAGGGGTTGACGAGTCCAAACCCGTCGCAGCCTACGTTCATGGAATGCTAGAACAGAAGTATGGCAAGGGTGCCCTCAAGAAAACGTCAGGGGTTGAATACAAGTTTGCTTGTGTCAGTACGGCTGATGCCCTAGAGAGCTCACTGGACTGGGCATGGGCAGGTCGCGCCAACGGCAGATCCAGCATTGTCTGCTCAACAGACATTGCAAAGTATCCGCTGAATACTCCCGGAGAGTCCACCCAGGGAGCAGGAGCCGTCGCACTTTTGGTCAGAGAGGAACCAAGATTGCTAAGCTTCGACAACGTCATCGGCACTTACATGGAGGATGAAGACGATTTCTGGAGACCATTATTCTCCACAACTGCAGTAGTACACGGCAAGCATTCAGAGAAATGCTATCTGAAAGCCATGGAGGGCGCGGTTGATGACTGGGCAGAACAGGCAGAGGCCGCCAAGTTGATCAAGGCTGGACCCGGAGAATCATTAGTGGACCATGTTGGACCAATGTCGTTTCACGTACCATATCCGAAGATGGCTGAGAAGGGCTTCGCCTACCTTCTGAGACACTTCTGGCGGGGACTACCCCGCTGGACGGAAGTCACTCAAAAGATTGGACCCGAGCCCAAAGCTACGAGTTTCAGGAAGAGGGAGGAGTTTGAGAAAGCCGAATCGGATTACATGCACCACTTCATGGAGACGCCGCAGTTTCAGAGGGAGTACTTGGACAAAGTTGCGGATGGTCTCATTCATGCGAAGGAAAGCGGGAACAGCTACTCAGCTTCTGAGAAGAGCTGTCTCTCGATGCTTCTTGAAACAAAGGCGAAGAGAGGCGTTGATCTCGCAGGGAGAAGGGGAGGTTCCGGGAACTATGGTAGCGGCTCTAAAGCAAAAGTTTCTAGCTGGGTCTTTCAGGAAGGATGGAGTGAGGTCGCGAGGAAATTTGGTCATTCAGAGAAGCTGCAGCACCGCAGACCGGTGTCCTTGGTTGAATATGAGGCGCTTCATGAAGCAGGACCCCTGCCGGATGGGAGGAAGTTTGTGGCAGAACCTGAAAACGAGTTCGTTCTGATCGATGTGACTCCCCAAGGCTACCGGCATTACAAGTTCACGGACTAGTCGCAAAGGACGTTGAGAAGTAGGGTCAGACAAATCCGCGCTGGGTGAGACGATAGGCTATTCCTCTCCAGACGCTTTTGCTTAGCATCATAAGCAGTGAGAGGGTCCCGAGGACTCCAGCAATGACGATGGAGGCTGTCAATGATATCTCAGAGACTACTATGAGAATGATTACAATGTATGTGGGGATGATGGCGAGAAGTTGTTTCAGGTCAAATTGTCCAGGCATCATTCCTTCTTCTTTGACTTGCTGAACAGCGCCCAGCCTCGCCACCAGGTAAGTTGCGAGGATCGATGCTGAAGAAACTGTAACGAGAAGCACAATGGAGGAGTTTACAGCGGCTGGGACGCCCCGAAAAGCGAGGACTATATTCGCAATGGCGAAGGGCCCTGTTATCGCTAAGGTCGAGACCGCTCTTGAAAGAAGAAGATGCCGCAGGTATACCGCCGGGTCCATGGCAGTAAAGGCAAGCCAACCTCTCTCGTTAGAGAACGTACCCTGAGACATCAAGACTAGGGTAATGATTCCCATGAGAATTGGCAAGACGATGACGACGGGCCTAGACGGAAGATCGGCAAATGGCGATAGCCCGGCCAAAAAAAGATAGACTGCGCCTAGAGCACTGGAGATAATGAGTACAGTAGAGGTTCTTACACGCGCTGCCCTGTAACTGGTGGAGCCCGCAAGATTGACTCTCCCCACCAGTTCCAAGAATGACAAGTGGTAAGAGTAGATCGCTCTCACGGGACTCTTACCAGCGAAGCTCATTGTCTTCTTGTACTCAGAACTGGTAGCCCTCAAAAGACTCCTCATCGATCCCAGCTCTAGATAGGCCAACTCTCTCAGAGCAACGGGCACAGTTATGGCTGCGAAACCGAACAGCACTATGCTGCCGTACAGAAGGTCTCCCGTGAAAGGAGAAACGGGGGTAAACGGGTTCCCGAAGATCGAAGAGAGGCACCAGATTCCGAGAATTGCTGCGAGCCCCACCCTAACTCGGGTCGAGAGAATGTTCGAGATGACGCCAAGCGCAGTGACTACAGCCGCCAGGATCGCTAGGTCTGCCCCTAGCAATATCGTGGTCTGGAGAGTTCCGGCGCCCGCAAGATAGAATCCGAAGAGGAAGAGTATGGTGATGCCGGAACCGACGAATTGAGCCGTAAATAGCGAGAGGCTGAGCTCCCTTCGTTTCAGCGGGAGAGTCAGCAAGTAGTCCCTGTCCGACTTTAGGATGAACAGACCTCCGAAAAGGAGGCTTATCGTGATGAAGAAGATCGAAGCGCCTACAGCGTAATAGGAGAATCCTCCAGAGAATTCTGGAGAGCCTCCAGTCGTAACCGCTCTTATTACCACATCGTAGATCAGAAAGAAAGTTACGAGGCCAAGGAGCGGCTTGGAGAACCTGGTTAGGAGTACGAACTTTACGAGTTTAGCCAGCATTTGTCATTAGCCTAGCAACGACGCTTTCTATCGGCTCTTCGCCCTGTTCCAGACTCTTTAGCGTGTCAATGGTCCCGTTCCAGACAATCCTCCCTCTTGAGATCATGATGACCTTCTCTGTGAGTCGTGTGGCGATTGACATGATGTGAGTGGAAACTATCTGAGTCGAGTCGAGAGACTTTAGCATCTTGAAAACTCTCTCTTGAGTTGGGATGTCAAGATAGTTTAGCGGTTCATCAAGGAGGACTATTCTCGGCTTGTGGATGAGTGCTAAGGCAATGGCTAGTTTTTGCATGTTCCCGCGCGAGAGCTTGCCGACCTTGGCCCGTTCGTACTCTCGGAGGCTCAAATCATCCAAGAATCTCTCAGTCGCTTCACGGACATCCTTCACTCCTCGAAGGGCGGCGATGTATTCTAGGTTCTCCCTGACAGACAATGTCCTGTAGGGCGTCGCATCTTCCGGAAGATATCCGAGAATCGACTTGGCGTCCGAGCTGAACGGTTCGTATCCGCTGATCCTAATCGTCCCAGTGTCGGATTTCAAAAGGCCGACGAGAAGCTTCAGGGTAGTTGACTTCCCAGCCCCGTTAGGACCGAGAAGAGCATACCTTTCGCCGCATGGGATGCTGAAGGAGACATCATCGAGCGCGACGGTCTTGCCGTAGGATTTCGTGACGAACTTTGCTTCTATGCACGCCTGAACGGATAATGACATTAGAATGTTCTACCTCTCGTATCCCACGAACCGCCCGACTGTTTGAATTAGGCACGAACTGTTCCGATTAATAATCACATCATCCTCTATCGGCCAGAAGCGGGTCAGACTCAAATGGGGGAGACCAGAAAACTGGGCAAGAAAGCTCTTCTCGACCTGGTCTGTAGGCTGCTAGCTCTCAACTTCAGCACCTTTCTCTCTGCCTATCCACAAATACCTAACATTGATTCGGGCTGCTGCTCGAACCAGCCTCTCGCCAAGGATTTCTCCGGAGTCTACATTGGAGCATGGAGACTATTCAATGATCCTGGTCTACAGCCTTACAAAAGAGAAGGGATGGGCCTTCACGATCATAGCCGAAGTTATCGTCCTGCTAGTGCCCGCTCCAGCCCCGGGCTGGGGATTCTCAATCGCTTATTTCTGGCAGTAGAAAGAAGGCCAATCAAAAGTGTTCGAGACTCTTCTGTTGTCCCTATCATTCTACCTTGGCAAGACGGGAAGGGCTTCATGGTCAGGGCTGGCTCTAGGACTTGCTTTCTTCGATCCGAGACTTGCGGTCGTCGCCCTCCCACTATTTCTAATCTACAATAAAATTAGGATCATGCCAGCCATCAGGGCACTTCTCGGCATCCTAGCGCTGTCGAATCTTCCCCTGCTATACCCAGAGATGGGATCGTCCTTCCTCAAAATGGTCTTCAGCACAGGGATAACCACGGCTCTCTATCCATACGCGGTCATACCTCTAGCCGAAGTCGTGTTTCTCAGCTTCATCAACTATCACCAGATCAGAATCGAAGCGAGCCGAATCTTCAGAAGGATGAGGTCGGAAAGGATTCAAGGTAAGGACTGGCTGCCCTTTCACCAGTAAGGCCTCGCCGCTTACGTGGAGCAGAGTTCCGTTCTTGGGGCCAATACCCTAGAGGGATGCACGCGGGTTTCAATCGGTTATTCAATGAATCTCGATAGGGAGCCATGGACATGAGCTTGCTTGGGAAGGGTAGGTCAGACGTAACGGACGACGTAGTGCTGGTTTTCAGGCCGCCCGAGAACCCCGCAGCTCAAATCGCAGGGATTACACCCTTCAAGAGTCTCAGGCTGAAACTGGATGAGCTGTTGGACTGGTTCAAGGGTCTGAACGTCGACTCGATCGAACTTTGGATCGAGGGCGCTTATCGATCTGGGAATCGGACTGAGCTCTTCCTTTCGCTAGAAGGGAAGACGGGAGCAAAGCTCACCTTGCGGCCCTTTTCAAATCGCGGTCAAGCCGTCCTTTCACCTGGGAAGGTCGAGAACGCGGTCTCAGACAGTCTGGAGCCGGTCTCGAAAGAAGAACAGAACACCAGTATACCGGAGAAAGTGGGGCGTGAGCTGTCAACCCCTCGCGTTAATGCTCTGTTCTCCCCGGCGGGAGGAATAGAACGACAAGCGGTCGCTCTAATCGATAGCGCTGTGGGGAGCATCGAGATGGCGGCCTACGAATTCACGAATATGTACGTCGAGAAGGCGATTCTAGAGGCGATCAAAAGGGGAGTCAAGGTCGCGCTTGTCCTAGACCGCCTGGAGACACGGGGTCGACAGGCAGAGCTCCACGACACACTGGAAAGAGCTGGGTGCGATGTACGGCTGATTTCACCGAATGGAGGAATAATGCACGACAAGTACATTGTTGTGGATGGGAAGACTGTAGAGTGGGGGAGCTATAACTATACAGAGAGAGCGGAGAACAAGAATTTTGAGAACGCCACATTTGCAACTGACAATGCACTTGCGCAGCAGTACCACGCTGACTTCGTATCGATTTTCAACCAAGCCAAGCCGGAAGCTCACGGAGTAAGACGCACAATACAACGATTCCTTAGACATCTATCGAGCGGGTCAGGCACAGAATAGAGTCCAGACTGGGCGAGGACGAAATCTGGATATCAGGCGCAGAGCAATCTATGAACTGGTTTTTTTGCAGTTGGAGATATTCGCCTTCAATCCTACTACCTGACCTCAAGCGGAGGATCTTGAGGAAAGCGCTGCCACCTCCTGATCGATATTTCTAACTCTTAGGCCGGGAATTTCTGGGATTTACGCTGGACCCACGTTCCCGTCAGATCGCGCAAGGCAATAAAAGGGCTAGTAAATTGGATATGGCCGCGGGGCCCGTAGTCGAGCCAGGACCAAGACGTGGGCCTTCGGAGCTTTCGATTTCAGAGTGAAGAGAGCCCAAAATCGTGGGTTCGAATCCCACCGGGCCCGCCATTTACTTCATCGACAAAAATTATTTGAATTTGTTCTGCGTGCAAAGTTGAAGCATTCGGAGTAGCGGTGCGTAGCATCTCTTTAATTACGGAGTCCTCGTTCATGAAAGCTGCATTACTCATGCCACGTGCAAGACTCTCCGAGAAAGCAATCAAACTGATTGATGGCAAGAATTTTGGCAATCTTGCCTTTGTGATGTCTGATGGTTCGCCGCATGTGAGTCCCGTGTGGGTTGATCGTGAAGGAGACCTTATTCTTGTGAACACTGCTGAGGGTCGAGCGAAGGCGAAGTATCTGAAGGCGAATCATAGGGTGGCCTTGAGCATTTTCAATCAGCAGGATCCCTACGAGAAGGTCGTAATCAGGGGACGGGTGCTGGACATGACGTCGAAAGGAGCGGAAGAACACAACAACAGGCTGTCCGTGAAGTATCTTGGTACTAGCAAAAATCCGCATCATCAACCGGGTGTTGGTAGAATCCTCGTGAAGATAGAGCCAGAACGGGTAGTCAACGAGTAGTCCTGTCTAATATACGCATCAACTGGTCGTTCAACCATATGCAAGTTTAGAAATAGAGCGGAACTAGGTTTCTCGTTAGAAAAATAGAAGGAAGCTGATACGCTTCCTTAGCGAGGAGTTTCTATGGTTGTTTGGTGGGGGTCCAAGTGATAAGTGTCTCGCTGGCGGTTACTCCGTTGATTCTGCTGATCTTCTCAACGGAATTCTCCATGAGCTCATCCTGACTGAAGCCGTTGAAAGAGGCGACAACATCGAACTCTCCTGGAATCAGGTGAGCCTCGACGAGGTTCGGGAACGACTTTAGCTTCTGGAGCACGGTTCGGAACTTGCCTTTGACCTTGACCAGCGCAAAGGCGAGCGGGGGCTCAGAGGACTCTTCCCTGTTCTTGGCATTGGAAACGTTCTCGATCGAGAACGCTGTCTGGGTGGACGTGATGCCGGTGATGCTTCTGATCTTCTCGACGGTGTTGAATGCTTTGATGAGCTCGTTGGTCTTCAGTCGGATCACGAGGTCGAAGCGTCCGGTGACCGGAGTGACGGATTCTATGCTGCCGACTCGTTTGAGCTGGCTGACAATGTGTCCGAGTTCTCCCTTAGCATTTGCGAAGACAAAGCTAGTTGATGCAGATTTGGACATTGTTTCTCTGAAATACAAAGGGCAAACTGCACGATATTTGTCAGCGTCTGAACCGAACACCACGCTCGCAAGTAACAATCCTATCTAGAGAAGTTTTAGAAACGGAGCCCGATAATGACCGCTTATCATGGACAGATGCGACTCCTGCAGGAATATTTTCAAGTGCCCCATTTGCGGGACCTCCTCTGACAGTTTCCGTCATGTTGGCGTGAGAGGGACGAAGAGTCGGTTTAGGATTCCTGTCGTCGACTACAATCTCACATACGACAAGCAGCCCTCTGGAATATGGCACTATTCTCAACCCTGCAATCACCGAGTCCACCCGGCAACAACATCATCGATCGTGAAATACAACGGTGGACCCCTCTGGCAGGACGGTTATACTTGGCAGAACATTTACTGGGGCAGCTACTACACTAAACCATCTTCATCACAATGGATGAAGAGGCTAGAGCTAGTTGTGGCGCATCTAGAATCCGATACTAGCTACTCAGGCGGGCTAAGCACGTACAATGTAGGAACTGGCAAACTGATCGGACCAGTCATGATTCCACAAGACCCTCCCTCCCAAATCTCCAACGATCAGATCGCCAAGACCCTCATCGGCTGGATTAGCTCCGGAACAGTAGCGGACCTCAGAACTGCCGGTGCCTACAACATCTTCCTGCCACCAGGAACCACCGCCTCAATTTCAGGCGACGTCTCATGCAATAGTTTCTGTGATTATCACGACACTGCCAATGGTCCCAATGGGCCATTCTACACGGTCGAACCCTATCCCTGCGCTCAAGGATGCAACCAGTGCACCCAGGATCCCCTCGACACTCTGACGCAGGGATTATCGGAAGAGATGGTCGAAGTAAAGACAGACATGGACCCTGGGACCGGCTGGGTCATCGGTAACGAAGAAATCTGTGATTACTGCGACGCAAATTTTGTCTGCAATAGAATAGCGACTGGTGAATATGTTAACTCTTGGTACGACAAGAGTAAGAACGCATGCTGGATAGGAAGAAAATAAGACCGAGTCATCGTGTTCGAGGAATCGAGTAGTCGCTCTAACCTCGATTAAGCGTGTGAATTTATCCAATCGTCTAAAATCCGAATTATTTCCCTGAGGGTCTTCGCCTGAGATGTCCGAACTCGCTGGTTGTCTAGCGGTTTCAGACACGATTGTAGGTAATCTACATTCTGTGTCTGATTCAACTCTTTGTTTCTTTGCAGATCAGGCCCACTTGCTGACAGATTAGAATGGTTCGAAAATTGGAAACTTTGGGGGAAGCCGGACAGGTCTTGTGCTACCATTTCGCGGGAGCTTCAGGCTTCTCCATGCTCTTCCAGAGGTAGAAGGTCGAGATTGAAGAGTAAGGATGCCACTTCTTCGCTAGCTGTTCAAACCTATCTCTCTTCGGAAGCGTTCGAAGCCTGTAAGCTTTCCGAGCCGCCTTGCGCAGACCCAGATCATCAACCGGCAACACGTCTGTCCTGCCCAGCTTGAAAATCAGAAACATCTCGGCGGTCCATCTCCCGATTCCCCTGACGTTGTCCAGTTCGTTGAGGGCTTCCTCATCAGGGAGATTCTCCAGCCTCTTCAGGTCCAGAGTCCCGTTCTCCAGTCGTTCAGCGAGATCCCTGATGTAGGAGATTTTCTGCGGGGACAACCCGCTTCCACGCAACTTTTCAACATCAGTTGACAAGTATTCCCTCGGACTAGGAACTCGTCCCCCGTAGAGTTGTTTGAACCTATTCAGAATCGCTCGAGCAGTTGAACCGGCTAGCTGCTGAAAGATGATGGAGCCCACAACCGCTTCATAGTGATCGTCATCCAGTTCGAACTTGACCGGACCCACTCTATCGATTATCCGGGCGAGGATCGGATCACTCCTCTTCAAATATCGAACCCCCTTCTGCCAGACTCTACGGTCGGCCAAAGAGCCTACAGATCTGCTGCGATAAGGTGCTGGACAAGAAGAGAGCGCTCTCTTGACGGCAGATCTTCCGTTACGCTCCGATGTCTTCCACCCACTTGGAAGCCTTTTTGAAACCGTCGTCATCGCATCCAACAGAAATGGCCCTCTCCGACAGCGAGATCACTGGTGCGATAAAAACCGGCCAGTTTCACATCGTTCCACGAAACCCGAAACTGAATCCTGCCGGTATAGACCTGCGAGCCGATAGAAGTCTGGTACTAAGACCTGGCCAGCAGAGACTAGTGGCTACTATTGAACGGGTGGAACTTTCGGAGAGGTTTCTCGGAATACTCCACATTCGGTCATCTTTGGCAAGAGAGGGGATAGTTGCGAGTCTCGCTCTAGTCGACCCCGGCTTCCGCGGACAACTCACAGTCAGTCTCCATAATGCCGGAGATAGATTGGTTAGTCTCAGGAAGGGCGAGAGGTTCATCCAGCTCTCTTTGTTAAGACTCGGAATGCCTGCGACACATGCATACGTGGGAAAATACCAGAACAGTCGGGGAGTCGTCAAGAGTCGCCGGAAAAAATGATCACGTTGCGCGATACGGAAAACGTTATACAGGGTACAAAGGGCTAAAGCGCGAATACAAGCAATGAAGGACACCTCGCGCATTCTAGATCTCAAGTACAAACTCCAAACGATCGAACTCTTGAACCTGGCAAAAGAGCAATACACCTACAGAGAACTCTCCGGCATTCTACATTTACCAGAGACCGTATTGAGTCGCTATGTCAAAGGCCACGTGCTACCAACCGCCGAGCGCGCTGAAGAAATCAACAGGACTCTCCAGAAATACATGAGCCTAGAAAAAGAACTGCACGAGAGAATCAAATTCGACGACCTAGGCTACTTTGACAACACAGGAATAATCAACGACACAATGCTACTAGAAAGAGCAGTACAACAAGCTGTCGGAAAGTTTGCAGGCAAAAGAGTGAACAAGGTCATGACCGCTGCTGTCGACGGCGTCCCTCTCGCGACGCTCCTAGCTCACCGGCTAGGCACGAGACTAATCGTCGCTAAACAATCCAGAGAGGTCGGCGTCCGAGAATTCATCGAAGAATTCTACGTTCCCCCCAAGACCGCCATAATGAAGAGTCTCTACGTCTCCAAGGACGCGTTCAAGAAAGGAGAGGGCGTACTCATCGCCGACGACATCATCGACAGCGGAGAGACCCAGCGGGCAATGATGAAGGTCATTCTCAAGGCAAGAGCGGAAGTCATAGGCATCTATGCACTCGTAGCTATCGGAAATGAGTGGAAGTCTCGAATAGAGTCAGTAGGCAATGTTCCCGTCGAGATCGGCCTATCGCTCGTCAAGATGGTGGCGTAAGACTACCTTTCAGCGTAGACAAAGTAGAAACATCAGCAAAGAACCATTAAACTCACCTGGACAACGAGCGTAGGCTCTCCACAAACGGCGGACCAGCCATCCCCCTATCCGTAACAATGCTCGTCACTAACTCGGGCGGAGTAACGTCAAACGCCGGATTCAGCGCCTCGACACTCCGCGGTGCAACCCTCCTCCCAGCAACATAGAGAACCTCTCGCTGGTTTCGCTCTTCGATAACAACCCTCGAAGGGTCCGTAACCATGTCGACAGTGGAGACTGGAGCAGCCACGTAGAACGGGACGCCATAAAACTTCGCGGACAATGCAATAGGCAGAGTGCCAATCTTGTTTGTCACGTGACCGGTCTTCAATATTCGATCTGCGCCAACGAGAATCTTGTCCACTGCACCCCGCGCCATCATCTGGGCGGTTGCACTGTCAACGATGATTTTCACCGGAATCTTGTCATGCGCTAGTTCGAACGCTGTCAGCCTCGATCCCTGGAGTAACGGACGAGTCTCTGTTGCTATCACACTGATCCGCTTTCCCTGCTCCACGGCGGCTCTAACTACGGCGAGGGATGTTCCGTAGCCAACAGTCGCGAGGGCGCCAGCATTACAATGAGTAAGAACCGTGTCACCATCCTCCAAGAGTGCGGACCCATATTTCCCAATTCTTCGAGCAGCCTCTAACTCACCATTGAAAATTGCATCTGCTTCCTTCAGGAGTACCTCTTTCAATGACGAAACGTCTCCCGCTTTGGTAGAGGCGTTGAAGACTCGTTCTACTGCCCATCGAAGATTCACACCTGTGGGCCGAGTCTGGATCAGAAGATCGGCCCATTTCCGGAGCTGAGTTCGAGCCTCGGCTAGATCGCGTGTCTTGACTTTCTTCACCGAAAGGACGAGGCCGTAGGCGCCCACAACCCCGATCAGAGGTGCCCCACGAACCATCATCGTTCTGATCGCGGCACAGACCTGTCCGACATTTCCCAAACGGACGTAGGCTAGCTTGGCTGGTAGGAGAGTCTGGTCTATGACTTCCAATACGCCGTTGCGCCATCTCAAGGGCTCCAGATTCTTGCCGGTCATTTGATTTCTAGTCGCCGCGTCTTTCTATTTGAATGGCTTTATAGCCGCCCGTCCGCGTGCTCGACTTTCTGGAACCCTTTGGAAACCAAGAGCGAGCAAGTACCGGTTATCGTTGAGGCAATCGAGGCCTATCTTTCCAGGGGAGGAGTCTTTCTCCGAGAACCTGAGAAACTGATGGACCTCCGCGAGAAAGCGTTCGGAACTCTAGTCGACGACAGAATCACACTCAATCCCTACGAAACCTTCTACCTCGTTGAGAAGAAGAGGATCAAAGTCTTGGACGAGAAGACCAAGCAGTCCAAGTCGCTTCAGCAGCTGGTGACGAAGCTATCGGTAGGGAAGCCCGCCATATGGACAAAGTATCTGGTCTACAGAGACCTTCGGGACCGGGGATACTTGGTCCGGGATGGAGAAGCGGGCTACGATTTCGAAACCTTCGGTAAGGGAGCCGTCAGAAGGCTTGTAACTATTGTGTTCGAGGGGGGAGAGTCTACACTCGAAAAACTCGCAACTTTGTCAGCGAAAGCAAACAAGGATGGCAAGGACCTGGTGTTGGCCGTCATTGATCGGCGCACAGACATCGTCTACTACACGTTGAACCCTGAGACTTTCCAATCCCAATAATTCAGACGTTGAAGGTTCTTCGGCTTGTCTGAGACTCAATTCACACTCCCCCGCGGAATGAAGGACATAGAACCGGAAGAGATGACCAAGAGAATTTGGCTCGCTGACAAAATCCGCCAAGTACTCTGGAGCTACGGGTTCCAACTGTTAGAGCCCAGCCCAGTGGAAAATCTTGAGACTCTCGAAGCAAAATCTGGCCCCGGAGTGCGAGAAGAAATCTACTGGTTCAAAGACAAAGCAGGGCGAAACCTGGGTCTCCGATTCGACTTAACGGTCGGCATGACCCGGATGATCGCCAACCGATTCGACCTTCCTGAACCCATAAAGATCGGATGCATCGGAGGAGTCTGGCGATACGACGAGCCACAATACGCCAGATACAGATACCACACACAATGGGACGCGGAAATCTATGGAGTAGCTGAACCCACTGCTGATGCGGAGATCATCAGCCTAGGTTCCGACATTCTAGACAAAGTCGGATTGAAAGATCACGAAGTCCGAGTCAGCAACAGAAAACTCGCAGAAGGGTTCCTCCAGACCATAGGCGTCCGCTCACAAGAGGAACTCGAGAGATTGCTACGAATCATCGACGGAATGGGCAAAAAGGGTCCCGAACAGATCGAAGGAGAACTAGGCAGAGCGGGGCTCTCCCAAGACAAAGTGAAACGCGTCATGGGGTTCGCTGATATCGGCGGAGACGCCGACAAAGTCCTACCCGATCTAGAGAAGAAACTCCCGAAGAATGACTTGATCAGCAAAGGACTACAGGAACTCACAGGAACCATTGACAACGTCGACTCCCTAGGAAAAAGGTCCAAGGTCCAAGTGGACCTAAGAATTGTGAGAGGGATAAGCTACTACGACGGAACAGTCTTCGAAGCGTACGATCAAGCTGGCGAGGATGTCGGTGCCGTGTTTGGCGGTGGCCGTTTCGACAAGCTCTGTCGAATATACGGAAAACGAGACATGCCTGCAACCGGCGTGGCAGGGGGCTTCGAGAGGCTCATGATCTCCCTCGAAAAGAAGGGGCTCTTCCCAGATCTGGAACAGAATCCACAGGTCTACGTTGCAATGGCAGGCGAAGACGTGCGAGACGAGACCATCAAGGTGATGCGAGCGTTGCGAGATAGCGGACTGCGCGCGGACAGAGATCTCAAAGAGCGTCCATTGAAAAAACAGATGGATTATGCCGACTCGGCCAAGGTTCGAATCATTGTGATTGTAGGTCCTAGAGAGCTCAAGGAGGGCAATGTGCGGTTGAGAGACATGAAGACTGGCGAGGAAAGAAACGTTCCGAAGAATCGAGTAGTGGAAGAAATGGCAAAGATACTAACTTAGGATAAGAGTTCGACCTGATTCATCTTGTTTGTCTAGTTATTCAGGAAAACTTATCAGAGGGACCCACAGGACAGGCGGTCTTAGCGAACAGCGGGAGAAATGCTGGATGGCTGAGAGGTCGCCCAATCGTGACGGGACTCTAGATCTTCGCTCAAGGTCCAAGGCACTGAAGCGAAGGCGGACAAAGAGAGAATTTCGTACACGCCTCATTCATGTTTCAGCGGCAGCAGGCTGAAAAATCACTAAAGACCCGGCTACGTCTCGCTACTGACGACATGCGCTTGCCCTACGCTCAGAGATTCAATCTCGAAGGTTTAGGTCGTAGTAATCAGGCGGGTTCTTGGAGAGTTTGTAATGGATGAATCCGTATCCATATTTTTCATGGAGCTTATTGGCTTCCTCTACCGCGTTCTTGTAGCAATGTTCGAATGTTTGCCAGTCTTTGGCCTTGATGCTCTCAGCTAGCGGTTGCAGTTGTGATTGTATGAAGCTGGTGATGTCTTGATGGTATTTTGGCCTCAAGGTCGCTCCTGCTTTGAGGATGCTGATCGTTACCTTCTGTTCGTGTTCGGCCAGTTTCCAGTTTCCACCCTTAGCAGCATAGTATAGTATGTGAAATCGATCTCCGATCTCCTTCATTAACCGGGCTAAGCCAGGTTGTAGTTCGGCGAGTTGCTCTAGGGTAAGCTCTCCATGCTTCGTCTTGACTACGATCTTCTCTTCCAAGTTTCCCATACACCCCGTCAATCTGTTTTCATATAGATTTCACTCTCATATTGAACCAGACCGCTGAGGTGTGACAAGATTCCGTCTGGAATGGTCCCGGAGGATGGATTTTTCTTGTTAGGTCAACAGTTTAAAGGCAGCTAGAGCGACTGGACAGATGCAGAGAGTCCGGGCTTTTGTGGGTGGAGTTCAAGTGTCCACTATGCGGCAAGGATCTTGACGACGACAAGACCATGGCTAACTTCCTAGTTTGTGGAGATTCGTCACATGGACTGCTCCGATTTTTCACCGGCGACGGCTGCTACTTCACCACCAACGAGCAGGTCGCGGAGGAGTTGATGAAAAAGGGAAAGAGGGTTCACATTGTCGATCCTAAGGAGTTCTTTGGGAATCAGACAATTAATCTCGAATAGCTAGCCCGTCATCCGTGAGGAATCATTAACTATCCTTTCGCTCCGGGTCTGTTCTGGGCCCGTAGCTCAGCCTGGATAGAGCGGCAGCCCCCTAAGTGGGGTTTCACCATCGGAGTCAGCTGTAGGAGATTCGAGAAAAATCTCCGGCTAGAGGTCCGGGGTTCAAATCCCCGCGGGCCCGCCAGATTCCAATGAATCTCAGGGAGAGAACTAGCTTGTCGAACCGGGGTCTTGTTTGGGAAGGGTTCGACGACCTGATTTCGCACGCGTCAGATAGAACGCGAGAGCAATCAACAGTATCATCGTGAAGCCGATCAGACCAAGCCCGACAAAGTGGGTCGTGTTGTACGATGAAATCTTGAGACCCGAAGCCACGTAGGTAGCGTCGGGCTCGCATACGTAGAAGATTCCAATGCCATAGATGAGGCCTATCAACACAGTCAAACGCGTTCCGAGCCCAGCAAGAGCGGCGGTGTAAAGTGCAATCACGAAACCTAGCGCGCTTATCGTGTCCGCATAGGGGACTAGCCATAGCTGTGTCAGACCGTTGCCGATCTCGTTCAAGACAAGGCCGAAGGCGTAAAGGACTATTCCGATCATAGCATAGCTTCGAATCGTGCTGCTCGGGGGGGCTGGCTTCGCCGCCTCGGCCAGGCTCATGATGGCTCAGGATTGTTCGAGTGCTCTTTAAGCGAATAGTAACTTGCCGACCGAATAGCGTAGGGTACTATGAATGAGGCTCAGTGGTCTGCTTCGTTTCTTCATTCACTCGAACCGAGCGTAGAGTTGGCGCCGATAAAGGGGGAAGAGATGGATTAGAGACCTGCGGGAAGAGGCGTGCCATTGTCATTGCCGCCTTACTCGAACGAATCTTTGCAATGATTCCAGGCTCTAGCCTGCGATAGAAGAGAGTCGGTGCCAAAACGCAGGATGGTAGAAGGGAGATCATTAACGTAAATCCGAGCGAAATGGCTCTATCAAGATTGCCGCCCATTGCTACAGCAAAGGAAACGAAAGCGCCGATGCCTCCCAGAGAGGACAGCCATCTCGACGTCCAAGCGGCTGGAACGGTAACTGTGAGTCTCGATGTGTTGTGACACCGTAGTCCAGAATCTTCGAGGACCCAGAGAAGGACATGTATCGATGATGGTATTGCGAGCAGGAAAATGGCTACATAGATGAACGCGTTGCTAACAATGACGAGATTTTGGGGATTTTGGGGATTGACCTGAGTAACTTGTGGAACGATCAGCGCGGACAGAAAGAACACAAACACTAACACGCGAATGTCTCTTAGAATTCTACGCGAAACGCCCGGCTTCCCCACCTGTCTCTCAAAATAGTACTGGTGTCCCGAGGATTCACGGAGTCGGCAAATTATCCTCAAGGCTAGGAAGGCAAGACGATCTACCAGCAGACTCCAGATGAGAAGAGGGATACCGACGTACACGACAATGATGGTGACGAGCCAGCCTGTTCCCTTGGCGACGCCGGTAGCGAGAAGAGGCAGGAGGGCTAGGAAGCCCAGAGTGTATTCTGTCCTGTAGGTCAAGGCTCCAAGTGAGAAGACCTCTCGTCTCGACTATGAGCCTTCTAGAACTGACGGACTCAAACTCTAGGCATCGCTGGAGGATTGTGGATTGCTTTTCTTGTCGAATCGTACCCTTCTCAGCCGATTGGGACCCCACCATGCTCTAGGGCCGAGAAGTGACATGATTGCCGGGACGAGATATGTCCGCACGACCATTGCGTCAAGGACGACAGCTAAGGCGATCGCGAAACCGAAACCTTCGAGAAGACGATTGGATGAGAGCAGTAGTGAGCCCAGTGCTCCCGCAAGGATAAGCGCTAGAGCCGTTATTATTCCCCCGGTTCTGTCGACGGCGTCTACAACTGCTTGTCGGGTCTCCTTACCCTTCTGTGCTTCTTCCCTGATCCTGGTTAGAATGAAGATGTTGTAGTCCATACCGATTCCATAAAGGAGCAGAAATAGTACGAGGGGGATGATGAAGAGGACCCCTGATTGGAGCACGTTGTTGAAGAAGAGAAGAGTGGCTGCGTAAGCCCAGATTATGCTCAGGCCTATGGATAGTATCCCGGTTATTGCTAGCGGATAGGAGCCGAGAACTAGCAGCAAGACGACGAATATGGCTGCGACTGTCAATATTCTGATTGTATTGAACTGGTTGACCGTCTCATTGGCGAAATCCAGTGTGGATGCGGATGCGCCTCCTACCAGTACGGCGTCCTGAGCCAGCGACGCGTCGGAGTTCTGAAGACTTGTTAAGAGGTTCCGTATCTGAGTGACTGTGTTGAGAGAGTTTTGGGTGAATGGCTCGTCAGCAAATAGGACAGTCAGCATGGCGGTCCGATTGTCGCGTCCTATGTCTGCTAGATTGGTCCCCGTTATCGCGATTCCATTGGGCCGAGTAGGTCCCGTGACTTCCTTGACATTGGTCAAGTTGGCGATGGCCTGGCTCAGCTTTTCTAGGCTTGCACGTGCGCCCGCGCTGAGATTTCCGTTTGCGAGAATGGTTGTTGGGAATTGCACGAGTACTTGCGTAGGGCCTATTTGACCAGCGCCGAAGCTCTGTTCTAGAGCAGTGATACCCTTGACGCTTTCGGCCGCTGGAAGACCCGCTGCAAAGTCGTACGAGGTCGACCCTGTTAGTGATACGTAGATCGCTGGGATGGATATGATCAGAGCCAATCCTAAGACTAGGACGGGTCTTTTGACGCTGAAGCTTGCAGCTCGCCGGAAATATCCGGGCCTTTCAGTTCTCCTCTTCCGCGCACGAGCCGCATAACCCTCGAATCTCTTCCCGGAAGTAGGCCAAAATATCCGGTCTCCCGCGATCAGAATGAGCGAGGGGATTAGTGTCAGGCTTACTAGAAGTGCAATCAAGACGCCGAAGCCCAGGCCGACGCCGATGGATCTGAGGAGGGTGAAGCTGGTTAACGTCATTGCCCCGAACGCGATTATGACAGTGGTCGCGCTAGTGGCGATGCTCTCTCCTGACCAGGTTATGGAAGTCTGGATAGCTTTGGCCTTGTCGCGGCCTTCTACGCGTTCTTCACGGTAACGGGCCATTAGAAAGATGGCGTAGTCTGTACCGACCCCAAGCATTATCGTGAACAGGAATGTGGTGGTAGTGTCTTGGATAGGGATGATGTATTTGCCGATGAGGTAAAGGCCGCCTTCTGCCATCAGCAGCGCCATTCCAACGGTAGCAAGCGGTACGAAGGGAGTGACGATTGCAAGGAAGAACAGTCCAGCTAGAACAAGGATGGCGCCGACTGTGACGGGTTCGATGCGACCCAGGTCGGCGTTGCTTCCCAGAGAAGAGTCGGCTGTGGTGGCTAGGTCACCTGTAACGTATGTCTGTAAGGGTTCGGGATCGCTTGCTTTGAGTTGGGAGATGATGTTTCGCATAGTTACTACGTTCTTCAGTATCGGGTCGGTGTCTGCTGAGCCGAACGAGCCGGGAGCCTGGGAGAAGGTTACCAGAATGATCATTGCGTTCTTGTTCGGACTGATGAAGTTCTGGATGATCGCCGGTGGGATCAGTTTGGGATATTGAGACAGGATTTCATACAGGGTATCAGCCCATAGGGTCTGGTTGGCACTTGATTGCGCCGCAGTGAAGTTGTAGCCCTTTTGCAAATAGGCTCCAATGAGGGCTATCCTGGCGATAGTGTAGATTGTCGTGAGATTCTCGAGACTGTTGAGGACTCTTGGTGCCTCAAGGCGTTGCTCTAGGTGAAGAGTGAAGATTTTGGTCGCGTTGTCGGTAACATTGTTTCCTTGGAGGAGAATTATGGCGCTTGCATTAGACTGGGGATGGGGAAATTCTTGAGCCATAAGATTCTGGGCTAGAGCAGATTGAGAGGAACTGGATTGTCCGCCGCTGGTGCTTGAAGTAGTGACTTGAGAGAGTTGTTGAGATAACGGAAAACTTGCCGCAAATAGCAGAATCCAAAAGACGATTATCAGCTTGTATCTTCTTCCTACGGAGGAGCCGATTCGCGCGAACGTGGGGACACGGGGTCCGGGTGACTTCGGGATTCCAAGTCTCTTGAAGACTAAGTATCCTGCGCCCCCTGCGACGAAAAGGAGGCCGATCGTGGCTAAGATTATTGTGCCAAGATTGTCTGAGACGTATTGGCGGAGGTACCGGTTGTTCTGGTAATCAAGGAGCAGAGCAGCGAACTCGGCGAGAGATATTATGAGGACAAGTACGAAGATTCCAACCAGTCGGGCCTGGGAAGAACTGGTCCTGCTCGTCATGGACCCACGAGGCCATATTCAAGACAAATGCAACGTGAATAGGAAGTCAAGAGAGGATAACTGGATCCGATTTGCCAGAGTATTTACGCGTGATTTCGCTGAACGAAGAGATCCATCGAGCGCGGTTCCGGTCATCATCGTTCGCGGATGTTGGCTTCTCTGCTTTGTCGCCACATAATGTCAGCAAGATTTCCCAGACTGTCAGAAAACGTGAACTAGTCTAGTCCAACGAGTTTTTTAGATTTTCTGCTAGGAATCCCGATCGACATGAGCCTCGGGGTCGCTGGCGTCGCCGATGCAGAGCTTTTCATCGATCTTCTTGCAGAGGATACGATGGCGGTCGTAGGTCGAGTCTTTCCGGCTAAAGGGAGCCGTTCAAACCGCAGAACGGTTCTTGAAGGGTCGAGATTCAGGACCTGGACTATTATTTCCCAAACCGCACTCGACCAATTCTATATCAAAACGATTACAGGTGAATCAAAACACTAATATTTTCAATCGTCAGATGAACGATATTTGAGACAAAGGATGCCTAGCTTTGTGGCTTTGCTGAAGATATCCGGTAGGGTGGAAGGAGCAAAGCAGCGGCTTCAAAAGTTGCCGCAACGATGGCTAGGATGTACGACCGAGAAGGTGATCTTTGGAACAGGTGGATACGATGCCGTGGTCGTCTTCGTTGCTCCAGACATCGTAGAAGCAAATCAGTACATTGACAAGTATCTGCGCGACTCAGACCCGTTGACCATGATCGACACTGTGACGGGCGAAAGCATCAGGCCAGAGTAACAAATATTCTGCCCATTCTCCGGTTATCATCCTAAGGGCCGAAGGGCCCCCATTTGCCCACTGACACCATTTGCTCTGGCGAGTTGAATGGTCCGAGATTCGTTTTGGCGTCGGAGCAGCGAAGTTTGCAGTCTACCTGTAACGTGGTCGCTTGATAGCGTTCATCCGCGGCAGCCAGCGGTCGGCAACGGCAGTGATCGCGACTCTCTAGGGGCCCATGCCAGCAATGCAGCTATTAAGTTAGCTTTAGGGTCGCGGTATGCACTCCCACAATGCCACGTTTGTTTTGGGGAATTATCGTGCATTACCCTATGACAGCGCGTTTTTCGTTATAGATGTTGCCGCGATTATCTCGTTTCCTGTTTGTATTGTACATGTTATGGAAATGCTGATAGTCCATATCAGCGTTCACATGATTCTCGCTGAACTGAGCAAGTCCTATAACGAGCAGTCCAGTCGGTCTATTCAGAAACGCTTTTGGAAAGACGTACGCGCAGGACCTTCACCATCGACCCCGACGTCAGCGAGAAAATAGACAAGATGGTAGGCGGTCATAATCTGGAGGTCAACGTGCTCGTCAACAGAGCAATACGACGATACATAGAATGGGGAAGATACGTCGACAGCTTCAAACTGGTCACCAGCGATCCTCGACTAATGAAAACGCTCTGGTCGCATGTCACCGTTGGAGAGGCGAGAGAGATGGGCACCAAGAATGGGAAAGATACGGTCGTCGAGTTTATCCTCTATTACTTCCGCAAGTTCGACCTAGACTCTGTTCTCAAAACCTTCGAGGTGATAGGCGCAGAATACGCAAACGCCTATGTCTATTCAGAGTTCGGGGATAAGGAGAGTCGCACCATAATCCTAAGGCACAGCATGGGACTTAGCGCATCAGCATACTACGGTGCCTCTTTCAAAGCACTCTGTGACCGCCTCGGAGTGAAATGCGAATTGGAGGAGAGCGAAGATCAAATGACATGTAAAATCAGTAGCGCTAGCACGCTGAAGACGGTAGCTCCAAAGACCCTCAAAGAGCAACTGACCAAGCAGTCATAGAGAGACCGGTCGAATCATAGGATTGAAAGGCAGCCCTTGTTTCTCTCCCCTGAAGGCCGCATGCTTTCCGACGTACTCAAATAATAGAACCTGTCTGCGGACGTAAACCTTGCCAAAAAAACCGAACAACGGCCCCCACGAGGTAAAGTTGTCCGCGAAAGAAATTGATTTCCTGAAGAGCAATGAGCTGTGCAGATTTGCGACAGCATCACGAAAGGGCGAGCCTCATGTTGTTCCAGTCTCATATGTCTGGGACCAGGACTACGCGTTTATTGTTACTGACTATGGGACCCGTAAACTGAAGAATCTCAGGGAGAATCCCCACGCGGCGGTTCTCGTTGATTCTGGCGGAACTCAGAAGCTCCTATTGATCAGTGGACCAGTGGAGATTATAGAGAAGGGAGAGGAGTATCGGCGTCTCTACAGACTGTTCTATTCGAAGCTGACCTGGGTCAAGCGAGCTCCCTGGAAGGAAGGTGAGGCCCCTTTCATCAAAGTCATTCCTTCTTTCAAAGCGGGTTGGGGCCTCAAAGGCTAGACAGACGAATAGTTACTTCCCTGTTCAGAGTAGTGTCTGAAACCAGTTTTGCTGTGACTAGGTTTCACGCATAGTTGGACGATAGGTAATCGCTCCGTTTCCGTTTCGGATCCATTCGAGAATGACTCCTGCTCTAAGAAATGCTTGGAGGCTTATGTTGCGGCTTTTCACATCCTTGTCGAGTTTCTCTAAACACTTTCTCGTCGAACGCTACCCATGAATTTACGCAAGAAGCAACCCTTGGAATTTTCGACGGATACAGGGCACTGGATGATAATAAGCCAGTGTCTACAATGTGTTAGACTCGAACACATTTGATTGAAGTTTGAGGATTGGCTATCTCCGGCATGCTTGTGCTATTGAGTGTAAACGTTGGGATTATATCAAATCGGTGAGTGTCTATATCTGAAGCGCATTGGAAGAAACAGCTGACGTGGGATATCCGCCCGAAACGCCGAGTCAGACCGTCCCGCAAGATACTATAACCGACGACCAGTTGAAGGGTCTCCTTGCAGAGCTGATATCCTCATCCGCAAGCCTGAATGTGAGGGTCTGGCTCGACGGAGTCTACACAGACATAGAGAATGCAGGAACTCACCGAGAGTGGATGAAGGGCCGAGAAGTCTACTTCAAGGTCGAAGGAAAGGTGGACGGCCAGGACAGTCCCGAAGAGGCAGCATCTAGGAGGGCCTGAGTATGGAGAACCGTAAATGGAAAGCGTTCCTCAGAATGACCGGTGAGACGACGGTCGACGCCAGCGAAGATATCCTGACCGAGTTCAAAGCCATGGTAGAATATCTGAAATGGATTGGTGTCGACTACTCAATGGTCGTGCAAGTTGAGGCGGGCCAAACAGACCCTTCCCGAACTCTGGCTCTAGAACAGAGTCCTCGTCGGCGAGAACCCGGACAACTAGGAGACTGATACCAACAATGGCCAAGTTCATAATGTCAATCGGGGAGAACGCTTACGATGTTCTATCGAACGAGGCGAAGAACCGGGACGTGACTGTACAACAGCTCCTAAGAGCGGTTGTCGTGCCTGATTGGATAAAGCAGAACTCGAACGGACAGCCCATTGGAGAGAATGACTCCAACCTGCTTCAACCCCCGATCTACGGGGGAGAATCCCGCAATTCCAGGACCCTCGTCTCGCCTGTCGCCAGGCTTAGACACTAAGACAGACTTCCCGTCTTCGATTCGCAGGGTCGCCATTCGGCTGTTGGTTACAAGACTCTTTAATAGCGCTCCAAGACTCAAACCGTTAACGGAGCTAACAGAACAAATTTGGCAGATTTCTGTTCGAGATGCGGAAAGACTCTCAGCCTCATAGACCCTCTCCTTGAACTCAAAGGTCAAAGGTTCTGCGAAGATTGTTATCCAGACGTCAAACGGGAGCACGCCGCCGCGAGCATGTCGGACAAGGTGGACCGGAGACAGCGTGTCGCCTTTGCAGATGACTCTAGCGATGAGAATTTGCGAGGGTCGATTATCAAGGGAAAGCAAGCGCTTGCCGTCAAAGAGAATGAGTTCAGATGGGATAACCCATCTCTCTCGCTAATCGCGAGCGCGTTGCGAATCCTCACGGACCAGAACAATATCATGATGAAGCAGAACGAGCTCATCCTCCGCGAGCTCGAGTCACGACCCACGACTGTCAAGTCGAAATAGTGGCCTGAGATTCTAGGTCCATCTGTGATTTTTCCGGTGTAGGGGAGCTGGTCCCGGGGGCCGGAGTTCCATAGAGGGAAAACCTCTACTTTGAACTCGCCGAACCGGTTACGTCCGATTCTCCGGCGACAATCCGTGGAACCTTCTCCACTCCGGTATCTGTACGCCTGGTCGGCTGGCTGACCCGCACGTTGAGTGCAGGACTACAGCCGGAAGCTCTTCCAGGCTGAGCTACCCCGGGACCGAGGCCATCCGGGCTTGAGTGATTAGTTAAGATTTGTCGGACGCGGACTGGTGATTCTCACGTATCCACTGAGCCAAGTCTCGCAGAGCAATGTTTGATGAGACGTCGATGACGGGTACTTCCATGTTTCCCACCCGGATGAGGTTGCTGTACTTGGCCATTGGAGCGTGCGAGACGTTGGAGGCATAGATCTTTCCCTTGACATATTCATCAGGCAGAGCCTCCGGCTCGACAAAATCAGCTAAGAATACGACCCCTTCCGCCCAGTATAGTGCCATGGCCTGGCCAGAGACGTTCATGACGAAGGCAATCATAGAGGCGAGGTTCTGCTGAGAATTGAAGCTCGTGAGGCCGGTGACTACGATCTCCTGAGGCGGAGCGTGAATAATAGAAACCATGCTTGAGCCGAAGACGGCTATATCGTCCCAGAGTGTTAAGCCTTAGCAGGTGTCCAAAAGACGGCTCCGGTTCCCTCAAAACCATTCCACGTAACGATCGTCCTAAAGCTGAAAGACCTCCCAGTACTGAAGCTATTGTCCTCAGTTAGCCCTCTTTTATCAGTACTTGTAGCCCGGTTGCTCCAACGGTAAGCGGTCCCATCTCAAATGGCTCGACTTGGGCTTGTTTGGGATACAAAGACCCGACATTGATTATAACTCGTAATGGAAGGTTAAGTTTGGTTCGCTTCTATCACATTGTGATATATCGGAATACAATAGTCGTCAAATGTACGACGGAACAGAAACAGGGTCAATTAGAACACATGCGAAGGGACGCCGCCGATTCAAATACAATAGAGTATATGTGTCTTCAGTCCGAACACAAAGGATGAGTTATGCATATATTCTACGCCGACGCAGTCTTCTATAACCATGTTGAGAAGCTATCAGTTCAAGAATAAGACAAAGAGCGTCACTAGAACTATCCGAATCGACGAGGACATCGACTTCCAGCTCGAAAAATTAGCACATGAACAGCGTGTAAGCGTCAACTATTTCGCAAACCAAGCCCTACGGAAATTCGTCGAGTGGGACGTCTTTGCCGACCGCCTGGGCTTCGTCACCCTGCCCTCGGACATTTTCGAGAAGCTGGTAGGCTATACAACTGACGAACAGGCCAAAGAGCTTGGCAGTTGGTTCGGAAAGAACCTGGCCAAGGACCTGATAGCCTTCCTCTTCAAGAGGGTAGACCTTGAAACATCAGTGCGAGCCCTAGAGCTACTCGGTCCCAGATACGGCAAAGCGTTCCGTTTCGAATATACCAACGATGGCCACCTGACAACTGTAATACTGAACCACGGTTTCGGCCGAAAGGCATCGCTGTTCTACAGCGAAGCAGTGAAAGCCCTTCTCAAGGACTTGGTTAACACTCAGGTCGACATTGGACTGAGCGAGCACCAAGTATTCGCGCAGATCGTGGGTCCCAACGAGTTCCGAATCACGATGCCTGCACCAGTATCTCCTATAGCCACACAGCGATAGTCCAATCCAGTTCCACAAGGCTTCGCCCCTTTTTCCGCGAAGCCCATTTTTTCTACAAAGCCAGCGACGATAGTCCGCGCGCAAGACGTTTATGAGGATCTTAGTCGGCGTTTCTAAAACTAGTATAGCGAGAGAATTTCAATGATTACCAACAAGTCTCTTCTTCATATTTCCTCACCGGAGGAGTTCGTTCAGAACCTCTCGGATGTTCGCCTTCATCGAGCCGGACGATGCCGGATGATTTGACTCGAATATCGAGTTCGTGCCCGATCTCCACAACTTCTCCTTTCTCATTCTTCTCGTAACTAATTACGAAGAAGCGATGGCATTTGTCACACATTTGGATTGTTGCCCGGGTTAGACTGTGCGCATGTTTTTCATCGGGTGATTCTAACGCACGCCATAACCCCTGTCATGAGTTCCTCAACCCTTATCGTTATTTTGCTGGTTCGTTCAGAGGCTCCCCATACTCGGCGGCTCCGCGTGTAGTCCAGGCATCGGTTCACTAGCTGGTATAGGTTCGCCGCGAGGAATTTCAACTTGGATCGTGCGTTCCTCCTCAAGAGACTTTTTCGTCGTCTCGAGGACTCTGACGACGTTGGCTCCAAGTGTTCCGTCAGCCCGGTTGGGATAGTGTTCAGCAGACGAGTTGTACTCGATGCATCTGGCAAAGTGGAGAATCTCTTCTCGGAGGGTGTTGTTGGGGACGACCATTACGCGTTCCACCGCTCCCTTCCGGTGTAAAACCAGTCTCTGTTCGATGCAGTCTAGCTCCGCAGTGCCGTCGCTGCCGACTACAGTCACGTCTCGATGTTTCTCCATGTCCAGCCAGCTTAGTTCGATGCCAGCGTCATATCCGCCTGGGTGTTCGGAGTAGATGGATGCCATTTCGTATCCCGCACTTGACCTGTAGCCTCTCCCTTTGCAGGAGATCTTCTTGGGCCATGTTTCGAGGAGGTTGTTGCAGATGTCGAAGGGGTGTGGTCCCAGGTCGGTGATTACTTCTCTGTTATTCTGGATGGCCATGAAGCCTGTCCATTTGAGGCGGAGGTAGTAGATGTCGCCCAGAACTCCACTATCCATTAGTCGTCGTAGTCCTCTGATGCCGTTGTTGAATCTGTGGACGTGGCCGGTGCAGAGGACACTGCCATGTTCTTTGGCGAGTCTAACCAATTCATAGCCCTCTCTGGATTTCATAGCTAGCGGTTTCTCGACCAGAACGTGTTTTCCCTCTCTGAGAAATTCGGAGGCTATTTCAAAATGGGTCTGGTTCGGGGAGCATAGATGGACTGCAGACACTTTGGGGTCTGAGAGTAGTTCGCGATAGTCTAAGCGATAGTTTAGGGGGCCGAATTCTTTTCTGCACTGTTCGAGTGCAATCGGGGAACTGTCAGCTACAGAATAGAGGTTGATCTCTTCTCCAGTCCGGGCTATGTCAAGAATCTGGGCTATGACCTTCTTTCCCCAGTAGCCCGCGCCTATGACTGCGATGTTGAGGCGGTTCATGATGAGGAACACTCTAGGCGGCTTTTCATATAACCGACACGTCTACAACCGAGAGTATTTCGACCCGTCATGGGCCATTAAAGTACTCAAGAACACAAGTGGGTACACATGCCGTACATGAGTCAAGAAACTCGCATTATTGTTCTGGCTACAATCGATACAACCTTGAGTCTTCTGTTTGGCTCGGCATCGAGCAGCGCCCAGAATAATCTCCCAATTGCGAGATAGTCGGAAGCGTGGCGCTAGTGCGGGGTCATCACGTAAGCACCGATAAGCTGGACTGATCATCAAGGTGTGCGGTCCTCGCATGTTGTGACACTTGGTCAGCCAGCCTTGTTTCTAGGCAGGGTTCCCGATAGTTCAACTTGAAGCATGACGATTCTAGATAATCCTCCATTGCGTCGAAGTGATGTCGTGTAGTGGCTTGGCGCCCAGGGCGGGATTCGAACCCGCCGTGCGCTCGACCGTTCGTTTCGAGTGTCGCACGGGTGACAGCCGTGCATACTCTCGGCCGGCTCCCGCAAGCCGTGGACCGGGCTATACTACCTTAACGCGTCCGGATTTTACGGACGGGGCGCGAGCCCGGATACTGATTTCCTGGGCAATCACGCTACCCGAAAGCGTGCAAGCTTAAACCTTCCCAATATTCCCCGGAAGAGAACTGAAACTTACTATGGATGAATGAGAAAGGTTTCATCAAGAATAACTTGACATTTCAATCGGGGATGTGCAGGGCAAGACGTTCATGGCGAACCCGGCGCCGGCACTACCATCGATCGGAGGTCTCAGCGCCACTCTCATAACCTTCCTCATCCTCTTCATCATCTATCTCCTAGTCATCGGGGTTGTACTCTGGCTAGCGGGAGAAATAGTAGTTGGACGCCGCGTAACTTTCGGTGAGGCTTTGGGAATAGCTAGTGTCGGAACATTCCTAGTTGGGGCTTCGATCGCGTTCCTAGGAACAATAGGCATCCTGCTCGGACTGCTAATATTTCTGTTGCTGGTGAAACACTACTTCAAGACGGGATGGTTAGGCGCGATAGGAACATCAATCATGGCAGTCGTTGTGGGGATAGTACTGATCTTTATTCTTGGGGCCTTAGCTCTAGGGGCTCTGTTTGTTCTTCCGACGATACCAGGACTCTAAGATTTTCGGTACTTTGTAGGGTTGAAAAGATGGAAGGAGCCCAGCTGCTCCTTCGTTGGATTTTTGGGAAGTTTCAATGCCCCAGCAGGTATAGGGCTAGGCTTCCTCTGGTTGAGTAGTCGTCTCTTCCTGCTCTGAAGAACAGCCGCAACTGTCGCACAATGTTCTTCTAAGCCCACGACCCCAGTCCGTCTCTAATAAATGTACAGTATTGAGCAGGAAGCTCGCGCCGACTTTCAGATCCCTAGGCTATCGTTTGCAACCAATCCACTAGAAGTGCAAGGGCCTCCCGCAAACTCCCTGTGTTGCCGGTTTTCGTATCAGGAGTCTTGAAGCTATGGTCTCCGTTCTGTATCCAATGGATCTGGGCGTTTGATCCTATCCTTGAGACGACTTTTTCCAGAAGATCCTGTCTGGCAAAACTATCCCTCGTCCCGGACAAGAAAAGCATCGGCTTCTTGATCCGGTAGAGGTGCTCATCCCTCAGCTGGTCAGTCTTGCCTATCGGATGGAGTGGATAACCGAGGAAGAAGAGTCCGTTCACGTCTACCCCGTTGGATGCTATCTGGGACGCGATTCGTCCCCCCATTGATTTTCCTCCTATGACCATTCGATCTGGCTTATGTGTGCCGTTCTTTGCTTGGTCGACGATTGTGCGGTAGCTTTCCTCCAGGACCTCTCTCCTGTCAGGCACCCTCCTGCGGGCTTCCATGTATGGAAAATTGAACCTGACAGTCAGGAAGCCTCGCTTTGCGAGTTCAGTGTGGAAATATCGTATGAAGGGCGTGTGCATTGGTCCCCCGGCGCCGTGGGCTATGATGAGGCATGTCGATGGATCATGGATCTTGGAGGGCAGACCGTAGACAATGCTGGTCTCTCCACCTCTTGCCAGCTTGATCTTCATCTGCTCTAGTTTGTATGAGTCGGAGGGGTCTTGCAGTGTCTTCGCGTCCTGTCGTCTTATTCGTGCTGGTGTTAGAGGTCTGGGCTACCTACAAAGATCGCTAGGTATCGGAGTGGTTCGAGGCCTTCCCTGATCGAACTGTGAACGGTGCCGGGTGGAACCACCACCATGGTTCCGGGTTTGACCCGAACCTCTTTCCCACCAACTCGGGCTAAGCCCTTCCCCTCGATGTAGAAGATTGTCTCTTCAACGTCGTGAGTGTGTGGTGGGACCATTCCGGTGAGTTCAACGTATCTAACGGCCAGTGAATGGCCTCGGTCGGCACGCGAGAGATACCATCGTGTAAAATCGCCTTCTCTCTCAGGTACTGTTTCGGAGAGATGCTTGACGATCATGTCTAGCACCAGACTGCGAAGGATTCTATTCTAATGTTTAAGCTAGTGCATGCTGGCGGGAGCAGGAATCTCGGGGTGTCCAGTGTCGATCCTTCCTTGGTTCTCCAGGTACTTTCTTGTTTCTTGCGCTAGCCATTCGAAGTTTTCATACGGGTTCACCGGGACCTTGTATCGTTCCATGAGATGCTTAACCAGAGGTTCGAATCTCTGCCAGTCAAACACGAGCAGATAGCGTAGGGAGTGAATGGCGATCGTGAAGTCAATTATTCCTTCCCTGACAAGCTCGCCGATTAGCTCGTAGATGTAGCCGAAGTTTCGGGCTTCGAAATCTTCGAGACTGTCATCGAATCCTTCCCAGTTGATCTGACTGTACTTCTTTATCGCGTCGTGCATGTTCTTCCTCCTACGGGCGAAGGATTCTTCCGTGATAATTTCCAGAACTGAAAATGACATGTTGGCCTTGGTTTCAAAGTTGGCCGTTCTGATCAGTCTCGCGTTCTGCCTGAGCTGAAAGATTACGAACACGGCGCCTAGAATGATTGCTATCGAACTCACTGCACTGAGGTCCGCTGTTATCGCGGCAAGGTCGATCATAGTCTCTGCTATGAATCTTAGATGGTTAATATTGACTGTATGAAGGCTGGTTCACAGCATTACTAAGAAGCGACTCTGTTCTAGCGCGGCTGAATCAGAGATGACCTCGTAGGGTTGCTGACAGTAACGTGATTCTTATCTCGACTCTATCCTTGCTATCTTCTTGAATTTTCATTAGAGAAGCGGATGGTCAAGGCACGATGGGCAAAGGCTTGCTTCACACGTCAGGGGCGAAGCTCGGAACGAGCCGAGATGCTTGCTCAGTCAGGCCTCTGTCACGCAAAGGTTCGCAGATGTTGGTGTCTAATAGAGTTGCGTGATGAACCGACGGGCGTTTTCGACCAAGCTCTGGTAGACTCTGTCAGCGCAGCTCTCGATGCATTGGGACCAACTGTCAAAGAGTCAATATTTCTCCTCCTCCAAAGGCGAAATTCCATCTCACCCGATCAGATTCCAAAACTGGTTGGAGAGTTCGTGAAGGCTTTACAAGATGTGCTAGGACCGACTGCTAGGGTAGTCGAGAAGCTCATTATTGCAGGCCTTATTGCAAGGAAGCAAGTACCGGCAAACATTGCGCAAGGAAGAAGCCTGCTAGAGGTTGTCGGCGCGGTCAGGATGAGTCAGATTAGCCAATCTTGATCTGAGGGCTCGAATGTTGAGGCAACTTGCTTTTTCACAGAGCGTCTTGGTCTTGTTTGGAAAATCAACTAATATAGATCAGGTCAAACTCGGCCGTCGCGCGGGCCCGTAGCTCAGCCAGATTCCTAACAGGGATCCTGAAGAGGTAGAGCACCGGAAGAGCTATCTCTGGTGAAGCTTTTACCTCGCGGAAGACACCCGGCTGTCCCGGGTTCAATTCCCGGCGGGCCCGCCACAACCAACATCGCCCCAAAAATCGGGAATCCTAGCACAGTTGTCTGTTCCCCAGCCTGTCAACAGTATCTTACCGCTTTTGCGAGCCATTTGACCTGTGTTGCGCTGATTTGATGGGCTCGACTGTCCCGGTCGAAGACTAATACTCTTCCGGCTTCGTCTGCAACATATCCCTCGAAGAAGAGTCCATTGTTCAACTGGCCCACCACATCACTGTTGAGGAATCTCCTTAGCTGATCTCTTCTCATTCATAATTCACCTCTGGGTGCCGTATTCTTGTTACCCGGGCTTAAGGGCAAAGGTTACACCACAATCAACTGTCCTCGACCGGGTCGTAGTGAGAAGTGCGTATCGTAGTGTAGTGTGATGAGTCGATTGACTGTTACAATCCCATACTCGGTCAGGATTTCGAGGGAGCTATTGGATGAGATGAGGAGGCTGTTTGATAGGATGGAGCCTCCGAAGCCGACCTTTTCGGCGGTTCTGAGTCATATTGTCAAGCTGGGATGGGACTCGTACAAGGCTCAGAAGAACGGCGAGCGGAGTCTTCAAAACGCAACGGTTGCGACGTATACTAAGAGGATACAGGGTGAGGCCTACCCGCGCTAGGCTATGGTCTTCCGGGCCCTAGAAAGCTGTCTTTACAGGACTCGTCTCTGCGACGACAGTATTCTGTAATCTTCCTAGGTTCTCGATCTTCGATTCGATCATATCTCCCGGCTGTAGCAGAAACGGTGTCTTGTCAGGTTGTCTATAGATAGCCACGCCGGAGGGTGTACCTGACGTGATGATGTCCCCTGGTTCGAGGGTCATGGATGAGAAGAACTCGACTAGCTGTCGCATCTTGAAGACCATGTTCTTCGTGCTGGAAAACTGTCTCGTCTGTCCGTTGACTCGGAGTTCCATTCCAAGATTGTCAGGATTCCCAGCTTGGTCAGGAGTAACTAGGAAAGGCCCCATAGGGGCGAAGGACGCGAAGTTCTTGCCGAGGTTGCAGAAGCCTCTCTTCATCTCTGCGAACTGAATGTCACGTGCGCTGATATCGTTGAAGACTGAGAAGCCAGCGATATGGTTGAGGGCACTCTTCCTGGACACGTCTTTGCACCTCACGCCGATGACGGCAGCGAGCTCCACTTCGTAGTCTAGGAGTTTGACTCTTCGAGGATAGAAGATTGGAGCTCTATGTCCTACTAGTGAAGTCGGAGATTTGAGAAATGATATTGGGAACGGAGGAAGGCTTGTCGATCCCTCTTGGAGGTGGTCTGAGAAGTTTCCGCCCATGCAGATGATCTTTGTTGGACGTGAGATAGGAGGAAGAACAGTAACTTTGTCGAGGTTGAAGACTCCCTTCGGATTCTTTTCTCTCGAGTCACCAATCTGTTTCTTCGCCGCCTCAAGCGTCTGTTTTGCTTTGGCCTCGCTCTTTGGGTCCTGGAGAAAGTCCAGAATGGGTTCCGAGTTCTTTGAGGAGCCCAGCTCAGCAAACCGAGCCGAGTCGATCATAATTCCCATCCGATTCTCGGAGGGCTTCTGTTGGAATCTTAGCAGTCTCACGGACTAGCGACCTAGATTTGAAGGCCGCTAGTCGAATGTTTGATGATGTAAACTGTTCCCTCACTGAGTCACAGCAGGGTGGTGAGAAGAGGTTTCTGGACTCACGCGTGAGCCTTCGAGAGGTTTTTCATACGATACTGTTCTACCTCGTCGAGGACCGATAGGACCTGTCGAATCTGGTCTCTGAGCCTCTGGCTATTTCGTCGCATCTTCCGAGGTGAAATCAAGGTTCCACCGAATCTTCCTGTTCGGACTGTTAGAGCGGAGAGGTCGACGAAACTGAGAGCGCAGAATGAATGGTACTATTTTCAGAGTTGATAGGGAGTGTTTTTTAGTCCCAGTTCTCCGGGGCTGTCTCCGGCGTGGCGATAATGGTTACGGTCGAGGAATATCGGTTGGACAAGGACTCCATGGGGGAGGTCAAAGTCCCTAGCTCTGCGTATTATGGCGCTGAGACCCAGCGGGCGGTTCAGAACTTTCCCATATCGGGTCTACGCCTTCCTAAGGAATTCGTTCGGGCTATGGCTCTGATCAAGCTCTCTGCTACGCGGGCCAACATGCAGCTGGGACTGTTGGACCCGAAGAAGGGTGAGGCCATTGTTTCTGCGGCGAAGGAGATTATGGAGGGGGCTCTCTACGACCAGTTCGTGGTTGATGTCTTCCAGACAGGTAGCGGTACCTCGTCGAACATGAACATGAACGAAGTCATCGCGAACCGCGCTGTTGAGCTTCTCGGTGGTAAGAGGGGGGACAAGTCGATTATTCATCCAAATGATCATGTGAATATGTGCCAATCTACGAATGACGTCTTTCCGTCCGCGATTCACGTCTCGTCGGCCGAAGAGATCGTTCACAGACTCCTCCCGAGCCTACGTGTCTTGGCTGAGGCCTTAGAGAAGAAGGCGAGAGAGTTTGACGACGTCGTCAAAGCGGGTCGGACCCATCTGCAAGACGCTGTCCCGATTACTCTAGGCCAGGAGTTCAGCGGCTACGCGAGCATGATCAGGCACGGTATCAAGCGGGCGGAACAAGCTAGGGACATCCTGATGGAACTGCCGTTGGGCGGGACTGCAGTGGGAACAGGTCTCAACGCTGACCCGAAGTATGCTGAGCTGGCCATCGCAGAAATTAACCGTCTAACCGGCCTGTCGTTTCGAAAGGCGGAGAACGCTTTCGAGGCAATGCAGAGCAAGGATGCGTGTGTCGAAGCGAGCGGCGATTTGAAAACTATCGCTACGAGCCTGATGAAAATATCCAACGACCTCCGCCTTCTCAACTCGGGTCCTAGAACTGCGCTGGGCGAGATTGATCTTCCTGCAATGGAGCCAGGGTCGAGCATAATGCCCGGTAAAGTCAACCCTGTGATTCCTGAAGCTCTAAATCTGGTGGCTGCTCAGATCTACGGAAACGATACAGCGATCGGCGTCTGCGGGATGCTAGGCCAGCTGGAGCTGAACGTCATGATGCCGGTTATCGCTTACGATCTGCTACAGTCAATCACGATATTGGCTAACGGGTCCCGTGTTCTTGGCGAGAAGTGTGTCGGGGGGATCACCGCGGACAAGAAGCGTTGCTTGGAATATGCAGAGAGGACTCTGATGATGGTGACGAGGCTCACTCCAAAGATTGGCTACGACAATGCGGCGAAGATCGCGAAGAAGGCCATGGCCGAGAACAAGTCCCTGCGAGAGGTTGTCTTGGAAGAGGGAATCCTGCCCAAAGACAAACTGGACGAGATTCTCGACCTCAAGAAGATGACGAAGGGCGGACGGGCCTGAGCCTCAAGGACCCCATCTGACGGGCTTGGCTGCGCCTTGCTTGATGCTCAGCAAATAATGAGGACGGCTCTCAAACTCGCCCACTTCAGCAGTGTTCCTGCTGACAGTGAGATTCACGTCAAGGGACGCAAGCTCAGGAAGGTCCTTGTCGCTATTGATGTGGGGGTCGGCGAACTATTGCTCGCCCGGAATCTCGACTGTGATGGAGTAATCGCGCACCATCCAGCTGGGGGAAAGGCCCAGCTTGAAGGCTACAAGGTCTTCCTCCGTCATATTGACCAGTTGAGGGCGGCCGGGGTCCCGTCAGAAGAAGCTCAGCAGGCTGTGAAGAACAAGTACCGAGTCCTCGACATTCAGCACCATCCCGAGAATTATGATCAGGTCCCGAACGCCGCAAAGAAGCTGGGCCTTCCCCTTGTTACGATTCACAGTCCCTGCGATGAGATTGGTCGAAGAATGATCGTCCAAGCGATCAAAGGGCTGGATGAAGACAGCACTGTTGGTCAACTTGTTTCTAGGATTGGCGCGTTTCCCGAGTTCCGCGAGGCGGAGACTCGGATCGAAGTGCGACTCGGTTCTCCAAATCGCAAGGCTAGGAAAGTTGTAGTCTCTCATGCCTGCTACACGAATGGTGGCTATGATGTGGCTAAAGCATACTTCGAGAATGGTGTTGGAACTCTGTCCTACATCCACATTTCAGAAGCTGATTTGACAAAGCTAGCCGCGGAGAACTTTTCTAATCTAATCGTCCTTGGACACATCGCTAGCGACTGGCTAGGAATCAACCGGCTGCTCAGAGAACTGGAGAAGAACGACATTGAACCAGTAGCCACGACAGACCTCTACAAGACGGCGTGAAGAAGCATGACTCGGCAAATGCGTACAGTCGCATTTCCTAAGGTCCTGAAGAGGCCCATCTTCTCATCGAGAATCCTGGTCAGATCGCCCAGTGGCTCTTCTCCAAGATTTCCCTCAGCTCATTCATGGAAGAAACCGTTAGGTCTGGATTCTCTCTCGAGAAGTCATTGTGTGAAGCGAAACCTGTCTTGACTAGAACTGTTCTTATCCCTAGCTGTTTTCCTGCTCGAACATCCCACCAAGAGTCACCGACGAGAAACACCTCATCTGGTGTGAGGCTGATTTCTCTGAGAGCTCTAGCTACAAGTCGGGCTCGCTGATTTACCGTCTCTTCCAAGGACCTTAACGTGCCCTTTACGCCAAGGTCCTGCCGGGTCAACAGGAGGTCGACTTGGGAAGTGACTGCCAGATGTTTCAGTTCAGAGTCGACGACTGATTTTGTGTACCTCATTGTTGCAATGCTGATCTTGAATCCTGCTCGTTTGAGGGCTTTGAGGATCTCGATGGCCCCGGTCTGGAGTGTTGCCCTTTCCACCGTGGCTTGGAAGATTTTCCTGTAAGATTCGTAAACCGCGTCGATCATCGGCCGGTTCTTTCCTATTAGTGCTGTCTCCAGCACCATTCGGGGCCCGGTGCCTTCCTCGTAGGCACGGAGATAGTAGTTTTTCACGTAAAACTCGTTGTTGATCGGCGTTGAGCCGTGTTCTGTCAGGGCATGATTGATGCAGTAGAATTCTCGCTCGTCGATACTGGCGAGCGTTCCATCCCAGTCGAAGACAGCCCCCTTCAATCGGTCTCACCACAGCCCTCGGCCAGGCAATGTAACCATATGGGTTGCGTTGGGGTTACGCACAGGATATCATTGCAACAGAGGAGATTGCGGCCACGGGCCGAAAGAATCCATGGCCAACAAGTTTCCCAATTCATCTCAAGATAAGACCGCGGACCTTCTTCTCGCGATCGGCGCAGGATTTCTCATCAACCTCATTCTCGGCGCTGCCATCCCAGAGGTAGGACCGTTCATAGCAGGGTTGGTGGCTGGAGTCATTGTAAAGACGGGACCCTTCAGGGGAGGAGTAGCTGGGTTTCTCGCAGGCACTCTCGGAGAACTTGCAAGCATTGCGCTCTGGGTCCTCACGAACCTCATCGTCTATCCGAACGCGCTCGTACCATACGCTTTCCAGACCGCGTTCGCAATTGTCACCGCCGTCTCTGCCGTCCTTGCATTGTCTGGTGGCATAATTGGTGGTGTGGTTTCGCTTCAGCACTGGCCCAGAATCCACGCGTTTCTGATAGGAGGAAGAATTGGTTTTCCTCTCCGTCTACATCACTCCGCCCGGATGAGGGTAGAGAAGAACCAGGAGGACTAGGCCCTGGAGGGCATGCCAGTGCGTCTCCTCGACACGACCCCTCGATGGCTAAGACTCACCCTTGGCTGTTCCTCAGCCGTTTTGGTGGTGACGGGAATTGGGTTCTTCTTCGGCCAGCTGACCCAGTTTGATATTACCCCTTTCACGCTCCTACTCCATCTCGCCCTTGCGCTTGCTGTCTCTTCTTGGATTCTCAACCTTCGAATCAGAATCAGTCCAGACCGGAAGCCTCTCGTCGCTATTGGTGTAGCCGTGGTTGTAGGTTCTATCTGGAGCTCAGTCCAGCAGTGGATTGGTTACTTTCAGACGGGCGTGGTCAGCGACATCATGCTGGTAGCTGGGGCTACGCTGATGGATATTGCTGGAGGTTGCGTGATCTATACTCTATTCCATCTCAACATTCTCAAGAAATAATGTCCGCCGGGTTAGGCACGTAGCGCCAGACACTTCTAAGGCAGAAAATCGAAATTTTGGATGACTCGTCGGGTCGGGGTGGCCTAGTGAGATCTGGCTCGGGCCTGAACAGCAACAGCTTCACGGATCACAGTCCCCTCCTTCGGGTCCTGCGTTATCCTCTGGAAGGCTCTAATGATCTCCTTCGTTACAGGTCCAGGCTTTCCATCAGCGATCGGTACTCCTTGGATTCGAACTACCGGGACTATCTCTGCCATTGTTCCGGTCAGGAACACTTCGTCAGCGTTAAGCAGTTCATAGGGCGTGATGTCTCTCTCATGGACCTCGTAGCCCAGTTCCTCTGAGAGCTTGAGGACCCGGGCGCGGGTTATCCCGTGAAGAATGCCTGCAGCAGAGGTTGGGGTGTTAAGGATTCCATGTTTTACAAGGAACAGGTTGGACCCGTGAAACTCTGAGACCATTCCTCTATGGTCAAGCATTACGACCTCGTCTGCGCCTGCATCAATGGCCTGGAATTTTCCGAGGACGCTCTGAATGTAGTTGAGAGATTTCAATTCGTGGGTTGTGCCGTCGACCATGTCGCGTCTGTAGCTGGAGATTATCGCGGTCACTCCCTTCTCCCGGGCCTCTTTGCCGTGGGCTGGTGCGACGGGCTCGCACATTATGATGGTGGAC
Organism: Candidatus Bathyarchaeota archaeon; assembly: GCA_005888635.1. Classification (GTDB taxonomy): domain Archaea; phylum Thermoproteota; class Bathyarchaeia; order 40CM-2-53-6; family 40CM-2-53-6; genus 40CM-2-53-6. The sequence goes on along the minus strand of VBAW01000017.1, from coordinate 2,794 downwards.
GGTTTCGGAGAGCTTCGAGGGTCGAGTCCAAGATTTCCCCGTCCCCGGGTAACGATGAGCCGGATGTAAGCGTCCATCATGTTATTTTTTCGTAGAGCATCAACGACGACATTCGCCATCTCTTCTTTTGATAGCGAGACGTTGATCCTTGTGACTCTAAGGCCCTCGAATAATCGTTCGATGTGATCGCGTAGGTGGAAGACTATGCCGTTGTAGGCGCGTATTCCTTCGAAGACTCCGTCGCCGTAGAGCAGTCCGTGGTCGTAGACTGAGATCTTTGCGCTTCCCTTGGGGTGGTATTCACCGTCGATGTATACGAGCGGCTCCTTCCCCGCCATGCAAAATGCCCAGAATGAAAACTAGCGACTCGCTCTATAAAAGGACAATCTCCCAAAGATTGTGAGGTTGAGTAATCTCGACCTAAATCGTAATCTACCTGAATACACCCGACGGCTCTTTCTCAGTGGGCCGGTAGTTCAGCCCGGTTAGGAATATGCCCTGGAGAGAACGTCCGCCTTACACGCGGAAACCCTTTCGAGGCCGCATGGTCGGGAGTTCGAATCTCCCCCGGCCCACCACACTCCCCTGTCTTCCACCAGTTTTCACGCGTGCAGGTGAATTGGCAGAGTCGGCAGTATCCACAGCGGTACTAAAGGTTGTAAAATTTAGGAATCGAAGCCGAGATTCGGTTCCCCAAGAGGCGGGGGTTGGTGGGGACGATTCGATACAGAGCCTCTTTTGAAGGGTTCCAGTTTTCGCCCTTCCCAATTCTTTCTAACATCATCGGTCTTCGAACAGAAGCGATTTCAACTACTTTTTCCGGTTGCGAGCGGGTCTTCTAATCCTTGCTATGTCTCGAACCGCGAGGAGCGATGGTTCATTGTAACGCGTTAGCCGTTTCATTCGACGCTTCTCATGGTCCAGATTTGATCGAGCTCGGACGGTGACAAGGGCAATGGAGGCGATCAATCCGAGGAGTCCTCCAATGACGAGAAGTCCCCATGTGGAGGATAAGAAGGGTATTACGGTGCACGACATGCAGTTCCCGTTCGAGCCCGTGCCTGTCCCGCCGCCCGAGCCCCCGTTTGGACCTGAAGGCGAGGCGGGGTCCACTTGCATCGTCATAGATTTCGTGTCTTGTTGGGAGGGGTTGTTATTGTCTATCGCTGAAAATGCTATCGTGTATGTACCCGTCTGGTTATTGCTGGGCGTCCAAGAGAAGACTCCTGTGACCGAATTGAACGTTGCGCCCGGAGGAAGCCACGTCGCGGTGAGAAGTATGACGGCCCCCGGATTTGCATCGCTGGCTTTTACGACGAATCTGAGCGTGTTTCCAACGGTCAGCGTCTGGTTACCAGGCAGACTGAGGACTGGTAGGTTCGTAGCAATGACCAACACGACTGTCGACGCTGGGACTGTCAGGCCGCTAGAATCGGAGACCTGAAGGCTAACAACAAAGGTTCCGGAACCCGAGTAGATGTGGGGGGCACTAGAGCCGGTCCCTCTAGTCCCGTCTCCGAAATTCCAAGAGTAAGCATAAGGCGCGGTCCCCCCGTTCGCTATGCTTTTGAAAGATACGCTCTGGCCTTGAGTCGGAGAAGCGGGTGTGAAGCTAATGGTCGTCGTCAAGCCCGACGGCGGAGGAGGAGGAGGAGGAGCCCCGGTTGTCAGACTCACAGTATCCCAGTTCGCGTCCAGTTGTTGGAACTGGTATCCTTCCGTTCCTATCTCTATCCCTGCTAGCTGGCACTGAGTGGAGGAGGGCAGTCCCCACGCTGCCAGATCGCTCTGGCACTGCTGCCCGACATCGGCTGTGAGAGTATAGCTCTGCCCGACGACGAGATCCGACAGGGTAACTTGGTCCCAGCCAAAGGAGTCCCCTGGGTCATACGTGGCAGTTGATCCGACCGGGCTGAAAGAACCGCCTACATTCTCGACGCGAACCTGAGTGTCAAGACACTGATAGGTGGGGCCGCCGGCGGAGACAGCGCCGTTAGGAAGCCAATAGTACAATGCGATGTAGATATGGTATCTGTCCGAGCTTGGTGTTGAACTGGGGGCGTAGGATAGAAATGTGAAGTGAGAGCTGACACTGGTCACACCGGACGGGATTGCTCCTGAAGCAGGTGTCTGGCATGGGCTCCATGGAAAGGTGCCCATCTGGGTGGTCGCGTAGTTGTAGCTGTTGCTACCGCCCTGCCCTGGATTCGACTCGCTGGTTTCCAGAACGCCGTTGACTATCGTCGCCGAGCTTGTCGATGGAAGAGCGTTGCCGCAGCTCCAGCCTTGAGGAAGGCTCGTGCAGGATCCGAAATTACCTGTTAGTGATGTGGATGATGACACTGTGAACGTCTGGGAACTCGTCACAGTCTGTTGGGGTGAAGACGAGTCCTTCGCTGTTTCTGTTACTGTGAACGTTTGAGCACCGGAGTAGGAATGCGTCGCGATAGTTCCAGTTCCTGTTGCTCCATCGCCGAAGTTCCAGCTGATCGTGTAGGGTGCTGTTCCTCCACTGGTTGTTGCCGTGAACGTTACGGGTACGTTTACGAGAGTAGTGGAGGGTGATGGTGTGAAGCTTGTTGAGAGGGGAGATGGAGGACAGTTGGTCGTGCAGGCTGCCCCAAAGGCGCTGAGCATGTCAGGTGCTCCTGCGTCGTTAGAGTTGATCGATGAGAGTCCCCACGCGGCCTCGATTGTCGACAAGTACGAGTAGTGAGTTGCGCCTGCCGGGCTGATCTGAACGCCCTTCTTCGCGGCTGGTCCGCTGAAGGATGCGTAGACGCACTCTCCAGTC
>VBAW01000061.1 GCA_005888635.1 Candidatus Bathyarchaeota archaeon | reverse complement strand
AAAACGGCTGAGGGGCCATGACGATGTAAAGGTCTTCGAGAGACTTGCGATCGGTTATACGGACTGGTTGAGCGATCTGTGCTAAGCTCTGCTGAGCTAACGAGGCTCGGGAAAAATTGGGTATGCGTATGAGTCTCGCGACACAGAACCCCGGTTCTTCAAGGGAACTAACAGACTGTTATCCCCTTGTCGTCTTGGTTCTCCTTAAATTGGGTCAATGGATAGTCGTTTGGCCCATGCATCCGTATACGACTGACATGTATGAGGGAATGCTTGCCGAGACCATTATGCTGCCAGGCCATAATGGAGAGATAATCAACGCCTACTATGCCCGACCACTGGGTCCCGGACCCTTTCCCGGGGTAGTGCTGATTCATCACATGCCGGGCTGGGACGAGTTGTATCGAGAGTTTACGCGAAAGTTCGCCCACCACGGTTACCTGGCGATTAGCCCGAACATCTACTTCCGGTTTGGCCACGGTAGCCCTGATGATATGTCGGCAAAGGTCCGTGGGTCCGGAGGAGTACCTGATGTGAGCGTAGTGGGAGACATCGACGCCTCGGCCCGCTTCCTCAAGTCCATGCCGCTCAGCAATAGGAAGGTCGGAGTCTTCGGGACCTGTTCGGGTGGTCGTCAAGCCTTCCTTGTCGCGTGCCGGACAAAGTCCTTCGATGCAGCGGTCAATTGTTGGGGCGGAAATGTCGTACAGCCAAAGGAGAAGCTGACGCCGGCACAGCCAGTCGCACCCATCGACTATTCGAAGGACCTGTCTTGTCCACTACTCGGCTTGTTTGGAGAAGAGGACAAGAACCCGACACCCGAGAGCGTTCACCAGTTGGAGGAGGAGTTGAAGAAGTATGGGAAGAATTACGAGTTTCACATGTACCCTGGCGCAGGGCATGGCTTCTTCTACTATCCCGGTGTAGGCTATCGTCCGGAGGCGGCGGTTGACGGCTGGAAGAAGATGTTCACGTTTTTCGAGAAGTATCTTGGAACTCCTGGAAGGGGGAGATAGAAGGTGTGCACAGGCATAGTCGAGACTGCGGAAGTTTCAGGCAGCGGCAAGGGTCCGCACGGATGGTTCAAGCTGGAACAGACGCTATCGCGTAGAGATCCAGGCACGGTCCGGACGTGAAGGCATCTGAATCGGCGTGTTTGGCCGGTTACCTTTTCCAGATGCTTCGTGGGAGTTGCGGAAACAAATTGCCGGGGCTCGGGCGCGTGTTGACGGCAGCGACGGGATGATATTCTGTTGGTTCCAGTCGAGCGTAGTATATTGCTAGGGCGAATGCCCAGAGCCGATCATCATGGGTCCCGGGCGGATGCGAGAACTTCAGCCTCCCCGTCTCTAGTAGTTCGAATCGTTCTACGTTCAGCTCGTTCATGAATTCTCTGTCGTAGGGTATGTGGACGAGTCCGTCCTCCATGCAGTGCTTCAGGAAGGTCATGACATCCTGTTTCTTCGGCTGTGACAATTCGATGCCTCTCGCGTTCTTCAGTCCCGAGTTTATCGCCATCGACATGAAAGTCTCCCCAACGCCCGTCTGGTCGATCATGATTCGACGCAGGTCGTGGAGATTCTCGTTGAGGAGTTTGAGATAGCCGACTACAGACCCGTACTCTGTTCCAAGTTCGAATTGTTTGAGATGGATAAGGGCGAATTTCCTGTCAACCTTGTCCACCACAGCTACCGCGGAGTGGTCCTGTTTCTGTCCCAGGTCCACTCCGGCAACGTAGAACTTAGGATCCTGTTTCATGGACTTATCGGACGAAAGCAGTCGCATAGAGATAGGCATGACCAGCACCTGTAGGGTTCCCTTCCAGCGCCCCTACAACCAAGCTCGGTCCGTCAACAGCGATTGAAAAACCGAAAGCCTCGCCCGGAAGCGCATTCGGACTGGTGAGAGTATTGATTAGGAAACTTCTAGCGCTGAAAGTGTAGGTACGGCCAGACACAGAAAGTCCAGGTCCCCCTTCATATGGCGCGCCTACCTCCCCTGTCATACCGCTAATTGCGACTGAGTTGCCGAACCATCCCTGAGTTTGTGCGTTGGGACTGGTGAGAGTACCAGTTGGAGGGCATTCTGTTGCAGTGCAGATATAGGCATGACCTACGTAGAACTGTCCATTCGGAGCCTCCCATGGCGCACCTACAATCACTCTCCTACCGCTCATAGCGACTGACGCGCCGAACCGTCCCCCGGTTTGTGCGTTGGGACTGGTGAGAGTAGCGATCAGGGAACCTGTACTGCTGAAAATGTAGGCGTGACCAGCCTGGCTCTCGACTCCCGCATTGTCATATGGCGCACCTACAACCACGCTCCCACCGCTTACTGCGACAGACCAGCCAAATTCGCCGAATACCTCACCACCCACTATCGCGTTAGGACTGGTGAGATTTGCGATCAGGGAACCTGCAGTACTGAATATGTAGGCGTGACCTGCCTCCAAAAATCCATTCGCATTCTCGAATGGCGCACCCACGATCACGCTCCTACCACTAACGGCGACTGAGTAGCCGAAAATCCCCTGAGTTTGTGCGTTGGGACTGGTGAGAGTAGCGATCAGGGATCCAGTACTGCTGAATATGTAGGCGTGACCCGCCTGAAGCAACCCACTCGCAGTTTCGAACGGTGCACCTACAACTACGTTCATACCGCTTACAGCGACAGACCAGCCAAATTCCCCACTCACCAGCGCGTTGGGACTGGTGAGAGTCGCGAGCAAGGAACCTGCAGTACTGAAGACGTAGACATGACCAGCATGAAAAAGTCCATTCGCATATTCCTGTGGCGCCCCTACAACCATGCTTGTACCGCTAACGGCGACTGAGAAGCCAAAATATCCATCGGGCTGTGCGTTAGGACTGTTGAATGTAATAGGTGCGGGGTCTCGAGTTGCAGATCCTGCTGGCATTCCTGTAGTGATTCCAAGAAGAATCACCACAATCGTTGACAGTACAATCATCTCATTCGATTTGCTCGCTGACATTTTTCGCCCCAGCTCACTTCATTTTTTAATCTATTAAGCGTTTACGAGCGATCGCGTTCAAAAGCTATCGTGAGATATACCACAATCTCATAAAACTGAGAGTCTATGTTGGGTCTGAGTCGTCCTAGACGTGAGCGATCCAGAGTCTACCGAGACAGGGGGGAGATTCGAACTTACACTGGAAGAGTACTGAGGAACACGGAAACTGACCGGATCCGGGAATCCGAGGATTATTCTCTGATACCAATCGGGAAGCTCCAAGCCTACTACACCTACGCCCAGACAATCAAACAGTACAGCGACTGGATCAGGTATCCACCGGACCGGATCCGGTGAGGATGGCTCCTTCTCGAATGTACTCAAGTTTCGGGTCCACGCATCTGGTGATTAGTGCCATGCTGAGCCAGCTGTCCTGGTCGTCCGCGAACTCTGCCTCCATCTCTCTCCTCCACCTCCAGGGGTCCGAAGAAAACTGTCGTTTGAGCTTCTCCAGAATCTCCAGCTTGAGAGGCCCCTTAGGTTCCAGGGCGTCCAAGTAGCTCACGTGGTGTCTTGAAACGTCGCCGTAATTCACGTCGTCTGTGCACATGGCGTAGAACATGCTCTCGCGAGATCCGGGCGTGCTGGTTGCTAGAAACCGGCCGTTGGTTGTAGCCAGGGAGAAGATCGCGGCCTCGTAGAGTTCCTTATCGTTTTTGATGTATGAGAACTCATCGGCGTACAGTAGATTTACGCCGGGTTCACCTCGGATTGTCTCTGGACTGTTCGGGAAGGCTTGGATTCTGCTTCCGTTGTAGAACTCGATCTTTGTCTTGAGCGGCTTCAACGCCACGTATTTCGGCAGTCTTGAAAGAAATCCGGTAATTTTCCGGATGATGATCTTGGATTGGCGAACTGCAGGGGCCAAGACGAGAACATTGAATCCTCTGTTCCGGAGACACAACCATAGCAACAGCACGGCAACGCAGTGGGTCTTTCCTGACTGGCGGCACCAGCGAGCCACGATGAACTGCGAAGGGTCCCGCAATAGTTTCTCCTGGTAGATTGTCGGAGTGAACCCGAGATACTGGACACAGAACTCGACCGGGTCCACTGGCCACTCCCTAGTCCGGCCTCGAACGGCCTTCACGCGTTCTAGTTTGTCATCCAGCCGTCGGATTCGTCCTTTGAAGCTCATCCAATGCAGTCTCCATCTGATCCATCTTCTCCTTGACACTCTCCAGGTCGAGGTTCTTGAGAACGCCATCGAGAACCTGTGCGAGATATCCCATCAACTGGTACCAGCGTTCCTTGGGAGAGATTCCGCCTCCACCTGTCTTGGTTCTCTTCGCTGCCGACTTTGCGAGATGTTCGGTCTCTTCGATGGCTTCGACAAGTTTTGCTACAACACGGGACCTGACTTCTGGTGCGACACCCCTCTGAGTCACTCTTCGACGCTTGAACACATGAATTGGCAACGATGATGGAGCGAATAGTTCTCTTCGAATAATGACAAGGCGTTGACGGAAACGGACAAGACCAGTTTCTTTCGTCAAATACTGACTAGCCAGGACCACACATCTGCGTCTTCCTATTGAGGG
>VBAW01000028.1 GCA_005888635.1 Candidatus Bathyarchaeota archaeon | reverse complement strand
ATCATGATTGGCAGAGGTTTGGGTTCGATTTCGGCATTACGCTTAATTTGAGTCTCGACCAGTTTTGACGCTTCGACTTGGAACCCTTTGAGTTTCGTACTGATTTCTTCGCATCCCACAACGTTGGTGAGTATTGTAATGTGGTCAGGCTGTACGTTTACTCCGTTGAGTATCTCTCCAATGTCGCCCGCTAGCGCCCACTTGGCTTTGCAGTCCTTAAGGAGATTTCCTACCTGAATGGTTGCTTCAAGCAGAGGTTTGTCTAGAACTACTAGCTCCTCAGGTTTGGGAATTCTACTTTGAAATATCGGTATGTTGAGGGATTTTGCTTTGTCCGGTACGATGAGGACAGGCACAGCTGTTGCCCTAGTAGAAACCCTTTGACCTTCATAGGAGAAATAAGTTACGCTGCGAGGTAGTTAACGTTCGTCGCTACGTTAGCTAAGTATTTCTTTATGCCTTCAGCAGCTCGGTAAGACTGAGGTCCTGCGGCATGTGTTCCGGCTGTTGCATTGTTCCCTGTGGTGTTTGTGATCTCGCCTGCGGCAAAATAGTTGACTCCACTAGTATTCGAATTGTAGTACAGTTGGTTATACCCACTGAGGGCCGCCCATGCGGCTGCGGTACCGGCGTTCGGATCGGTGCCGACCCTTAAGCCTCCTCTGAGATGATGCCCCCACCAGTCATTGTGAGCCGAGTATGGTGCTACTGTATTGCTCACAGTAGGGTTTGCGCCCATCTGGGTGAGTATGGCTTTGATTTGGTTCACGAGGTATGTTGCTCCATTGTAGGTGTTCGGGGTCCAGTCGTAAGTCAATCTGCTGACAGGGTCACCATACGCGTCCGTGTAGTGCGGATCAAGATCGATATAGTTCATGAAGGTCGGCAAATCTGGGGCGAAGGGAGTCGCGCCTACAGATTGTTTCGTTGGGAGGTACTTGTTCTGTTGGGTAGCCTTGAAAGCACTACCCATTGCTCCGTTGGGATTCGCAGTATTAGGAGCGCTTACACCTCCGGCGAAGGTGATATTCCCAGGTCCTCCTCCGAGATAACCACCGGCACCGAAGAGGCCACCGCCGATGAAGTTCAGACCGGTGTGGCTGAAGTTGTCGTCCATGAGATCGAAAACCGATACCCCGCCACCGCTACCGTTGCCAGCGGGATAGGAGTTGCCTCCGATATTGACAGTTCCTGATACGTTCGTACCCCTGTACGGTGTGTATCCATTTGTGAGCCCTCTTCCAACGGTGCCACTTCCTGTTCCTGTGCCAGAGTTGTAGACATATGGTGTGCCAAGACCGGACAAGAGCATGAGCCGTATCATGTTGTAGCCCCACATTCCGTTGAAGAATACTGTTCCAGGCTGCCGGTGATCATTACCCTGCGCATCGTAGTAATGTGCTGCTATGACTTGATTGCCTGATGCGCTAAGCTCAAGCCTGTATATGTAGGCATTAGTGACGAGTGTGAAATTGCCCGACTTTATTGCTGCGGGTATCGTTCGATAGGCAGCATTTGCCTTTGCGCCAGTCTCGCATGCGTAGTCGCAGAGGCCCCCACAGTAGCCATCGTAGACGCAAGGGTTTACTGCTACACCGTACTGGTTGGTGTAAGGCTGCGAGGAGAGAGCACTAACGGTTGGAAACGGATTGTACTTTTGCCCATTTGGAGCCGTCATGCCCTGAACAGTCGACTGGAACAACTGCGCGAGCGGAGTCATCGGATGGGGGGGGAGCGGGTAGTTCCGGCTCATCCAAGGATAGTTAATGTCGGACGGGCTGTTCGTGGGGCTACCGTTGTAGTTTCCGCAGATTCCATGGGCTTTCTCCCACTGTACGTAGTAGGGCTCATATTGAGCGTAGGTCAGGGGCCAATCGTGAGTATCGTCCTGTGGATTAATGCTGGCAAGAAAGCCTAATCCGTACGCGCTTGCTGTTCGGGATGCCATCTCATACGCCCACGGGCCAAAACGGCCCATTCCCCCGCCATAATGCTGGGCCGCCCCG
>VBAW01000027.1 GCA_005888635.1 Candidatus Bathyarchaeota archaeon | reverse complement strand
CCTGCGGACTGGAAGCGCGAACTGGCTGCTGTCGTTCCGAATAGTGGTGCTTTGCAGAGGAAGCGGGCTGTCGTACTTCCGTCCGAGTCCGACCCCCCACTCGTCGTACTTGGTTGTTGAATAGTCGTTGACATAGTCCCAATATGGACCCTTGGTTATCCCTACAACACTGTTACCTGCTAGGGCTAGCTCCGTTGCTACCACCCCGCTCATGAATCCGACACCCAAGCAGACGACGTCTACCGGACTTTCTTGGATCACCGTTGACATGACTATGCTCCGCCCGTGGCTTGCTGCTGGTACTGCGCCAGACTGGCCGGCTTGAGCTTCGTAGGACTTGAGGCAACCATGAGCGTCTTCTGGTCTAATCCCTCACCATAGAAGTTGCCGAAGTTCACTCCATTGAATCCGACATAGTCCCACCCGACCATATTCTGATTTCCACCATACAACGGATCCATGAGGAACCCTGCCCATGTCATGAACGTCAGCTCGTACGCGAAGTCGGACGGTAGAATGTTGCTGAATCCTGTAAGATCGTCCGCGGGAGGAGGAGGATTAGTTTGCGTCTTTGGCGTGTTTGCCCAGAGATCTTTCAGCACCTGCAGTTGATTAGCGGAGCTCAAAGTCTGGTAGTTCCCGCTGTAGTACTTGTTGGAGTAGGCTTGGAGTGCAGCTAGGCTTATCCTCCAAAATTCTCTCATATTAACCGGATACTGAAGGTTGATGCCTGAGCCCACGCGTGGGCTAGCGGTGACGCCATAATTGACCGTGTAATTGGTCACACCTACGGTGTAAGTCCGACTTGCTCCAGGGTAGGATATCGGGTTGGCAGCCCCCGCTCCTCCCCCTCCCCCCGCGGGCAGATAGGCGGTCTGCTGGTAATTCTGGAGGAATGCCCATGCAGAGCTCGGCTTGACCTTGAGTGGGCCAGCGCTGGCAGGTATCCCCGGCGGATTGTGCGGAGCGTCCATGAACATGTTAGCGCTCTGTCCGTAATCCCCTGCTAGCGCTCTGTCGATGAAGTAGATGACTCCAGCCTCCTTTGCTCCGGGACCTGTACTATCCGAGGGGATGATTGTCTCAACGATGGCTTCTACAAGAGATTGTTCATTGATGTTCAGACTAACGAACCCAGTGACCGTATTGAGCTTAGTCTTGAGATTGGCCATCTGGGTATTCGCGCTGTTTAGTTGGTTCTGAAGATTGGAGTTCTGATTTCCTAACAGAGGAATCTCGATCCCAGAAGCTGCAGCAGCACTTGCCGCAGCGGCAAGACCGAGTTTGAGGAATTCACGCCTGGTCTGACTGACCATACGGGCTCACCCGAGGGTCTGCTAACTAGTATTTTAGATTGCACTAAGCTTCGATACGAAGATGCTCCCCCGAAAGTGTTATTTTCTCAACGGTTCGTCAGTAAAGCTGGGTTGTAAAATTGGAAACCGCTCCTAAGAAACCGACCAATTACATTCTGATTATTGCTCCAATACTGATCGCCATTGCCATAGGCGCATGCATCGGTCTTGCCTCAGCTGGAATATACCAATTAGCAACAGGCTCCCCGATCTTCTCGCTTTCAAGCTCTGCCATAGGCGGAAGTACAGTGAGTGTTTCGATCCCGAAGGGAGTGGGTAGCAGCCAAGGGCTCAACTACGCTCCTGCAAGCGTAACTGTCGCCAAAGGCGGAAAGGTGACCTGGACAAACAATGATCCTGTTGCGCACACGGTGACTGCGACCAGCTGGCCATCCGGAGCCAGCGGCTTTGACTCTGGGAACATGAATCCGAACGCCACTTACACAGTAACTTTCACAGTGGACGGGACGTACAACTACTTGTGCTCATATCATTATTGGATGCACGGGACAGTAATCGTCACCGGATAGGCACGTTCACGCCTGAATACAAGAGATCCATTTTCTTTTTCTAAACCCCTATCTGACATGAGCCATTGAGTCCTAATGGCCGCGATTGACTATAGTCTAAAACCAAAGCAGCTAGTAACCAAACGTTATTGTTAGAACTCGACAGTTAGCTTCAACTATCAGAAAGCTGGTCCCAATATGCATCCCATGCAAAGGCGAGTCGTTGTCCTAGCAATCGCGATCGTAGTAGTATTAGCAGTTGCGATAACGGGGTACGTCTATCTCACATCACTCTCGCCGAACAATGGGGCGGGCAATCCTAGTGTCACGATGATCCCCATTCCCCCGGGGTCATACATCGAACCCTCAGGCTTCAACACGACGCGATTCCAGGAATACTTCGCGACGGGTCCCTATCCATACCCTGTCAACAAGACTGTCACAATTGGAGTCAACAATACGATAGAATGGGTGAACAAGGATACTCAGCCTCACACGGCCACTGCCATAGTAAGCCCTCAGCAACCGTTGTTCAACTCGGGACTGATCCTACCCGGAAAGACCTTCTCGATCACTCTGACAGTTCCGGGGACTTACCGATACACTTGCGCTTGGCATAACTGGCTCGCGGGCCAAATAATTGTAAAGCCCGCATAGGTACTCGAAAACGCGCTAAGGCTTGAATGGAAGCAATTTCGCCCTTGCAGCATCATAATGTCCTCTACAGAAAATGCGGCTCCGGGCTGGCCTGGTATCGCGCCTCGGTGGACTTCTAGCGCCAAAGAAGGGGTGGGAACCTCCGCTAGTTACCAGAGCAGGGTCTGGTTCACCATTTCTCACGGAATCCTGAACGAGGTCTACTATCCGAGAATAGACCAGGCGAATACCCGTGACATGGAGTTTCTTGTTGCCGACGGAGACCAATATTTCTCTGAAGAGAGGCGTGACACGAACAGAAGAATCGCGCCTCTAGAACAAGGCGTGCCTGGATACAGGCTCGTCAACTCTTGCAAGAGAGGACGTTACAGGATGACAAAGATCGTCATCACCGACCCCGAGCGCGACGTGCTTCTCCAGAAGGTCCACTTTGATGCCAGCAAGGGCAAACTAGAAGATTATGGCGTCTATGCTCTGCTCGCTCCCCACATTGGAAACCGTGGCTACGGAAACAACGGATGGATCGGCAACTACAAGGGTACACCGATGCTTTTCGCGCAGAGAGAAGGAGTATCGCTCGCCCTCGCTGGTTCGACAGCATTCAGGAAGATGAGTTGTGGATACGTAGGTGTCAGCGATGGTTGGCAAGATGTCAGTGCCAACAAGAAGATGATATGGGAATATTCTGCAGCGTCTAACGGAAACATTGCTCTGACCGCAGAACTCGACTTGACGAGCAATGATGGCGAGTGTGTAACCGCTATTGCTTTCGGACGAACGCCGGACGAGGCGGGACAGCAGGCCCGGAATGCCTTGTTGAAGGACTTCGATAGGGTCCAGAGGACGTTTGTTGATGGATGGAAAGAGGTCCAGTCGCAAAGCATGGATCTTGGAAAGACCTACGAGACGGGCTTCGACCTCTACCGCGTAAGCAATACAGTCCTCCGAACGCACGAGGAAAAATCCTACCCGGGCGCAGTGATCGCCAGTCTCTCGATTCCATGGGGTTTCTCCAAGAGCGACGACGACTTGGGCGGATACCACCTGATCTGGCCTAGGGACTTGGCGCAGGCAGCCGGAGGGTTCATCGCCTCCGGAGACGCTGAACACGCGAGAGAGACTCTCCTCTACCTCATGTCTACCCAAGAGGAGGACGGTCATTGGCTGCAGAACATGTGGCTCGACGGATCACCCTATTGGGGAGGAGTGCAGATGGATGAAACGGCTTTTCCAATACTTGTCGCGGACCAATTGAAACGTGTGGATGCTCTTTCTGGGTTCGACGCGTGGCCGATGATACAACGCGCGGCAGGATACCTTGTCCGAAACGGCCCTGTCACACAGCAGGACAGGTGGGAGGAGGACGGTGGATATTCTCCATTTACTCTCGCGGCTGAGATCGCAGGGTTGCTCGCGGCGGCTGATTTTGCCGAAGAGAAGGGCGACTACGGTCTGGCCTCGTATCTCAGGGAGACGGCAGACACATGGAACGAAGCCATTGAACGTTGGACCTATGTTACAGGAACGAAACTCGCGAAACGCGTCGGAGTCAACGGGTACTACGTCAGAATCGCTCCTGCGAATCCTTCCGACATTGAGCTTCCAGGTTCAGCGTTTGTCTCTCTCCGAAATCGTCCCTTAGGACAAGAAGTCGTCCCCGGCGAACAATTAGTTAGCGTGGACGCTCTCGCTCTCGTCCGTTACGGATTACGATCAGCTAAGGACCCGCGGATCCTCGACACGGTCAAGGTGATAGACGCGACTCTCCGAAAAGAGACTAGGACAGGCCCGGTCTGGCATCGGTACAACTTAGACGGCTACGGCGAACACGACGACGGCTCCCCGTTCGATGGGACTGGTGTCGGAAGAGGCTGGCCGCTCCTCGCCGGGGAACGAGCCCACTATGAAATAGCTAAGGGAGAGGTTCAGGAAGCTGAGCGCCTCCTGCACGTGATCGAGGCTCAAGCCAGCCCTGGAGGACTAATTCCAGAACAAATATGGGACGCGGAAGACATTCCCAAGCGAGGCCTTCACAACGGCCGCCCTGCAGGTTCAGCCATGCCCCTGGTATGGGCGCACGCGGAATACATCAAACTCGCAAGGTCGATCCGTGAACGGAAGGTCTTCGACATGCCGCCGCAACCCGTTATCCGATATCAAACTAAGAGGACCAGTTCGAAACTTGCTGCATGGAGGTTCAACCAGAAGATTCGAACAATCCCGCATGGAAGGAATCTTAGAATCGAGGTGCTCGCGCCTGCGATTATTCACTGGAGCAGCGACGGTTGGAAAACTGTAACGGATTCGAAAACTGTCGATACTGGGCTCGGAATCCACTACGCTGACCTGGAAGCCATGGGCCTCTCGCCAGGCGAGAGCGTTGTCTTCACTTTCTTCTGGCCCGAAGCTAACAAGTGGGAAGGAGTCGACTTCCAAGTTGCGGTCGCAGAACCTGCGCTAACCACCGTTCAGGCCGAATCGTAAGGCTTAGCCATCGTCACCAAACCATCCTACAGGCGTTTCCCAGGCCATGGACCCCGTCACCGAACATGAGCTGCTGACTCCTTACGACATCTACCTCTTCAAAGAGGGAAAACACCTCAAACTCCACGAAAAACTCGGTTCACATCCAACCCAGCTCGATGGACAGGATGGAACCCATTTTGCGGTGTGGGCACCAAATGCGAAACATGTCTCTGTTATTGGAGATTTCAACGAGTGGCGGCCTGGCCAACACCCGCTCACTCTCAGAAAGGACGATTCTGGAATCTGGGAAGGGTTCATCGCTGGTCCGACGAGGGGCTCCCTCTACAAGTATCATGTCGAATCGAGAGCCCATCTTGGGTATTCGATGGAGAAGGGCGATCCTTTCGCTCTCCACTGGGAAATTCCATCACGCACTGCGTCGATCGTCTGGGACCTGAAGCATTCCTGGAACGATGCGGAATGGATGAGAGCCCGGGCAGACAAGAACTCGCTCAGCTCGCCACTCGCCATCTACGAGATGCATCTTGGATCATGGAAACGAGTCCCTGAAGACAACAACCGGTCACTGACGTACAGAGAGACGGCCCACGATCTACCGAGCTATTTGGAAGAGATGCGTTTTACTCATGTCGAATTTCTCCCGATAATGGAGCACCCATACTCACGATCGTGGGGCTACCAGACCCTCGGGTACTTCGCTCCGACAAGCCGATTTGGCATACCCGAAGATTTCATGCACCTCGTCGATGAGCTTCACAAGAAGGGATTCGGAGTAATCCTCGACTGGGTCCCCTCGCATTTTCCATCGGACGCCTATGGCCTCGCCTACTATGACGGCTCGCATCTCTTCGAGTATGCTGATCCGAAGAAAGGATATCATCCGGACTGGAAGAGCTACATTTTCGACTTCGGAAAAGGCGAGGTCCGCTCCTTCCTAGCGAGCAGCGCGCTGTTCTGGTTGGATATGTATCACGCTGACGGGCTTAGAGTCGACGCAGTAGCATCAATGATCTACCTGGACTACTCTCGGAAGAAGGGCGAGTGGACCCCAAACCAGTACGGTGGGAGAGAGAACCTTGAGGCACTGTCTTTCATCCGAGATCTCAACCAGGCAGTCTACCGTGCACACACGGATGTGCAGATTATCGCCGAAGAATCAACAGCCTGGCCCATGGTGTCACGTCCGATCTATCTCGGGGGACTAGGCTTCGGGATGAAATGGAACATGGGCTGGATGCACGACACACTCGAATACATGACGAAAGACCCAGTCTACCGGAAACACCATCACAACCAGTTGACCTTCAGCCTCTGGTACGCCTTCGCCGAAAACTTCGTCCTACCATTATCACACGATGAAGTCGTCTACGGAAAGCGTTCGTTGCTCGACAAAATGCCTGGAGACACTTGGCAGAAATTCGCGAACCTCAGACTCCTCTTCGGATATATGTATGGGCATCCAGGAAAGAAGCTTCTCTTCATGGGCGGGGAATTCGGACAGTGGGACGAATGGGACTTTGAGAAGAGTCTCGACTGGCATTTAACAAATGAGCAAGCGCACAAACAGCTCCAGCTCTGGGTCAAGGATCTAAACACCGTTTACACTAGAGAGATCGCTATGCATCAGCTCGACTTTGAAAGACTGGGATTCGAATGGCTTGACATCCAGGACTGGGAGAAGAGCATCATCAGCTTCTCACGTCGGGGCAGAAGCCCAGACCATCGAATCGTCGTTGTCTGCAATTTTACGCCAGTGTCACGACGAAACTACAGAGTTGGCGTTCCGGGGGGCGGATACTGGAAGGAGATTCTCAACAGCGACGCGTTAGAGTATGGAGGAAGTGGACAAGGCAACCTCGGCGGAGTGACCGCTGACGCACACCGTTATCACGGAAGAGACCACTCTATCTCGATGACTTTGCCACCATTCAGTTCTCTTTTCCTCAAGTCTGAGAGTTGATAGAAGTCGAAACAATTTGTACTACATTTCAGGTTGCCTGGTTCGTTGCATGATCAAATACAGTCCCATCCCTATGAGACCCGTCGCTACGAAACCAAAGACCAAAACGCCAACCAGGCATAAGACTGGACTTGGACAGCGAATGCCAGCAAACCCAAGAGGATTAGCGCGCCCAAGACGATTATTGCGAGGCCCGCCTTGATGTCTTGTTGCATTCCTGCATCACAACTACTTCTGGAGTGTTTTTAGGGCCAAGGATCTCGCGGCGGAATATCTGTTCAGAGCCATTTGGCCTGCGTTCGTCCACCTAAATTTCTCCGCAACCCTGTTTCTGCAATTCTCACGAATCTTCGAACCAAGATTTCGATTCTTGGCCACCATTCTTGCCATTGATTCCACAAGTATTTTTCGAGATATTCCCGCTCCGTCTCTCTTTCCCCGTTGACCAAGTTCGTCGAGCTGCATGATTGTCAAGAGAGAGACAAGAGACTCTGCTAGCTTTGCAACGTTTTCAGGAGGAACTAGTATTCCTGTTCCAGATTCTCCTTTGGCAGACAGGTCGACAACTGTTTCAGTGATGCCACCAACGCTTGTTCCGACGACCGGGTTTCCGGTAATCATGGCTTCGAGGGCACTGATCCCGAAAGGCTCTGACCTCGAGGGCATTGCGTAGACGTCTGCTGCGAGGTGGGAGAGGAGATAGATGGATGGATGTCTGCCGAGGATTACCCGGGCATTGTCGGGATATTTTCTAGCCCTCTCAAGGGTCGTTTTCGTAAGGTCAGAATCGTTGGAAGGCAATAGGAATAGAAGGAACTTCGTTTCTGGTATGGCGCTACGAACGAGCGGAATGGCGTCTAGCAACAGATCAACTCCCTTCTGAGGACTCAGTCTACCAGTCATCAGAACCAACGGACCGTCACTTCGAAACGTCTCTATCGACCCATCCTCCTTCTTTCGAGAACCGTCGCGGAGTCTAGCCGGACCTTTGATTTCTGATTCCTTCTCGATTTTCGAAATTGCTTTGGTGAGCAGGTACTCTCTTAGGTCCCACCGTTTCGGTGCGCCATCGATAAGCCCCGGTCTGATTTTCTCGAATTCAACTGCGACGATGGATGACTCGATGATCGCCGGGTTCCAGTCGCAGCCGTTGTAAATGTGGCCACTTTTTCCTCTGATTGTGTTCCCAACGTAGGTGCTGACATCATTCCTCAGGTACGTGTTGCTGACCGATGTGACGTAGTCGGCTATGTAGCATCCGAACTTTTCCAGGGAGTTGCGACACACGTCTTGCCATATCTGACTGAACTTCAGAGTCGAAACTCGCTTCGCGTTCGTTCGCAAGGAATACGGTATGTCTCTGATTCCGCACCATTCCTCGGAAGCATAATGCCAAGGCAATATTACTCCACTCAACAGGTGGACTGTGAGGACAAGAGGAACGGCCATGCCTCTCTCCGCAAGACGTTGTTTTACAAGGACCCCTGCCGGCACCATGTGCCAGTCGTGGGCATGAATCAGGTCCGGCAGCTCTCTTGCTCGGCCCATCGAGATCAAATAATCAGCGTAACTTCCGACGGTTCGTGCGAGAAGGGACATTTTCTCGAAAGTAGCCTCGTGATCGTAGATTACCGGATCGTCTAGCCACTTGCTGGTTGCTGAATCAAGACCCTTGGCGAGGAAATAGTTGACTCCGTCCCGCGAACCTTTCTCCATGCCAGCTAGGTAGTTGTACCACAATCCGTTGACTCCGGTCCGATGCCCTTGAGCTATGAACGTCGCCAGACCCTGTAAGCCATAGGACTCTCTGATGCTGGGGTCCAAGTGTCTGCCATGACTTGGGAGAAACACGCTGACATCTAGCTTAGAATCCAGAGCCAGGGTCTTTGACAATCCCGCGACCGCTTCTCCCAGACCGCCAGCCTGGGCGAGACCGGCACACTCGTGCGAAAACATCCAGACTTTCGAAACCCTCCGACTCGTAGAACGTAGAGAGGCCTTTGAGGGAAGCTTGGGATTAGCGGCAGGCATTTTTTCCCAGCTCATCCTCGGTTGTCTTCTAGATAAATAGCCAAAGTTTCATAGCCAAGCACCGATCGACACTCGAAGAGGAAACAGGTGAGACTTTGGCAAACAAGATTTTGAGAAACGTCGCTTCAAACGTTCTCCGAAGCGTACCTCCACAGAACGCGTTCTACTTCTACCGAGCCATTGGAGCTCCGACCGGAGCGGCAGCCCGAAACCTTCCCGACTTTCTGGGAATCCTCAACACTATCGACCTCAACTCCCTCCAGTTCCATCTCGGACGCGGTGACTTTGAGAACTGGGTCAAAATGTTGGGCGACAATACGCTCGCCAAGCAGCTCGCAGATCTGAAGGAGAAGAAACTACGGGGAGAAGATCTAAGACTGCAATTGGTAGAAACCGTCAGGGCGCGACTCGATAGTCTACAAAAGACTCCTTAGACCATCAGCAACAGCGGCGACTACTGAAGAACTGAAAGGAATCGTAACGGAGTCTCGTCCCAAACCTTGCTCATTTGGATAGGATAGTTCTCTGAAAGCAATCGCCGTAACTCCTGGCAAAGCTGGCAGTGTCCACCTCATTGATGCCCCTCGACCTATCCCCTCCGTTGGACAGGCTCTCCTTCGAACCGACAGGATCGGTATCTGTGGAACTGACCTGGAGATAATTCAAGGCTCATACGGAGAAGCGCCCTCAGGTTCCGATTATCTCATACTCGGACACGAATGTCTGGCCACCGTCGAAGAGGCACCGAGCAATTCTGCAGGAATCAAGAAAGGCGATCTTGTAGTTCCAACTGTGAGACGACCTGACCGATGCCTCAACTGTCAGAACGGCGAATCTGACATGTGCCTTACCGGACAGTACAAGGAGCATGGAATCAAAGGCCTCCACGGCTTCTGTTCGGAATACTCGGTGTCAGACATCAACTTCCTAGTTCCAGTGCCCGCTGAATTGTCGGATGTAGCAGTTCTACTGGAGCCGACGAGTGTTGCTGGGAAGGGTGTCTTCCAGAGTTTCAAGATTCAGGAGAGAATGATCTGGAAGCCCCAGAGGGCACTCGTCCTGGGAACAGGACCCGTAGGCCTCCTCACGGTGTTGCTCCTCAGAATCAGAGGGCTCGATGTGACCGCGGTTGCTACAAGACCAAAGGATAGCCTCAAGGCTCGCATTGTCGAGAAGATTGGAGGGACCTACGTCAACGCCAACGATCAATCAATCACTAGTCTCGGGAAGTTTGACCTGATCCTGGAGGAGACCGGGGTAGCTACGCTGGCCGCGGAAGCGCAAGGCTTACTGAACAACAATGGAGTTCTCTGCCTGCTGGGGATCTATCAGCCCAAACTTGCTACGCAAGATATCGGACACTCCTACGATGATATCGTCCTGGGCAACAAGATAACGTTCGGATCAGTAAACGCGAACAAACGATACTTTGTCAGCGGGATTCAAGATTTCAAAACCATCCAACAGCGATTTCCCGGAATTCTCAAGTCGCTGTTCACCAAAATGGTCGGACCGTCTGACTTCTCGAAGGCATACAGTCCCACCAAGGACGACATCAAATCAGTGATAAGCTTCTAAACGCTCAACTAAACCGTCTGAAGTCTTCCTTTGGATCAAGCCGCACCTGAGCAACCAGGAAAACTACCGAGCAGCGTCAACGAGGCTGTTGTCTATCTCAGATAGAGTCCGCCGACCCGTAAGGGCCATGACGGTCGCCAGGTCTGTCTTGAGGAGAGATAGCAGCTTTGAGACGCCTGCTTCTCCCCCAGCTGCGAGGGCCCAGAAAACAAGACGTCCGAGCCCGACCGCTCTGGCTCCGAGGGCGAGAGCCATTACAATATCGCTGCCTCGCCTGATTCCACCGTCAAAGTAAACCTCGACCTCAGACCCGACCTCTTCCACCACTTCTGGAAGAGCATCCAACGAGGCGGGAGCACGGTCCAACTGGCGCCCGCCGTGATTAGAAACTACAACGCCTTTAGCGCCGTGATCAGAAGCCCGTCGAGCATCCTCACGTGTGAGGATTCCTTTCAGCACCAACGGGAGTCGAGTTATTTCGCGAAGACGATCTACGACCTCCCAGGTGTTGGAGGCTTCCTTGCGAATATGAGCGTGATCGCCATCGACGATAGGGTTTCTGAGAGGACGAACAACTTCCCTACCGTTTCCCAAAACGATGGTAGAGGCCAATGGAGAGCCTGCTTGGTTCTCCTTGTCGCGGGTGCCCGCGACCGGCATGTCAACAGTTAGGATTATGGCCTTGTAATTGGCCTTCTCGGCCCTCTCGACGAGGCTCTTCGTGGCTGAGAATTCTGGTTGTAGGTAGAGCTGGAACCATCTGGGACCTGTCGGAGCGGCCTTGGCGATGTCTTCCATTGAGATTGAGGATAGTGTACTGAAGCTAGCGAGGATGTTGGCTTTGCTTGCGGCTCTTGCTGTCGCAGCCTCCGCATCTGGATGCACGAGGCCGTGAGAAGCAGTTGGAGATACGTAGAACGGTGCAGACACCTTAGTTCCCAGCAGAGTCGTGCCAAATTCTAGGTTCTCAACATCAACAAGAACTCTCGGTCGCAGGGTCCTGCGATGGAAGGCTTCGCGGTTCGCCCCCACCGTCCATTCCTCGCCTGCACCGCCTTGGATGTAGGCCCAGGCGGACCTTTCGGTCTTCTTTGAGGCGGCCTCTTCGAGATCGCTTAGTGTAGAGAAGCCGGCTTGCGAGTCGTCTGTCATGATAACGATGGAGGATGTGGCCGGTTCTCTACTTCAATCTGAGCTTATCGCGGCGACTGTGGATGCTATGCTGTTTCTTAACGTCGCGACGTTTTGGGCGACTGATGCTGATGGGTTATAGACGCTGGACCCGGCAACCAGGACCGCAGCGCCAGATCTCACTGCTAGCGGAGCTGTGTTGGGATCGATTCCTCCGTCGACAACGATTGATGCTTTCAAGTGCCGCTGGTTTATCTCTCGCCTTAGACGCTGAATCTTGCTGAGTTGATCTTCCATGAAACGCTGCCCCGCGAATCCCGGGTGAACTGTCATAACTTGGACACAGTCAGCTATGTCGAGGACGCTCTCAATCGCGCCGACAGGCGTCTTGGGGTTTATGGCAACCCCTGCCTCGACCTTTAGCTTTCTGATCGACTGGAGAACCGCGGGAAGATCTTTGCACACCTCTTCGTGTACGATGATCCTGTTTGCGCCTGAGCGCGCAAATTCTTCGAGAAAGCTCTGAGGATTGTCGATCATCAGGTGAGCGTCCAAGAATAGGTTTACTGATTTTCTCAACGCCTTGACGACTCCAGGTCCGAATGTCAGGTTTGGAACGAAATGGCCATCCATCACGTCAATCTGGATACCTTCTACCCCGGCGTCTTCCGCTTCTTTCGCCTGTTGGCCTAGCCGGGCAAAGTCAGCACTCAGGATTGAAGGCTCAATCGAGACCCGCAGCTTCATACGGTCTGGCCCTTGTATTTGTAGGTCGATTGGAACTCCTGGACCAGCTCTGAATCGCCTAGATACGTCGGGATACGCTGGACGATACTCGTGGGTTCAACATCGAGAATCCTACCCATTCCTGTGCTCGCTTGGCCTCCCGCCTTTTCTGTGATGAACCCGATCGGGTTCGATTCAAACTGCAACCTGTATTTCCCTTCGGGAGCGTCGGTCAGTTCGGGATATGCGAAGAACCCTCCCTTGGTCAGGACCTGGTTATAATCGCCTACGAAAGACCCGCCGTATCGCAGGGACATCTTGCGCTTCTCTAGGCTCTCCACGAACTCTCTTACTCTTGGAGTCCATTTCTCCCTTAGGCCTCCGATACCGTAGACCATCGGTGGCTTGGGAAGCTGGCGAATCAGACCGTCCGAAACGAATCTGGCTCCCTCAGATCCTCTGCCGAGGGCTGCGAAGGTCCGAACCCCATCCTCGAGCGCGAGAACGAGTTGATGGAACGGTCCATAGAGGAAGTACATCGCAGCGTGAAGGTCCCTTCCTCTCGCAGGCAGAGGCTTCTCCCGGTAGACTCCGACTATGGTTCCTAGCAAGTTGTTGCTCTTCAGATTCGACGAACCGTCCAAAGGGTCAAGAACAATCGAGTACTCTCCCGCTTTGGCCTCTGCGACTTCTTCCATTTCTTCCGAAGCTACTCTTCTTACAAGACCACTCCTCAAGAGCTTCTTGGTAAAGAGATCGTTTGACCAGACATCGATCTGCAACTGCTTCTCCCCATATGGGTTGATGCCTCCGGCGAATCCGAGCTCTCTCGGAATCATCTCTCGGACGAGGGTCGACAGATCGGCGATTAGCGAGATCAGCTTGTAGAGACTCCTCTCCTCGGTCCCGATGACGTCCTTGAGCGTCTTGCCCTTCATTCGACTAACTACTTCGACATCTTTGTTTGTGTTCACTCATTTCAATTCTTCGATAACTTTCGAGAATGCGGCCCAACCGGGTTTCTGACTGCCTTTGTTGTCGAACAATCCAAAATGATTCTCTTGGGGAGGAAATGATCTCCAGGCGGTGTCGATATAGCGCCAGATTCCAATACCGGTCACGCCATCGAGTTGGTGCGCATCTCTACAGGCACTGGCAACATACTCGGCCTGGCGCTCAGCCGAGTATCCCAGGAAAGATGGGCCACTGGGATATCCTGTTTCGGATATCATCACGGGTTTGCCTAGAGCCTTGGCCACATCGTCAGCCAATTTCAGGACCTTCGTATTGATCGGGTGAGAGGACCTATAGTTTGGGTAGAAGTCTAAGCCGAAAATGTCGCATGAAGAAGAGTAAGCTCCGGGATCCAAGGTTTTAGCATCAGCTTCAAGATTGATTATTGTCTTAGCGGATGAGTCTTCGGTGTGCACAGCTGTATTGAGTCTACGCAGGAGTTGTTGATTGAATATTGGGTCACGAATCCACGATGATCCCGAACGCCATCCGCCGGCCTCATGTGCGGTCCACCAGTTGGGCTCATTCTCAATCTGCCAGCACTTGACTTGATCTTTATACTTGCGAACGAGCAGCCTCGCGTGTGTCGAGATGCGTTTCAAATAGAGAGTCTTGTTCTTGTCGGGCTCCAGCCCTTGTGGAAGCATCCGATGATACCCGCAACCTATGACTGGAACAATGCCTATGCCGTGACTTGTTAGTGTAATGACAAGGTCGTCTAGAGGCCAATGAGAGTAAGACTCCTCGAGTAGGTGATCCAAGTTTGCTTCGGCAATCGGGAGAGGTTCAAAATATTTCCAAGGAAACCAGCAACGTACGAAGTCAACCTTTGACTGAACCAGATAGTCGGATAATGAGACGACAGCTCTGCCCGCGACAGTCCCAGATTCCACCTCACCACGTGCACGGATTTCCCGGTCATCAGCCTCGTCCAAGATCTTCCCCTCAGGTAGGCTGATCGAAAGTAGATGAGGAATGATTATGGATCGCGGAGGATTCATCCCGCTATATCTCCAGGGATCGTCGAGGTCTATGCCGAAGGAGAATCCCTTAGTCAGATCTAGCAAGGACGTTGATGAAACAGGGTCATGTGGTAAAAGGCTTCGAACCGGAGAAGAGACGGTTGGCGCTCCGTCCATCGTTGGATTGCATTGTGATTCCAAGGAATGCCGATTGTAGCTGTACCGTCAACAGTCGGTGCACAGATACCTAACCCATTTAAGATTCCCGACACCTCCGACTCACTTACAGGGCACCGGGAGATGTTTTCAACCAGCCAGCAAGCCCCAATGGGAAACCGTTCAACCCTGATCACGATTGGGAAGAACGGGGAGTTGCGGCACCTCTTCTGGCCAAGCCACAATTATCCTCAACACGTTCGCGGATCCCTCCCCGGAATTTTGGCCGGGCGGAACGGTAGCGAATCTTTCAGCTGGTTGACCGACGACCCCTGGATTAGGAAACAGCGATTTCTTCCTGATAGCACCATTCTCGAAACAAGTTTTGCGAACCCGGACGGGATACAGGTAAAGGCCACGGATCTTGTCCTGCCCAGCAAGGACGTTCTGGTGCGGATCTTCGAAGTGGTCAACGGGGGGAGTGAGGCTTTGAAGATCAGTTTTCTCTATTACAACGATTTCGACATAGCCGAGACACCGTCGGGTGACGCTTGCTACTATGATGAGAAGACTGACAGCGTAGTTTCGTACAAGCGACATTACTGGTTCACATATGGTGCAGACAAACCCTCTTCACAACACCAGTGCGGAGTACATGAGGAGGGCTCAGACGCCTTTGTCGATGCAAAGGATGGTCATCTCGGCGGAAACTCCCTAGCCCTGCATGCAGGTGTGAAGGGAGTAAATTCCTGTCTGAAATGGAATCTAGGCGACCTACCACAGGGTGCGAGGGAGCAGCTTGTCCTTCTGATGACCTTCGGCCACAACAAGCAACAGGCCCTCGACATCTTGGAAGAGGCAAGACAAAGTTCGCTCGCAGAAATGGTCAACGATGTGAATCGATCCTGCCAGGACTGGCTGAGAAGAAACAAGGCTACAGTGGTCCAGGAACATTGGAGAGAACTGCTTCGAAGATCGTTACTAACCCTCCAGACGCTCGTCTCTCCTGACCTTGGAGGAATAATCGCAGCCCCAACTCTGGAGCCTGACTATCGCTATGTCTGGTCGAGAGACGGGACGTACGTCGCATATGCTCTGGATCGTTGTGGTTACAATCACGACGCGGCGGCATTCTATCAATGGTGCAAGGAAGTCCAGCAGCCTGATGGCGGTTGGGCTCAGAGATACCATGTTGAAAAATCTCCAGGTCCTTCTTGGGGAGAGCAGGAAGATCAGTGCGCGACCATTCTGTGGGGCATCGGCCAGCACCACACTTTGACGAGGGATGAGGAGTTTCTTGCTGACATGTGGCCGACAGTAAAGAAGGGCGTCGAGCATCTCCTTCGAAATAGGGACGCCGACACTGGCCTCGTAGGACCCTCCTTTGACCTATGGGAAGAAAAACAGGCTCTTCACACATACACTAACGCGGCAGCAACAGCAGCTCTAAGAGAAAGTGCTAGAATCGCTTCAACCCTCGGTTACGAAGTGCTATCCAACGCATGGTCAAACGAGACCAAGAATCTGCAGACTGCAATAGTCAAGCACCTGTGGGACGAGCAGAGCGGCCGATTCTTGAAATCAGTCAAACCCCATGACTCTTCCATAGACACTGCAATCCTCGGCCTCACATACCCGTTCAGAGTTCTTGAACCTGACGATCCGCGAATCCTCAGTAGTTCTCGACAGATCGAGAACGCATTCACGTATGCTTCCGAAGGAATAGGACGATACCCGGGCGACACGTACCACGGAGGGAACCCATGGTTCATCACTACCCTCTGGATGGCGCTCTACCGTTGCCAGCAGGGAAATTATGAGAAGGCGAAGACCCTCATCGAATGGTGCGTGAAACACGTCGACGAGCTGCAACTCTTCGCCGAACAGGTTCACAAGGACAATGGAGAGCCGATATCCGCGTCGCCACTCGCCTGGTCTCACGCCATGTTCATTCTGGCGCTATTGGATTACAGAGGAGCTTAGAGCCGCGTTCCCCCGAACACGGTTCTGCATCCATCTCGTACGAAAGAAAAGAAACTCGGGAATTTCGAAGTAGAAATTAGACAATCCGTCGGATTCTACTTCTTACTCTTCTTTTTGGGCTTAGCTCGCGTCCCGAATTCACCGTATCACATATAAGCTGACTTTTAAATATAAATCTATTGTATTCTCGGGATGATTTCAAATCTAATAACTATTCTGGGATTGTTTGCCCAAAATTACCGTATTTCTCTCACTTTCTAACTTGCGCTACGCATCCATCCGATTTTCGGAGAATAAGTTCCTCAGGATTCGTAAGATACGGTCGGTGAATTCTATCTTTTCTCAATATTCACATCTCAATGTCAAATATTCAGAACTGAGTTGTCGGAGATGTGCTCCGCAATTCGAGCAGTTTTGACTGGTCTCAAGATTCAACGCACCACAGTATTTGCATCTGACTTTGACAATCTCTCTAAGAACCTCGGTGTAGTCGGTCGAGAGATCGTGCCGGTGACCGGGTCCGTTCAGAGCAAGATCTGATCACGGCATCTCGATCAAATTTCGAACTGTAAAACCCGAGAGGACTTTCTCACGCTTTTCCCGCAGGGATCGCCTGTTGCTCATCCGACTCTTTTCGGGTATAGGGTATGGTTCGTTTGAATCTTGGAAAGAATCGAGCCAGTAGGATTCCATACGCTAGGTACGCTACTAGTCCGATTATTACTGAGATGGTGTCGTATAGCAGCCCGAACTCGGAGCCAAAACTGGATAGGCTCAGCAGTATCCAGAGAATCAAGCCGAATATGATTCCTCGAGTTCGAAGGCTGCTGCTTCTCAAGTATCGGTCATGTAACCTCGCGAAGATTAGTCCCAGAATGGCGCCACCGATAACTCCAGAAAGAAACACGTCTACGGCTAGAACATAGATCGTGGCAGCCGCTAGACTTTCAATTGCGCTTGTAGGCGCGAATGGGGTGCCCTCGAACGTTGTTCCGATGACATCATAGTTCTGAGCAAGTAGAAAATTCCCTACCGCCGCAATGCTTCCCGAGATAATTCCGGCGGCTATGCCTGCTCTTGCCGCTTCGAATGCTGAAATGATCAGAATTATTCCGATCGCGGCCAGCACTAGACCGGGTGTGATGCTGTTTACTGCGAAGAAGATTGCTGATAGTCCGGCTAGATTTATTCCGATGTAGATGAGCCGTTCATTCCAGCTCGTATGTGTCACGTCTTTCATGACGATCTTCCTGTATCTGACCAGAGTGCTTGCGAGAATGATGAACCCGATCACTCCGACGAAAAAATCTGTAGTAAGACTCGACTGGTAGTCGCCGAATGTTAAGAGTAATCCCACTTCATCTCCGATTAGCCCGGCACCGAGGCCGAAGATCATCGCGTACGTTCTAACTAGCCTCGGCCGGTTGAAAGCAATGCCAAGCCAGCCTGCCAGCGTAATCATTCCTAGCCCGTACCAGAAATGGTGAAAGTGGATATTCCCTTGTGCGACGACTACGGTTGGGTTCAGAATTGCGAACACTCGCGCGCCAAAGAAGGCTGTCATGAAACCGAGAGTTCCTAGAAAGGCGAGACCCCGGCGATTGATGCTCAGCGCGGCAAATATCGACAGTTGCCGTTTTAGGAGACCCATGGTCGTCGCCTAGACCGAAACTTCGGCGGCTTATTTAGCGAGAGGCTTCAATCGAACTATCGTTGGCGTCTTCCCGGGGTTCGCAATGGGTGCCGTCACTCAAAGCATTCTTCTGGAGTTACGCTTCTCTTATGGGAATAGTTGCTTTTCTGACCTGAGCAGGCTGTCCTATGGTCGACCTTGTAGCTGGGGGCATTGTTCTCTTCGCAATAATGGTAGCAGCCGGCATCGTCCCGTTGATAATGGCCGTCAAGGCGAAGGTTCGCAGCCTCCGAATTCTCTCCCTACTCCTAGGACTCTTTGCAGTGGTCCACGGCTTCTATCATCTCGCCTCAGGATACCAGCAAGACTTTCTGGCAGACGCGGTCTTCGAACCTATCTCTCTCATACTCCTCGTGGGGCTCGGCGCCTACTATTCGAAGGTGGCAGTCGTATAGATGGCAGCTGACATCGTCGAGACATTAGAGACATTCAACCTAGTCCTCATCCTGGTCGCCTTTGCAATATTCGCCCGGCTCGCGATCAGAGGCAAGAGTCTGGGAAACTTCAGATTCCAACTATCCATATTCCTCCTAATCTGGGTCCTCTCGGAGATCCCTCACATCGCAGGATCCCTAGGACTCATCGCAACGGACAGTTTAACAGACATAGGGCTCGACCTCCACGCTGTGTCAATGGGTGTCTTCGCCTTATTCGTCGGCTGGAGATCGATCAGATTTGCAACACTTCATCCCACTCCAGCCTCTGGCGCATTGCCAATTCCCAAAGAGCCGGCCAAGGGAATCAAAGGGTGAATAGCAACGAGCTTTGAGGAGCTGGTCAGCGACTCGGTCACGGAGACAATGTCTAAGATTCTGGGCACGGACACGTGGAAGGCCATCAACTTCTTCTTCGACATGAGGACAATAGCCCGCGAACCTGAAGAGTTTGCCGCGCTGCTGACCAAAGTATTCGGCTCTACCTCCAACGTCCTTGAGAAGAAAATAGGAGAGTCTATCCTAGGCAAAGTTGGCGCAGTTCAACAGATATCGAGCAGCCTGGACTTTCGGCAGATCCTACGCCTGGCAAAAGCGAAGTTTCCTCGGCAGCCGCTTCCAGACCAGCTGGGAGCGTAGGCAATCTATTCCCGTCACAGCTTTTCTACGACGATATTTCCGCACTCTTTGCAAAGAAAGCATCTCCCGCCCCAGCGGAAGGTTATCTCATGAGTTGTGACCCTACCGCAGGTCCAGCACCAGACTTGTAGGTACCGGGCGTAGAAATCGGGATTTCTTTTGCAAAGTGGAGAGGAGTCGAAGAGAGTGCCTTCCTTATGTCAAGAAGAGATAGGCGAAACCAAAGGTCGCGGGCCCTTCGCTGACCAGCTTGTCTTGGTATGATGATCATCGATAACTGTGAGTGATGAAAGCTTAAGGCTGAGAGACCTTCAACCTCTCACCGACAAAATTGTCTGAATCCACTTCCCAAACTCGCCTTGCTGTCAAGTGTCAGAGTTGCAACACGGCTATGGTTGACATGGGCGACATTCCATTTCGCACTGGAGGAACGAGCGGAGCTACTCACCTTCTCCTTGGAAACTGGGCGGAGCTCGGAGAAGATGTCCTCCACTTGGACGCGTTTCTCTGTCAGAACTGTGGAAGGGTTCAGCTCTTCGCAGACTCGCAGACCAGAGATTCACTAAACCGCTGAGTATCGTCGGTTGGGGCTCCGCCCGCAGCCTCGACCAGTCTTGATATTGACAGTATCACTTACTCGACCTGAGTTTGGCTAACCCCAGAACGAATGTCCCGCAGAAGATTCCTAGAGAAACACCTCCTATGACATCGCTGGGGAAGTGCAGCCCCAGAATGATCATCGAGACGCCGGTGGCACTCGCGAGCAGAACGAAGGGAACACGCCAAGCAGGATACCGAGACCATATCACCGTGGCGACTGTGAACGCGTTTGTTGTATGTCCTGAAGGGAATCCGGGATTTGTTGGGATTTCACCGCGGGGCGTTATTCCGAGCGAAGGTATCTGAGATGGTCTTGGAAGGTTGAAAGCCGCTTTCAAGATGTCCGTTAGAGCCATTGCGGAAACCATCGCCACTGCCAGTATCAGTGAGCTTGTCCATTCATTGTTGTCCTTGCGGAAGACGTAGAGCCAGAAGACCAGTGGGACCCAGATGAGATCGCCTACGGTTGCTATCCCGAAGATTAGAGGGACAAAAGAGTCACTGGATAAGGAATGGTAGAAGGCAAGGGCTAGGTATGTGTCTGCTGGAGTTCCGAGTATTCGCAGGCCGAGCAGTGCAAGGACGAACCCTATGAGGCAAATCAGGACGGTCCGGTGTGAAGCTCTCAGGCTCTTGGCCCAGGACCTCAGGTCGAGCCCTGCCCTTCCTAGTAGAGACATCTAAGGGGGCCTCGTTGATTGGTTGCTATTATGTGAATGTATTAGTACGCGGTCGACGCCTGACCATTATCGTCGTATTAGAATTGGGTCGGAGCTGGAATCCAATTCGAGCAATGCTCTGGCAAAGAATCAGAGACTTATCCAAGTCGGAATTGCAAGTGACCCAAAATTAGAAGCGGCTTCAGTATTTGATCTTGCAAAATTTTAGGGTCCTCTGATAATATTCGACAGATTAACGCTTCTTTTCTTGAGACTTGTTTCTCTTCCTCCTGTACCGTCTGCCCAATTCGGCCAGTTCACTATACCAAGGACGCTCCGTATACAAGCCCAGAATGCCTCCACCTTCTGGATTGGGAAAGGTGATGGGCCGTTTCTCCCATTTCCGCTGGTTCTTCCTCTGGTTCTGCAAGATATAGGCCACGACGAGAAAAGACAATAATCCAATGGTCGTCAGGATAGGCCAGCTGCTCTCTGGATTGATGTTGTAAACGAGACCGAAGAACCCAGTCGTGAATACGGCTAGAAAGAGTGACGCGATAAGATCGCACTTCGCGACCCTCAAACGCCCTTCATCCAATAATCGTTATGCCCTTCTGTCAATAAGAACTTTCCCGCTTAACTCGTGAAGTAGCGAAGGGTCGTTGATCAGCGCTGGTTTATTTCTGCCCTTACGGAAATAACATTCTGGAGGGACGAGTCCACTTTGGCTGGCAACGAACTTGGCGTTGATTATGATTACCGTCCCCCAGCCGTCCCAAACATAGGAGAAGAGAGCCGAGCGAAAGCGACCAACAAACCACCAGAACTCCCTCTCCCAATCTTCTCACTCCTCGACTCGATAGACTTCTCAGACCATTTCATCATCATCGGCGACGTCGGAACCGGGAAGAGCACAGTAACCCCAGTTCGCGAATTCGAACTGTCCAAGGGCAGAAGGGAGATCGTTATCCGCGAGCCGTCAAGGGCTGCGTGCAACGCGCTCTACTACTCTCTCCAGGCGCTTCATCCAGAGCTAGAACATGAACTGGCGGTCATTACGAAGGACACTCAGATCAACGTCACCGGCAAGATCAAGATAGTCACAGACGGGGTCCTGCTGAGAATGCTGGCCGAGAACTCGATCCATGATTCTTCGATCTACTTCGACGAAAGCCACCAGATGAGTTCCCAGCTGGAACTCTGCATGTCACTGGCGAAGAAGGAGGAAGACAATGCAAAGAATCTGTTTCGTGTCATGAGCGCCACCATCGACCCGAAAGAATTCCTTTCCTTCCTAGGCATTTCGAACCTCTACCGGATGAGCGGGCGCAGATACCCCGTCAATCTCGAAGTGGAGCTTGTCAACGATCTTAATGGAATGTTCAGGATTCTAGACAGGTATCTCTACTCGCAGCCCCGCGACGAGTCGTGGCTAGTCTTTCTCCCGACCAGGCGCATGGTCGAAAAATATGCTGATCTCTACCGCGGCGTCTACATTCACGGAGGACTTGAGGGGTCCGAGGTCAACAGGATACAGCGCCGAGCTGAGACCGACAAGAATCTGAGAATCTTCGCAACAAATGTAATCGCAAGCTCTGTAAACATCTACGTTGACAACGTGTTGATTTTTGATGACGTGATCGACAGTAAGGACAACCTAGGCCAGAAGACGCTCCACTACACGAGCGTAGACAACAATACTCTGCTGCAGATGATGGGCAGAATCGGCCGGTTCAAGCCGGGCCGGGCCGTCATCCTGACTGACTCGCCGATTCCGAAGAAGATCGACCCGATACCGGTGCGGAAAGCTCTCGAAACAGAGACCCCGTTCGACCTGGTACTTCTCATGTCCAAGTATGGCCTGAAACTGTCAGAGCTAGAATTCATGTCGAAGGTCGACCACCGAGAGGTCGCCTTCGCAGAAAACTGGCTCGTCGAGATTGGAGCAATAGACCGGCACACACGCAAAACCACTTGGAAGGGTCTCCTGATGAGCGAGATCCCATACGAGCCAGACTTTGCACACATGATCTCCAGCGCCTTAATCTCTCAAGACTACGACATCGCAAGATTCCTTCTCGCCAGCGGCTCTTTCGGCGACTCGCTAAACCACGCTTACAAGTCAGACACAGAAGGCAACGCCCGCCGCTTCCTGTACAGCTTCGACAGAACAAACGAACTCAACATCAAAGCACACCTCCTCAAAAGCTACGCAGAAGACAACAATGGCTCATTCATCTCGAAGATGGAAGCGAACGGCCTCTTCCCAGTCTATGTTGAGGAAGCATGGAAGAACCATGAAGCAGCCAGAGAAGCGCTGAATGACCTGCTCCGCGAGTCAAAGAAGCAACCCATACCAAAGGAAGTCGTGGTGGACGCTGACGTTAGTAAGCTGAAGCTGTACCTTGAAAACTGCTTGTCGTTCGAAAGATTCGGCCCACACGAAAAGAAAGGTCACGAGTTTCAAGAGATGAGCATTCCAGGGCCCTTCTATGCAAGGGCTCTGACGATAAACTACAGACGCATTCTGTTCGATATCGTTGCAGTCAATTCTCCGAGTAAACGACGGCATCAGACCGGGCGACGAGACCATAACTGGGCCAAACGTCGATCTAGCCGGCATCGGTAGGATCTGCTGTTCTGACAGCATTGATGAATAGCGACGGTCCAGGTTTCATGGTTGATGCATCCCGTCATGGAACCACTTCGCAAGCCTAACCTGGTTCGTGTTTCCGTACTTCTCAACTTGGACGATTCCCCGCTCTGACAACGCTGCAACTACTCGGTGCGTCCTCAATCGCGATAGACCCGCTTCCTTCGTGATGTACTTTTGCAAGTAGGTGCCTCCGTGGACATCTAGAACATTGACGATACTTCTTTCTTCAGGCTTGAGGGTTTTCATGACCATGCCTGTGTTTTCTTTCCCGTTACCGTTGCCAGGCGCGTAGTAGTTTTTCATCTCAGGTAGTACCAGGAAATAGATGACCCCGACCACACTGGCCAGTAGTGTGCTGAGAAATAGAAGCGAGGAAAACAGTACAAGAAATGGGAATGTGGCTGGGAATCCTTTGGTGAGAATCTGAGAGAGAACTTCCAGCGGTGATTCCGTAGGCGTTAGGATGAGGGCGAGGATGTACCCAGAGACTGCGAGTCCGCCTGCAGCCGATACTAGCATTATCAGGAGGATCTTTAGTTTCTCCAAGTCTTCGCCTCACCCCTTCTCCTCCGCGCTAGTCGGTCCTCTCTAATGCTATGGTGTTGTTTGTGCTGTCGATGGTTGTTTCCATCTGAGGGTCATTATTCCGCCGACTATCCCCAGAACTGATCCGACTATGAAGCCTCCCAAGCCAAAGAAGCCTAGGATGCTGAAGACCAGTACCAGCATGCCCCAAGTCTGTCGCTGGTTGGGCTTGAGGCGCAGCAGTACGGCTGACATTGTGACGAAGATGCCACAGATGAGACCGAATATTGCGATTGCTCCGACGAAGCCTGCGGCGAGAGAGCCAGGACTGCCTGTGTAGCCACGTGGCGAATTGAAGTTGGTGTAGTTGAGATGTGGCAGTACGACTATGCTGACGGTCACGAGGAATATGTCAACGAGCACTATCAGAGCGCCTCCTACTAGTGCTAGTATCGAGGGAATGTTCGGGTATTCGACGGCTGTTTTCGACGACATTCTTGATCTCTTACCTCCAGCCTTACTATGTGTTGAAGATGAAGGAAATACGTTGGGTGAAACGATCTTGATACAACCGGTCAAAGGATGGATTGGCACGGCGCACAAGGCAGTGGGAGGCCCAGACGGGCTCTTGATCTTCAGAGGAAGCCGTTAGGCCGTCTTCACAGCTATTGTCTCCTACGATTCCCGGCGTGTACCAATTGTAGAACTGAACAGTCACCGTATCGTTGATTTTCACATAACAGCCATTCCAATGAACTTGTGAGTTTTCGACAGCAGTTTGTCCCGAGCAATTGACATTGACAAGATATCGAGCACCGCTACGACCGCCAGACGTACTGTCGTACTATTCGTTAGACGCAGCGATGCATGTCTTCGTAGAAGAAACCAGACCGCCATACGCAAAGAGGGAGACGGCTGTTCCAGCAGTGCCGACGATCAAAAGAATCAGTAGGAGTCCTTTCTTCATGGTGCAGTAAACACCTTCCCTTGGAGGACGATAGAGGCCAGACATCGTGGTTGATCCGCGTGAAAACCGTCTTGTACCTAGAGGCAGATGTTTTCGGTCCACCGATTCCGCAACATTCGGACGGCCAATCCCGGAACTTTGCTATCCTGGAAGAAGTCTCAATGGATTGTATGGTGGTATGGTTGTTCGATGTGTCTGATAACGGAGGCCAGCTAGGTATCTTGATAGGGGTCTATGTGACTCCGAACGCTAGGAAGGCCAGCGTGGCAAGGCCCATCGAGGACCATTTCGGAACGAGGCTTGTCAGTCAGTTTCAGACCTTGCCAAGCTCAAGCCATACCTCGAAAACTGCCTGTCCTTCGAAAGGTTCCGCCGAGACGAAAGAAACAGCCGTCACCTGAGAGACATGAAGATCCAAGGACAGTTCTACGCAAGAGCCCTGACAATAAACTACAGACGCATACTCTTCGACATAGTTGCACTGAATTCTCCGAGTAAGGGCCGCAATCAAACTCGGCGATAAGACTGAGAATCAATCTAAACATCGGTTAGGCCCGCACCAGCTGCATGATAAAGAGTGATGAATTCGCGTTAATTGGCTCCGATCAAAGGCTCTGGGAATACCGGTGATCGCTTGCCTCTGTTCACCAAAGTCTTCTACGACTCGGAGCAATGCTAGACAAGTCGAAGAAAACTCGATCTTATCCCAAGAGGTTCTTCTTCCTGCCTACGATAAGCAGGTGGACTCCTACTGCCAGGCTCACAAGAGCTGCTAGCAGGAAGCCTGGAAGATATCCGACCGAAGATGAGACTGAGATTCCTTCGAAGACCGGGCCGATAAACGCGCCTATCCCGAAGCTTGTCAGTAGAACCCCGAAGATTGTGCCGTAATGGTCCACGCCGTAATACTTTCGAATCAAGAGCGCGAACTCGGGTATGTAGGTTCCATAGCCGATTCCGAAAAGCACTGAGAGAACTCCTATCGTCACTGAGTCGTCTGCTACGAACAACCCGGCTGCGCAGACCCCCTGGAGTATGAAACCGATAGCGGCCATTGTCTCCTCGTTGAAGCTCTTCACTCCTGCCGTCAGCCGTCCTGCTAAGCTCCCAACGCCGATCAGCACTAGCGCGATAGTGCCGGCGGCTGTTCCCAGCCCTCTGCTCTCGAGAAGGGGGACGAGGAATATTGTGACGAGGGTCCGAGAGAACGCGTTGCCAGCGGAATAGTATACGTAAAGGAAACCGAACCTCTTCGTCTTGAGACGACGAAACGCCTCTCCAAACGCGAACCCGGAAGCTACTCGGCTGTTCCTAGAAGTTTGGTAAGCGAGGATAGTGAAGGCAAAGACGATCACGCCGACGATGAGAAATGCGCTCTGGATACTCCATACCACGATCAGATAGTTTTCTAGAGGTGGAAAGATGAGGAGACCAATCGCTGTGCCCGCGCTGACAAAGCCCGTAACCCTCTTTATGCTCGCCTGGTCGAAGCTGTTGAAGACTACGTACGAGGTTGGCATCCACATGGACCCAGAGCCGAGTCCGCCCACACAACCGTAGGTGAAGATCAGTAGAGGGAATGAGTTCGCGATCGACGAGAAGACGAGTCCTGCGCTCATCAAGCCTCCACCGAGCAGGATGGTCTTGCCCGGACCGTTTTTGTTCATGAGGAGGCCGAGGAGGAGGGAGGAGAAGGAGAAGAACACGGCGAATACGCCGAAGACGATGGATGTGGATGACGCAGGCAGGTTGTATTCCCTAGATACCCGGGTGAAAAAGACCCCGTAGGAGAGGAAGACGCCTAGGCAGGAGTTGTAGAGGAAGAGTGTGAACGCGGTATATCCGGAAGCTATCGTGGATCACTCGATCGAGAAGTACGCTTTCCGGAGTTCTTCTGAATCCATCAGGTTCGTGGGTGGGCCTTCGTTTATGACCCTGCCTTCCTGAAGAACGTACGCATAGTCTGCTACTTCGAGTGCTTGGGCTGCGTTCTGCTCGACGATGAGCATCGAGAGACCCTGTTTCCTGAGTTCGACCAGTTTCTCGAATATTTCTGCAGTGAGTTTCGGGGCGATTCCCAGGGACGGCTCGTCCAGAACGACTATCTTGGGCTTGGTCATCAGTGCTCGTCCGATGCTTACCATCTGCTGCTCTCCCCCGCTCAGCCTGCCAGCGCTGAGCTTGGATCTTTCTCTGAGCCTGGGGAAGAGTCTGTACACAAAATCCAGGGTCTCGTCCGCTACTCGTCTCGCACGCCGAGAATACGCGCCCAGCCTCAGATTGTCTTCCGTTGAGAGCCCGGGAAACAGCCTTCTACCTTCGGGGCAGGATGCGATGCCCTCTTCGACTCTTCTGAACGCGGGGACGTCTGTGATATCTCTCCCTCCAAAGTAGACCCTGCCGTTCCAGGGCCTTAGAAGGCCGTTGACTGTTTTCAGCGTAGTGGTTTTCCCTGCACCGTTTGGACCCACGATTACACTGATGGTGCCATCTTTGCACTTCAGAGAGATGTCCCAAATGACTTGGGTCCCATTGTAGCCGGCACTCACCTGCTTGAGCTCAAGCGGCAGATTTCTTGCTCCCCAAGTATGCCTCTATCACCCTTTCATTGTGCACGACCTCGTCTGGAGTACCTGTCGCGATGACATGCCCCTCCTCAAGCACGATGACCTTGTGCGATAGGTTGAGTACGGCTCTCATGACATGCTCGACCACTAGCGCAGAGAAGTGCAGCTCTTCGTGCAACTTTCTGAAGAGCTGAATCGAATCCTTCAATTCTTCTGGAGACAGACCTGCGAAAACTTCGTCGAGTAGCAATACGCTGGCTCCAGTGGCTATCGCTCTCGCAAATTCGAGCCTCTTCTTCTCCTGGACCGTAAGGCTGCCCGCGGATGCGTCGTTCCTCGATCTCATTCCGACGAGCGAGAGGATCCTTTCAGCTTCTTGCAGGGCTAAGCTTGGGGAATGGATGTTCCGCCTGCCGTAGAGGACTGCGACCGCCACGTTCTCTCTCGCCGTCATGTTTGAGAATGGCTTCGGTATCTGGTGTGTCTTGGCGAGGCCGTATCCGACTACCCTATTCGCTTGGAGGTTGTCGATCCTCTTACTGTCGAGTTTCACGATTCCTGAGGTTGGTTTCTCCAGTCCCGCAATGATGTTGAGTAGTGTTGACTTTCCAGAACCGTTCGGGCCTATTAGGCCTAGGACGGCGGACTCGGGAAGGTCGAACGAGACGTCTTTCAAAGCTTGCACTCCTCCGAAATTCTTTGAAATGTTGCTTGCCTGGAGGATAGGCATGCCTACTCCAGCACTAGCCTTAGGTGTTCATTCGATCGTCTGAGCAGCCCGACGATCCCGTCGGGAAGGAAGAGAGCCATGATGATTACGAGGAGTCCGATTATGAGTGGCTGTGCCTGTGCGACTGTGGTTAGGAGAAAGTATGACGGGATGTAGACTACAACCGCCCCCAAAAGTGGTCCGATGGAGGTTCCGACGCCCCCGATGATTATCATGGCGAGCATCAAGAGCGAGAACGTGAAGTCGAATGCTGGTCCCGCGGTGACGCCTGAAATGGACCATGCGTAGACTGCTCCCCCAGCACCTCCGAAAAGCCCCCCGAGCATGTACCCAGTCAGTTTCAGCGTCCGAGGGCTAACCCCGATAGAGCTCGCAGCGTCCTCATCGTTCTTTATCGCCCTGATCCCGAAGCCGATCCTGCTCCTGTTGACGTAATAGGTCAGGACTATCTCGATCAATACTATGGTCCAGATCGTGAAGTAGGTAGCGAGTGGCTGAAACTTTAGATTGACGATTATTTCGCCGCCCGCGCCAAGCTGGGGAAACTGCAGGACTATGTTGTAGGCGGCCAGAACGAGGACAACCGTGGTGATGGCGAAGTAGACGCCTCGGAATCTCAGGATGACGAGGCCTATGCCGAGAGCGAAGACCAGGCCGAGCAGGGCGCCTAGACCGACGCCCAGCAACGGATTCGCCCCGTAATAGCTCACCAGCGTTGCTAGAGTGTAGGAGCCGATGGCCATGAAGAGGACATGGCCGAAGTCAACGTAACCTATCATGCCGGTGATGAAGTTGATCGAGTAAGCGAGGGCTGCATAAACCAGCAGGAGAACAAGTATCGAGGAGACTGCTACTCCGAGCAGCAAGGCGGCCGCGGCGAGAAGAGCCATGACGATGAAAAGCCCATAGAGTGTAAGGCCTGGCTTCCCGATCATCTTTTCAGAAGACCTTCCGGGCGGAATACAAGGACAGGGATCAGGATCAGGAAAGCGGCAGCATAAGCAATCTCCACAGTGGTGAAGGCTTGGACAACGTCAATGACGACCCCCAATGTTAGCCCGCCAACCAGGCTTCCCCACATCTTCCCAGGTCCTCCAAGAACGACGATGACGAAGCTGATAGGAGCGTAAAGCGCCCCCATTAGAGGGTTGATGCCGACAGGGATCCAGACTGTGAGTAGCGCTCCCCCGGCCATGGTAACGGCGAACCCCAACGCTGTGGCGAGTGATGCGACCTTCGCCGGATTGGCTCCGACCAGCTCAGTCGCCGTCACGTCTTGGGCGTATGCGCGTATGGTAGAGCCGATGAATGTTCTCTCTAGGAACAGCCAGGTTCCCGTTATTATCAGGACTGAGAGAATGGCGACGTAGAGTGCTGCGATGGGGACGTGGAGATATCCGAACTGTAATGTGCCCGGGCTGTAATTGACTCCTACCGGGTTCCCGGTGAAGAGGATAATCGCTAGGTTGCTGATGAAAAGGCTGAGGCCGAATGTTGCCGCTAGGGTCACCATCTCGCTCTGGAGCGTGATCGTCTCCTTGTTACGCAGCTCCCGGTGGAGGAATGCGTAGTAAAAGGCGTAGCCTACGAGCAGCCCGATGGCCGCATCGACCGGGGCGGTCTCTAGCGGGGTAAGCCCAGCGAACTGGTTGAGGAAGTAGGCTCCGTACGCCCCGAGCATGATGAATTCCCCATGGGCTATGTTGACAACCTTGACGACTCCCCAGATCATGTTCAACCCATGAGCTACGACTGAGAAGACACAGCCGAGCATTAGGCCGAACGCTAGGTCTGTAACAATGAGCTCGGTAGCGACCATACAGCGATTAGCTGCCAGTATACGGGTACTTGACTGTGCCGGACGCTACGGCGTCAGGCGCGACCACCACTAACCCCCCACTCTGCCACTGGACGAGCACCATGCTATGCCCAGACTGCTTCCCTGTGGCGTCAACCTTGAACTGTCCAAAGAAAGTCATAATGTGCATGTTTGAGATGGCCTGCCTGACGTTTGTCGTATCCGTGCTGTTTGCGGTCTGGATCGCGTCTGCCAGCACTACCACAGCCGCGCCGGCTTCTCCAGAGTGGTAGGTTGGGGATCCAGCATTGGACTGCTTCGAGTAATAGTTGACGAATTGCGTCTCGTTTGGACCATACCATGGGATGTTTGCCGCCTGGGCCGTGGCCGGGCTGTATGTCACAATTGTTTCCCACTGCGACGGGCCTGTCACGAGATTTGCCGCGCCACCGAGCTGTTGTTGGAATTCTGGTTCTGTCACGGCCACCAGCAAGGAGATGAACTTAGGTGTCCAACCGACAGACGAGAGTTGTTTCACGATCCTAAGTCCGTCGTCGAAGTGGCCTCCCCCAAGCAGGTCGACAGCTCCCGTCGCATTGGCCGCGATAAGCTGCGTCGACAGGTCTTGTGTGGTGGCCGAGTACTTTTCGTTGTAGACCACGTGTAGACCTTGGTCCGTTGCGTATTTGGCTGCCGCCGCGCTGGCCGCCGTCGAGAACGTGTCATCCGCGTGCAGGATGGCAAGTTTGTCGCCTGAATGGTTGTTGGCTACGAGCCAGTCGATCGCATTTTTGAAGTAGGTTGAGGCCGGGCTAAGAACGCCGAAGACATTCTGGTATCCATGGGTCCAGATCGTGTCAGACGAGCCGCCGTGCGACAGCATGACTCGATTGTACTGTTCGGCAAGAGGTGCTGCAGCTCCTGTCAAAGCACTGCTGTACGGGGCGAGGAGGAACTGTGCACAATCCTGCGTGATGATCTTCGTGTAGAGCTGCGGAACAAGAGTCGATGAACTCTGATCGTCGTAGTAGTCTAGGGTTATGTTACGCGCTTTTCCATTGACGGTTACTCCTCCGTTGTCATTGATCCAACTGGCTGCGGCCTGGATGCCTGCGAGCGACTTTCCGCCCTCGACGTTGTATGTCCCAGTAAGCGAGATGGTGAAGCCGACCTTTATGTTGCCGCTCGTTGCCGAAGCGCAAGGTGACCGTGCGATGTAATTGACATAGTAATAGACGCCTCCACTGGAGACAACCACCAGCGCGACAATAACTATGACAATGATCGCAGTTGTCCTCGTTGCCAGCCTGCGAGGCTTCGCTTGCATACTAGAATGGTGTCTAATTCACCTGCTGAATGTATTAACTTTGTGGGAGATGAAATTGTCCACATTTGACTCGCATGGCCAGCCGATACTAGATACTCGGCAGAGATTATGATTAATTCCGACAGCTCCTCCCGACCTCCCGAAAAGCCTTAGGCTGGAGCGCCGGCATGTTCGAGTCTCGGTTTTTGGTAGCCCGGGGGAGATTCGAACTCCCGTCGATGGGTTTCTTCCTGGTTTTCGGGGTCCAAAGCCCATCATTGGCCGGGTCATTTGTTTTCGACCCTTGCTAGTCCACTACACCACCGGGCTACAAGAGACCCGGGTCTCCGGCCAAGTCCCAATAAGCCTTCTGCGGCAATCTAACCAGCACTTTCACATCTAACCTTCACCGTCGAAGTTTTCACTCTAGCCATTTGTCAGTCCGACTTTCGCGCGGAACTCCGAGTATCGGGGATCCTTTCTGAGATCTTTGAACAGAGGGTGTGACTCGATGTTGAACGGCCACGAGTGGATTTCCGCCTGTCTCGTAAGTGCCTTGAAAGCCTCGTCGAGTCTGCCCAAGGCTGTGTTGATGAATAGCTGGCCATAGAGGCGTGCGCCTTCGCTTTTTTGGGTCATCATATATTCGATAGTCTCCTCTGCCTCCTTGCTCCTTCCCGTGAAGGCGTAGATCAGTCCCTGGTCCAAGTTGACGAGCGGCTCGTCTGGACCGAGCTTCATTGCCGTGTCAATCATCTCTTGGGCAGTGCCGAATTCGCGCTTCATCATGTAGGATTCTGCGAGACCCGCGTATATCCTGGGATGGTTCGGAGTGTGCTCTCTCATCTTTCCAAGTACCTCCAAGGACTCGCCGATTCTTCCCGCAACTCTGTATGCCAGGGCAAGATGGTTGCCTGCGTAGAATGAGAGGGGATCAAGCTCAGCTGCCTTCTGGAATGCGGAAATGGCCTCGTCGAGCCTGTTGAATGTCGTGTATTCAATGCCAAGGCTGATGTGAGCTTCGGCTAGGTTAGGGTTAATCTCAATCGCCCTCTCTGCCTCTTCCATAGACAGATTCAGCCTGTCGAGTAAAGAATGGACTCTAGCCATGGTGGCGTGCGCTTCAGCCCACTCGGGTCCTAGCTCCAGGGCCTTTCTCGCTTCCTCCTCGGCTTTGTTCACCGCTGGTAGAAAGTCCTCGTATCCTCCCATGGCCAAGCTGGCCCAAGCTTGCGAAAGCCCAGCATGAGCCCTCACGAACATTGGGTCAGCAGCAATTGCTTGTTCAAGTAACGAAATGGACTCTCTTATTCTTGGCTGAGTTGACTCGGGAAGCAGCTGCATGGCTTTCAGATAGAACGTGTATGCTCCGATGTCGTCCGTGTCCTTCCTCGAAGTCTTGGAAAAGACCCCGGCTTTCAGTGAAGCCGCGACCTTGGTCGCCACCTCATCCTGGATTACGAATATGTCGTCGAGTTGTCTGTCATAGTTCGAGGCCCAGAGGTGTTCCTGGGTCCCAGCGTCAATTAGCTGAACCGTGACTCGAATCTTGCTGCCGGCTTTTCTGACGCTCCCTTCGACGATTGAGCCGACCGCGCAGGGCTGATGTTTGTGAAAGGCAGTACCGCGATTCTTCGGGCATCCGCTCTTTGCTCGTTGATCACTTTTTTCTCAGCCCATGGCATCACCATCTTGTACACTTCTACTGGATTCGTGACGTTCTTCAGAGGCTTGTATCCCAAATTAGTGAGGGAAAGCTCGAACTTGTTCTGTATGTGATCATAGACTTGTCTCGTGAAACAGACTCCTCCGTCCTCGGCCAGCGCCTCTATCCGAGATGCCACGTTCACGGCGTCGCCGGAAATGTCGCCCGCCGACTCGACCACGTCGCCCAAGTGGATGCCCACCCGCAGGTGAATTCTTCTCTCCTCAGGCAAGGAGAAGTTGTATTCCCGAGTTGCTCGCTGAACATCGTATGCACACCTTATGGCGTCTAGAGCGCTCGAGAATTCGACAAAAAAAGCGTCTCCAATTATCTTCACTTCTCTCCCGCTGTGCCTGGCTAGGATAGGCCTGATCAGCTTTCTCTGTTCGTCTGCGAGGGCGAGGGACAGGGACTCGTTCCTCTGCCCAAGGGCTGTGTAGCCTACCATGTCGGTGAACATGATTGCTGCCAGCCTTCGCTGACCATGTGACAAACTGTACTTCGTGGGCCATGTCCGTGCGGGAGATAAATCCGTTATGGGGAGCAGTTTCGTTGTCGTGTCTGAGCAATAGCCGATCTGTTGCTCAACCCTACAGATGCCGAGTCAGTGGAGCTACTGGCGCGATCGACTGCACGCCAATCCATCAAGGATGGAACAGGAGCTAGCAATCAAACTTCAGGAGAATGGGATACGATATCAGACACAGGTCGAGATAGCAGTAACCATAGCGGACTTCTATTTGCCGCTGGAGTCTAGACCGTTACTCGTGTTTGTCGACGGCCGGGTCCATCTTGGAACAGCACAGATGTCGAAGGACGAAGAACTACGAACTCTACTTCGGAAGAGAGGATATAGAATCCTGGAACTATTCTACGAGAGCTACCGGACAAGAAAAGAGATCAACTGTACGAAGAAATCCAGAACAGCCTCGCCAAGTTAGGGATCTAGGGCGTGGAAGTCGAACCGGAAGATCTTAAGGGGTCTAAGGCGGGACCTCTGAGGGAGAGAGGTCTAACCCATTCCGCGCAGAGCGAATGGTCTCTCGTGCGGGCTCAATGGGTCAAATCTCTCAGAAAGTAGAAACAGTCTGTTCTGTTCTCTGGACTCGTTGTTCTAAGCGTTGGAATTAATTCGTTGCATCGACAATAACTTGGATGGGTATACTCATGACTACGCGCTCGTTCATAATGAAATGGGAGGTGTTCCTGTGCAGCCTTCAACGAACCATCATCCTCGACCGAGACTGATCATCCTGCTCCTGCTCGTTGCCGGAGTGGTCTCCGTCCTCTATTTTCTGTACAATTCTTCGTTCAACCCTGCCCCTGTCTTATTGGAAGTCTCGATCCTATGTCTCCCGTTTCTGGTAGCTATGGAAGGATTCTACGTTGTC
The DNA here is from genome assembly GCA_005888635.1 of Candidatus Bathyarchaeota archaeon. GTDB lineage: Archaea > Thermoproteota > Bathyarchaeia > 40CM-2-53-6 > 40CM-2-53-6 > 40CM-2-53-6. The sequence continues at coordinate 19,444 of VBAW01000027.1, read as the reverse complement.
TCTGGCCGAGTCCGGAAGAGGAGGTTGCCTTTGGTGTTGGCTTTTGGAATCGCAGCTACTATAACATCAGCCATATTCAACACGACACTATCGACGGTAGGACCCTGTGCTCTTGGCGTTTCAGGAAGCGGCTTCCCATTACCATGGTATCTTACCTTCACGCATTACACGGGACTTGACGGGCCTCCGTGCGGACTCAGTCCCGATCTCACCACATATTGGCGCACCTTCGCTTTTTTCTCGTTTCTTTTCGACACGATCTTCTATGCAGGTCTTGCTATGTCAAGAAATGAAATCTACGCGTGGTTCAAAGGGAGTGGATTGCAGAGCCAAGGGAGTCTCCCTGCGAGTCCCAAGGAAAACGCCCAGAAAACGGCTGGGGTCCATGACGATGTTAATGTCGACCGGAGATGAATAATCCGTCTTGGAGGGATGTTGATGGGTCCGCGTTTAAAATATGGTCAGCTCGAGACCCTATAGAAAAAATCGGTATGCGTGCTAGTCTCGCGACACAGAAACCGTTTTCCAGAAAATCCTAGAGTTTCATAACCTGAACGTGTGGGACTCCGGCTATGGTTATGACCGCGTCCGGATGAACCAGCCCATTATTGATGGCCGCATCCACTACCTTTCTACCAACAAGATTCAGCATATCAGCGCCAACCATCAAAACAACCGCCTCTGTCAAACCTACAACCGCGCTCCCGTAGAACTTCGACTCCGGAGCCAATTTCAACCGTCCCTCCCTGAACGTCCGGCCCATACACTCCTCGTCGCAGCACGCCACCAGCAAGCCCTTCTCCGTCTTGTAGGACGTGGCGTAGACGAGATCCAAGAAACACCCCTTATGTCGTCAGTATTGACGATCGCGCGCCACACGCTTCACAGACCAGGAAGGACAGTCGTCCCTCTCTGACAACCCTCGTATCAGGCCGATGACAGACCGGGCAGATAACAAACCGGTTAGAATAGACACTGATCAGTCGGTTAATCGTCTCACGCGAAAACCTGCCCTGGAAGTAGCCCCGACCACTCTCGTAGGACCCTGCGGTAGCCATCTCCTTCGCCAAATACTTCAGCACATGATGCGGATCACGGTTCAACCGATCAACAACATCAGAGAAATTCACAACAATCGTCCTTTGCCCGATTATCTGTACCATAGCGATTGGAAGCTCGAAGCGCTCGCCAGTGCCAGTGGATTGTGTAATCTTCGATAATGCCCGATCCAACAAGGCGTCATAGTCGTTCATTGATAGTGACATTACTAGTAATAGTCCGGAACGCCTATTTCAACAGTAGCCCGGGACCCGCAAGCCCCTTTAACGGGGACAAGGCAATACTAGAAATTGAAATTGCGCTGCAAATTTGCCGCCGCGCTAGTCGCCGCTATGGTATTCATCGCAGCACCAATAATTCCAGCTCCGGTAACGACATCGTACTGCGGAAGACTATGGATTCGAGGGGCGGATTGGCGATCTCCGGAGTACGAGATTTTCGGAGTCGGATTCCGTATCTCAGATGTGGGTCCTGCCAGCGCACTCCCCCTGTGCAGATAGCATCCAATTATCCCTAGCCGAGTCCCACTACAAGTCCAGTCGACTTAACAGAGAATCTTCACGATCAGATTCTTCCACAAACGCTTATCACAATCCGAGCCGAGAACAAAACGACAACCGCGATCGCTCAAAGAATAGTGGAGGATGACAGTCGACTGGGAAGATGGGTAGTCTGCAGCGCCTGGCCATACGTCAACGACAGACCCCACCTAGGAACATTCACACACCTACTCTCAGCCGACGTCTACTCGCGCTACTTGAGATTGAAAGGCGAAGACGTCGTCATGGTGTCTGGCAGCGACGAGCACGGCGCGCCAATAGAAGTTGAAGCAATAAAACGCAAGATCACACCCCGCCAGCTAACCAACCAGTATCATCGAATCTTCACCCGCTGCATCAAGCAGTTCAACATTCAATTCGACAACTACACACGAACAGAAAGTCCTGTTCACAAGAAGTTCGTCCAAGAATTCTATCGCACCCTCGACAAGAACGGATATGTCTTCAAACAGAACATCATCCTGCCATACTGCGAAAACGACAAGCGCTTCCTGCCAGACAGGTTCGTAGAAGGAGAATGTCCATACTGCCACTACATCCCTGCCCGAGGAGACCAGTGCGACAACTGCGGCCGAGTACTCGACCCGAAGGATCTGATCAATCCATATTGTGTCCTTGACCACAGCACACCTGTAATGAAAGAGTCGGCCAGCTGGTTCTTCGACCTCCCCAAACTTTCAGACCAATTGAAAAAGTACGTTGAGGAGAATCCGAACCTCCCAGAGAATGCTAGAAACTTCAGCCTGAGCTGGATACGAGATGGACTGAAACCCCGCTCGCTAACCCGCGACCTAGCCTGGGGCATCCCCGCACCCTTCAAAGGCGCCGAGGACAAGACCATCTACGTCTGGATGGAAGCAGTCCTCGGCTACATGAGCGCAGTCAAAGAATGGGCAGAGAAGAACAAGAGACCCGGCCAGTGGAAGAAATACTGGCTAGACCCCGCCAGCCGCAACATCCACTTCATAGGCAAAGACAACATCCCCTTCCACGTCATCGTATTCCCCGGCCTACTACTCGCCAGCCACGAAGGATACAACCTACCATGGGAAGTAGCCAGCACAGAATACATACAATTCGAAGGCCAAAGATTCTCTAAAAGCCGCAAGATCGGCGTCTGGATAGACGAAGCGCTAAAACTCGAAGACTCTGAATATTGGCGCTATGCGCTCATCAGCCTCCGCCCCGAACAGAGAGACACAAACTTCACCTGGGAAGAATTCGAACGGAAGATCAATACAGAACTCAACGATGTCCTAGGCAACTTCATCCATCGAACCATCACTTTCATCAGTACAAGATTCAAGAACAAGATCCCGAAATTCACCGCCAACAAAGAGCGAGATCAAGCCATCTTCAATATTCTTCAGGAGTCGCCGAAACGTCTCGACGAGAAGCTTGAACGCTTTCGATTGAAAGAAGGCCTCGAACAAGTCGTTCAGTTAGCAAGAGAAGGCAACCGCTATCTGAACGAGAGCGCACCATGGCACTCGTTCAAGACAGACCCCCCAGAGGCCGGTCAGACCCTGGGCGTAGCCGCCCAGATTGTTGGCACGATTGGAATACAACTCCAACCATTCCTCCCGATAACCGCGACACAAATCCATCGAAGCATCTTCCAAGGAAAGAAGCCGAACTGGAAACTGGCAGGCACGATCACCGTGAAGCCCGGTGCTAAAATCAGGCCTATGAAACCACTCTTCCACAAAGTGTCAGCTGAGAATCTCCGAACCAAGCTCGAAGAAATACGGAGCGGGACAACTATTGAAGCTGAAGCTTGACCTTCACGTCCACACGACCGCATCCTCGGATGCTCATACTCGACCAGACGAACTGGTCCCAAGGGGTAAGGACAGAGGCCTCGACGGTCTTGCGATAACAGACCATAACGTATTAGCAAGAGACGTTCCATCAGAACTACTCATCATTCCTGGAATAGAAGTCTCCAGCCGCGATGGACACATTATCGGCCTCGGCGTATCAGACACCGTCCCGAGAGGATTGTCTGCCGATGAAACAATCCTACAAATCAAGCGGCTAGGGGGCGTCTCGATAGTAGCACATCCGTACGACTTTCTTCGCTCAGCGTTAAACCCAGAAATCCTAACGACTATGCCTAACGCGATCGAAGTGATCAACTCCGCCAGCATGCTCCACTCCATCACTTGGAAACGAGCGAGAACCTTCGCTGAGAAAAGGAAACTGCCACAAACCGCCGGCAGCGACTCGCATATTCCGGAAACAATAGGAAAGGCATACACGATTGTTGACGTCGAATCGAGAAACATTGCTTCAGTTCTAAATGCGATAAGAAACGGACGGGTTGCTCCTGAAGGACGACCTTATCATTTCAGTGATAGAGTGCGAAAAATCATCAGATGAAAAGTTGCTAAGCCAGCTCCATCTCGTAGAGTGGCATTCGCACGCCGACTCTAGTCGCCTTTGATTCGAGTCCATATTCCATATCGTACAAGTCTTCGATCAGATCGTCAACAGTTCCGAGTGCCATGTCGTAGGTGTATCCTGACAAGAATATCGACAGGCTCGACCGTGCTTGACATCTAGTACTCACATGGACGAAATCCACGTCATGACCCACCAGAGACGAGATCGCTTCGTAGGCTTGGGCTGCTTGACCATTATTGAGTGGCTCGATTCCTCTGAAGAGGAGGACAGCTCCTTTGGCTTTCGTCAACGGGAGACTCGCAGATGGAGTCGTTAGGGCATTTGATACTGCTGACTGGACTCTTTCTCTCGATTCTACTGGACCGATGCATACAGTCGCAACCGATCCCAATGAGAGGATGTTCAGGATCTGATGACTAATCATCTGGTCGCTCGAAGCGACCACTTCCGAAAGACCACGCACGGCGAGTGCTGCTGTTTCATCTGCGACCCTTTTCGAATCTAGGAGAGCCAGCTTTTCGACAGAATTGTCGACGATGACCGTGCAATCGCATGCTTCGACCATCTTCTTCAAACCTCGAAGAGCCACGAAGCGTCTCTCTCGCTCATGGATGAAAGGCAAGGCTACTACTGACACTATAGGTCTGACTCGGTCTCGGTGCCACTGCGCGATCAGAGGAGCCGCCTTCGTCCCGGTCGCTCCTCCAAGACCCGTCAGTAGAATTGTGAAATCAGATTCCCGGGTAAACGGGGATACTCTGTAAGCTAACAGTTGACCTTCTCCACCTCGCTGCCTCGTCAATGGAGAGTTAGTCTCTGTTGAGTCGGCCAGAAGGACCTTGTTCCGTGCTCTGGATTCTGATAACTGGCCGCGATCAGTGTTCACTGCTACGCAGTTTCTCGGACTGATTCCTCCATCGATTGCCTGGCTCAGAAGATTGTTACCGGCTCCACCTACTCCAACAATTGCTACTTGTGAGCTGTGAGATGATAGTGGCTGATGAGAGACTATTTCTTCAGTCGACAAGATAGCCCAGTGAAACTACTGACTTTGATATATACGAATCCTAAGCAGAGGTATTACGATTCGAATACGAAATAGCTCAAAGTGCATATCCATTTATAAAATAGTAGGGTCATGCGAAGCACGCATTTGTCCAAACGGGAGACTCGCGCGTTAACTATCTGCTAGGCGGAGATGTCAATCGCGACTTCGACTCTTGGGAAGATATCTCTTCGTTCGAGACTTTGCGATTCTCCAATAACGTCGGATTGTTCCAATGCAGTGTCAGAGTCTTCGGATGAGAGGCTTTCACATCATCGATCCGCCTGACGGATGCATAGTGCGGCGCATCCTTCACGAGTTCTGGATTAGTCTGAGCTTCACGATACACTCCGAGAAGAGCCTCAACTAGTTGATCTAGATCTGCAAGACTCTCAGTCTCTGGAACTTCCACCATCAGAGCTTCGTCCACGATCTGCGGAAAATATGTGGTCGGAGCGTGGACGCCTTTGTCTAGCATTCGTTTCGCAAGATCCATCGCCCTAACCCCTGTTGAATCGTAGAGCTTCTTTGCACTGAGAACAAACTCGTGCTTCCTAGCTCGAGCGAAGGGAAGGTCGTATGTGCCGCTTGCTAGAATCCGAGACAGGATGTAGTTTGTGTTGAGGACGGCAGTCTCTGCGACTGTCTTGAGTCCCTCCGCACCCAGGCTCGTGATGTATGCATAGGCGCGGACGAGAATTCCAATGTTGCCGTGGAACGCTCTGATCTTTCCGACCGTATCTGGAACATTGTAATCGTAGAAATACTTCTTCCCATCAAATCCTATCAAGGGAATCGGCAAGTAGCGTTCCAGCTCTTTGGTCACGCCCACTGGGCCCGCGCCCGGGCCTCCACCCCCGTGTGGAGTCGCGAAAGTCTTGTGAAGATTCAGGTGGACAATGTCGAAGCCCATGTCGCCGGGTCGGACCTTTCCAAGCAATGGATTGAAATTCGCTCCATCATAGTAGAGCAAGCCCCCTGCCTGGTGGACGACCTTTGCGATTTCGAGAATATTCTTCTCGAAAATTCCTAACGTGTTGGGATTCGTAATCATCAGTCCCGCCGTGTTCGGACCCGCTAGTTTCTTCAGTTCTTCGAGGTCAACCATCCCTTCGGAGTTCGACGGAACAACCATGACCTTGAACCCGGCCATGGCCGCGCTGGCTGGGTTCGTGCCATGTGACGAGTCTGGCACAATCATTTCCGTTCTCTTCTCCAGCTCCCCCCTCGAACGATGATAGGATCGAATGATGAGGCACCCCAAGTACTCCCCGTGGGCACCAGCCGCAGGCTGGAGGGACATACGGCTCATCCCCGTAATCTCTGCCAAGATCTTGTCCAAACGGAACAGCATCGCAAGCATCCCTTGGACCGTCGATTCGTCCTGTTCAGGATGAAGCTTCTCCAGCTTGTGAGTCGAGACCGCTAACTCGGCCGATTTCGGATTGTACTTCATAGTACAACTACCCAAGGGATAGATTCCCAGATCGGGCGAGTAGTTCTCCTGGGAGAGTCGGACGAAGTGACGAATAACTTCGGGCTCCGAGACCTCAGGGAGAGGGGGAAGACCGTTTCTTCTCAGAGCCATCGGCACAGCACTCCCGAGATCACCAGCAATCTTTCTCTCAATGTCGCTAGGCCCCGTCGGGATATGGCCTCTCTTACCGGCTTGGGACTTTTCGATAATGAGCGGTTCGTCCCAGGTAGCTTGATGATACATTATCTCGAACCTCTCAGAAGCTTCGTCATCAGACCCGAAAATCGATCGATGGCTTCGCCCGTGTTGATTTCTGTCACGCAGAGAAGCGAGCTTTCACCAAGCTCGGGAAAGTCCCCGACCAGGCTCTTGCCACCATGCATGCCCGCGAGGAGAAGTCTGCGGTTAATCTTTGATGTGATGCCTGGAGCTCGTTTGAATGCGACAACGAACTCTTGGTAATGTTGGGTTTCAAACCTTGGGACCGAGGCCTTCGGTAATTCTTGGAGCCTCTTGATGGCGTACCTCGTCTTTACGAGGATGGATTCGAACAAGTCGTGTAATCCCTTGGGTCCTAGAAGTGAAAGATAGGCAGCTGCCCCAATGCCAAGGAGAGCCTCGTTCGTGCAGATGTTGGACGTGGCTCTTTCTCGGCGGATGTGTTGTTCTCTCGTTTGAAGAACCATGCTGAACGCCTTGTCCGTACCATTGATTGTGGTCGTCATACCAATGAGTCGACCCGGAATCTGGCGTAGAAGATTCTCTCCCCTGCAACCGATGATTCCGAGTCCCGGACCTCCAAAATTCATCTCAGATGAAATAGATTGACCTTCCGCAACAACAATGTCAGCACCGTACTCGCCTGGTGGCTTGAGGCCGCCGAGCGAAATCGGGTCGAATCCAATAATCGAGAGGGCCCCCTTCTCATGGCATAGCGAAGGGATTCTAACAACATCGGCGTCCAACGTTCCGAAAAACGAAGGCACTTCACAATAGACTGCCGCCGTCTCACGATCGAGTCTTGACTGAAGATCGTTGAGGTCCGGACCTCCTGTCTCCTCGTCGTACCCGAAGGCTTCGAGTCTTATCCCAACGGGCTCAGTATAGTTTCGAAGTACGGACAGCTTGTCGGGGTGAAGATTTCTTGGAACGATCACCTTGTATTTTCCTGTCGCCCGAACTGCCATTCGGGCCGCCTCTCCGAGAGCCGTCGATCCATCGTAGAGGGACGAATTTACTGCGTCTACAGCGGTCAAGTCGCGGATCATGGATTCGAATTCAAAGAGCGATTGCAGAAGACCTTGAGAGATTTCCGCCTGGTAGGGTGTGTATGAGGTCTGAAATTCTGTTCTCGATACTATAGCTTTTACTGCTGCTGGAATGTAATGGTTGTATATTCCCGCGCCAAGAAACGAATTGTAGTCTGACCCTGACTTGTTCTCTTTGAAAAGTTGCTCGATGCTTGAGCGGACTTCCTGTTCAGAAGCGAAACCGTCCACTTTCAACGGTCGGTTCAATCGGACTTCTAGTGGAATGTCGGAATAGAGCTCGTCGAGCGAGCCGATTCCAATCACCCTCAACATACTGTTTCGAAGCTGATCGCTCGAGTTAGGGATGAACGGGTGGCTGGTTTGAGCCAAGACTACCTCCGGTGCGCCGGTTCAAAACCACTGATAACCCTTCCTTCAGCACACTGTTGCTTTATACTCTACAGGACCGCTGAATCCCGGCATGGCATCGCTCGGGGCGAACACGATCGCGATCCTCATCGCCCTCGGCTCGTTCCCCGTATCTCTCGCCCTAACCAGATTCTTCATGTACTGGAACGCGAAGCATGGAATAATCGGAATCGACGTCCACAAACCCAACCGACCGAAGGTCCCAGAGATGGTTGGCTCGGCAGTTCCGATAACTCTCATCCTCTTCGCGGCGATTTACGCCACTCTTGGCGGAGCGAGTTCGATACCGCTTCTTGCCTACTCTCTTGTAGTCGGGCTTGCGGCGCTTGTCGGCGCTTTCGATGATCGCCTCAGGATGCGAGGAATCTTCAAGCCACTCCTCACACTTCTCTGCGGCTTGCCCCTATTGATCCTTGGAATAGCATTTCCGGGTCAAATCTACAGCTCAATGCTTCACGTACCCTTGTTCGGACAGTACCACCTCCCAGTAATCTATCCTTTGACGATACTTGTCGCAACTTCCGTGACATCGAACACGGTCAACATGCTAGACCCCCTCAACGGTTCGATGGCCGGGGGGATGTCGATAGTAGCCGGAGGCCTTCTCATCGGATTATTGCTCGTCGGAGCTGGTTCGATGCCTATCTTTCTCTATGCTAGCTTGATGTTCTCGCTGTTGGGATTCCTGTACTACAACCGTTTTCCGGCACGGGCGTTCGCCGGGAATGTCGGTCAGTTATCAATTGGCGCATCCATAGGCGCACTTGCCATTCTCGGAAAAACTGAGATCGCAAGCGTAGTTGCAATCTTCCCCAACATCCAGAACTCATTCTTCTTCCTCTCCAGGATTCGACGCTTTACAGAACACAGGGAATTGACCTCTAAACCAACAAAACTTCTTCCAGACGGAAGGCTTGCTGACTCTGAGGATCCGCGCGCACCTTTAACCTTGGTCAGAACACTACTCATAGGTCGTCCGGCCACCGAGAATGAAATCGTATCCAGCATATGGATACTTTTCCTGACATCGACGAGCTTGGCCGTGATCACGCTCTTGCTCACAGGGGTTTAGTATGAATAGACGCGCGGTTGGCTACGAACTGGTCGTCTTCGTAACGCAGTGGGGTCTGATGCTCATTGGGTTTGGTATTCTTACCAAATTCGTTGCTCCGCTGAACCTTTTGAACCCGAGCTTGTCTCTTGGGGTATATTTTGACTCAGCAACAAAGGCACTCATTGCTCTCATTCTATCGGTGACGTGGCTGTTCATTTGGGATCGTCAGGTAAGGCTCTATTTCCATAGACGAGGAAAATAGATTCAGCACTCAGAAGACTTCTGCGGCCTTCCAATGATTTCCTCGAACCATTGTAAAGCCCATGTCTGTGTTCTTGGTAAACCACAAATCATCTGGTAGAGCATTGGTCTTGGCGCAGTCGGGTATCTCCTCCTCCAGCGCTAATCTCGCTGCAAGCCACGGAAAATTCCACTCGGGATGTCCAAGTTTTATTGAAGCAAGCGAGAGGTAGTGAACATTGGTTGTGAACCGACAGTTGACCTCAGTAGGACAGGGAACGGCTTTCGCGTCCTCCTTTAGATCGACACAGAAAATCCCGTGAGGTTTCTTTGAAACGGCGCTTATCGCTTCCACTGCTTTCTTGTTGACCGTGTCCAAATGAACAACCCGGTTGAGCTTCGACGTGCCTCCAGAGCCTACGATCCGGTGGCCCACCCAGCTCAGCCTCTCGCGAATCATAGAAGTGACCAGGCCACCTTTATTCCAGAGAGACATGAAACAAAAGTCTCTTCCTGGAAGATATTCCTCCGCGACGAAGTTCGCTTTGATTCCTTGATCCCAATGGAACTTGACCCAATATTCCGCGATGCTCGGGCTAGTTGCTTTACAACTCATGAGGCCACCCGCTCCTTCTCGAGCGCGAATCCAACACGGATAATCGAGCAGGCGGAGCTTCCGCATATTGGAAGAATCATCGTGAGAGATGGGGATTGGTTTCTGTCGCAGCCCTGACTCGTGCCATCGAGATAATGCTGCGAATTTGTCGAGACACGTAGAAACCGTTTCGGAGTCGGGAAGAAATATCCGCGCCCGGATTCGTGAACGATCATTCGAGACTCGCTCGACCTCCGGGTCTGGTTGTGGCATGACCAGCTCAACCTTCTCATTTTCAATGACTTTGTTCAACGCGGCAACATATCCACGGTCATGAGCACCGGGAAGATGGAACGAATAATCCAACCACATGTTTAGTTCGATACTCGTCCTATCTACATCGCCGCCCGTCAGTACTAGAGAGCGTCCATCCTTGCTAACTCTGAGACTCCAACACACGTTGTGGCCCGCACTTCCCCCCGCTCCAGTGACCAGTATGCTTTTCATTTGCAGACCTTGACAAGGCGTTCAACAATCGGAGCAACTAATAAGTAGGGAAGTCATGCCTCGCACTCCAAATTCGAGTTCGGCTAATGGTCTCAACTGATGAGAGCACTCTTCGCTGTACTTTTGCTACTCGCCTTAACCGTCGTTTTCCTCCCTCACCCTGCTACTGCGGCAACAGACTGCCAACCCACAACTTGCTCCGCATCATTCGAACGAACCATCTCAACTAACGCCTGGGGCGTCACCACCCTTAACGACTACGTCAATCTGACAAGTACCGTTCCCGTTACCCATATGACGATCGGCATCCCAGCAAGTGTGAGCGAGGATCTGCGGTTCACCTCAGCGACAGCTCAGGGTGCCAACCTCCAAGTCTCCAAGCAAAGCCCGACACCGAGCCAAAACTACACCACTCTCAACGTTCAATTTCCAGCAAGTGAGACAAAGTTCGTTTTCAACGTGACCACGGTTTTTGCTGAGCTTCTATCGTACAGCCTTGGTTCGAACAGCTTCACATTCGAAGCTAACCCATTCCCGCTCGTCGACGGCAGTTACAACGTTACTAGAGCAAAAGTAACCCTCCAGACTGGCGACTGGCAGTCTCCCAAGATTCCACTCCCTCTAAACCAGACAATTACTGGTGGAACCTTCACCTGCACGCTGCCTAGTACTGGCTCTGATAATTGTCCTGGATCGAGTCCGCTCAACTTTGGCAACTCGAGCGTATGGAAAGTTACCTTCGCCTCGTCAGCGACTCAGAATGTTCTCACGGTGTCAGCGGGAAGACTAATCCAGATCTTTCCGACAGGTGCCTTGCAAGTCACTGACAGTTATAATGTTACGAATTTGGGTCCAACTCTCTCCTCGCTTGCGTTCAAAGTGCCGAAGGGCGTATCGAGCATCACTGAGAACTATGTTCTCGGACTCGAAATTGACCAACCTGAAACGACTCCCACGCCTACGGTGAATTCGGACGGCACAAGCACGGTTACGTTTACGCCTAGCTTCGGCTCTGTGCCCTTTAACCAGTCGTTCAGGGCTAAGATATTCTATACGCTGTCCCCCAGCGCCTACATTTCGACTAGTTCTCTGGGAACCTTCACAGTGAACTTTGCTCTGTTTAACAATGTACAGTTCTACGCCCCCTCGCTTCAGACAAAGATTGTCACCCCGTCAGGTTTCAGACTGAACTCGCTTACGGGGCAGGTGCCTCAGATTTCTGGCAACCAGATCTCTCTCCTAGCTTCACCCGTCACTCCGGTCAGTAGTCTAGGCTTCTCTATGACGTACCAACTTGATCCCTTCTGGTCGAGTCTAAGCCCACTCACCTGGGTCGGCCTCGTGGAAGGTGCCTTGGCTGCAGGTGCCTTGGCTGTTTTGAGTAGACCCGGTGCTGAGGGCGCGATAACGGGCGCGCCATCACAACTGATCACAAAGTTCGTGGACCTGTATGACGAGAAATCGTCTATGCGGCTCGAATCTGACAAGATGGAGGAAGACCTCGCTAGGGGCGCGTTGAACAGGTATGATTACAAACAGCGGAGGCGGATGTTGGATCGTCGGATGACTGAGATCGACCGGTCATTGGCACCAGTCGAAGAACAATTGGCCACGGCCCAAGGACGCTATTCAGACATGATAAAGCGGATTGAACGGGCTGAAGTGGAACTTAACGTCATCAAGACGACCTCTGCAGATCTAAGAAACCAGAATCGTAGCGGCAAGATCTCTAGGGATCTCTATGAATCATTGAATGCAGATCTTATACGTCGCAAACAAAAGGCGGAGCAGACTATAGACACGGTAATCATTAACCTACGAGAGGAGATCAGGTAGACTCCTCCGGTTAACTCAAATTGAGACTGACGATTGAAGAATACGGGCCCTGGATTTCTAACCAATTAGACGGCCAACTACGATCTACCAGATCCAAAGCCGCCAAACTCGTCGACGAAGCGAAGCGAGCCGTTAGCGAAGCACAGAGTTTCTATGAGGATTTGGCCAAGAAAGGCGACAGGGACATGGCGACGAAAAAGGACGCCGCGTCCTACAGGGCAGCACGAGTAATCGCACATGGAGCCCACGAAGCAGCAGCGCGGGTCGGGGATATCGTAATTCCATCGGAGACTAGCTGGGAGTCCTTAAAAATCGTCAAGGACGGTGTTTCAGTAGCGAGCAGGTCGATTCGGGACCTGCGAGACTCTACCGCGCGAGAACTTTCCGGTTTTTACATTCTTGACATGCGATCATTCGGCGGAACCCTAGATCGGATAGCAAAGAGCGGCGAAAGGCTCGCCTCATTTCTGGAAGGCGAGGGCTCAAAACTCCAAAGGGCAAGAACGATGACAGGAATTGTTGAGAGCATCAAGATAGCTAGAAATGAACTCGAGGAGAAGGCCCGGGAACTAGGCGGAGTGAAGAGAGACATAGAGGGACTGGGTCGTTCCGAATCAGATCTGACCTCTAAGGTTGACCAGTTAGAGGCAAACGCTAACCTTCGAGAAGTCTTAGACATCGAGAAAGAGCTACGTAAAGAGAGTCGCGCCTTTCGTGCCGAGACCCTGGCCCATCTACAGAGACCCCTTCGAAGGCTCGCAGATCTATCTCAGCGTGGCGAGTATCCGCTGGGCTCAGATGAGCGAGAAGCCCTGTCCGGATTCGTCAAATCTCCTTACAAGAGCTTCCTTTCCAAATCGACAGGAGAATACTTGGCAAGGATACTGGAAAGCATGAAGAAGGCGATTGATTCCGGCAAGATGGAGTTCAAGCCGAAAAAAACTGGTAGAGTCTCGGTTCAGTTGAACCAATTGATCGGGACGACCCATTTGGCGGAGAAACAAGAGAAGGGGAGACGATTACTGGCGCGGAGACGAGAGCTTCTGCGGATTGCGGAATGCAAGGATATGTACGATCGACGGAAGGGGTTGCTGTCGAAGATTGAAGAGACTAGGAGAGAAGAACTAGAGCTTCAGGAGAAGATGAAGTCTGCTGCCTCGATGACAGATGCGGTGAATAAGCGGCTGGTAGAGCTCTTGAAACAGGCCGAGATGAAAACTCGAGAATATGTTGGAAAGGAAGTAGAACTAGAGGGAATCTCACTCTAGTCGTTTGAAGAGGCTCTGCATGAATCTTATCGGAACGGGCTTACCGCTCATACTCGCCTCATAGTAAGTCTTGCAAACATCGCACTGCCAAACTTCCATGTCACGGATCTGCGCAGGAGCTCCGGCTTCAAAGTCTTCTCGTACAATGTATCGGCCTACGAAGTCAAGTTGCAAGTCGCATTTCGTGCACTTCAAGTGGTCACAACGACTCTAAGCCTTGTAGTGTTCGGCTAGGAACCGGTCTGCATCGATAGCGGCCATGCATCCATCCGCTGCAGCTGTGACTGCTTGCCTGTACTTGTGGTCTCGAACATCACCCGCTGCGAAGACTCCCGGAACATTAGTCTCGGTATCCTTTCTGGTCACAACGTATCCTTGAGAGTCGAGGTCAACCTTGCCCTTCAGGAACCCCGTGTTCGGTTCATAGCCTATCGCTATGAAAACCCCATCAGCATTGACATGGCTATCTTTTCCGCTCTTCAGATTGTGCAATCGAACCCCCGTCACCTTGTCGTCACCAGTAATTTCCTTGACAGCTGAATCCCAGACGAAATGGATCTTTGGGTTAGCAGTGGCTCTCTCCTGCATTATCTTGCTAGCTCGCAGCGTGTCCCTCCGGTGGACGACCGTTACGCTGTTGGTGATGTTTGCCAAGAAGTTCGCTTCCTCCATCGCAGTGTCACCGCCGCCTACTGTCACAACGTCTTTTCCTTTGAAGAAGAATCCATCACAGGTCGCGCAACTGGAGACTCCCCTTCCCCTAAACTTGGTCTCCGAGGGCAACCCAAGCCACTTGGCGTTCGCGCCGGTGGCGATGATTACGCTCTTCCCCTCGTACGACTTCCCACCAGCCACTACCTTGAAAGGCCTAGATGAAAAGTCCACGAATGATACGTCATCGTAGATTATTTCCGGTCCGAATTTCTCCGCCTGCCGCCGCAGCTTCTCCATCAGTTCGGGGCCCAGCACTCCCTCCGGAAAGCCGGGGAAATTCTCAACGTCTGAAGTAATCATCAGTTGACCACCTGGAATCGACCCTGCTAGGACCAGCGTCTTTCGTCCAGCTCGGCAAGCGTAGATGGCTGCAGTATATCCCGCGGACCCCGAACCGATAATTATTACGTCATGCATGAACGATTACTAGATTAGCGGACTCGGAGCGATTTATGCGTATTCTTGAACAGAAGATGAATGCGAGAACGTATCTTGCAAGACTTAATTATCGAGAACCGTGGATCCATGAGATCGTACTATCTTGTACGAATATCAGGGCCTAAAGATAAGCTGGCTCGGACACGACTCTTTCCGGATCAAGAACGGGAAGACCGTAGTCATCGACCCCTTCAAAATCCGCCCGACGTCTGAAAAAGCCGATATTCTACTAATTACTCATGAACACTTTGACCATTTCTCAATGGATGACATCAAGAAGGTCGTCAACGAGAACACGACCATCGTAACCATTCCAGCAGTCAAGAAAGAACTGTCCAGCCTCAAAGTCAAAGAAGTGAAGGCGGTGAAGCCTGGGGACAAGCTCAAACTCGGAGACATCTCAATTGACGTTGTACCCGCCTACAATCTGAACAAGTTCCGAGAGCCCGGAAAGGTCTTCCATCCAAAGGAGGATGGGAAAGCAGGCTACGTCATTGGAATCAAAGGTGTCAGAGTCTACCATGCGGGCGATACTGATGCAATTCCGGAGATGAAAGGTCTTAAGGCGGATGTGGCGCTTCTCCCAGTGAGCGGGACCTACGTCATGACTGCGGACGAAGCAGCCCAAGCCGCGAAAATGGTAGAGCCTAAACTGGCAATACCAATGCACTATGGAGTAATAGTTGGATCAGAACAGGACGCACAGAAGTTCAAACAGCTCGCAACAGTCGAAGTCCAAATCCTAAAGCCTGAATAGTCGAGGACCAGCGAAGACACTGAAAGTCAGCGTCACCACAAACTGGCTAAATATTCACCTACACTCGAAAAACCTAGCAATCCTAGACTCTAGATCACGACAATCCTACGTCAAATCGCACATTCCCGGAGCCATACACGCCGACCTATTCCACTACTTTGTTCCGGGAACTGACCGGAAGGGTCTTCGGAAATTCCATGAAGATCTCGGTCAGCGATTGGGAAAGCTGGGACTAACAGGCAAGGAGACGATTGTTGTCTATGAATCTGGTTTCGGAATGCGAGCCGCGAGGGTCGGGTGGATGCTAGAATACACCGGAGCACACAAAGTCTTCCTTCTTGAAGGCGGATTCCAAGCTTGGCGCAAGTCTGATTTTCCTACTGAAAACAGGCCTCTAGAACCAGATGCTAAGATCTTCCGAATCAGACCCATGTCAAGAGTGCTCGCCACGGCCGACGAGATTCGCTCAGATAGGTCGGCCCAAATCCTGGACGTGCGCAGCGAAGGAGAGTTCACAGGCGAGGAGGGACGAGAATGCGACAAACGCCGAGGACGAATCCCTCGTGCTCGATGGCTTGAGTGGACAAACTTCATCGATGATGGAAAGAGGTTCAAGACAAGATCCGAAATGGCTAGCGTTCTGAAGAAGAGAGGATTGAACAAAAATCGATCGGCGGTGGTGATTACTTACTGTCATCGGGGAGCTCGAGCCGCGGCCGCATACTATGCTCTTCGATCACTGGGATATGGAAAGGTCAGGAACTATGTTGGATCATGGCACGAATGGTCTGCTCGAAAGAATCTTCCCGTGGAGAAATGAGACGCTTGACTCTAGAGAGATGAACCCTAGTGGCTTCGAAGTTCAGCCATCAGATCGTTTAAGCTGTTGAATTCTCCCTCTGGTAGCTTCTCTAGGACAGTTGAGATCTTCCTTACTTCGTCAGTATCTTGGAAGACTTTCCATCCATGATCCTTCAAGAGACGTGATTTTGTGGTTGGAAATCGGGCATCGCTCAACACCTCTCGGATCGACTCTGTCCCGACGCCACTTTTTATCTTGGGGAAGTATCCTTTCTCGATAAATGATTTGACTCGTCCCGCGTCCCGGTACATCCGTACCCCGTGAAAGGCAAGGATACTCTTCTCGAATTTCGGGGCTGAAGCCTTCTTCGCAATCTCCTTCAGCTCCCTGTCGTCAAATTCGTATATGTTCTCCTCTCCCTTTCCAAACAGCCGACTGTACAACACTCTCCCCTCATAACGAGGCTCACTATTCGAGAGATCGACAGAGTGGATCGCCCCCGACTCTTTCATAAGGTCGAAAACCTCGCCGGAGGGTCTCATACCTCTGAATTCGAGCGATACAGCGGTCCCGCCAGAACTGAATGTTCCAAGAAAGTCTCTAACTCTAGCGGCCAGTTCGCTTTCTTTGATCGGCGAACCGGCACCAATCAGAATCGTCATGACCTCTGCTTCGAGCTTCTCGCAAACTTCTTCCAGTCTCTCTATGAGCAAACGAGCACCCGGGAGAAGGTTTAGGCCATAGTGATCAACAAGGATCCGGGGGCATCTTACCGAGAAACGGAATTCGTCTCGGACTCTCTTTCGCCATTCAGAGGCTGAGGAGATAGACGGCAGATGATAGTAACTGCTGTTCAGCTCGACGAGGTCGAACGCTTGAGAATACGCTTCGAGGCTGTCTGTTCCTGGGACCTGGAAGTAGGCCCAGCCTCCTGCTCCAACTAGTAGCTGAGACATATCTTCAAGAATCCATTCCGATTCCAATTACTAAGGATAGAGGTTGGCGAACACGGGCCGATTCCTCCTCGGGACCTCCGGCTGGTCATACGCTGAATGGGTCGCAGTATTCTACCCCACCTCAACCGAGAGTAAGCTCGGATTCTACAGCAAAATATTCCCGACAGTCGAGATAGATTCCACCTTCTACGCGTTTCCAAAAGAGGGCATGGTGATAGGATGGGACAGATATTCCCCACGCAACTTCGTATTTAACGCCAAGATTCCGCAGACCATAACTCATGAGAGACTGGAAGCACTCGGAAAGCCGATCGAAGAAGAACTAGACAGATTCGCCAACCTTATGCTTCCACTTAACAACAGTGGAAAGCTCGGCTGCCTACTCATCCAGCTACCTCCGAGATACAAGTTTGATTCTAACCATCTCGAAGAATTCCTCTCACTCTTACCTCACGGTTTCAAGTATGCCATAGAATTCCGGCACAAATCCTGGCTACGAGACGAGACTTGGAGAATTCTTTCCAAATACAACGTCGCCTACACAGTTGTTGACGAGCCACTTCTACCCCCTGAGGTGCATGTGACAGCTGACTTTGCTTACATTCGTTGGCATGGTCGTGGCCAGAGACCCTGGTATGACTATCATTACACCGAGAAAGAATTGGCCGATTGGCTACCCAAGGTGAAAGAGGTCGAGGGCTCGGTCAAAACCACCTACGGTTACTTCAACAACCACTTTCACGGATACGCAGTAGAGAACGGGTTGAGCATCCTGAAGATGCTGGACAAACTCACCCCGGCGCAGGAGGAAGCGCTCAAGCGCGCGAGAACAAACCTAAGGCAGGCCAAGGAAAAACCAGTAGGGCTAGGAGAATTTACTAGGGGAGGCGAAGACCGAGCAAAGCTTGTAGACCTTCTAGGAACCATAATGGGCGAGACACGACTTGCTAGATCCTTCACGATTCCACATGAAGACGTGAAGATCAAAGAGGCCAACCTGAAAACCATCGACGCTAAGATCAGAGACTACACACTCAAAATGGACATGGCTTCGAAGACGATCGTTCACGATTGTGGCGATTGGGAACGCGCCATTGAGACTCGTCAGTTGTGCAAGCATATTGGAAAGGTTCTACTGACCATTCCGGAACAGGTAGCGCTGACATGGGTCTCGGCTATTCACGAGAATCTTGATGCTTGGAAATTCCAGCAACCCAGGAAGTAGCGGGTCCCATCCTGTCCTCTGCGAGTCCATTACTCAAAGTTCGGGCTCAAGTGGTCAGCTGTCGACGCTGCCCGCGCTTGGTTGAGTATCGCGAAGAGGTCGCTCGGAACAAGAGAAAGGAATTCTTAGACTGGCAGTATTGGGGAAGGCCTGTTCCCGGGTTCGGGGACCCGGACGCTTCGTTGTTGATTGTCGGTCTTGCTCCTGCGGCGCATGGTGGGAACCGGACGGGCCGGGTCTTCACTGGAGATCGAAGCGGCGACTTTCTCTACAAAGCGCTCTACAAGATGGGTCTCGCAAATCAGCCCACGTCACAAAACTCAGAGGATGGGCTGAAACTAAATGGCGCGTATGTGACAGCCGCGGTAAAGTGCGCGCCGCCCGACAACAAACCTTCGACACAAGAGACAACGAACTGCTCCGGGTATCTCGCCAGCGAAATAGACTCGCTAATAGATCTGAAGGCAGTTCTCTGCCTTGGACAGTTCGCCTTCAACGCTGTCATGAGAGTGATTCGGAGCAAGTACAATCTCACGGCATTGTCTGCAAAATTCGGCCACGGAAGAGTGTTGAAGCTTGGCGAAGGAATCCCTGCCATCATTTGCTCCTATCATCCTAGTCCACGGAATACTCAGACTGGTAAGCTGACTGAGAAAATGTTCCTCTCTGTCATGCGAAAGACATTTCGCGACGGAAAAATCGCCTGGAACAAGCCCTGATCCCGAATCGCGGCAGCCATTTTGAGGTCGCAGGATATTCACGCTGATCTCCACGCTTAATCTGCGATCAAAAAAACAGTCGACGGTTCCATCCTGCGCCTAGAACC